>WVWN01000043.1 GCA_011773985.1 Candidatus Zixiibacteriota bacterium | reverse complement strand
GGAAGTGCTCGAGGAAGTAGCTCCCGTGTTTCACGTACATATATACGTGCCAGGGGGCCGCGACGGCGAGGCCCACGGCCGCGGCCAGCGCCAGCGCGCCGGCGTCCCGCGCGCGGCTAGCCCGGGCGCCGCCCGCGTTGACGGCTATCGTCGCCGCGGCCGCGGCCACGAATACGAACGGCACCGCTATCTTCGTCATCAGCGCCAGGCCGAAGGCAACGCCGCACAAAACGGCCGTAAGCCAACGGCGGTTTTTATAATATTCTACCCAGAGCCAGAACGTTAGAAGGACGAAGAAGGCGACGGGGGCGTCGAATTGCGCCATGCGGCTCGCGCGGACGAAGTTGGGTAGGGCCGCGAGCGCGCCGGCGGCGAACAGGCCGGCCACGTCGCCGGCCAAGCGGCGAGCGAGAAGGAAGGTTACGGGTATCGCGGCCAGGCCGAGCAACGTCGCCCACAGGCGCGCCGCGAACTCGGTAGGGCCGAGTACTTTCATCGTCGCGCCGGCGAGCCATACGAAGAGCGGCGGGTAGCAGGCGTTCGCCATGCGGTTCGGGCAGAAGTCGTTCTGGTCCAGCCAGGCGTTTTTCTCGGCCACGGCGCGCGCGCGGAGCGCGTAAAAAGGCTCGTCCCACGGCCGCAAATCGTACCTGCCCAGCGTGACGAGCCCCAAGGCGGAAGCCAAGACGATTAGTAAAAGTATCCTCTTATATTTATCCAATTCGATTACCCTCCGTCCGCGGGTGCGGCGTCGCGCAGAGCGTTCGCGGCCGCGTTACTTCCGCCCCTCCAGGAACGTCGCCGCGAGCTCGGCGTATTTCTCGGCCCAGCGGTGGTTGTGCTCTATTTCCGCGGCGTCCAGCCGGCGGGCGACCCTCGCCGGCGACCCGAGCGCCAGGACCCCCGGCGGAACCTCCTTGCCCGGCGCCACCAGCGAGCCGGCGCCTATTATCGTCCCGTCGCCCACCTTCGCGCCGTTCAATACGATCGCCCCCATACCTATCAGGCAGTCGTCGCCCACGGTGCAGGCGTGCAGGACGGCGCCGTGGCCTACGGTCACGTACGCGCCGACGACGAGCGGCAGGTCGTCCTCGAGGTGGCCCACGCAGAGGTCCTGGATGTTTGTGTATTCGCCCACGGTTATCTCGTTTATGTCGCCGCGCAAGACGGCGCCGGGCCACACGCTCGCCCGCTCGCCGAGCTTGACGCGCCCGAGTACCAACGCGGTGGGCGCGACGTAGACGCCTTCGCCCAATTCCGGCTCGTATTGCATATAATTCTCTATCATAAGCCACCTTATATTGGAGCCTCGCGAACCTAACACGGCCGCGGCGTCTTGTCAACGGCGGCTCTTCCGGAAAAGTGTTGATAAAGGGCGTTAAAAATGTTACAAGAATTAAAGTATCAAAGGAGCCGGGGAAAGGTATGCGAAGGCTCGTTTACTGGGTTATGGCCGTTGTTACGGCCGGGGCGGCCGGCGCGGCGCCCGTAAATTATAAACTTACCGCGAGTTCTACGTACGAAGTGGACGATGCCTCCGCGGAAGCTGCGCACGCGTTCGGCATACCGGCGCTTAGCCTTACCGAGACGACGGCGACTTTTTCGCTCGAGCCGCTCGGCGACGGCGTCTACCGCCTTACCTTCCTCACCGCCGGGCAGCGGACGTTGGCGGGCGACGTGGTAATTGGCGGCGTCGAGAACGTCGGCGACTTTTTGCCCGGGCGGTGGCTCGAGTTTGCGCCGTGGACGATGAGGGAGGGCGGCATTAAACGCGCGCCGGCGTTCGTTAAAGACAGCGAGGAGCTCAGTTACAACCTGCTGGCGCTGATGTTATTTGCGCCGGGGGGCCCGCTCGCGGATTTGTGGCGGGACGGGGCTCGGGCCGCGGTCGCGCGTTCTTGCGGCTTTAATCTGGTTTTGCTCGAGGTCGCGGAGGGGCGACCGCTTCCCGCCTTCGAGGGGGGGGAGAGCGGGCAGGTCGCGTTCGCCGTCGCCTTCGAGCAACAGCTTACGCAGGATACGAAGTTAACGACGATGACGGGGCACGCCTCTTTCGAGGGGGCGGGAGCCGCGGTACCGGCTTCCGACGGCCTACCGGCGTACGCCCGCCTGGACCTTTCGGGAAAACGCGACCGTTCGTTTGTAATAACCGGCGAGCAGCGCGACTTGAGCGACTACGTATCTATTTCGATAAGGCTCGTCCGCGAGGGTTATGAGCTCCCGCCGGAATGGGCGGCGGGAGAAGAGGCCGGCGGGCAATAAATTCGTCTTCGTGAAAAGGATGTGGTAGCGAAGGTGGCTACGCGAGACAGTACGGGCGTCGAGGTCGCGGGCGTTGCGTTAACGCAGGCGCTGTTGGTCGCGGCGTTTCAAGTGTTGCCCGCGGCGGCGGTTCTATTTTTGACATTCGGCTTCGGGGCCGCGGCGCGGCTGAGGCTTGCGTTCGCCCACCTCTACGTGGTCGCGCCGCTGGGTTTAGGCCACGTGTTATTGACCGCGGCGACGTTGGCGTCGCTGGCGCGAGCCGTTTCGCGTTTGACGCCCGCGGCGCCGGGGGAAGCGACCTTCGAGCCGGGGCCCGCCCGGCGGATGAGAGCTTTTCCGGCGTCGGTCTCGTTGGCGGGATTTTTAGGCGGGACCTTGGCCTATGCTATTTGCGCCGCCCTTTCCGTCGAGGCCGGCGCGACGGGGGTGCAGGCGTTGGGCGTTTTGGCCGCGGGGGGCGCGGCGGCCCTCGTTTACGCGCTGGTCTCGTACGCGGCCGCGGAGCGCTATTTGGTGCCGATCTTCGCTTTCCTTACGGCCCGTAAAATAAAATTCGCGAGGCGGCGATATATGCCGCTGGGGGCGCGGTACGCTATTATCGGCGGGTGCGGCGCCGCGGCGATAATTGTCCTGGCGGCGAGCGGTTTATACGTGCGCCCGGGCGTCGCCTGGGGCCCGGGGCAATGGTTGGTCGCGGCGTTATTGGTGGCGCTGGCCGCGGCCGCGGCTTCCCTCGTTTCGCGTCACGTGACCGTGCCCCTCGGGACGGCGGCGAACGCGGCGCCGGTCACGTATTACGTCGGCGACGAGCTCGAGGAATTGACGGCGGCGTGTCGTACGTTCCGCGACGAGGTGCGGCTTTTCGACGAGGCTATCCGGCGGGTGACGGCGGACCTCTCGAGCCACGCCGCGCGCGTGCGCGAAAATTTGGCGGAGCAGGCGAGTATAACCTCGCAACAGGCTTCCGCTATTTCCGAAACCTCGGTGACGATGAAAGAGTTGGCCGAGACCGTCGGGCAGACCGCGGCGCGGGCGGAGGAGATCTCGGAGCGGGTCGACTCTTCGGCGAGATTGGTCAAGACCGCCCAGGATCAAATTCTTATGAACGCGGAGAACATCGAGCGGCTCGCCGCGGAAGCGCAGAACGCGGCCAAGCTCGCCGTGGCGCTGAACGAGAGCGCGCGCCGCATGGACGAGATAGTCGCTTTGGTCAACGACCTCGCGGAGCAGTCCACGGTCCTCGCGCTAAACGCCGCCATCGAGGCGGCGAAGGCGGGCGAGTTCGGGCGGGGCTTCTCCGCGGTGGCGCGCGAGGTGAAAAACCTCGCCAGTTCGTCCAAAGGGGGAACCGAGGAAATAAGAAAGGTTCTCCACGAGATTCGCGACGGGACCGTCAAGACGGTGACGTCCGCGCGCGCGAGCGCGGAGCAGTCGGACATCTTGCGCGACGGGGCCGCGAGGGCGAAGAGCATGGTCGAGGAAATCGTCCCGTTCGTCGAAGAGATAGGCCGTATGTCCAAGCAGATCGCGGCCTCCGCGCGCCAACAGAGCCTCGGGTTGGAGCAGGTTACGACCGCGGTTGAGAATATAAACGACGCCGCGAACGAAGCTTTGAATCAGGCTAACGCGGTGCGCGGCGCCGTCGATAATATAGCGCAAATAAGCTCGCGGCTGGCCGAGGAGGCCGAAGCCCCCGAATGGCGGAGAGGCCCGTGAGGGGCGGCGGTGTACGGCTTATCCTCACCGCGACTTTATCTTCTCTTCAGGAGGACGTAAAGATGTGGAAGCTTTTTAAGGTTGCCTTTCTCGCGGCCGTCGTTCTTGCCGTTTTTTTCGGTTGTGGCAAAAAGGCTAAAGATACCTACCTCGTGGGCATGGCCGGCCCCTTTACCGGCGACGGCGCCCAATACGGCGAAATGGCGCGTATGGCCGCGGAGATGAAGGCCGACGAGATAAACAAGGCGGGCGGCATTAACGGCGTCGCGCTCGAGCTGGAATTTCAGGACGACAAAGGGGACCCGAAAGAGGCGGCCAATACCGCTCAGAAGTTGGGTTCGAATCCGCGCGTTTTGGCCGTGCTCGGTCACTTCAACTCCAGTTGTTCCCTCGCGGGCAAAGAGGTCTATAACTCGGTGGGGATTTTACAAATGTCCTACGGGTCGACCAACGTGACCGTGTGCGAGGGCGGCGACTGGACTTTCCGCAACGTTTACCGCGACGATTTCCAGGGGCAGTTCATCGCCGAATTTATGAAGTACGTCCTGGGTTACGACCGCGTGGCCGTATTCTTCGACAACGACGACTACGGCCGGGGTTTGCGCGACGCGTTCGCCGAGCGAGCGGAGCAGGTCGGCCTCGAGTTAGTGCGCGAGGAGGCGTACGTCCGCGACACGCAGGAGTACACGCCTCAACTTACGCAGATAAATGCGAAGAAGCCGGACGCGATATTCATATCGGGCCTGTACGCGAACGCCGCGATGATACTTACGCAGGCGCGGAACCTCGGCATCGAGACCCCCTTCGTCGGCGGCGACGGCCTTCTCTCGGCGGACCTGATAACCAACGCGGCCCGGGCGGCGGAGGGCGTCATAGTTACTTGCCCCTTCCTGCCCACGACCGCGGACGAGAAGACGAAAAAGTTCGTCGCGGAATTCAAAGAGCGCTACGGGACCGAGCCGGACTGTTGGGCCGCGCTCGCCTACGACGCCGTGGGGGTAGTCGCCGAGGCTGTCGAGAAGGCGGGCCCGGACCGGAAGGCCATAAGGAATTACGTGGCGGCGATGGATACGCCGCAAAAGGGTTACGGCGGCGTCGCGGGCCTGACCTACTTCAACCGGGACGGCGATTGCATGAAACCCCTCGTCGTGGCGGTAGTGAAGGACGGGAAGTTCGTGCCCTACGAGAAGCAGGCCGCCGACCTCGAGCGGGCCGAGGAAGCGTTAGCGGCCTCGGCTTTGCCGGAGGCCGGGCCGTCCGAGGGGAGTTAAGGCGGCGCGGCCGGGCCGCGCGGTATCTTCGTTTCCGATTTGCGAGAAAGGCTAAAGTCCCGTTGGGATATCGCCGTTGCCGCGGCGACCGTCGCGGTCGCGGCGATTTATATAGTATTCCGCTCCGCGTATTATTTCCCGGACCCGATGCGCTGGGAGCTGGACATAGCCGCGCGGGGAACCGCCGCCGTCTGGCACCCCCACCGCCTTCTATACAACCCGCTCGCGTTGACGTTCGAAGCCGTTTTGAAGTCCTTCGGGTATCGCGGCCGGCTGTTCGGCGCGATGCAGATTATGTCCGCGCTGGTGGGCGCCGTCGGCTTCGCCCTATTTTATCTGATGCTGAGGAAGGCGGCGTTGGGGCGGCCGTTGGCTTTGGCGGGGAGTTTCGCGCTCGCGTTTTCGTACGGGTATTGGGCCTATTCGTGTAACGCCGAGTGCGTCATATTGAGCACGGTTGCGGCGATGGCGGCCTTTCTTTGCGCTCAGTGGGCGTCGTCGACGGGCGGCTTTCGCCGATGGGCGCTGTGCGCGGCCGTGGCGGGCGCGGCCGTGCTCGCCCACTTCTCCAACGCGCTGCTGCTCGTTTTCGTGGTCGCGGCATATCTGCTGGCGAAGCCCGAGAAACGTTTCCGGCGGCTACCGGCACTCGTTGCCTCTTTCCTCTTACCGGTCGTTTCAGCTTACGGCGTCGTCGCCTTCGGCGTTTTAGGTTTAAGAGGACCGGGCGAGTTTTGGCGTTGGCTTTTCGGCGTTCCGGGCAAGTCGGAATATTATATGACTTACCGCCTCTACAACGTCGTCCTCGACTTCTACGCGTTGGCGCGTAACGTCTTCGGCCTGCGTTGGGCTAAAGACGTGATCGGCGGGGGCTGGCCCGCGAGGCACGTGGCGTCGGCGGCCCTCGTGGGCGCGGCGGTCGCGGCGTTGGCGGCGGCGTTCGTCGGCGCGGCGGCGCGGTTTTTCAAAAGAGGCTCGCGCCGTCGGCACGCTTGGCTTGCGGCGGCGTTGTTTTTGCCCTACGCGGCCTTTTTCACTTTCCGCGACGCCGGCGGTACGGACCGTTGGACCGTTCAAGCCTTTGCCCTTATGTTTTTCATATTTGCGAGCGCGGGGGCCGCGGCGCCCAGGCGCCTTGGCAGCGTCGCGTTGTACGTTCTGGCGCCCTTGTTGTTCGCGGCGAACTTCTGGGGCTCGATTTACCCGGAGGCCGATCCCAAGAACAACGAACACCTGGCTTTCGTACGTTTCGTAGACGGACTTACCGAACCCGGCGACCTCGTCGTCTTCTCGGGCGTGGGCGGCATCGGCACGGGAGTATACGTTACATATTTCTCCGGCGCGGAGACGGCCTCCATCTATTACGGCGTCCGCGACGCCGTTAGTTTCAGGCGGCAAATCGACGCCAAGTTCGCGACCGGCCGCCGCGTCTTCGCGGGCGACGACCGGCCGGTGTTTACCTCTATCGAGCTCACCGTCCCGGACGCGGCCGGGAAGTACCGCGTGACGGGCGGCGTGGCCCGACGGCTCTTGGCCCCGTACGAAATGGAATACGTCGCGACGTACGAGGGCCCTCGTTACGAGGCGAGCCGTTTCTGGCGGTTGTCTCCGAAGAAATAGATTATTTGAGGAGTACGATGGAGGACGTCTTATATGGTTAAAGCTAAGCCGAGGCGCTTACGCGAGCACTGGGGCTCGAGGTTTGGTTTTATCCTGGCGGCGACCGGCTCCGCCATCGGCCTGGGCAACATCTGGAAGTTCCCGTACATAACGGGCGAGCACGGCGGCGCGGCCTTCGTCGTCGTATACTTGATTTGTATAATCATAATAGGCCTCCCCGTGATGATGGCCGAGCTGGCCGTGGGCCGAACGGCACAGCGCAACCCGGTGGGAGCGTACAAGGTCATCAGGCCGGGGACGGGCTGGTTCCTCGTCGGCGGCCTGGGCGTCCTCGCCGGCTTCGTGATACTTTCTTATTACAGCGTCGTCGCCGGGTGGGTTATGGCGTACGTATTCAAGGCGATAACCGGGGCCGTCACCCGTTTTACGGCGGACGCGGGGGGCGCCGCGGCCGCCAAGGGGCATTTCGAATCTTTCGCCGCTCGGCCCGGCCTTTCCGTCCTCTGGCATTTCGTCTTTATGGCGATCTGTACTTTTATCATTTTCCGCGGCGTCCGGAGCGGCATCGAGGCCGCCTCGAAAATCCTGATGCCCGTTCTCATCGCTATACTTCTCGTGCTCGTCGTATGGTCGCTGGCGCTACCCGGCTCCGCGGCGGGCGTTAGGTTTTACCTCGTGCCCAAGATTACGACGGTGGACGTCGGGCCGTTGAGCATCCCCTTCTTCCAGGGGCTAACGTGGTCCGCGGTCCTAATCGCCTTGGGTCACGCGTTCTTCTCGCTCTCGCTCGGCATGGGCGCGATGTTGACGTACGGTTCCTATTTGGAGAGAAACGCCGACCTGAGTTTTTCGACGGCGACGATCGCGGTCGCGGATACGGTAATCGCGCTCCTCGCGGGTCTCGCGCTCCTGCCGGCCGTCTTCGCGATGGGCCTCGCGCCGGATGGCGGCCCGGGCCTCTTGTTCCACACGTTGCCCGCGGTCTTCGCGAGTATGCCCGGGGGCTTCGTTTTCGCCATCCTTTTCTTCGTATTGGTGGCTTTGGCGGCGATTACCTCCGGCATATCGGTCCTGGAGGTCGTTACGGCGTTCACCATAGGCGAGATGGGCTGGCGGCGCCGCGTTGCCGCGCCGGTGATAGGCGCGATTATTTTCGTAATCGGCATACCCTCGGCGCTGTCCTTCGGCGCGATGGATAAGTTCCGCCTTTTCGGCCTGAATTTCTTCGACGTGATGGATTATCTCTCGGCCAACTTCTTCCTGCCGCTCGGCGGCCTCCTTATTGCCCTCTTCGTCGGTTGGGGCTGGGGGCCGAAGGCCATCAAAGCGGCCGCGGAAGGTTCCTACCACGGCTTCCCGACGGGCAGAATATGGCTCTGGATGTGTCGAACGATCACGCCGCTCGCGGTCGCGGCCATAATCGTCGCCAAGGTCGCCGGCGTCGGCTAAGTGCGCTGCTCTCGCGGCCTCGGCGTTCGCGTGCGTCGGTAACATTATTTTTATAAAATATAAACGGCTCAGCGATGTTCCTCCAACAACTTATCAACGGCTTGACCATCGGCGCGGTCTACGCGCTCATCGCCGTCGGCTACACGATGGTGTACGGCATCGTCGAGCTAATCAACTTCGCGCACGGCGAAATCTATATGATGGCCACGTTCGTCGCGATGACGCTCTTCCGCCTCGCCGGGTACCCGCTGTGGTTCGCGGCGCCCGCGGCCATCGTGGCCGCGATGATGATGGGCGTTACGTTGGAGTACATCGCGTACAGGCCGCTGCGCCGAAGCCCCCGCCTCGTGGCGCTCATCTCCGCCATCGGCGCGTCGCTATTTTTGCAGAACCTGGCGATGAAGATATGGGGTGCCCGCCGCCAGCCTTTCCTCGACCCCGAGCGGCCGCTCGCGTTCTTCCAGGTGAAGCACCAGCTCGCGTTGCCCGCCGTGGGCGAGGCCACGTTCTCGAACATGCAGATAACGATATTGGGCACCGCGGTCGCGATGATGATATTCCTGACGCTTTTAATCGGCAAGACGAAGTTGGGGAGGGCCATGCGCGCCTGCGCGCAGGACCAGGTCGCGGCGAAGCTCATGGGCGTCAACGTCGACCGGACCATCTCGGCGACGTTCGCCATCGGCTCGGCGATGGCCGCGGTCGCGGGCGTCCTCGTGGGGATGAACTACAACCAGGTCTGGCCGATGATGGGGTACATGGCGGGCCTGAAGGCCTTCACCGCCGCGGTGCTGGGCGGCATCGGCAACATGCCGGGGGCGTTCGTCGGCGGCCTCGTCCTCGGCCTCGCGGAGGGCTTCGCCGGCGCGTACGTCTCGTCGCTGTGGATGGACGCTATCGCCTTCGGCATTTTAATAATAGTTTTAATCTACCGGCCCTCGGGAATATTGGGCCAGCAAATTCCGCGGAGGACGTAATTGTAGCGCCGGCATTCCTGCCGGTGAAGGGTAACGCCGGCGTTCCTGCCGGGCCAAAATAAATGAATGATAAACAGAGGT
>WVWN01000052.1 GCA_011773985.1 Candidatus Zixiibacteriota bacterium | reverse complement strand
TTACGCCGGCGCGGGTTTTATTTAGTATTTATCAATTGTCGTATTTTAAATTCGAACTACGGTGGTCCGCAAAGGCGGCCTACTTAGAATATATGTCTTCCCCGGCTAAGTTTTTTAATTGCGCCCGCGAGGGCGTTTTATTATTATGCAGGGGACGCGATGGCCGACGCGAGCGTAGATAAGCGCAAGTTGAAGGAGGTCGCGGTACTCGCCGCGAGGTGGGGGCTCCGCATCGCGCCTCAGGAGCTCGTCCGCGTGTGGGAACTTCTTGGCCGGGCACCCACCAAGGTCGAGGCCTACCTCTTCGACGTCGCCTGGTCCGAGCACTGCTCGTATAAGTCGAGCCGCCGCATCCTCCGCCGTTATTTGCCGACGCGGGCGCCCAACGTCGTCTTCGGCCCGGGCCAGGACGCCGGCGTCGTTCGCCTTTTCACCGAGGGCGAGACCTCTTATTGCGTCGCCATCGCTCACGAGAGCCACAACCACCCGTCGCAGGTGTTGCCGCTCGAGGGCGCGGCGACGGGCATAGGCGGCATCGTCCGCGACGTGTATTGCATGGGCGCGGACGTCGTCGCGGTGCTGGACCCGCTGAGGTTCGGCGCCACCGCGGGCGAAAACGAGAAGCGCACGCAGGCCATCGCGCGGGGCGTGGTGGAGGGCATCTGGCGCTACGCCAACGCCATCGGCGTCCCGAACGCGGGCGGCGACGCGTATTTCGACGAATGCTACGACGACAATTGCCTGGTGAACGTCGTCGCCGTAGGGGTCGTGAACGAGGGCGACGTCGTCGAGAGCCGGGCGCCCGCCGCGGCCCGTTACCAACATTACGTCCTCGTATTGGTGGGGAAACCGACCGACGACTCGGGGGTAGGCGGCGCGTCGTTCGCCTCGGCGGTGCTGGACGAGGAGGAGGGGGCGGAGAACCGGGCCGCGGTGCAGGTACCGGACCCCTTTCTGAAGCGCGTCCTCGCCGTAGCGACGCGCGAGGTCCTCGCCCGGGCGCGAGCGAAGGGCGTCGAGCTCGGGATAAAGGACCTCGGCGCCGGCGGCCTTGGGGGCGCCGCCTCCGAACTTTGCGCCGCGGCGAAGCTCGGCGGGACCGTCGACCTCGACAAGGTCCCCGTGGCGCTCGAGGGCCTCGAGCCGGCGGTCGTAGCCGTGGGCGAAACCCAAGAACGTTACGTCGTGGCCGCGCCGTCCTACTTCGCCGACGAGATCTTGGCGGTCTATAACGACGAGTTCGAGTTGCCGCGGGTGTTCCCCGGGGCGCAGGCGACGGTCATCGGCGAAATAATGGAGGAGAAATATTTCCGGATGACGGCGCGGGGCGAGGTGGTCGCGGAGGTGCCGCTGGAGGTCATCTCCACCGCGCCGAGCTACCGGCGCGAGGCGCAGGCGCCCGCGGCGCCGTTGGAGTTCGTACGCCTGAAGCCGCCAGCCGACTTAGCCGAGACGCTAATAGAGCTGTTGGCCTCGCCCAATATATGTTCGCGCGGGCCGCTTTACGAGCACTACGACCGCAACGTCCAGGGCAACACCGTAATCGAGGCCGGCGAGGCGGATGCCGCTGTCCTGGCCCCTTGGCCCGGGAAGAGCAAGGCCATCGCGTTGGCTTGCGACGGCAACCCTTATATCGGCGCGTTGGACCCTTACGCCGGCGGGGCACACGCCGTGTTGGAGGCCTGTCGGAACGTTGTCGCGGTGGGCGCGACGCCCGTGGCCGTGACCGACTGCCTGAACTTCGGCAGCCCGGAAGACCCGGCGGTCTTCTGGACGTTCGAGGAGGCGGTACGCGGCATCGGCGACGCCTGCCGGGGCTTGGGGTTGCGCGGCACCGACGCGCCGTTGCCGGTGGTATCGGGGAACGTCTCCTTCTACAACCAATCGACGCGTGGCGTCGCCGTCAAGCCGTCGCCCGTCGTGTGCGCCGTCGGCTTTATGGAGGACTTCGCCCTCGCCGTCACGATGCAGTTCAAGGAGGCGGGCAACCCGGTTTACCTCCTCGGGCGCCGTTGGGGCGAGTTGGGGGCGAGCCAGTATTATCAATTGCGGGGGCGCCTCGGGTGGCCCGCGCCCATGCCCCGCTTCGGCGAGGAGCGCCAGATGCATGAGGCGGTCCTCGAGCTCGTCGAGACGAAGTGCGTGGCCGCGGCTCACGACGTCGCCGACGGCGGCCTTGCGGTCTGCCTGGCCGAGATGATTATCGGCGCGAAGGGCTCGGCGGCGCTTGGTTGCGACGTCGACGTCGGCGCCGTACTCGGGTCCGTTTCCCCGGACGCCGCGCTCTTCTGCGAGAACGGCGGCTTCGTCGTCGAGGTACGACGGGGCTCGGCCGAAGCCGCGGAGCTCATTATGGACGACGCCGGCGTCGACTGGTGGCGCCTGGGCGAGGTCGTCGAGGAACCCAGGCTCGTGGTGAAGCAGGGCAAGGAGACCCTCTTGAACGTGGCCGCGGCCGAGATGGCGGCGGCCTGGAGCGAGACGTTGAAGGGGTATTTTTAGGATTAATAAAAATGGAAGAGACTTAAGGCAGCGGCCGTGACCGCTCGTGCCAAAACTAAGATCGCCGTCATCCAGTTCCCGGGCGTGAACTGCGAGTACGAGACGGCGCGCGCGCTCGAGGCCGCCGGGGCTCGAGCCGACGTCGTCCGCTTTAACCTTCCTGCCAAAGATATCTCGAGCTACGACGGCTACGTGCTGCCGGGGGGCTTCGCGTACGAGGACCGCGTGCGCGCGGGCGCCGTCGCGGCCAAGGACGCTGTCGTCGAGGTATTGGCGGAGGAGGCCGCGCGGGGCAAACCGCTTTTGGGCATATGCAACGGCGCCCAGATATTGGTCGAGGCGGGCATCGTCCCGGGCCGGCAGCCGGGCCACGTCGAGGTGGCGTTGGCTCACAACCGCCACCCTTACCACCGCGGTTTCCTGAACCGATGGGTCTTCTGTCGCCACGAGTCGACGGGCGACGTGTTGCCCCTCCCGATCGCGCACGCCGAAGGCCGCTTCACGTGCGCCGACGAGAAGGCCGCCGCGGCGCTGGCGGCGGACGGCCTCGTATACCTCCGTTACGTCGACGAGGCCGGCGACACCTTGGCCCCGGAGTATAACCCCAACGGTTCCGTTCTGGACGCCGCGGCGATAGCCTCTTATACCGCCGCCGCCCTCGCGACGATGCCTCACCCCGAGCGCGCGAGCTGGCTCTTTCAATTGCCCGGGTACCTGCCCGGGCCCTGGGGGCTCCGGCGGCGCCGCGCCGCGGGCAAGGAGCTTGCGGCGCCCGGGCCGGGGCGCCTTATCTTCGACGACTTTTTGAAATTGATTTGAGAGGAGGCGCTTGTTTTATGAGAGCGCTGGTTACGGGGGGTGCCGGTTTCATAGGCCGGCACGTCGTCGGTTGGCTTCTCGCCCGGGGGTACGACGTCCTCGCGCTCGACGACCTTTCGAACGGCTTCGCGGCCAACTTGGCCGAGTTCGACGGGGAAGCGGGTTACGAAGGCCTCCTCGAGGGCGACATCTGCGACGACGCGACGTGGCGGGCCTTGGCCGATAAGCAGTTCGACATCGTTTACCACCTAGCGGCGGCCATCAAGGTCCGCGATTCGATAGAAGACCCTCGCAAGACGTTCCAGTCGGACGTCGTCGGGACCTTCAAGGTTTTGGAATTTGCCCGCGAGCAGGGTTCCCGGTTTATTTACGTTTCGACGTGTCTGGTTTACGCGCCCGCGGTGGACGGGACGCCCATAAACGAGAGGTATCCTACGCGGCCGGCCTCGCCCTACGCCGCGGCTAAGCTCGCCGGCGAAAACCTAACGCTCTCTTATTATCACGCTTACGGCCTCCACGCCCTCATTCTGCGCCCCTTCAACACTTACGGGCCCTTCCAGCGAACCGACGGCGAGGGAGGCGTCGTCGTGACGTTCCTCAGTCATTACCTTAAGGGTGAGCCGCTCGTCGTCTTCGGCGACGGCCGTCAGACGCGGGACCTGTTGTACGTCGACGATTGCGCGGACCTCATCGGCCGCGCGGGCGAGTCGAACGCCGCCGGGTCCGTCATTAACGGCGGCCTGGGGCGGGAAATAGAGATCCGCGACCTGGCCCAGAAGATCGCCGGCGACGAGGGCCGCGTCGAATATGCGCCGCACCCCCACGCGCAGGCCGAGGTATGGCGGCTCGTCTGCGATAACGCGAAGGCGGCGCAGCTTCTTGACTGGCGGCCCAAGGTCTCGCTCGACGAGGGCGTCGCCAAGACGCGGGCGTGGATGGCGGAGAGGATAAAATAGGGTCGCGAAAATTATTTGTTAATAACAAAAGCCGGCGCCCCGCGCCGGCGTTCTTGCATCGATTACGTATGAATTTTTAGGCCGCGTGCGTCGTCCGGAAGCGCTACAAAACGACTGAAACAGGCTCCTTATCCTTCTTCAGGGCGCTTACCCTCAATATTGAAAACCCTATAACCTTTCCCGCGGCGTCCACCTTCTCCATTACCGCGTCGCTCGCCGTCTCCCGGAAATAGCCCTCCTTCTTCTCAAAGACTACTTCCAGGTAATCTCCCTCCGGGTCGTACCAGACCATTACTTCTTTGGCTATAGCTTTTCGCCTTATCCACGAGTGCCGCGTGAATGTAATTTAAAAAAAACACCTCGACGTCAGTCGAATTGTAGACTAAGCGCTCAAACCGCCGGTTCGTCGGTGCCTTTTCGTTAACGCCGTTCGCGAAATTACGCCGCCTGCGTCGCGGCGACGGCGACGACGTCGACGATGTCCTCCACCACGGCGCCGCGGCTCAGGTCGTTCATCGGCTTTGCGAGCCCTTGCGATATGGGCCCTATCGCCCGGGCACCGCCGAGCCGCTCCACCAATTTGTACGCGATGTTGCCGGCGTGCAACGTCGGGAAGACGAGACAGTTGGCCCGGCCCGCGACCGGACTGCCGGGGGCCTTCTTCTCGCCCACCGCCGGCACGAGGGCCGCGTCGGCTTGGAGCTCGCCGTCCACGACGACCTCCGGCGCGCGCGTCCTCACGAGTTCCGTCGCGCGGCGGACCTTCTTGACGGCGGCGTGTTCCGCCGAGCCCTTGGTGCTGAAGGAGAGCATGGCGACGCGCGCCGCCGCACCGACGAGCCGCTCGAACGAGCGCGCCGTCGCGACCGCGATTTCCGCGAGCTGGTCCGCGGTGGGGCACGCGACGAGGGCGCAATCGGCGAAGAAGAGGACCCCGTCCTCGCCGAAGTCCTTATCGTCCGTTACCATGGCGAAGAACGTGGACAGCGTGTTTGTGCGGGGCGCGAGGCCGACGAGGTAGAGGGCCGCGCGCATCACGTCGGCCGTCGCCGTCGCGGCGCCCGCGACGACCGCGTCCACCTCGCCCGCCTGCAGCAGATACGCGCCCGCGTAGGCCGGCTTCGCCGCCGTCTCGTATGCCTCCTCGGGCGTGGCGCCGGCGTGCTCCCGCGCCTCGAAGTACGCCCCGGCGGTTTTCTTGCGCACCTCGTGTTGGGTCGGGTCCACCAACGTGAAGAGGCCGAGGTCCACGGCGGCCTTTTTCGCCGCGGCCTCGGCTTCGTCGTGACCAGGCGTCAGGAGGATTACTTCCCGCGCGTAACCGAGCTCGAGCGCTTGCGCACCAGCGGCGACGACGCGCTCGTCGCCCCCCTCCGGCAGGCAAAGGCGGACGGGGTTTTCGCGGGCCTTATTCCTTACGCGCGTAAAGAAATCCGTGCGTCAGCCTCCTGAAGCAAGAGGTCCGCATAAGGGGTGTCGCAGGGCCGATTTACGGCGCCACGGGCCCCGGCGCCTACAGCACCTCCGCCCCGGCGGGCAGGTCGCCGTCCAACGCCAGGACCTTGACGACGTCGTGGTGTTGGGCCGCGAGGAGCATACCGCGGGATTGTACGCCCCGGATCTTTGCCGGCACCATATTTTTCACGACGACTATTTTCTTCCCCACCAGCTCTTCGGGCTCGTACCAGGGCGCGATGCCGGCGACTATGGGGCGGTCCTCGCCGCCGATGTCCACCGTCATCTTGAGTAACTTGTCCGCGCCTTCGACCCGTTCGCAAGTCTTGACCTCGGCGACCACCATACCCAATTTCTTCACGTCGTCCATCGTTACGTATTCTTCGCTCATGTCTTCCTCCGTCGGTGCCGTCTTTTCCTTTTCTTCAGCGGTTTCCACCGCGGCAGCTTTCCCTTCGCCGGCGCTTTCTTTAAGCGCCGCAAGTTGTGCGGCGACTTTGCCTTCGTCGATCTTTTCTATTAAGATTTTTACGTCGCCCAGCGGCGCGCCCTCGCGGACCGCAGGGGTCTTGGCCTCTTCCCAGCTCAGCGGCTGCTCGAGGGCGAGCATGCGGCGTATCTCGGCCGCCGCCACGGGCGTAAACGGATCGAACGCCGTTGAGAGCGCCGCAGCTAGCCGGCAGGCTACGTTCAATATCGTTTCCGCCCGGGCGCGGTCGCGCTCGCGCCACGCCCAGGGCTCTTGGTCGTTGTAATATTTATTGCCCGCGCGTGCGATGTCGAGCGCCGCGGCCAGCGCGGCCCGCATCTCGAAGTTCTCGATGTAATTCGCCTCGACGTCGAGCTGACGGGCGGTGAAGTCGAGGAGCCGTTCGTCGGGCGGCTTGAGCGCGCCGGCGCGCGGCACCTCGTTGCCGAGGTAATTTTTCGCAAACGTAAGCGCCCGGTTGACGAGGTTGCCGAAGATGTCGGCGAGCTCCGAGTTCACGCGCGTCGCCATTTCGGCGAACGAGAAGTCGGCGTCGCGCGTCTCGGGCGCGTTGGCCGTAAGGTAATAGCGTAGCGCGTCCACCTGGAAGTCGGCCAGCGCGTCGTCGACCCAGACGGCCCAATTGCGGCTCGTCGATATTTTCTGCCCCTCGAGGTTGAGGAACTCGTTGGCCGGTATCTGGAACGGCAGGTTGAAGCCCTCCGGCTGGCCCATGAGCATCGCGGGCCAGACGATGGCGTGGAAGACGATGTTATCCTTGCCGATAAAGTGGATTATTTTGGTGTCCGCGTCGAGCCAGTAGTCCTTCCACCGCTCCGGCTCGCCGAGCTTCCGGGCCCATTCGATGGTGGACGTTATGTAACCGATGGGCGCGTCGAACCAGACGTATAGGACCTTGCCGCGCGCTTCGTCGAGGGGGACGGGCACGCCCCAATCGATGTCGCGGGTTATGGCACGGTCGGCTAGGCCTTCGTCGAGCCAGCTCAGGCAGAAGTTCCGTACGTTGTCGCGCCAGTGGGTGTTGCCCGCGAGCCACTCGCGCAAGCGGTCCGCGAACTTCGGCAATTCCAGGTACCAGTGGGTGGTCTTACGCACGACGGGGCGGCCCTCGCATACTTTACACCGCGGGTCGCCCAGTTCCGCCGCGGCGAGCCACCGGCCGCAGTTTTCGCACTGGTCTCCCCGCGCGCCCGCGGCGCCGCAGTGGGGGCAGGTCCCCTCCACGTACCGGTCCGGCAGGAAGCGGTTGCAGTTCTCGCAGTAGAGCTGCTCCGTCTCGCGCGGCGTGACGTAGCCGTCCTTAAACAAATTCGTGAAGAAACGCTGCGAAAGCGGGTAATGGATTTCCCGAAGCGTCGTGCGGCCGTAGTTGTCGAAGGTGAAGGCTAGGTCGTCGAAGGTCTTGGCGAGTTCGGCGTGGTAGCGGTCCACGAGCTTTTGCGGCGTAACGCCTTCGGCCTCGGCGCGCACCGTTATGGGGACGCCGTGCTCGTCCGAGCCGCAGATGTATATTACGTCCTTGCGGGCGAGGCGCAAATACCGGGCGTACGAATCCGCGGGCATATAGGCGCCGGCGAGTTGGCCTACGTGCAGCGGGCCGTTTGCGTACGGGAGAGCACTGGTTACGAGATATCGTTCGGGCATTGCTGCTTCCGACGTGTGGCGCGGAGTTTAACACAAGTGCCGGCGGCCGGTCAAACGGTAAAAAAGGCCGGCTCGTGGCCGGCCTTAAGTACAAGAGACAAGGGCCTTTATTGGAATAGGGCTTTGACCGCGCCCAAGGAAGCCGGCGCGACGGCCGCCCCGCTTATGTCGCCGACCGAAACCTCGCAGATATAGAACGATGGGTAGTAGATGGCGAGAAAGACCGACTCCTCGCCGGCCTTCGCGTTGACGCGGCCTATACTCATCCCCGCCATGTACCGCGTACCCCAGTTCTTCAGCGGAATCGAGCGCTGGAGAGAGCCGGTCTCGGCGCCGAACTCGTAGATCTTGTAGTCGCTCGCGGTCGTTACGACGAAGACCCGGCCCCACGCCGCGGCGACGCCCATGACCGGGCGGGCCGGCACGGTAACCCACGGCGACCACGTCGCGGTATTCCAACGGTGAATCGCGGTGAAGCTGTAATTGGAGGCGTAGATATGACTCCCGCCCCAATCGCAAGCTGCGCCTTCGTTGTGACCTCCCGAGAACGGGTCGGGGAGGGAGCCGTAATAACTGCCTGCCGCGGTGTAGAGGCGTATGCGGGGCGTGCGGTTGTCCACGAGTACTACGTAGCGTCTGGCCCCTATTCGGTAACCGAAGCCGAGGTCGAAACACCAGTTGGGTTCTTTTAACGACCGCCAACTCCCGACCAACGAACCCGTAGCAGGCCTGAACTTCCCCAACGAAATGTCGTAGTTCGTATTGGGCCCGGCGGCCCAGACGTTCCCGTCGCTCCAATCGTATGCGAGGCCGCGGACGCCCTTGGAAGGTTGGCCCGTTAAGGTAAACGTCCTTATTACGTCCCCCGCGCCCCCGTAGGCGGTATTGGCAAAGGTAAAAGCGATTAGCAATACGATTGCAACGCGCATATTATCACCTCTTTCTCTTTTCCTCCGTAGTAATTGTTCGTAAGTAAATCCGCCCCGACGCCCCCGCCCGCCGTATACGTATAAGCTGCGCTCAGCTGTGGGTGGCTAACGCGGGACCTTTTTATATCACCACATTCTTAACCGGTAATTCTGTTTTGTCAAGCTTTTTTAGCGGCGCGCACTACCGCCTCCCGTACGTTTCCGCATCGGCGCCGGTGTTGTTAAAAAAGCCGGCGGTACGTCGGTTCGGACGTCTACCAGTCGGGTATTTAATAATACAACGCTTTCACGCGGCCCAAGCTCGTCGGCGTCACCCCTATCTCGGAATACCCGATGTGGACTATCACGCGGAGCATGAGGTTGCGGTAGGGATGGGGCTGGAGGCCGGAAAGCGGTTGCCAGGGCTTGGCGGGTTCCTTTTGCCAGCTGTGTACGAGGAAGGTGGGGTTGCTGTCGCAAAAGTAGGGGTCGCAATCGGGATAATCGTAATATTGTTCGACCGCGGCGACGAATTTTCTCGTTTTCAGATAGTAATTCACCCAAAATTTTTTGAAGCCCTCGCGCCCGGCCGGCTTGACGTAACGGCCTTCTTGGCCTTCGGGCCAAAGCCTTGCGCCCGGGAGGCCGCTCGAGCAGTCGAAGACCGCTAAGCGGAAGCCGTCGAACTTGTTATCGGGCCAATACGGCGACGTGAAGAATTTCATCTCGCGGATGACGTTGTGCTTGGTCTTAAGGGTTGAGATATCGAAATCGTTGCCGACCCAGCGGCCGGAGCCGGTATACCAGGCCAACTGTAGCGCCCGTACGCCGTTGTCGTATTTCAATTCGTGAAAGCCGCCGTCGGCGGCAATGGCGGCGGTGGTTAATACAAACCCGACCGTAAACGCGATAATTCGTTTCACCTCGGGACCTCCCGCGTAAACATAGCTGCTTTTCCGCCGTTATTATGGCGCGCTTGTCCGATGATTTCAACTAAGAAAGCGATTTTTTCAAATGGGGACGAGGACCGACCGGGCTCCTCAATAGTCGCCGCTAAGTGGCCTCTTAATAGTACAGCGCCTTTACGCGGCCGATGCTCGTCGCCGCGACGCCCGGGTTATGCTCGTCGTCCATCACTACGCGCAACATTACGTTATAGTAACCGTATTTGTTCGAATTAAGCTGCCACACGCCTTGATAATATGCCCAGGAATGCTTTAGGAAGGAGGGGTTGTCGTCGACGGCGTGGGGGTCGCATTTGGGGTAATCGTAAAATTGTTCGACGGCCGGAAGGAACGTCCTGACGCCCGAAGGGAGATTCCAATTAACCGCGAATTCTTGCCAGCCGTAGCCCGACGTTTTGCCCTTGACGAACTTGGGTTGGCCGCTCGTAGGCCAAATCATCGCACCCGGTACGCCGCGCGCGAATGAATAAATGGCGATCCGCCAGCCGTCCCACGAGCGGTTGGGCCAACCGGGGTACGAGTAAACGCGGACGGTCCGGAGGAAGGGGTAGGTTTTGACGGCGGAGAGGTCGAAATCGTTGCCGACCCAGCTCCCGGCGCCGCTGTACCAGGCGACGAGCCAAGACGCCGTCCCGGAGTCCCACTTCAGCTCCCGCGTGGCGTCGCGGGCGGGCGAGGTTGCGTTTGCCGGCCCCCGCGCGGCCCGTCCCACGGCGAGATCTACCGCGGAAGCTCCGGCCACGAATAGGGCCGCGGCCGCAACCGCGATGGCGGTCCACGCCTTAGGCACGTGGTATTATAGCCGCCCGGCGTCCGCATATCAACCGCAAAAGCGAAGGGTTAACAAAAGGGAGCCTAGACGGCTCCCTTAAAAGTTGGGGCGGTCGCGGTCCCTTAGTAGTAGAGCGCTTTCACGCGGCCGATGCTCGTAGGTGTGATGCCGGGGTTCTGCTCGTTGTCGACAACGAAGCGGATCATCACGTTACGGTAAGGCCCGAGTGGCGGGTTCTTTATCTCGGGGAATAACTCCCATTTGCCCGAAAAATACTGCCACGAATGGCGCATAAAGGTCGTGTTGTCGTCGAGCATGAACGGGTCGGCCCCGGGATCGGGGTGATTGTAAAACTGTTCCTCGGCCGCTACGAACTTCTTCACGCCGGGGAGTACCCAAGAGACGTCGAAATCTTGCCAGCCCTCGCTGCCGGTGGGCAGGACGAATTTCGGGGACCCGCTTGTAGGCCACATAATGGAACCGGGGACGCCGCCCGCGAACGAGTAGACGGCGATGCGGAAACCGTCCCAGCGGCCGTTCGGCCAGCGGGGGGTCGAAAAAAACCTAAACGTCTTTAGGCCGCCGTAAGTCTTGATGGTGGAAACGTCGAAGTCGTTGCCGACCCAGGAGCCGGCCCCAGTAAACCAAACGAGAGCCCAATGCCAGCGGCCCATATCCCACGATAACTCTTTCGTGTCGTCGTAACCCGGCGACGTCGCGATATTCGGGGCGGCCGTCGCCTCAAGGGCGTCGAGGTCCGCCGCCCACACACCCGCCGCGAGTACAACGACTAGGCCGGTTACTAAAGCTAAATCCTTCATGAACAAAACCTCCTATCTTTTCTCCGTTAGCCCGTTGGCTAACACCATTTCGGGAAATTCACCCCAGGCGGTACACGCCCAGGACTCCTTATTTTCTATTTAACATCGGAGGGTTTGAGTTGTCAAGGGAAAAATAGAGGAGCGCTCGTTTCGTTCCCGCGAGCGTTTTTTAATTTGAAAAGTTACCTCGTTTCGCGGGGCTCGCCGCGGGGTTCGGCGGGTGCCCCCCTTTTCCACCTAACGCCCCCGGGCGTATCTTCGAGAACGACGCCGAGCCCGGCGAGCTTTTCCCGGAGCGCGTCCGCCCGCGCGTAATCCTTGGCCCGCCTCGCCTCTTCACGCGCCGCTATCAGTTTTTCAATTTCCTCGCCGAGGGCGAGCGGCGTGGGATGGAATAGGTCCAGGACCTCGTCCAAAGAATCGAGCGTCGCGACGAGTACTCCGCGGCCGGCCGCGGAAAGTTCGCCCCGGTCCATCGCGCGGTTGGCCGCGGTCACCAGGTCGAAGATCGTCGCCAGCGCGTCCGCTATTCCCAGGTCGTTATCGAGCGATGTCTCGAAAGCCGCCGCCGCTTTGCCGACGTCTTCGGCGAAGTCTTCGCCGCCGTCACCTCCGTATTCGGATACGCGGCGATAGAAATCCGTAAGGCGGGTTACGGCCGCGGTCGCGGCGTCGAGGCCCTCGAACGTCAGGTTCAGTTGCCTGCGATAATGAGTGGAGAGCAGCAGGTAGCGGATGGCCAGCGGGTCGTAACCCTTGGCGAGCAGGTCTTGGAGGGTGAAGTAGCTGCCGAGCGATTTCGACATCCGCTGGCCTTCGACGATGAGGTGCTCGGAGTGGAGCCAATAGCGCGCGAGGGGTTTGCCCGTGGCGGCTTCGCTCTGCGCGATCTCGTTCTCGTGGTGCGGGAATATGTTGTCGACGCCCCCCGTATGGATGTCGAACGTCTCGCCGAGGTACTTCATGGACATGGCCGAGCACTCGACGTGCCACCCGGGGCGGCCCGGCCCCCACGGCGAATCCCAGCCGGCCTCGCCCCCGCCGAAGGGCTTCCACAGCGCGAAGTCCCGCGCCTCCTCCTTGGCGTACTCGTCGACGTCGACGCGCGCACCCGGTTGGAGGGAGCCGATGTTCATCCCGGACAGCTTGCCGTAACCGGGGAAGGTAGAAATCCGGTAATAAACCGCGCCCTCCGACGCGTAGGTGTGGCCGCCGGCCTCGAGCCTTTTGACGAGCGCTATCATTTCCGGGATATGTTCCGTGGCCCGCGGGTAGTGCTCGGCGCGTCGGATGCGGAGCGTATCCGCGTCTTTGAAGAACGTCTCTATATAAGGTTTAGTATATTCGCCGAGGCTGACGCCGGCCTCCCGGGCGCCGCGGATCGTTTTGTCGTCGACGTCCGTCAAGTTCATGACCTGGACGACGTCGAAGCCCTTCCACCGGAGATAACGCTTCAGGAGGTCCTCGAACGCGTACGTGCGGAAGTTCCCGACGTGGGCGTAGTCGTAGACCGTAGGGCCACACGTGTATACGCGGACCTTCCCCGCCTCGAGCGGCTCGAAGCGCTCGAGCCGGCGGCTCAGCGTATTGTAAAAACGTATAACCATGTCGGCGCCGTTTAATGAATAGCGTGCGATTTTAACAAAGTACGGTCCCGGCTTAAAGTTAAAAATTTCCGACTCGGACCATTTGACGGCGCGCGTTAAATTATATATAATTACGGCCGCGGAAGCCCGGGCAACGCATGAGCCGGGGTGATTATGGAGAAGAAAAAAAGGAAGGTCGAGATTCCCGTCGGCGATGCGTTCGACGTGGAGGCTTTTCGGGCTCAACTGGCCGAACTCGAGGAGAAGCTTGCCGCCGCGGAAACGGGGGCCGCGGAGGCCCGCGAGGAATTGCTTCGCCGGGCCGCGGACCTCGATAACACGCGCAAAAGGCTTTCGCGCGACCACGAGCGCGCGTGCGCCGCCGCGGCCCGAGGTATCGTCGAGAAACTCTTGCCCGTACTCGACGACCTGACCCGCGCCATAGACGCCGCGGACGCCGACGAGGCGGTCCCCCAAAACCACGTCGACTCCATCCGCATGCTCGACCGTAAAATATACGACGTCTTGCGCAACGAGGGTTTGGAAGCCATACGCGCCGCCCGCGGCGACCCCTTCGACCCGGAGGTCCACGAGGCGGTGTCGGTGACGTGCGACCCTGAGCTGCCGCCGAACGTGGTCGCCAAGGTTTTCGACCCCGGTTATAAATTTAAGGGTTTATTGCTCAAGCCGGCGAGAGTCGAGGTTTGCGTGCCGGAGGGGCCGGCGCGGGGAGCCGAGGAGGCGCCGCCGGAATCTGAACCTCGCCGCCGCTAGTTATGGCCGCCAATAGAGATTTCTACGCGGTGCTCGGCGTTACCGAGAACGCGACGGAGGAGGATATTAAGAAAGCCTACCGGACGCTCGCGATGAAGTACCATCCGGACCGGAACGCCGAGGCGGGAGCCGCAGAGAAGTTTAAAGAAGTCAACGAGGCCTACCAGACGCTCTCGGACCCCAAGAAGCGCCAAGAGTACGAC
This sequence comes from Candidatus Zixiibacteriota bacterium, assembly GCA_011773985.1. Lineage (GTDB taxonomy): Bacteria > RBG-13-66-14 > B26-G2 > WVWN01 > WVWN01 > WVWN01. Next base: position 20,390 of record WVWN01000052.1, on the reverse strand, counting down.
ATGCTGCGCAAGTACGGCGCTTTCGCCGGCGCGGGGGGCCCGGGCGGGGGCGGGTTCGATTTTTCGCAATACGGCCGGCCGGGCGGCGGTCAAACCTTCCGCTTCGACGTGGGCGACTTGGGCGATTTGGGCGGCCTGGGCGGCCTCTTCGACCAGATGTTTCGGGGGGGCGAAGCCGGCGGGCGGCGGCCTGGGCCGGCGGCGGGCCGAGATATTGAGATGACGGTGGAGGTCCCCTTCTCGACCGCGGCGAAAGGGGGGACGGCGAAAATAAACCTGGGCCGGGACGAGCCCTGCATGACGTGCGCCGGGACCGGCGCCGCCCCGGGAACGCAACCCAAGACCTGCCCCCAGTGTGGCGGCCGGGGTACAGTTACCGTGGGGATGGGCCAATTCGGCGTGACGCGCGCGTGTCCGAGCTGCGCCGGGAAAGGGACCGTCGTCGAGAAGCCTTGCCCCGATTGCAAGGGCGCGGGGACGCGGCGGGCGAGGAGGCCGCTGCGCGTGAGGATTCCCGCCGGCATAAATGACGGCGGCGTCATCCGCGTAAAGGGCGAGGGTAACGTCGGCGCCGGCGGCCTGCCCGGCGACCTTTACGTCACGGTCCGGTTGAAGCCGGACGCGCGCTACCGGCGCGACGGCCTCGATACGTACGGCAAGCTCGAGCTCAATTTGGCCGAAGCTCTTTTGGGGGCGAAGAAGGCCGTGGAAACGGTTCAGGGGAAGTTCGCGGTCAAAGTCCCGCCCGGGATAGAGACCGGCAAAAAGATACGCGTCAAGGGGAAGGGCATCCGCGACGAACGGACCGGCCGCGTCGGCGACCACTACGCCGAGGTTAAGGTTAAGATGCCCAAGAAGATGAGCCGGGAGCAGCGGAAACTTTTCGAACGATACGCGGAAGTGATGGGATGGACGTAGTCGCCGCGCGCGTTGCGAGACGCCGGTTGGGGCGGCAGCGCGCCCTTTGGCCCGGCCGCGGGACGTAATGACGCCGCGTTTGGGAAAAGTTCGTTTATGAGCAGGTTCAGGTTTCTCGTCACCTCCTTGGCCGCGGTAATGATTTTGAGCTGCGGCCGCGGCGCCGCGTTTGATCCCGAGGACATCCCGTACAAGCCCGTCATATCCAAGAACGCGCATTTCCAGCGGGGTATAACTTACTTCCCCACCAAAAAACCTTTATCCGCTCAGCCCAACCAAATTACCAATATCGACCGCATGCTTTCTACCGGCGCGGAATGGGTAGCTTTAGTCGCCGTCTGGTATCAGAAGGATTACAAGTCGACGCTGATAGGGCCGGACCCGCGAGCGACCGCCCCCGACGAGAGCGTTCGGGAAGTGATTCGGTATCTACATGGCAAAGGGGCCAAAGTAACGTTGAAGCCGTACGTCGATAGCAAGGACGGCACCTGGCGGGCGAACTTCGAGCCGACGAGCGTAAACGCGTGGTTTAATTCCTACCGCAGATTCATCAACCACTACGCCGACATCGCGGCCGAGGAAAACGTGGAAATGCTGTGCGTGGGCGTCGAGTATAAGTGGTCCGACGCGGGCATGTACGACCACTGGTCGGACGTCGTAAGTGCGGTCCGGTCGCATTATTCGGGCGAGTTGACGTACGCCGCGGACTGGAGTAACTATCGGAACGTCTGTTTCTGGGATCTGGTCGACCACGTCGGCATCGACGCATATTTTCCCCTTTCGAAGGAAGACGGCGCCGAGCTGTCGACGTTGGCTCGAGGTTGGAAGGGTCCTTTGGACAGCATAGAGATTTGGCGCTATACGGCGCGCTTGGCCGATAAGGAAGTGCTCTTCACGGAGGTGGGTTACCAATCGCGGCCCGCCTGCTGGAAGACGCCGGCGTTTACGCAAAACGAACGAGTCGACACTCGCGCCCAGGAGCTCTGTTATAAGGCGCTGTTCATGACGGCGCCGGCCCGGCCCTGGCTTCGCGGGATGTACGTTTGGTGCTGGGACCATGGGAGCGCCGAAGGGGGCGGCGGCCCCCGAAACAACCAGTGGACCCCCAAGCGCAAGCCGGCGGAAAAAGTGCTTTCCGACTATTACAATAGTTATTCGTCGGCTCGATAATTTTAAAGGTTGATAGATGACGAATGCGCGTGGAGGCGACGGGCCGGGGCGCGGGGCGGCCTTTCTGGCCGCGCTGGCCGCGGCCGCGTTCTTTTTCGTGCTGTACGCCAAGACCTATTGCCCCGCGGCCTACTGGCAAGATTCGGGCATCTACGTGCGTTCGGTCTACCTGCTGGGCAATTGTTACCCGCCCGGATACCCGGTATACCTCTGTACGTCGTACCTCTTCACGGCGCTGCCCGGCGTGAACGCCGTCGCCGGGTTAAACTTTTTCAGCGCGGCCGCGGGGGCGGCCGTCGCTTTTTTTGTCGTGCTCGCGGCGCTTCGCCTTTACCGGGGGGACGGCTTCGGCGTCGCGGGGGCGGCCGCGGCCGCGCTCGCGTTAGGTTCGGCCCCCGCGGTGTGGGCCCAGGCGACGGTCGCGGAGGTCTATACGCTGAGCCTCGCGCTCACCGCGGCCACGGTCTTTCTCCTCCTCGTTTGGGCGGGAGGGCCGGACGACCGGCCGCTGTGGGCGGCCGCGTTCGTCTACGGCCTGGCTTGCGGCGTTCACCCCCAGCAGGCGACGTTCCTCCCGGCCTACCTGGCGTACGCGTTTTGGGCGGGCGGCCGGCGGCTGGCCTCGCTGAGGACGTTGAGTATAGCCGCGGCCGCGTTCGCGCTGGCGTTATCCGCCTATCTCTACCTGCCCATAAGGTCCGCCGCAGGTGTCGCGCCGGACTGGGGTAAGCCCGGCAACTTGAAAAATTTTTACTATCACGTGACGGGGAAGATGTATCGCCACGAGCTCTTCGCCGCGGGGCCGGCGCTGGTCGCGGCTCGAGCGAAAATAGCCGCGGGGCTTTTCCTCAGCCAATTCGGCTGGCTCGGCTTAGCGACGGGGGCCTTGGGGGCCGGATGGCTTTTTTGGCAAAGGCTTAAGGGCGCGGTCCTCCTTTTCGGCGCGGCCGCGGTCGCCGCGGCGTTCATCCTGAATTATTACTCCGCCAATTGGCGCACGTGGTATACGGCCCTCTACATGGCGTGGGCCTTGGCCTGCGGCGCGTTCGTGGCGTACGCGTGCCGGCGCCTCGCGAAAGTGCGTCTCGGCTTGGGTGTGGCGGCCGCGTTGGGCGCGGTGCTCGTCGCGGCCGTCGCCGCATCAGCTCGATTCGGGCCCGCGAACCGGTCCGATTTCCCTTACGCCGAAGACGCCGCGGGCAACGTCTTCCGCGTGATAGGCCCACGCGCCACTTTTATACTCAGCTACGAGGGGAGCGCGGTCGCCGGGCCTATGGCCGCGCTCGTGACGACCTCCTACGCCCGGCCGGACGTACTCCTAGTTGACGCCGCGGGAACGCGCCAGTTCCGCGACTTCTTTGACCTCGTCGGCGACCGTTACCGTTATATGCCTCCCGAGGCTTGCGCGCGGCAGTACGTCGCGGCCTTTATGGCGCTGGTACAGGACCGGCGGCGCGGCTACTATATGCTCTACCCCTTCGGGCCGCCGCGCTACTACGGCTACGGGTACGAGAAGCGGGCGCACGTCTGGCGGCTGGTCCCGCCGGGCGGCGCGCGCGTGACGCGGGACTGGTGGTCGCTGTACGCCCGCCGCGGCGTCGAGCCGGAGCCGCCGCCGTACGTGGATTACTGGACGGCGACCTACCTCGGCGTGCAATACGTCGACGAGAGCCGGGACCGGGCGCGTGCCGGCGACGGCGCGCGCGCCGATTTTTGTTTAAAATTGGCCGAGCGCCTCGGCGCCCGCGCCGAGGTCGTACAGAACAACCTCGGCGCCTACGCCGAGGAGCGGGGCGAGCTGGAGGCGGCCGCCGCTCACTACCGGCGGGCCCTCGCCTTGGACCCGACTTTTAGAAAAGCGCGCGAGAACCTTCTAAAGCTCAATTCCCGGTAAAGCCGGGCTAATACGCCGGCGCGGGGGGCTCGGTAGGCCGACGAACCTTTAGCTTGCATTAACGGCGTGGGATAAGGGGGATATAGCGGTTTGGCTTGTAATAATCGTAAATAGCAGTTAAAATATATTTATTGGGGTCGGGTCCTTGCTTCTCAACCGTTTACGCAGCGGAAGAATTCGTCGCCGGGGCCCCTCGCCGCGGCTTTCCTTTTTTCAACATTATCCCTACGTTTTCTGAAAACCCTTACGCGGTCTCTTTTACGCCATGAAGATATTAACCCTTAACTGCGGCAGCTCGTCGCTCAAGTATTCTTTCTACGACGTCGCCGAGGGCCGGACCGTCGCCCGCGGCATCGTCGAGCGGATTACCATCGGCGGCTCTTTCATCGAGCACCGCGTCGAGCCGTCGTTGGCGTCCGAGCGCCCGGGCAAAAGCCTGCGGCGCGATTGCGAATGCCCGACCCACAAAGAGGCCATCGACGTCGTCCTCTCCACGTTGACCGGCGAGGAGGCGGGCGTCGTCGGGAGCGCCGCGGCCGTCTCGGCGGTGGCGCACCGCGTCGTCCACGGCGGCGAGGAGCTCAATCGTTCGGTTTTAATCGACGAGCGCGTGCTCGAGGTAATTAAGGGGTACGTTAGCCTCGCGCCCCTCCACAACCCGCCCAACGTCGCGGGCATCGAGGCGGCGCGGGCCTTGTTGCCCGACGCGCCGCACGTCGCCGTCTTCGATACCGCTTTCCATTACACCATTCCCGACTACGCCTACACGTACGCTCTCCCGTACGAGTGGTATAGCGAGAACGGCGTAAGGCGGTACGGCTTTCACGGCACGTCGCACCTCTACGTCTCGCGGCGGGTCGCGGCGCTTTTGGGGCGCGAGCCGGCCGAGATAAACGCCATAACCCTTCACGTCGGCAACGGCGCGAGCGCCTGCGCCGTGCGGGGCGGCGTCTCGGTCGATACGTCGATGGGCTTGACGCCCTTGGAGGGGCTCGTGATGGGCACCCGTTCGGGCGACGTCGACCCGGCCGTGCCCTTCCAGTTGATGGCGGCGCTGCGCCTAGGGCCGGAGGAGGTTTATAGTCAGCTCAATCGGCGGAGCGGCGTCTTGGGCCTTACGGGAAAGTTCGCCGACCGGCGCGACGTCCTCGCGGGTTTGAAAGAGGGAGCGGCCGGGGGCGACGACGGCGCGCGAGAGGCGGGTTCGCCCTACCGGTGTAAGCTGGCGCTGGAGGTGGAGTGCTACCGGCTGAAGAAATACGTCGGCGCGTACGCCGCGGCGTTGGGGCGCGTGGACGCGGTCGCGTTTACCGCGGGCGTCGGCGAGAATTCCCCCGAGGTGCGGGCGCGGGCGCTACGGGGCCTCGAAGGCCTCGGCATCCTCCTCGACGAGAACCGGAACGCGAACGCCGCGCCCGGCGAGGAGGTCGACGTCGCCGCGCCCTCGTCGCCGACGAGAATATTCGTTATCCCCACCGACGAGGAGCGCGTTTTCGTCGANNTTCGTCGAGGACGCGATGGCCCTACTCGCCGGGACGTACGACCTCCCGGACCGTTTCGTATACTCGTTCCAGCGGCCCGGTTACGACGTGCGCGTACGATAACGACGACTGAAAAATTTCCGCGTACGAAAGGGCGGCCCGCGGGCCGCCCATTCAATTTTTAGCGCCGAGCGACGAGCCGGTTTCTCCCTCTATACGGGCGCGTGACGGCTTTAGGGGGCGCCTTCCGCCTTAGCCGGCGGCGGCGGGGTTGCGCCGCTCTCTAACGCCGTCGAGCCGAAGTAGAAATCGGGTCGTTGCCAACGGAGCGTCAAGTCGACGTCGGGGTAAAAATTGTCGCGGCGGAGCTCGTAGCGGACCAGGCCCTCGCGGGAAGCGGCCTCCTCCAACTTGTAAGAACCCTCCACGGGGGCGAGCTGGTACGGCGCCTCTACGAAGTAGGCCGCTTCGTCGAAGGGCCGGCGCCATTCCCGCTTGCTCGTTAAGATGTAGGTAAATTTATCGGCGTAGCAATCCTGTTCGTACGAGACGGATACGTACGCTTCGCCTCGAGGCGGGACCGCGAGGTCGAACTCTATCTCGCCGCGCCGCCAGCGGTAAGGTAGCGGCGTCCCCGCGGCGTCCACGACGACGACGTTTTCCGGGTCGCCGAATTCCGGGCCCCTCGCGAAGGGATACCGGAGCTTTAGCGTCTGCGTTTCTTCGCCGGGGTTGTGGAAGCGGTAGACGCCGGCCACCCGTGCCCGCTCGGGCTCGAGCGTAATCGTTACTTCCTCGCCGGTGAATTCGGCTTTGCCGGCGGCCGGCGTAACGCTAGCCGAGGCCACGGCCGACGCGACGACGCCCCACCGTAATAAGGTTTTCATTTCCTCTCCTCTACGCCGCTATTCCGCGGAGCACGCCTGCCCCGTTCGTACCACCGACTGGCGGGGAAACCGCCGTAAGGGTTACCTTGCTATCGGCGTTATTTGGCGACGACCAACCTTTTGGCCGCGGCGTCGGCCCCCGCCTCCAGACGGTAGACGTATACGCCCGGTGCGAGGCCGGTCAGGTCCGCGGCGACGTCGTGCTCGCCCGCGGCCAGGTGCGCCGCGAGCAACGTCCTCACCTTACGGCCGGAGAGGTCGTACAGCTCGAGCGTCGCGCCGCCCGCCCGCGGTAGCGCGAAGGCGATTCGGGCCTCGCCCCGGCAGGGGTTGGGCCGCGCTTGCCCCAGCGCGAAGGCGTACGGTTCGCGCGGCTTCGGCTCGAAACGCGGGTCCCTCTCCTCGATGCCCGTGTGAACGTTGAGGTCGAAGAGCCACACGTGCGCCGCCTCGTAGCCGTGGTCCTGCAGGCAGACGCAGACCTCGCTCACGCCGTCGCCCGTTACGTCGCCTACGCGCTCCACGTCGTAGATGCGTTCCGAGAAGGTGCTCGTCCAGAGCTCGGCGCCCTTATTCGAGTAACACTTCGCGACGCCGCTGCCGCTTCCCAGCGAACCGCCCACCGCCTCCCACAGCTTATCGCCGTCGACGTCCTCGATAACGTCAACGGACCACACGTCCGCTCCCACTGGCTTCGACCATATCGTCTTGCCGTCCTTGCCGCTGACGCAGATGAGGTCCGCGGACCAGGAGCCCACGACGACGTCGTCGCACTTGTCGCCGTTGACGTCCGGCAACCGCTCGAGATCCATCCCAATATAGCCTATGTTGTTGGTCCAGAGATGGGTGCCGTCCTTACCGCTGAGGCCCACGACGGTGCGGGCCCAGCTCGTCGCGGCCACGTCGTCGTAGCCGTCGCCGTTGAGGTCGCCCAGGTTGACGACGTCGTAGACGCTGTTGCCGGTGTCGTATAACCAGATTTGCGCGCCGTTGGTGCCGTTGAGGCCGTAAACTTTATTGTCGTAGCCGTTGCCGCCCGCGCCCGCCACGGCCTCGGGTATGCCGTCGCCCGTCACGTCGCCGATGGCCGTTACGCACTGGGCGCCGTCGCGCGGCGGCCTGAAGGTCCAGATGATGTTCACCGCGTCCGAGGTGCTGCCGCCGTCGAAGCAGAAGACGGTGCCGCTGCGGACGGTCGCGTTGCCGCCCGCCGCCGCGAGGAGGTCCTTCTTGCCGTTCTTGTTCACGTCGCCCGTACCGGCCACGCCGTACACCCAACCCGCGTTCGGGCCGCTGTAAGTCGAGTACGAAAAGATCGTCTTTCCGTCTTTACCCGATTTTAAATAGAACGAGCGCCCCTCGCTCACGCCCCCCGGCGTCCCCATGATGACCTCGCGTATGCCGTCGCCGTTGAGGTCCGCCACCGTGTCCAGGCCGTGGGTTCCCCAGATGCCCAGGCAGTCGTTCGCGGCCCAGAGCTTCTTCCCGTCTTTGCCGGACAGCGCGAAGAGCTCGTCGCCCTCGTCGGAGTAGTACTTGCCGCAGACGACGTCCGGGACGCCGTCGTTATTTATGTCGCCGAGGTCCGCGGAGGCGTAGACGCCGTTGCAATCCGTGTAGGACCACAACAGCTTGGCGCCCGCGAGCGCGGTCGTCGCCGCCAGCACAACGAGAGAGGCCGTCAACGTGCAATGCCTAATCATTTCCCATCCACCTTTTCCAGAAGTATACTTGAGTCGCCGATGTTTGTCGTTTCTTTTTTCATTTTATATTAAATAGGCCGATAGCGCAAGCGCCCAGCGCCCCGGGAAATTAACTGGTACGTTCCGCGGGGAAACGGCCTCGGCTTTTTTACTTCGCCGGCGCGACGACGTAGACGTAACGGAGCTCGCCGTCGTCTATTTGGTATACGTTGTGATAAGTATGGGGAGGGATGTAGGCGACCCGGCCCGCCTCGAGCGCGAGCGCGCCATAACCCTCCACCTCGGCCTCGCCGCGCCCCTCGAGTACGATTAAGAGTTCCTCGTACTCCTCGGTACTGTGGCGGCCGCACTCCTCGCCGGGCCGTAGCGTTACCATCCCCGCACGCATACGGCGCGCCGTTTCCGAGGTGAGGAGCGGGAGGTGCGTTTCGCCCCGGCCGTCGAGTCGTTTTACAAAAGGTTTTAGACCTCGCGTTTCGGTCATCGAAATACTCCTGGTCGCTCGCCGAGCTTAAAGGCGCCCTTTATTTTTTACCGGAATTTTTATATAATAAATTTTGGTATAAGGCAACTACTTATCGGGAGCCGGCCGTCATGGAAGAATACTTTTCGAATCGGGCGCAGGAGGCCGTCCGCTCGGCGCAGGAGGCAGCTAAAGCCCTCGGCGCGGCGCAGATCGGTACGGACCACCTCCTCGCCGGCGTCGCCCGCGACCGCGGCTCCATCGCGGCCCGCGCGCTGGGGGCCGTCGGCCTGGACTTCGACCGCATAAGCGCCGCGGTCCAACAGCTCGCGCCCTCCCGTCCCGGCGCGCCGCCGGGCGTCGTAATTGAGTTCGCCCCCGACGCCAAGCGCGCCATCCAGTACGCCGTCGACGAGGCGCAGCGCCTTAAGGCCCAGTTCGTCGGGACCGAACACCTATTATTGGGTATCCTCCACGAGACCGCGGGCGCCGGCGTCAAGGTCTTGGCATCGCTGGGCGCGGACGCGAAGGTCGTCGCCGACAAGTGTTACGAGTTGATGGGGGCGAAGGCCGCGGGCCCCTACGGCGCGGACGCGGAATCCAAGACGCCCGCCCTCGACACCTTCGGCCGCGACCTGACGAAGCTCGCCCGCGACGGCAAGCTCGACCCGGTCATAGGCCGCGAGAAGGAGATCGAACGCTGCATCCAAATACTCAGCCGCCGGACCAAGAACAACCCGGTCCTCATCGGCGACCCGGGCGTCGGCAAGACGGCCATCGTCGAAGGCCTGGCGCAGGCCATCGCCGGCCGCCGCGTCCCGGAGGTATTGGCTCATAAAAAGGTAGTCCAGCTCGACCTCGCGGGCCTCGTCGCCGGGACCAAGTTCCGCGGCGAGTTCGAGGAGCGCCTCAAGGGCGTCGTCGACGAAATCGTCAAGGGCGGCGACGTTATCTTATTCATAGACGAGATGCACACCCTCGTTGGCGCCGGCGCGGCCGAGGGTGCCATCGACGCCGCCAACATCCTCAAGCCGGCGCTGGCGCGGGGCGAGCTGCAGGCCATCGGCGCCACCACCCTCGACGAGTACCGCAAGTACGTCGAGAAGGACGCGGCCCTCGAGCGCCGCTTCCAGCCGGTGCTCGTCGACGAGCCGACGGTGGAGGAGACCGTCGCCATCCTCGAGGGTTTGCGCGAGCGCTACGCCGCCCACCACCGCGTCACCATCTCGGACGAGGCCGTAGCCGCCGCGGCCCGCCTCTCGGCCCGTTATATCGCCGACCGCTTCCTGCCGGACAAGGCCATCGACCTCATCGACGAGGCCGCGGCCAAGGTCCACCTCGCCAATCTAATGGTGCCGCCGGACGTCGCCGCGACCGAGGCCGAGGTCGAAAAGCTCAGCCGCGAGAAAGAGGAGGCCATCGCGCGCAACGACTTCGAGGCCGCGAACCAGGCGCACGTGAAGGCGCTCGAGCTGAAGGCGAAGCTCGACGAGGTCAAGGGGGAGTGGGAACGGGTCAAGGCCGAGAAAGAGCAGGACGCGGTCGTGACGCGCGAGGACGTGGCCGAGGTCCTCTCGAGCTGGACCGGCATCCCGGTCGCCGAGCTTACGGAGGAGGAACAGGCGCGCCTGCTGCGGATGGAGGAGGAAATCCATAAACGCATCGTCGACCAGGAGGAGGCGGTCCGGGCGGTGTCGCAGGCGGTGCGGAGCGCCCGGGCGGGCCTCAAGGACCCCAACCAGCCGGTGGGGACTTTCATCTTCCTGGGGCCTACGGGCGTGGGCAAGACCGAGCTCGCCAAGGCGCTCGCGGAGTACCTCTACGGGGACGAGGAGGCCATCGTCCGGATGGACATGTCGGAGTACCAGGAGCGCCACACGGTCTCGCGGCTGGTTGGCGCGCCCCCCGGGTACGTCGGCTACGAGGAGGGTGGCCAGCTCACGGAGCGCGTCCGGCGCCGCCCTTATTCCGTAATCTTACTGGACGAGATCGAGAAAGCTCACGCCGACGTCTTCAACATCCTACTCCAGGTAATGGACGACGGCCGCCTGACGGACAGCCACGGCAAGACCGTCGACTTCAAGAACGCTCTTTTAATCATGACCTCGAACGTCGGCGCCGATCGGATAATGAAATTGTCGGAGCGCGCGCACGTCGATAAGGAGGCCGACCTCTACGAGAAGATGAAAGCAGAGGTCTTCGAGGAGATAAAAGGGGTATTCAGGCCCGAGTTCATCAACCGCGTCGACGACATCATCGTCTTCCACGCGTTGGGCCGCGAGGAGCTGTTGCAGATCGTCGACCTTTTGGTGGCGAAGGTGCAGGCGCGCCTCGTCGACCAGGATATGGCTCTGGAGATATCCGACGCCGGACGCGAGCACCTGGCCGAGGCGGGCTACGACCCGGCCTTCGGCGCGAGGCCCCTTCGCCGCCTTATCACGCGCGTGCTGGCCAACCCCATCGCCAACCGCATCCTGAAGGGCGAGTTCGGCCCGGGCGACACGGTCCAGGTGGACTTCGCCGACGGCGAGCTGGTTTTGAATAAAAGTAAAAAGAAGAGGGCGAAGGTTAAAAGTAAGAAGGAGGAAACGGGGAAAGAGGAGGACGTTATCGAGGGGGAGGTATTACCGTAACGGCGTAAAGAATGACCGTTGTTGATAGACGGCAGAAGCTAAGGTTAATTCGGGCGATGGAAGTTTGAAGTTCACGCGGTGAGTTACAAACGGCACGCGGCGGCGGTCGCAGCGTTTAACAAGGAATTCGTTCGCGCCGGCCTCTTCCCCGCGGAGGATTACGCCGCGATTAAGAACGCCTTCGATTTACGGCACGCCGCATCCTGAAAGGCGAGTTCGGCCCGGGGGACGCGGCCCGGGTAGGCTTCGCCGACGGCGAGCTAATATTAAATAAAAGTAAAACGAAAAGGGCGAAGGTTAAAATCAAGAAGGAAGAGCCGGAGAAAGAGGAAGACGTTACCGAGGGGGGAGTGGTAAAGGGCGAGGTTTTCTTTCGGACGAGGCCGCGTTCGTAATCGAGAGGAGGATTTATGCGGTGGGCGACGGCGGTTTTGACGGTTGCGGCGTGGCTCCTGGCCGGTCCCGCCGGGGGCGTGGATACGGGGGCCTGCGATCGGCCGGTTTTAGACGGGCCGTTCGAGTTGAAATGGGATACCGGCACCAAGAGTTACCACGGCGGGTTTCGCGACGCGGGGGTCTGGGTGGGCAACGATTTCGACATAACTAACGTCGGAGCGCGCATGATCGAGAAGGTCAGGGTATACTCGGGCCCGGCGTGGCCTAACGGGAAGTGGGACGGTTTTCGGCTCGGCGTGTACGGCTTCGCCCGGTATCCCGGCTTGTTGATATAGCCGACCTCCGGGGCGCCGCTGCAGGTCCGGGGGAAGACCCCGACGTTCGCGTGGAACGATTTCGACGTGGGGTGGGTATTGCCGGTGGGTTTTTCGGGTTTCGTGGCCGCGATCGAACAAACCCAAGCCTACCCGAACAACGACCCGTTCTGCGTCGATGACAATCCGACTGCGCTCGGCCACTCCTGGCAGAAGTCGCGGCCGTGGTGGGACCCGTTTTCCGGCTTCGGGCCGTATAAGAACTTAATGATCCGGGTGGTCGTGGCGACGGTGCCGGCCGTCGCGCCGGCCTCCCTCGGCCGCGTGAGGGCGCTGTTCCGGTAGGCGCGCTACGGGTTTAACTTCACGCGCGGCCGCGTCGGCCGAAAACGGAGCGGTGAAGAGCTTGGCTTCGTCGTTTCGCGCCGGCGGTTAACGGTATATAACTTCCCGGCGCCGCCCTGCAGCAGCTGACGGGGGCCCGCAGTTTATGGGCGGTCGCCGCCCTCGCCGCGGCGCTTGCGGTGTTGCTATCCGAGAGCTCTTCCAATACCGCTTCCGCCAACGTCGTGATACCGCCCGTAGTAGGCCTGGCCCAGACGCTCGGCCTTAACCCCGTCGTCCCCGCGCTCGCGGCCTGCTTCGGCTTTATGTTGCCGGTCTCGACGCCCCCGAACGCGATAATATACGGCTCGGGCAAGGTCCCGATTCTAAAAATGATCCGCGTCGGCTTCGTCTTCGACCTGCTCGGCCTCGCGGCCATCGTCGGCGTGTTGCGTTTGCTCCAGGGCGCGTTGCCGGGCGCATGAGGGCGTAACGCGCGCCGGCGTTGCTCCACTAATACCGCCGGCCGGTACCTGGTAAAACGAATCGTCCGCTACCGGCCGACAGAAAGCCGCCCCGCGGGGCGGCTTTTATTATCAGATGACCCGTTAAAAATACGTGCCCGCGGGGAGCGTTTTACCCTTGACGTCGCGTCCGCGGTGGTATACTTTATAAAAAAGGTAAAATCCAAAACGGGAGTGGAAAATGATGAAAAAGTTATTCGTTGGTTTCGCGCTCGTAGGCGTATTCGGGGCCTGCGCGTTCGCCGCGCTCGGCGACGTTATTTCCTCGTTCCCCATCACCGGCAACATAATGGCCCACGGCGTGGCCTGGAACGGCCAATACCTGGCCGTCACCGACTTCCATTACGCCGGTTCGCGGATGTGGCGCCACTACACGACGACCGGCAGCCTGGTCGGCTCGTTCGACCCGCCGCGCGGGCCTTACAGCCCGGTGCAGTTCGGCGCCGAGTTCGACGGGACGTACTATTGGGGCTCCGACCTCTTCCGGCAAAAGTACGTTTACCGCTTCACGACGCAGGGCTCCACGATCTCGTCGTTCCCCGCGCCGGACCCGAGCGGCATCGCCTGGGACGGCGAGTACTTGTGGATAATGTCCCTTTACGACGGCGGGACCGTCCGCCAGTATACGACGGGCGGTTCGGTGGTGAAGTCCTTCCGGGTGGCGCCTATCACCTCCGGCTACGACATGGCGTGGGACGGGACGTACCTGTGGTGCGCGAACCGGCCGTTGAGCGGCCCTAACTATATCTTCCGCTTCACGACGCAGGGGTCCGTCCTCGCCTCCTTCGCGGCCCCCGGGACCTTCACGACCGGCTGCGGCTGCGACGGCCGCTACCTCTGGCTTTCGGATAATAGCGGCACGAGACGCGTTTACCAGGTGGACGGCGGCCTTACCCAAAACGTCGCGCCCTCCTCCGTCGGCAAGATAAAGGCGCTCTTCCGCTAGCTGAGGCCGGCGCTCAAGACCTACTTAAGCTCGCGTAATTAAAAGGCGCGGACTTTCGCGTATTAACGGAAGGGTGCAACGTTAAAGCCGCCCGCGAGGGGCGGCCTTTCGTTTCGGGGATAGGTTTGCGTTTAGTTAAACAACGCCTTGACGCGCCCCAGGCTCGTCGGCGTTACCGCGGGCTCGCACCATCGCGATACGTAGATGTACGGGTATTTATGGCTTTCGTACAGCGACCAGGTGAAGAATAGGTATTTACCGTCGGCCGTTGTGGAGGGGTCGAAAGGAGACCCGTAGGGTTTGTTTACGTTGTCGTTCAAGGGCGTGATGTTTCGCCAAGAACCGCCTACGTTCTCGGCGCGGTAGATCTTAACGCGGCTTCGGAACGATACGAAATACAAGTACCGGCCGTCGTAGCTCGGCGCCGGGTCCGATTCGCCATATTCGGTATTTATATCGCTTAGGTAAACCGGCTCGCCCCACTCGGAGCCGGTCCATTTCGAGGACCATATATTGCAGGGACCTTGGTTACCCGGCCATCTTCCGCCTACGAAGTACAACGTCGAGCCGTCGCCGGAAACGGCGGGGTTATCCTCCCAGTAACCTTCTTTGTTTACTTTCCCGGGGATTTTATAGGGCTTCCCCCAACCGCCGCCGCTTCGCTCGGCGACGTAGATGTCCACGTCTCCGCTGTTGTAGTCGCCCCTCGGGAAGTAAAGGCGCTGCCCGTCCCAGCTCAGGCACGGTTCGCCCTCGTAAAGTTTGGTGTTAATTTCGCCCGGGACCTTTTGGGCCGGCGTCCAGCCGCTCCCCTGCCGCCGGGAATAGTATATGTCCGGATTAAATTCGCCGCCTCCGCGTGTGGACGAGAAGTAAATTTCGTTTCCGTCCGCGCTTACGCAGACGCCGAAGTCCTTGAACGGGCTGTTTACGGTGTCGGGTAGTTTTTTCGCCGGCCCCCAGTCGGCTAAGGCGGCTGTGGCGAGCGCGGCCGCGGTAACGATAAATAACTTTTTCATCCCCTACCTCCTTCCGTTTCGGTTTCTATTTATATTTTAATTTTAACCGGGCCGCCGCGTCAAGCCACAAATCGGCGCCGCGGTAAAAAAGCCGCCCCTCGGGGCGGCCTTTCGTTTCGCGGTATGGTTGAAGGTTTAGTTGAACAGCGCCTTGACGCGGCCGAGCGAGGTCGGCTCGACCGCTATCCCCTCGACGAGCTTGGCCGCGGCGCCGTTCTGCACCAGCTTCTCGTTGGGCCACGTCTTGCACTGGACGAACGCGGTGACGCCCATGTTCGCCGTCTTCCATTCGGTCTTGAGGTCGAAGACGTGGGAGAACTCCTCGAGCTGGCCCTTCTTGGTGACGGTTACTTTTTTGGTCGTCATCGCGCGCTCGACGTAGCGGTGGGTCTCGGAACCTTCTACGATGTCGGTTTCCCAAAGGGTGATGTGGCAGAGGTTTTCGGAGGGTAGGTCGTCCTCGAGGCGGACGCGCACGCGGACCGACGCGTGGCCGCCGCCGTGGCTGGTCTTGAGGACCGTTACGGTCAATGGGCTCGCGACGACCTTGCGCGTGTTGAAGAGGTTGAGGTAGTTGTTATAGGTCTGCGCGGTGCCGCCGCTCGAGCGCCACCGGCCGTCGAAGTGGGCCACCGGGATGCCGGACTCGTTGTAATAGTTCCGCCAGCGGTCGTAACCTTCGGGGGTGTAGAGGGCGCCTTTCGTGTGGAAGGCCACGGGCGCTATTTTTTCGAAACCTTGTTCCTTTACCAGCCTGTCCAGGGCTTCATCTGCCCAGTGGCAATACCCTCAAGGGATCCCCGAGAAAAGCTCCGCCACGACGACGCGCGGCGCGCCCCACGCCGGCGCCACGCACGCCGCGGCTAAGGCCAAAGTCAATATTTTCTTCATGCCCTGCCTCCTTCGGCGTTGTTTTGCGTTTTTATATTTATATTAAATAATAACCGGGCCGCGGCGTCAAGTCGTAAATCGGGCCCGCAGAAAAAAGCCGCCCCCGAGGGCGGCTTTTCGTTTCGGGGATACTTTTACGTTTAGTTGAACAGCGCCTTGACGCGCCCCAACGACGTCGGCGATACGGCGGTGCCGGCCACGAGCTTGGTCCCGCGGCCGTTCTTGATCTCTTTCCCGTTGGGGTCCTGGACGAAGACCGATGCGCCTAGGTCCGCGAGCTTCCAGCCGGTTTGCAGCGTGAAGTCGTGGCTAAACTCTTCCCACTGGCCCTTTTGCGTTATGGTGACGTTTTTCGTGGCAAAGGCCCGTTCGACGTAGGCGTAGTTACGGCCGCTGTAACTCAAGTTGGTTTCCCACAGTACGAAGTGGCAGACATGGCCGGAAGAGATGCTCTCGTCGAGCTCTACTTTGACCTTGACCGAGGCGTGGCCGCCGCCGTAATTGCTGTTGATGAAAGAAATAGTCAACGGGCTGGCGATGACCCGGCGGCTGTTGAAGGTGCCCATGTACCATTGGTACATCCGCTCGTTGTTCGTGTAGGCCCCGCGATGCATTACGACGCCGTCAATGTAGGCGGTGGGATAACCCGTGACGCCGTAGTAACTCTTTCTCTGGCCAGCTTCCGTGGTGTACCACTGGCCGCTGGCCGAAGCGTGCCACGCCACCGGTACCCATTTGTCCAAACCCTTCTCGTTCGCTATCCTTTCGAACGCGTATTCCGCGTACGGACAATAACCTCACCACGTCGCGGTGAATAGCTCGGCTACGACGCCCCGCGCGGCGCCCCATAGCGGCGTCGCCGAAACCGCCAATAAAACGAAGATCGCACTCGCCTTCTTCATAGCCTCGGCTCCTCTCTCCAAGCTTTGAACGTTTGGGTAATTCCTTTTTATCTTAAACGCTACGCCGCGGGAAATCAAGTGAAAAATGGCGCGTCGCCGCGGCCGACGCCAACAAAGCTTTTTCATGACGGCTACCCCCTTCCCCAAAAAAATATAACTTATTACTATTTAATAATAGCCGTTTTTTAACCCCAAATCAAGTCGATGCCGCGATTTCGAAGGCCAACGCCGGCCCCCTTCGGACGGCCCAAAAAATAAGAGAGAGCCGGCCAAAAGGACAGCTCTCTCGTTTTAGGGAGGGAGGGTTCTCTTTTTGAATGGCTGATTCTTCTTTGCACGCGCCTACTGTTTATATTATAACTAATTTGGTCATCAAAAGTCAAGGAAAAAATATTCGCCTCCCCCCGCCCGCCGGCCCCCCTACCGCGTTCGTCCCGCCCGGGCGATAAAAGAAAGCCGCCCAAAAGGACGACTTTCTTAGTATAGGGAGGGAGGGTTCGTCTTTAATTCGGTCGCTTCCTCGCGACTTTATACATTCTAACAAATCATAGGTATAAAGTCAAGCAAAAAAATCAATTATACCGCCTTGCGCCGAATTTTTTATAAATCGTCGTTCACGCCGCTTCTTAGCGGGCGACGGGGCTCGAACCCGCGACCCTCAGCTTGGAAGGCTGATGCTCTGGCCAATTGAGCTACGCCCGCGTGTTTTTTTGGGGAGGGGAGGATTCGAACCCCCGAAGGCATACGCCAGCAGATTTACAGTCTGCCCCCGTTGGCCGCTTGGGTACCTCCCCGGGCTCTCCTCTAAGCCGGCGGCGGGACTCGAACCCGCGACCTGCTGATTACAAATCAGCTGCTCTGGCCCGCTGAGCTACGCCGGCGCGTCGACGGGTATTATATATTATAAGGCCGGCGCCGTCAAGCGATGGGTAAAATATATTTTGTGCGTCATTCGGCCGGCCCCGCCTCGCGCGCCGGCGTCGCCTTCTCTTCCTCTCGTGCGGCTTCCCCCAACGCTCGAGCCGCGGCCTCCATCTCCGCTCGAGCCGAAGCCTTTATCCCCTCCCGCGCGTACGCCGCTACCAAGCCCTTATCTCTCTGTCTCAAATATTCGAAGAGGTGATGGCGGCCGGCGGCGTATTTACCCATTTTTATTTCCATTTCCGCCAGCACGTAGAGGGCGTAGAGGAAGTCGGGCCGTTGCGTGGCGAGTTCCGCCAGGGTGGCTACCGCGCCTTCGGCGTCCCCCGCCTCCGCGGCGGCGAGCGCGAAGGCCAGGATTACCTCCTCGTCGTCGGGCGCGCGCTCCCTCGCTCCGCCGAGGGCCGCGGCGGCCCGGCCGTAGTCGCCGGCCTCGTAGTACGTAGCCCCAAGCTCGAAGGCGAGCGACGGGTCGTCCGGCCGCGCGGCGTAAGCGGCTCGAAGCGCCTCGAGCGCCGCGGCGTATTCGCCCCGCGCGCGGGCCCCGCGCGCCTCGTGGACCAACGCGAACGCCTCGACGATGTCCCGGTGCTTCTTAATTTTCTCGAAGGGGATGGCGACGCGTTCGCCGGCCTCGAAGGGAGCGTCGGCCTCTCGGCGCGCCTCGCGAACCAGTATCTTCGTTAAGCCCTCGTCGCCGCCGAACCGCGCGCTTAGCGCCGCCACCGAGTCGCCCCGTCGGCCCTCGTAAACAAAATAACCGGCGGGCCTTTTGGGCCCGCAAGCGACGATGAGTAAAGCGATCAGGAGGGCGGTTGCGACCGGCCTTTTCACCGCGGCGCCTCTACCACTTCTCCTTCGTGAACCGTCAGGATGGCGACCTCCTTACGCAACATCCCGTCGTCGCCGCGCAACGTCGTGCGGCCCGATATGCCGGGGTAGTCCGCCACCGCGTCGAGGCGGCTTTTTATTTCCGCGCCGCCCTCGGCCGGCGGGTAGAGAACGGAACACAGTATTTTGGCGGCGTCGTAGGCCGCGGCGGCGAGGTAGTTGGGGAACTCGGCCGTCTCGCGCCGGTAGTTTGCGACGAAGGCGCGGACCTCGGCGTCCAGCGAATCGGCGAAGAAGCCGGCGGTGAAGTAAGTCCCCTCTACGTATTTGGCCGCGACGCGGATGACGCGGTTCTCGTTCCAGCCGTTCGTGCCCAGGACGTACGCCGAGACGTCGGAGAACGTGAGCTGGGGCAGAATGCGGACGACTTCTTCGTAGTGCCCCGGGACGTACACCGCGTCGGCGTGGAGCCATTTTAATTTTTGAGTATACGCGAAGTAATTGATCTCGCGTTTATCCGGTTTCAATTCCAAGTTTATGAGCGGATATTCGACGGACCCGGCGACCTCGCCGCCGGCGCGCGTCACCGCTTCCGTGAAGGCGTCGCGTAGGTCCGCGCCGTACGGGTTCGCAGGATAGAGGATCGCAAAGCGTTTGAGGTGGAGGTTATTTACGGCGTACTCGGCGATGTTGGCTGTCTCCACTTCGTGGGTTAGGCCGTTGGCGTAAATGTAATCGTTCAGGCGGCACAGCTTCCCGTCCGTAGCCGACGGCGATAACGCCGGGACTTGATTCACGTGGCACAACGGCGCCAACGCGCGGACGTCGTTCGTGAACGCCGGCCCTAAGAGAGTGATCGCGCGCGCGCCGTAAATGAGCCTCCGCGCCGCCTCGAGCGCCCCCTCTTCCGTACTGGCCGTGTCTTCGAATATGAAGGTTACGGCTTCGTCGGGCCGGCCGCGGTTGCGTTCGGCCGCCGCCAGTTCGACGGCGGCCCGCATGGCTTCGCCGTATACTTGGTACTCCCCGGAAAGCGGTAAGAGTACGCCGACGACGGAAGGCTCCCGCCCCAGCTTTTCGCGGACCGACGCCAGCAGTTTCGCCGCCTTGCGTCCTTCGTCGAGGCCCGCGTACCGCCGTTCGACTTCGTCGAGGAAGACTATCGCCTTTTCGTAGTCTTTCCGTTTGACTTCGTGTTTGGCGAGTTTGAGCAGGACGGCCGCGGCCTCGGGCGAATGGTGGTAGTCTTCGAGCCTCTTGCGGAGGGCGTCCGCGGTAAGCGCTTCATCGGCCAGGTTACCCAAGCCCCGGACGGCCCGACCGTAGTAACGGCTCTTCTTGCCGAAGGAGACGACGCGAAGCAAGCGCTCAAACGACGAGTGATATTCGCCCATGCGGAAGAATGCCTGCGCCGCGAGGAACGCCGCGTCGTCGAGGTAAACGGAGTCGGGAAAACCTTCCTCAAACTTTTGAAGCGCGTCGGCCGCGGCCGCGTATTCGCCCACCGCGAAGTTGCACATCCCGACGCGAAGAGCTGAGGCCGCCGCAAACGGACCCGTCGGCTCGCGCTCGAGTACGTACCCGTATAGCCGCAGCGCGCTTAGGTAATCCTTGCCAGCGTAATAACGTTCCGCCCGCTCGAAGTCTTCGACTACGGCACGGTCGGCCGCGACGGCTGCCGCGGCGGCACACGTTAGCAGCGCCAGTACGACTTTAGCTTCGGCTTTCAATTTCGTACGAACCTCATTTTTTAAATTCTAACACCCGCGTGCCCCCGTGTCAACTGCGGCCGCCGGGCCGCCCGAAGGCCCCTATGGTGCCGCGGCGTAGTTTTTTATTTTGGGTGGTTCCGGGGGGAAGAATTTGGGTGGAAAAAAGTGGCCGCCGAGGAATAAGAAATGGGCAGAAAATATTTGACTTTTACGTCATTTTTTGTTATATATAAACGTTTACGGAAAAACCGGAAAGCTGGGGGCCTAACCCCCTGGAAATTAAGGGTATAAATTAACGGCGCCTACCAAGTAAAAGGTAATTGAAGGCGTGGTAGGCGTATAAGGGATAATGTTTATAACTTTAAGCCCTTAAATCCGCTTCCTGCGGAGGGCGTCGATATGGCTAAGGCGAAGTTTGAGCGGACGAAGCCGCACGTTAACGTGGGCACGATAGGGCACGT
>WVWN01000068.1:181-19957 GCA_011773985.1 Candidatus Zixiibacteriota bacterium | reverse complement strand
CGCCGTCGCTATAGTCAACGGTATCTGAATGCCGACCCGGGTTCCTACGCCCCCCTCCGACCAAACGTCGAACGTGCCGCCCAAAGCCGCGACGTTAGCCGTAACGACGTCGAGACCCACGCCCCGGCCGCCGAACTCGGTAACCTCGGCCTTCGTCGTAACGCCGGGTTCAAATATCAACCGCGCGACCTCTTCCGGGCTCATCGCCTCCGCGGCCTCGGGCCGGATGACGCCGGCCGCGAGCGCGGCTTCCTTCACGCCAACCAAATCGATGCCGCGGCCGTCATCCTCGACCTCGATGAGGAGGCGGGACCCCACGCGCGTACTCGAGATAAGAACCCTGCCCGCGGGCGGCTTGCCCGCGGCGCGCCGCGTTTCCTCATCTTCAACGCCGTGGTCGACGGCGTTTCGCAGAATATGGTTGAGCGGATCTTTAATAAATTCGATTATCGCTTTATCGAGCTCGTTATCCTCGCCGATTATGTCCAGCTGGACGTTCTTGCCCAACTTAACCGCCAGGTCGCGTACGGGCCGACGGAAACTCCTGAACAACCCGCGGAGCGGCGCCATCCGAAGCCGGCCGAGTTCGTCGCCGAAGCTCGCCAAGTCGAGCTCGAACCTCTTCCCGGCGGCGTCGAAATCGAAATCGATAGTGCGCAAATCGCGGTGGACGACACCGAGCGCCGCCGCAGCTCGCTCGACTTGCCTCGAAAAATCCGCAGCGTCCGCCCGCCTCCTATATGAATCCGCGGCCTCGTTGAGCGCTTTGCTGGCCGCGCGCGCCGATAGCGCCGCTTCTCGCAAACGAAGAGCAAAATCGTCGTTGCGAAACTTCTCCTCCCACAAGTCGGAAAAACGGTCAATTACCGCATCCAATTTGTCGACCGGCAGGCGGACCGTCTCCTCGCCCTTCGGCCGGCCCTCGCGTTTAACCGCGTCGCGAACCACGCCCGCAGGCGCCTCGAGCGTGGCGGTTACCGCCTTTTCCTCCTCCGCCGGGCCCGTCTCGGCGGGTGCCAGGCCGCCGCCCTCAGTTCCAGCCTCCAATAGCCGCTTAACGCGGGCCGCCACGGCCCGGGCTTCGGCTTTTTCTCCGACCTCGCCCGGCGCCGCTCGTTCAAGTATGGCCGTAATCGCGTCCAAAGCCGTTAAAATCTCGCTGCTTACGGCCGCGTCGTATTTAATCTCGCCGCGTTTAACCGCGCCGAAAACGTCCTCCATCGCGTGCGCTATCTCGGCCAAGTCGTCCACGCCGACGGTGCTCGCGGCCCCCTTCAAACTGTGCGCGGCGCGGAATAGCTCCTCCAAACCCGCGGCGTCGATACTCCCTCGTTCCCAAGCGAGAAGGAGCTCGGTTATGCGGTTCACGTGCTCTGCGCCCTCCGCCCGGAAAAGGGCGAAGATCTCCTGCAGCGAATCTTGCGGCCTTTCGTTCACCCCGAGTATCCTAAGGTTCTAGGCGGTAATGGCCCGTCAAGTCGTTAAGGCCGGCGCCCAACTCGCTCAAGCCGCGGGCGGCTTCCTCGATTTCCTTTACGCTCGTGACGCTCTCGGCGGCGACCTGGTTTATATTCTCCATCGCGAGCGCGACCTGCTCCATCCCGATGCTCTGCTGGTTCGAGGAGGAAGCGATTTGCTTGGCCGAGCGCCTTACCGTCGCCACGGCCTCGGTCAGGTTCTGCATCCGCTCGCGGAGGACGCCCACGATCTCCTTGCCGCTATCGACCCTTTTAGACGCCTCTTCCGCCACCATAACGGAGGTATTAGCGGCGCTCTGTATTTCGTTTAATATTTCCTGAATCTGCGACGCCGCGGCCTTCGACTGGTCCGCGAGGTTTTTGACCTCAACCGCGACAACGCCGAAACCTTTGCCGGCCTCACCCGCGCGTGCGGCCTCGATGGACGCGTTCAAGGATAGTATGTTAGAACGCTCCGCGAGCTCCCGCACGGTCCGCAGGATCTCGCTTATCTGCTGCGTCTTCTCGGATAAGGTCAGGACGCTAACGGCGCTCTTCTCCACCTGGTTGGTGATAAGGTTGAATTCCTCGACGGTCTTCTCCACCGACGCCTCTCCCTCCGCGCAAAATTCCGCGGATTGGTCCGAGACGCCGACGATGTCCTGGGCACGGCTTGCCGCTTGTTCGCTGGTTTGTTTGACTTCGGCGACGGTAGTGCTCGTCTGGCTTATGGAGGACGCCTGTTCGCTGGCGCCGGCGCTCTGTTGAACGATGGAGGCGAGGATCTCGCTGGTTCCCTTATTGAGGTCGAGTGCCGCCTGTTTTATGCCCGCCAATATCTGGCGGACGCTGTCGGCCAAGCCGTCGACGGCCCGGTAAAGCCGCCCTACCTCGTCGTCGGTCCGGGGGCGCGACCTGAGCGTCAAGTCGCCGGAGGCCATGTTCTCGAGCACTCGCACTGCGGCGCGGATAGGCCGCAAAAAACGCCGGTCCAACCACCAGAATATAACCGCGGCGCCCAAAACGATAACCAAAAAAGTCGCAATCACGAAACCCGAAAACCCGGTGACCTGAACCGCCGCGGCCAGCGCCAGTACAACCGCGACATAAATTACGAATATCGCGAATAACTGAAACCGTAACGTCAACCGCCGCGGACTCATAATGCTCCTTTTCCTCTCGTCACACGCAGGTACTAAACGCCGTTATCTTATCATTAATATAATACTTACAACGCAAAGGTGTCAATAAGATAACGCTCAAGGCATTATATATCCCAGCCCCCGCAAACGCGCCTTCCTTTCTTCGGACACCGCTATCGTCGCCGCACGGCCTAACGCGCGGACTTTTTCTTCGGTGGCGTCCACGTGGCGGGCAATCTCAACGCTCAATTCTTCCTCGATCGCCAAACCTCGAGCCGCGAGGTTCTTTCGGGCGCCGGGGTCCTCCGCCAAATCGTAAAGCTCCCTTTCGTCCGTCTCATCGTAGACGATTAACAACCATCCGTCCCGCCGGACGGCCTTCCTCTCGGGGCCGCTTTGCAACGCCTCGGAAAAAGCTTGGCCATCATCGCCCGAAGCCGGGTTTCCCCTTAGGAAGGACCGGCCGTCCAACGCCGCGGGCGGTTCAATCCCCAGCGCGTCAAGGACCGTCGGCATAATATCGACGTGAGTTATATAGCGGCCGCGGGCGGCAGCCGGGAACTTTTGGCCCGGGGCCTGCGCCAGGAGGACCATGTCGATAAGTTCAGGGTACAACGTATGGCCGTGGCCATACGAGCCGTGGTCGTAAAATTCTTCGCCGTGGTCGTTCAAGACGATAACCATGGTATTACGGTCCAATCCCTCTTCCCGAAGGGCGTCGATAATTCTTCCGAACTGTTCATCCACGTACGCGATCTCGCCGTCGTAGAGCATTTCGAACAAGGGGGCCCGAGATTCGGTGATCGGCCAGCCGCCTGCCCTCCAGCCCGCCGCCTGAAGTTCCTTCAGCATTTCGTATGCCTCCGCCGCGGCGATGCCGGCGTATTCCGGCACGTAACCTCGCGGCGGCGTATACGGGTTGTGGGGATCCATAAAGTGGCACCATATGAAGAACGGCCGGCCCCCCTTTCCCAATCGCCGCAAAGCGGCGACCGTCTCGTCGGCGTTATACCGCGTGTCGTCGCGCGCGCGGCCCAGCTTATTATCCAAAGCCAGCAAGCCGGCGGAAGTCCATTCGTATAAAAGCGTCTCCCTAAGCGGGTAGAGCCAGGGCCTGTCGCCGTTCATCAAATAAAGGTCGAAGCCTTCGGCGTAGCCGTATTCGGGATACATAAAGATGTTCGTAACGTACGCCTCGTTCCGATATCCGCGGGACCGGAGGACCTCCGCAAGCGTCGGTATACCCGGACGCAACCGGTGGAGTTCGTCCACGCCGCATACCGCAGGATGGCGGCCCGTTATCATACTCGCCATTGACGGCAACGTCCAGGGCGAGCTGCAATAGGCGTTCTCGAACGTAGTCGCGGAGGCGGCGAAGCTGTCGAGGCAAGGCGTTTCCACCCGTTCGTAACCGTTACACCCCAAATGGTCCCGACGCAACGCGTCTATGGTGATTAGAAGAACGTTCATCCCGCGCGCTGGCGGCGGCCGGGTCAGGGCCGGCAGAAAGGCAAGCACCAGCAAAACGCCAACGAACAATAACGCACCGCCGTATCCCAAGCCGGCCCAGACGAAGCGCCGCGCGCCGCGACGCGCCGGCCCGATTCGGTTATAAACCTTGCCACCAACGTAAGTTGACAAAATCAGCCATATCAACAATACTAAAACGTCCGCGGCGAGCATCGCCGGGTGCGTGATGGTCAAAGGGAACGCCCGGTTGGCCAACACGGCGAGCGCGAAGACGGGGGCGCATAACGCGCCGCCCGCGGCGACCGCGTCCACGCCGGGCCAAGGCCGCGGCCAAAGTTTTTTGAACAAAAGGCCGAGGAGGGCAGCCAGGCCCGCGGCCGCGCCCAAATAAATAGCGTAAAGAACGTACGACCGGCCTAAATACGTATGGACGGCAATATCCGAAAATTGCGCCTTTAAAAAAATCAACCGTACGAATACCGCGTCTAAAAGCGAATAAAACAGCGCCGCCGTTAAGACGAACTTTAATACGCCGAGTACGCGAGTTCGGCTTTTGACGCGACCGCGCGGCCGCTTGGCATCTTCCGGATACGACATATTAACCGTAACCGAGGCAGACCTACATTAACCCTTACGCGTTTTTGATTATAATAATAAAAAAATCCAAAGCAATAGAAAACGGCGGCGGTACGGCCCTATTTTAAAGATAACTTTAAACGACGTTAAATAACTCACGAGCCGCGGCCCCGGCTTAGCCGCGCCAACGCCGCACCCCCGCGCAAGTCCGCGGGCGAGAGCGCGACGCCCGGGGCAACGTAAACGCGCAGGTGATAGTCCTCGCGGAAACTGAAAGTGAAAAGGTACTCGTAGGCCCGCTTGAAGGCCGGCGACCGATAGTAACGCCAAGCCCAATTCCCGGGCGGCGCCGCGACGCCGTCCGCGCGGGAGCTATACAATACAAAAAAGGAGGGCCGCCGGCCGATGAAATATTCCGGGTTATAACCGCGGCGGGTCGTCTCGCGCGATAACAGCCCCTCAGGGTTAAGGTCGTATACGACCGGCAGTCGCGAGAAGTAGGGTAAGGCGCCCATATCCCAGGCGGCGAGCGAACTCCCCGCGGGCGCCGCGCGTGCCACCCACTTAGCCAAGGCCACGTGCGCCCGGCTTAGCCTCGCCGTGTACGACATTTCTTTGAAAAGAAATATTCCCGGTATAAACACGTATAATAAAATTAACGACGTAATAACCCCCGCGGCCGCTTTCGACCGGCTTCGGATAAGAGCCGCGAAGGCGCCCGCGGCCGAAATCCAAAGAAAAGCCGCGAACGGAAGCTCGTAGCGGAAACCGGGCATCCATTCCCGCTTGGCGGCGAACGCCAGCGCCAAGCTGACGGCCGCGGCGAGAATTAAAAAACGCGCGCCGCCGTCTTTCCGGAAACGCCCGAACCGAACGAAGAGGAAAGCGAGCGGCGCCGCGTACGCCAAAAACGGCAAAACGCCTCGCGCGCGGGCGACGAACGAGCGCGCCGTTATGCCGCCGCGCGCGTAGAAAGTATTGGGCAACGCCATGCCGAAGTAGTGCCACCGCCACGCGAAATAAATGCCGTACGCGATAGCGAGAAAAAGGCAGGCCACGACGAAATTCACCCTCGAGCGGCGGCCGCTCGCGGCAATTAATCCAAAAATTAGAACCGCCATCCCGAGTATAAAACCCTCCGGGCGGGCGAGCGCCGCGGCGGACCAGGCCAGCCCCGCGAGCAACGCGCGGTTCGCCCCGCGGCCGGCGTCCAACGTAAAAAAGAGCGCCAGTAATATTAAACATATATATTGCGTAGTCTCCAGGCCAGCCACGGCCCAGAAGGCGAAGTTGCCCGTGGCGGCGATAAACAGGGCCGCAAAAGCGCCCGCGGCGGCGCCGAAAACGCGTCGAGCCAAAAAGAACGCCGCGGCTACGGCCCCCAAGCCCCACGCTATCCCCGCCAGCTTGGCGTATAGCACGACGTCGCCCGGCGACGGCAAAAAGAAAAAAGCCGCCTCGAGCAACACCCATAAAAAATTGGTATAACCCTCGACGGGGGGCAACGCTTCGTCGAACACGAATCCCTCCCCCGCGGCGACGTTGCGCGCGTACCGCAGCGATATGTACGCGTCGTCGATGGTGTAGTCGAAATAGGCCGCCGCCAGCGCCAAAAAAACGACGGCCGCGGTCAAGAAACCTAATGCGGCCACTCGTCTTTCCGCGAAACGCGCAGCCAGCTAAGACCCCTCCCCCACTTTTGCCAACCACGCGGCGAACGCGCGGCGCGCCCGGGCGACTACCTCGGCGTGCCTCTTCCGCCGCGACCTCGCGGCCGGCGGCGGAAACAGGCCGAAGTTCACGTTCATAGGCGCGAACGTCGCGGGGGGAGCGGTCGTCACGTACCGGAGCAGCGCCCCGACCGCCGTCTCGGGCGGCGGAAAAACGGCGGCCTCGCCGCGGCATAACCTCGCGGCGTTCAAGCCGGCCACCATCCCCGTGGCGGCGGATTCCATATAACCCTCCACGCCCGTCAGTTGGCCCGCCACGAAAACGCCCGGCTTGGACCTCATCTCGGTAGTGGCCTCCAGCGCCAGCGGCGAACATATGTACGTATTACGGTGGGCGGCGCCGTAGCGGAGGAATTCGGCTCGCGCGAGCGCGGGTATCATCCGGAAGATGCGACGTTGTTCGGGCCGTTTGAGCCGAGTCTGGAAACCGACCACGCCGAACATCGTCCCGCCGACGTCCTCGGCCCGGAGCTGAACGACGGCGTACGGCCGGGCGCCCGTCCGCGGGTCCACCAAACCTACCGGCTTCATCGGCCCGAAGCGCAACGCGTCTTCGCCGCGCCGCGCCAACTCCTCGAGCGGAAGACATCCTTCAAAAAATAATCCCCTTTCGAAATCGCGCAGCGGCGCCGTCGCCGCGGCCGCGAGGGCCCGGACAAAGGCCCGGTATTCGTCCGCAGCGAGCGGACAGTTGATATAGGCGCCCTCGCCCTTGTCGTACCGGCTGGCCTCGAACGTCTTATCCCGGTCGATGCTCTCGGCGGAAACTATGGGCGCCAACGCGTCGAAGAAGAACAGGTTTTCGTGCCCCAAGGCCGCGGCAAGCTCCTCGGCCAAGGGCACCGAGGTCAGCGGCCCGGTGGCCACGACGCTGGGCGGGAGCGGCAACTCCTTGACTTCGGCTCGAGTCAAGTCGACGACGTCCTCGGCCTCAAGCGCGGCCGTGACCGCCTCGGCAAACCGGCCCCTATCGACGGCCAAAGCGCCACCCGCGGGCACGCGCGACGACGCCGCGGCCTCAAGCGTCAACGAACCCAGGCACCGCATCTCCTCCTTCAATAGCGCGGGCGCCGTTCCTTCCTCCGCGGATTTAAACGAGTTGCTGCAGACGAGTTCGGCGAGCGCGCCCGTCTTGTGAGCCGGCGTTAACTTCGCCGGCCTCATCTCGTAAAGCTCCACCGGTACGGCAAGGCGGGCGCACTGCCAAGCGGCTTCTACGCCCGCCAACCCGCCGCCTACGACGGTGACCCGCGCCTTCATCGCTTTTCCCGGACGCGTCCGCCCAAGGCCAGTTCCTTCACACGCAGCTCCAAAGCCGCCCGCGAGACGTCGAATAAGGCCGCGAGTATAGAAAGGCGATTTTCAACGTTAGCTTTGTAGGCACGCCAATACTGACGCACCCACGCCGCGGGCATAAGCAGACACGCGGCGAAACGCTGGGCGTCGCGTTCCTGGCGACTGTCCGTTGCCGGCTCGGCGAAAGATTTTCGCCGGTGACCTAAAAAATAATGGCCCAGTTCGTGGGCAATAGTGAAACGCTGCCGGGCACGCCTTTCACGCGAGTTGACGACGATTACCGGGAACACGTCGTCGTTGATGAATACGCCCGCGACGTAATCGAACGGGCGGGCGCAAACCGCGATCCCTTCCGCCCGGCAAATACCCTCCAACGCGACCGGCGGGGCGTCGACGTCAAAACGCTTCAGGACCTCGGCCGCCCGCCGCGCCGCGGCGCTCGAGCTTTTGACGCGCGGCGCCATCTCCCCGATTTCTGCGCCCCCTATCGCTAGTCGCAACCGCCAGCGGCGGCTTTACCCTCCGGTAAGATATCCAAAAAGGTGCTGAATACCCACCCGGACGCGCCCCCCTTCACCTCAGCCTTGTACCAATGGCCCTCTTGGCCGTCGACGACTTCTTTATCCCTGAGCCGGGCCACGAGGGTGAGGGGCGCGCCGGCGTTCAAACATATTATCGTGACGGAATCGATATCCGGCGACTCGTGCAGACAAAAGGGTTTCTTAAGGGTTGCGCTAAGCGGCGTCGAGAGTTTTAGCTCTGGGTTCGCGGCGGCCGCGACGCCCACGCAGACACAAGCCCACGCCGCCAACCAAATCCATTTACGATTCATGACGACCTCCTGGATACCTTAGCGGGTCCTCTTTTTTTTCTTCTCGCGAGCTTTGGCGCGCCGGGCTCGTTCCGCCTGCCAAAAGCGGAAAAAAGACAAAAGTTCCTCGCGGTCACCTTCCGTCACGCGCTCGCTGCGGAAAAATTCTACTATCTCCTCCGGGACGCCCTCGACGGCCGGCCCCTCGTCTTCGCGCAAGAGGTAATCCAACGACGCTCCGAAAGCGTCCGCCATCCGTCGGACAAGCTCGCGCGACGGCTTGCGCAAGCCCATCTCGAGCTGGCTCAGATAGCCCGCCGAGATGCCGAGCTCGCGAGCGAAAGCGCGCTGCGTATACCCTCGCGCGTTCCTTAATTTTTTTATCTTTTCGGCGAGCGTCAACATAGCCTTGCTTACGACTTTGCCCGGGAGAGCTTAGCTCAGCGCTTATTTTATTCTAACACGACCGGGGCCGCTTGTCAAAACGCGGCCGCTAAGTTGCTAAGAGCCGTAGGTCCTCGGGCGCGGCAATCGACGTTCCCTCTCGCGCGACGACCGCCGCCGCGGCCAAGTTCGCCAACGCCGCCGCCGCGGCTAAGCCGGCGCCCGTCGCCAGCACCGCGGCGAGCGCCGCGGTCACGGTATCGCCCGCGCCCGTGACGTCGACCACGTCCCGCGCCGCGGAAACCAGGCGCCGGACCCGCCCCCGCACGGGCCAGACGAACATACCCTCGCTCCCCGCCGTAACGACGAAATACCGGGCGCGGAGTTTCGCCGCCGCGGAGGCCAAAACCGCGGCAAGGTCGTTGGCGGCGCCGCGGCCGGCAAGACTTATTAACTCCTCCATATTCGCCACCGCCGCCGTCGTGCCGCGGAACTTTGTGAGGCTGCCCCGCGCGTTTGCTACCGAGACGGCGCCGCGGCGGCCGCTCTCGTCAATGAGCCATTTCGAAAAACGAGGGGACAGCGTGCCGTTGCCGTAGTCCGAAAGGATTAACGCGTCGGCGCCGACCAAAGCCTCCGCGGCCGAACGCCGAAGTTCTTTTTGAACCGCGCGAGACGGCGGTCGGCGTTCTTGCCAGTAGGCGTGGAACAGGTGCTGGCGGTGCCGCTGCGCCTCGCGCGCCACGAACTTAACTTTGAACGTCGTCTTACGGCCCGCCTCCGCAACGAGGCCCGCGGCATCCACGTTGAAACCCTGCAACAGCTCGAGCAAACGGGCGCCGAGCTCGTCGGGGCCGACGACCCCCAGAAACGAGACGCAGGCGCCCAAGGCCGCGGCGTTGGCGGCCACGTTCGTGGCCTGGCCCGGCGCGAAGACCGGCTCCGACGCCTCGAGCGCCACCACGGGCGCCTCTTTCGCCACGGCCTCCGCGCTGCCGTAAACGTTGGCGTCCAGGCACGCGTCGCCCACGACGACGACGCGCGCATTTTTAATCCGGCGAAGTATACGCTCGAGCCGCTCGGCCTTCACGGCCCGAGCATACGAAAAAGACCGCGCGCGAGCAATAAAAAAGCTCGGCGAACGCGGATTTAAACGTGCGCCGGAACTAAATTGACTAGGTTAGGTAGTTATGGTAAACTCCGCGCCTAAGTGACCCCGCCGGAGAAATTATGAAAATCCTGGGCATTCACGACGGCCACAACGCCACCGCGGCCCTCCTCGACGACGGCCGCATCGTCGCCGCGGTCTCGGAAGAGAGAATCGTCCGAACGAAAAACGTCGATTGTTTCCCGGAACACGCCATCGCGGATTGCCTCAGGATCGCGGGCTGTACCGCGGGCGAGGTCGACTTCGTGGCCTTCAACGGCGAGCACCAACCGTATTCCCGGACGCGAGCCGAGCTCATGGCCGCTTTCCGGCAAGCCTCCAGCCCCAAGACCGCGCTCCGAAAATTCCTCCGGCGTACGCCGGCCAACGCGTACTTCCGCAAACGCCGACGCGCGACGCGCCTCGAAAACGCGGGCCGTCTGGGTTTCGACGAAAAAAGGGTGCGCTTCGTGGAACACCACTTGGCCCACGCGTACGCCGCATATTGGTGTTCGCCCTGGCGGGAAGGGCCGGTCCTGATACTGACGTGCGATGGCTCGGGCGACGACCTATGCGCCACGGCGAACGTGGGGCGAAACGGCAAAATAGAACGGGTCGCCGCGGTGCACGAGAGCCGCTCGCTGGGCATCATCTACGCCATGGCCACGACGCTGTTGGGCATGATGCCGTTGGAAGACGAGCACAAGGTCATGGGGATGGCGCCGTACGGCCGACGCCGCGTTTTGGCCCGGGCGGAGGACGATTGCTTTGCGAACTTGTTGAAAGTCGACGGCATGACGTGGGAGCGCGCCGACGGCTGCCCCGACGCCTATCAATCTTTCAAGTATATGAAGGGGCGCCTCGGCCTTACGCGCTTCGACAACGCGAGCGCCTCCATCCAGCTCCTCGCGGAAAAAGTCCTCGCGGAGTGGGTCGCCAACTGCGCCCGCACGACCGGCCTCGGGCGCGTGGCCCTCGCGGGCGGCGTCTTCATGAACGTTAAGACGAATAAAGTGATCTACGATTCGACGGAGGTGGAGGAGCTCTTCGTAATGCCGTCGTGCGGCGACGAGTCGAACACCGTCGGCGCGTGCTACGCCGTTTACGACGAAGAAAGGCGGCGCGCCGGCCTGGCCACGGACATCCCGCCGCTGGGGCCCATTTATTTCGGCGGCGAGTTCGACGACGTCGAATGCGAGCGCGCGCTCGTCGCTATCCGTCGTACGGAAGGCCTGGAAATATCCGAACCGCAAGACGTCGATTGGGAGCTGGGAAGGCTGGTGGCTTCGGGAAAGGTCGCGGCGCGCTTCGCGGGCCGGATGGAGTTCGGCGCCCGCGCGCTCGGCAACCGCTCCATCCTCGCCGACCCGACGGACCTGGGCGTCGTCCCCAAAATAAACGAGATGATAAAAAGCCGCGACTTCTGGATGCCCTTCGCGCCCTCGGTTCTGGCGGAACGGGCCGAGGAATATGCGGTCAAGCCGAAGCCGATGGCGGCCCCCTATATGATTATGGCCTTCGACTCCACCGCCCGACGGGACGAATTCCGCGCCGCTACCCATCCCTACGACAAGACGACGCGGCCGCAGGAGGTCTACGAAGAATGGAACCCGGGTTACTATCGCGTACTCAAATCCTTCGAGGAGGCGACGGGACGGGGCATAGTCCTCAACACCTCCTTCAACCTTCACGGTTACCCGATCGTATACGGGCCGGAAGAGGCGGTCGAGGTATTCCTGCGCTCGAGCCTAGACGCGCTGGCGCTCGGGCCTTACCTAATTCAACGTAAATAGAGGGCATATAACGACGGCTAAAAAGGCGGCCCTGCGGCCGCCTTCAGGTTTTCGTTCTCACCCGGTTAAAATTTCCCAAAGAAAATCAAAACGCCGAAAGCAACAAAGAGGGCGCCGGCGACCTTTTGGATAACGGCCGCGGGGACAACCTTCGCGATACCCACGCCCAAGAATACGCCCGCCAGCGTCAGCGCGGAGAACGCGAGCGCGGCGCCCACGAATACGTGCCAGGGCTTGCCGGTTTGGGAGGCCATCGCGATGGCGGCGAGCTGCGTCTTGTCGCCGAGTTCGGCCAGGAATATCAATCCGAACGCCGCGAGAAACGTCTTCATATCGAATACACTCCTTAAAGTTCCGCCTCGGTCCGGAATTGCGCCACGCGGTCCGTCCAAAGTAGCCAATCGTATCTTCGGAATACCTCTTCCGCCCGGGCCAGGTTACGACGCGCGTCGTCCCGCCGGCCGAGCGTAAGGCAGGCCCGGGCGAGGCCGAACGCCGCGCGAGGCCAGTGCAAGAAGTTCACCCCTTCGGTCTGTTGCATTACCCACTCGAACTCGGCCGCGGCCGCCGGAGCGTCGCCGAGGAACAAGTCAAGTTCGCCGAGGCGAAGGTGCCCCTCGTGGATTTCCTCCGCTTTTTTCGCCGCGGCGACGCGTCCTTTGAGTTCGCCCACCAGCTCCGCGGCGCGCCGGGTGTCCTTGCGCGCGAGCGCCAGATCGGCTTCGAGGTTCGCACGCACGAGGGCCGCGGTCTGACGCGAGGGCGGCTCGACCTCGAAGACGGCCCCGTAATGTCGACGGAACTTTTCCGATTCGTATTCCCCCGCGTCCAGTTCCACGCGCGCGCCCAAAATTTCCGAATAAAACACGAAGGGCGGCGATTCGGTCTTCGCGGCCGCCTCGGCCGCCATCGCGACGTGCTGGCGGGCGGCGTCCCATCGGCCGCGGCAGCGTTCAAGTTCGCCCAAGTTTATGTGCGACCCCGCCAAGACTTCGTAGTTATGTATCTCCGCGGCCAACGACACGGCCTCGCGGCCGTACTCCTCCGCCTTGGCCGGATTAAGGTACAGGTGATAGGCAACGAGGTTGCAAACCGCGGTGGCCTGCGTCCGGCGAGAGCCGACGCGGCGCGTTATCTCCAACGCGCGCTCGGCGAACTCCACCGCCTCGCCGTAGCGGCCCAATAAATAGTAACCGAAGCCGAGGTTCGTCAAGGCAATGGCTTGCCCCGGCAGGTCGTCGGCCTGTCGCCAAATGTAAAGGCTTTCGCGAAAATACTCCAACGCCCTCGCGGGCTCGTCGGCGTTTACATAGTCCGTCCCAATAATGTTAAAACAATACGCGACGCCGACGTCGTCGCCCGCCTCCGTGTAACGCGCGAGGGCTTCAGCTATAGCCCGGCGGCGCTCCCCGGCCTTACCCAAGAACGATAGAACTTTTACCATATGTTGTAGCGTCTTGCCCTCCATAAGGAGGTCATTCAACGTATCGTAGATTTGACGCGCGTCTTCCAAATAAAGCAACGCCTTGCGGTTTTCGCTCAATTCGGCGTACGCCCTGCCGGCCAAGAACAGCAACTTCGCCCGGATGCTCGGCGTCTCAGCGTATTTCAACTCTTCCTCGATGAGCGCGAGAGCCCTTTTATGGTCGGCGTAATCCAAAAGGGACGAGGCCAATTTTTCTATTAACTCCAACTTCAACCCGACGTCCGCGGGCCCGACGCCGCGGAGGTTCTCCAACGCCCGCTGGTAATGCGATATGGCCTCCAAGAGCGCGTACGCGGCTGCCGCGCGGTCACCCGCCTCCTTAAGATATTCCACCGCCTCCCGGCTACGTTCGGCCGCCAAGAGGTAGTGGGCGACGACGCCGGGTCCGGCCCCGCGCGATTCCGCGGCCCGAGCGATGTCGGCGAGCGTGGCCTCCCTCTCCTTGGCAACCAGCGACTCGCACAACACGTTTCCGATTACGTCGTGCATGAAGGCCAATCGGCCTTCCGTTAACGTCAATATCCCCTGTTCCTCCAGCTCCGCGACCAGCTCGTCGAGGCTCTCGCGGAGATCGGCGGGCGTCACCTCGCGGACGAGCTCGAGCTCGGCTTCCAACCCCACGCAAGCCACTACCTTGGCCAAAGCCAACGCGCCCGCGCTCAACTTGTCGGCGCGCGCTCGGGCCGCGGCTTTGATAGACGCCGGCGGCCGGAAAGCTTCGCCCTCTTCGCCCCCCGCGACCGCGGCGGCGACTTCCTCGCAGTATAACGGGCTCCCCCTCGCCCACCCGACGATACGGCGCAATAGCTCGGCGCTTAGCCGTTCGCGAGGTATCAAACCCCGTACAAGCTCAACGACGTCCCCCTCGTCCAGAGGTGGCAAATGGATTACGTCCGCGGTAACGCGGCTAAGCGACTTCCGTTCCCGCGCCGTTATTAAAAGCAATAAGGGCAACGTCGCAACGCGCTCGGCCAAACGCGAAAGGAGCAGGAAGTCCGCGTTCGATGCCCACTGGGCGTCTTCCAAAACTAAAGCCGTGGGGCTCTCTTCGGCGACGCGGGCCCAAATAGTTTCGACCAGTTCGTACAGCTTTTCAAACCGGGCGACGCCGCGGAGTTGCTCCGTAACCGGTGTCTCGAGCGGTTGCGTTTCCAAAATAAAGGCCAAGAGCGGAACCGCCTCCGCCAACTCGGGCCTCTTTTCTTCGATTAGATTACCGGCACGCTCGAGGGGGGTAGCGCCAGGGAAGCTCTCCAACGCGGCGGACAAAGGGGCTCGGAACGCGGCGTACGAAACGCCGACCGTCAAAGGCAAACACCGGCCCGCGAAAACGCGGACGCCCTCTTCGCCCGTTAACGCCTCGGCCAGCAAACGGGTCTTGCCGATGCCGGGCCCTCCGGAAATCCCGATCGCGGCGCCCCGACCCGAGCGGAGAGCCGCGAGCGCTCGACGCAATTGTTCCAACTCGTCGCCCCGCCCCACGAAAACCCTTGCCCCCACCGCGCCTTCCGCCAACGTGTCGGACAAGCCTTCGACCAGGAAGCCGCTCTCGGCCCGGCCGTCCGCGGCCGTAGCGCCGAGTGCGACGGGCTTCATCTTAAATAGAGGACGGACCTGGTCGGCGGCCGCGACGCTCAACAACACCGTACCCGGGCGCGCGTTGTTCCGCAGACGGGCGGCGTTCTCGACCGGAGGACCCAAAGCCACGTAGTCGGCCGCGGCGGCATAGGCTCCCACCCTTACGAGGCCGAAATCGACGGCAAACCTGGTAGTCAGATTTTGACCGCAGGCCGCGTAAAGGCGTTCGGATATGTCGGCGACGCGCTCGCGGGCCGCAAACGCCGCCCGGACGGCGAGCTCGACCTCGCGCTCCCGGGCGACGGGCGCGCCGAAAATGGACGTCAGGCCCGCGCTGTGGCGGTTGATTACGGTCCCGCCGTGCGCCACGCACGACTCGTCGAGCGCCCGCATGCACTCGGCAATGTAATCGGAAACTTGCGACGACGGGATGCGACCCAGAAGTTTGGCCAAACCCTGGATGTCGATTGCCAAGCAGGAGACCTCGCGCAACTCCACGGCGTGGCCCCCGGCCCTCGATACGGCCGCGCCGCACGCGGAGCAAAATTTCGCGTCCGCCTCCATCGTCGCTTTACAAGATGGGCAAAACATAACGCCAACGACGTTCGTTTAATCCGAACCGCCCTCGAATATTTGGGCCTCCAGAACCTGTTCCCGTTTGAAACCGTCGATTTGAAGGTACCAAGCGGCACAGTCGAGGAGCGCCTGTAAGGGGGACATGCCGACCAACTCCGTATTGACGACGGAGACGCCGTAGCGGGCCGCCTCGCGCCGGATCGTCTCCACGACGCGGAAGATGGGCGTCTTCGCGTAATTGGTAAGGTTCATCGATACCTGCATGACGTTCGGGTCGTCGGTCGCGAAGCCCTTGGCTTTAACGAAACGAAGGCCGCCGCCGAGGAACCGGACCTCGTTCGCTATCCTTTCGGCTACCTCCAACTTATCAGTACCCAGGTTTACGTTAAACGCAATCAGAAAAGGCCGAGCACTCACCGCGGTACACCCGGCGGTGGGATGGACCTCGGCCGGGCCGAAGTCGGGCTTCCAGGCCGGGTCCTTGATCTTCTCGAAGAAGCCCTCGAACTGACCTTTACGGACGTTGGCGAGGTTCTTGCGGGCGGACGAGGTAGCGCTGTCTTCGTATAAGTAGACCGGTACGTTAAACTTGGTTCCAATTATCTCGCCCACTTCGCGCGAGAGCTCGACGCAGTCTTCCGTCGTCGCCCCGACTATGGGCACGAACGGCACGACGTCCACCGCGCCCATCCGCGGGTGCTCGCCCTTGTGCTTCGTGAGGTCGACGTGTTTGAGCGTCTCGTCGAAGAGGACCTCGACGGCCTCCTTCAACGACGCGCGGTCGCCGACCATCGTGAAGACGGTCCTGTTTTGCGCCGCGTCGGGCGCTACGTTGAGCAAGCGCACGCCTTTCACCGCGCGTATCCGGTCCGCAACTTTTTCGACTACCTCCAGCTTCGCGCCTTCGCTGATGTTCGGAACGCACTCAATAATTTCGGCCATGCCTCAACCTACCTCCTGAGTCTGCGCTAGCGATCCTTACCTTCCTAGTTCCTCGCGCCAGCCGGCGAACGCCTCTTCGACCGCTTCGACGCATCGCTTTTCGATAACCGCCATATATTTTTTAGCGCTCTCCACATCTGCTGACGGCATCGCCTTACCGAATTCCCGTACGCCCACCGGCCGGGGAAAAGGCATCCGGAACACGCCCTTCTCGTATTTCGCAGCATTCAACCCCGCAAGCAACGCGGCCTTTACTAGCTCGGGCCTCGCGGCCAGGACGCCCGCGGTCTCTTCCGCGGCGGCGTGACCCCCTTCGCCGCCGTAAACCTCCTCGCTCGCCTCGGGCGCCATCAACCACCAGTGCAGGACGACCGTGAAGAGGTCTGCGTCGCGGTACGCGACTTGCGCGGCTTCTCTTAGCTCGTCGACGTGGCCGCCGTGGCCGTTCACGACGACAAGCTTCCGAAAGCCCATCCTGCCAAAGCCGACGAAAACTTCCGTAACGTACTGGCGAAAGGTCGCCGGCGCAACGGCGTGAGAACCCGGGTATGGCAACATCGTTCGCGTAATGCCGTAATTAACCGTCGGCGCAATTATGAAATTCAATCTCCCCGCCAGCCGCTCGGCCAGGTATTCCGGAATAATAATGTCCGTCCCGAGCGGGATGCCGCCGTGCGCCTCGACGGTCCCGACGGGGATTACTACGGCGTCGTATCGCGCGGGCACCAACTCGCCGAACTCCTTCCAGCTAAGTTCCGCCAGCCGCGCCACCTTGCCTTTCTCTTTGGTTATGCCGGCCTCCAACGCTCTAGTCGCCGACTACTGTAACCGAGACCTCGCGGCGCCTTTTCTTATTGTCGAAGTCTACGAAAACGATCTGTTGCCAGGTCCCGAGCGCGGGCGCGCCGCCGACTACCGGGAACGCGAACGTCGGCCCCAAAAGCGACGAGCGGACGTGCGCGTGGCCGTTGCCGTCGCCCCACCGCGCGTCGTGGCCGTAGCGCGCGCCTTTGGGAGCCAATTTCTCAAACAGGTTTTCGAGATCGGAGACCAAGCCCGGCTCGTGTTCGACAGTAGTGATACCCACGGTCGACCCGGGCGAGGCCACGAGGCCGATGCCGTCTTTTATACCCGCGGCCGCGACTAGCCGCGATACGTGCGCCGTTACGTCGTGGATATCCGTATCGCCGCGGCACGAAAGCTCAAACGAACCACGGTAAACAGTCATGGGGCACCTCTTAGTGAAATAATCTTTTAAAAGCCGCGTTGAATGGCCCCAAGGCAGCCGTCGCGAGGAAATATTTCGCCACATCGCCCACGATAAAAGGCAAAAAACCTACGGCTACCGCCTCGTGCCACCCGAGGCGCCAAATAATTGCCAAATGGAAAAGGCCGCAGGCGTATATGGCGGCCAACGACGCCAACAAACACCCCGCGCGTACGAACCACGCCCGACGGTATGCCAAACCCGCCACGGCCGCGCCGGCAACGAAGCCGATCAAGTAGCCGCCGGTCGGCCCGGCGATCGCCGCCCACCCGGCACATCCCGCGAAGAACGGCCCGCCCGCTGCGCCCGCGGCAAGGTAAGTGGCCACCGCACCTACGCCCCACCGGACGCCGAGCGCCGCACCCGTAATCATTACGACGAGCGTTTGCATCGTTATGGGCACGGGCGTAAAAGGCAACCATATGCGGACCGTAGCGGAAAACGCGAGCGCCGCTACGAAGAACAACGCACCCGCGAGTTTTAACAACCAACCGAATTCTTCGGCGGCTGAAACCTCTGATACAATTTCCCTCATATCGTTAACCCTTTCGCAGAAATTGCCATAACTCGGCAGCAGCTCGCGCCCACAAGCAGGCGTCGCCCGGCCAATCCGTACCCGCCGCACAGGAAGTTACAACCAAGTCGTAAGGCCGCGCCTCCCGCGGCGTCGCCCAGATTACAACGTCGCCCTCTATGGGTCGCGGTGCGCCCCGCTCGTCGAAGAGCGTGCCGTCGGCCGAGATGTTTACGAACGCGATACCGGCCTCCGCCGCGGCCGCGGCGAGTTCCGCCTCCTCGGGAGCCGCGACGAAACCTTGTATCGCAAAATCGCCGGCCCGGCACGCCACGACGGCATCTACGTCGCCGAAGGTCGCCTTGTAATCGCCCAGCTTTACCTTGTTGGTCGTCCCGACCTCGACTATCTTTACGCCGTCGAGGTAATCAAACGTCGTCGCGCCGGACCGGAACGTCAGGACGTCCCGCGTGGCGACGACCGCGGCGCCGACGCCGGGCAAAACGTCGCGCACGCGGCCTTTGCCGCCGGCGAAGACGGCCGCTCTCCTACCCTCGCCGGCAACGTACGCCCATATCGCTTCCACATCTTCGCGCGAAGCTACGGCGGCCGCAAACGCCGCGGTTCCTTCGACCGAAGCGGCGCCGCCGGCCTTTCTCAACGCCGTCATCGCACGCCTGACGAGGAATTTTACGAGCTCGCCGGGAAGCGGCGGCGCGCTATCGAGCGATTCCCACGCCTCCAGGCAGGCGTTCACCGACGGCGGCCTCGCACCCATTACTACCGTGAAATACGCGCCACCTTCGGCCACGGCACCTTTAAAACCCGTGCGGTTACCCCCCGCATCTACCACGAACAACGTGCCCTCGCCCGCGGCGCGCCTCTGCTCGTCGGATAACAAACTCTCTACGGGCGCGCCGACGCGAACTCGCCGCTCGTTGCCGTCGATAACGACTCTCATCCGCCGATAAACTTAATCCTTCCCGCCGGTTCCTTGGGAACGGCGCGCCCCTCGCGGAGGCCGGAGGCGACGACGTCGTATAGGACGAGGCCGGTCCTATAGGCGGGCTCGAGGCCGACGAACATCGCGTAGCCGTCGCCGCCGTCGGCGAGGAAGTCGGGCATCGCGACTTTGTACGTGGCCGCGTCGTCCAAGGATTTGCCCGCGACCGTCGCCGAGGCGAGCTTGCCCCCCGGGCCTACGGCGTAACTACAACCGGATACCTGCAGGAAGCCACCCTCGCCCACCTTCTCGCGCGCGCACAACTCCAAGGCCTCGCGCAACTTCGCGCCCGGAACGTCGAGCACGACGACCTCGTTGCCGAAGGGCAGCGCCGTCAACACGTCGCCCAGCGTAATCTCTCCCGGGCCCAGGTCGGCCCGGACGCCGCCGCCGTTCACGAGCGCCACGTCGGCCCCCGTTGCCTCGCGCACGACGTCCGCGACGAAGTCGCCGAAATTGGTCTCCTTCTCGGTGATGGCCTTACGGCTCAGCACGGTATCGACGCTGCCGACGACGAAGTCCAGCTTTTCGGAAAGGCCCGTTTCGTATCTATCTATCACGGCCTTGACCGCTTCGGCCTCCGGCGCCGCGGCGGTAACAGGCA
>WVWN01000068.1:0-148 GCA_011773985.1 Candidatus Zixiibacteriota bacterium | reverse complement strand
CGCCGCCGTCGGTAACTTCTAAATCCAACCGCCCGAGATATACGCCGTACTCGTAGGCTGAACATACAAGCGTCTTGCCGACCGCCGCGGCCGCGGCGACCTCGGCATGAGTGTGGCCGCCGACGACTACGTCCAACGCCGGGACGGC
>WVWN01000060.1:13645-29217 GCA_011773985.1 Candidatus Zixiibacteriota bacterium | reverse complement strand
ACGGTTTCGCCGTTCCAAACACGCCGCGGCTTAGCGCCGTACGATGAAGCGGGCGGTTTACGATAAGTTCTCCGCCAGCAGCTCGGCCACGTCCTTGACGGGCACGTCGGCGCCCAAGTCCTTAAGGCCGTCATCGAGCATGGTGAGGCAATACGCGCACGCGACGGCAACGGTGGGCGCGCCGGTCGCCAGCGCCTGCTCCGCCCGCTCGACGTTGATGCGCTTGCCGAGCGTCTCCTCGAGCCACATCCGGCCGCCGCCGGCGCCGCAGCAGAAGGCGTACGCGCGCCTCTTGTCGAACTCGGCGAGCTCGCCGCCCGCGGCCCGCACCAGCGCGCGCGGCGCGGCGTACATCGCGTTGTACCGGCCCAGGTAGCACGGGTCGTGGTACGCTACCGCGCCTTGAAGCGCGGCCTGCAACTTCAACTTCCCGCCGTTGATTAAACCGAGTAGAAATTCCGTATGATGATGTACCTCGAGCTCGCAGCCGAGCGCGGCGTATTCGTGCTCGAACGTGTTGTAGCAGTGCGGGCACGCCGTGATCGACTTTTTTATGTCGTATCGCGCGAAGGTCGCGGCGTTCTCCTCGAGTTTCATTTTATATAAATACTCGTGGCCCAGCCGCCGGAACGCCTCGGCGCAGCAGCCCTCCTCCTCGCCCAAAATAGCGTACGAGACGCCGGCCGCGTTCAAGAGTTTCACCGTCGCCCGGGCTATGCGCTGGCCGCGGTCGTCGTAGGAGCCGAGGCACGATACCCAGAAGCAATACTCGGCCTCGGCGCCCTTTCCGAAGGTCGGCACGTCGAGTCCCTCGGCCCACTTCGTCCGTTCGCTGGAGGGGAGGCCGTAGGGGTTGTTGTTACGCTCGACGCCGTTCATCGCGGCGTTGAGCTCGTGCGGGACGCGGCCCTCGTTGAGGACGAGGTCCCGCCGGAGGTCGATTATCTTGTTTACGTGTTCGACGTCTACGGGGCAGTGCTCGACGCACGCGAAGCACGTCGTGCAGGCCCAAAGCTCGTCGTCGGCGACGACGTTGCCCGCCAGGCCCACGCCCTCCTCCTTCGCCGCCGGCGTCTTGGCGAGTTTGACGAGTTTCAGGCCGTAGGCCATGAAGTCGCGCTTGAGGTCCGTTACGACTTTTTTGGGCGACAGGGGCTTTTCCGTATTGAAGGCCGGGCAGTTGTCCTGGCAGCGGCCGCACTCCATGCAGGAGTAAAAGTCGAGGAGCTGGCGCCAGGTGAACTCGTCTGCGCGCACGACGCCGAAGTGGTCCGCGGCCTCGTCCTCGACGTCGCAGTCCTTGAGGCGGCCCCGCGGCCCGAGGTCGGCGAAGAACACGTTGAACGGCGCGGCGAAGAGGTGGATGAGCTTCGACAGGGGGACGTATACGCGGAAGGTAAGCATCAGGCCGAAGTGGGACCACCAGGTCGCGGCGAACAGGCCGTACGCACTCGCCCCTACCAAACCCAACCACGCGAACAGCGCGCCGGTCGCGCTGCCGGCGGGCAGGGCCCAGCTGCGAACGCCTCTCGTGCCCGCGTGGTAGCCCTCGTCGACGAGGTCCGTGACCATAAGGCCGAAGATGAGGAAGAGGATGAAGTAGGCGCTGGCCGAGGCCGTCGGCCCCGGCGGCCTGAGGACGAGGCGCCGGAACGCGGCGTACAGAACGCCGATTGTCGCCAGCGCGGCGAAGACGTCGAAGAGGAAGCCGTACCAGGCCGCGTCGGTTACGCCCGGGATCTCGAAGCCGTCGCGGACGCCTTCGCCCAGGAATTTGACGCTGGCCGCGCCGAGTACCAGGAAGCCCCAGAATATCGCGACATGCGCGAGGCCGACGAGAGGCTTTCGCAAGACGAGCGTTTGGCCGAGGGCTATTTTGATGGCGCGCGCGATCCGTCGGCCTATTTGGTCGAAACGGTTCTCGCGCTTGCCGGCCGTCAGCGTTAAGATGCGGTGCAGTACGACGGCGAAGAAGACGACGAACGCCGCGACGTTCAAGGCCGCCACTATCGCCTGGAGTGTAGGGTTGCCGTGGGTGGGGGGCATAGTTTCCTCTCCTATTTTTATACCGTGATTATTTTATAAAATAAAACAGGGGCGGCGGCGCGGCAAGGGAAAAAGGCGCACGGCGGCGTTTAACGGTTTGACAAAGTTCGGCGAGTTCGCTAAAATTCGACTGCGCGACGCGGGGCTTAGGGGATTTGTTCGAGCCGTACGCGCTTACGTCCATTGGCCCGGGTCGAAATCAAACGAGCTCAGGCTTCGCGTCGATTCGGCGTCAGCTCCGGCGATAAAGGCCGGGCCGGTGGGATTTACGGCGATTGGTTGAAGGAGGGTTGCCTCGACTTGGGGAACGTGACGGGGAGCGTTGAGCCGACGCGAGGCGGGGATATGGATACTCGCTGGCAGCGACTATTGGGTAGGGTGCGTGACGCGCGCGCTAAGCCTTTTATCGTCGCGGTAGGGGCGCTCTTTGTTTTGGGCACGTACTTACGCGTAAATCATTTATGCGACGCTATACGACTTGACGAAGCGACCACGTACGTCTTGTTTGTTACCAAGCCTTTTAGTGAGGCAATCTCCGCGTACGAGCTCCCCAACAACCATATACTGAATACGATACTGGCTAAGCTGGCGGTTTCGGCCTTCGGCCCGGAGCCGTGGTCGCTGCGCCTGCCGAACCTGCAGGCCGGCATCGGCGTAATGGCGCTGACGGCGATTATATCCGTGCGGTGGTTTGGTCGGGCCGCCGCGGTCGCCGCGCTGGCGGTGGTAGCCGTATCGCCGTCCGTAATTCACTATTCCGTCCTGGCGCGCGGTTACGGCTTGATGTTATTCTTCGGCCTTTTGACCCTCCTGAGCATAGAGCGACGGCACGCCGGCGGCGCGCGAAGAGCTTGGCCGGTGGCGACAGCGGTTTCCGCGGCGCTGGCCTTTTACGCCGTACCGACGGCCGTTTTGTTCGTGGCGCCGCTTGCCGCGTACGACCTCATATTAACCGCCAAGGGGGGGAAGTACGCCGTGTACAGATGGGCGGCGGTTTGGCTCGCCGCGGCCGCCTTGACGGCGCTTTTATACTCGCCGGTGGTTTGGCGGAGCGGGTGGCGCACGCTATTGGTTAACGAGTACACTGCCCGCCTTGGATTGGCCGAGATGGGTCAATATATTAGGTTGTACGGCCGGGAGATAAGGGACGAAAAAAGCTGGGGCGTGGGCGGCTTACCGTTGTGGGGGACGCTCATGGTCGCGGGGTTTATGGCCGGCGCGGTGCGGCGGAAAACTTACGGACTGCTTTGCGCGTTATGCGCGGGCACGGTCCTGATTTTCTTTGTCGCCGCTTTTCAGATGCGGGCGAGGGTGTACTACTACTTCTGGCTCCTGGGCGCGTTGGGCGTAGGGGCGCTGGCCGAAGCGGCCGTTTCCAAGTTCCGCGTCCCGTGGAAAGGAGCGGCGTGGGTCGGCTTAGGGGCCGTAGTATTATCGGCCGCCGTCGTGGGCGTCGCCGAGGAGAGGAAGCGTTTGATAGACGAATCTTGCCGCTCGGGCGTCGCGCCCGAGGCGCGGGAACTCGCCGCCGAGGTGTGCGCGCTACCCCCTCTCTCCCGGCTTGTCGTGAACGGCTGGTACGACGACACGCTGAAATACTATTTAATTAAAGCGGGCGCTACTACGGCGGCGATCGAACATTACGTGCCCCGAGCCTTCACCTTCGAGGCCTACGTAGTGGTCCAACCCGGTTCTTCCGTACGGGAGGAGGTCGACACGTTTTTTTGGGACCGGGGCGCATACGTTTTTCGTCAGAAACTAATCCGGCGCGTCGGCGACGCCGCGCTGTGGAGGGTTGTTCTTATCAATCCGGAATAAGGCGACCGCTCCGCCGCGTCAAGGAAAAAGGCGGCTCGAGAGGCCGCCTTTTCTTTTTATGGTACGTTCGGTCAACGGCGCTTGAATAAATTTATGACTGCGAGGAAGAGGACCGCGCCGACGAAGGCGGGGAAGAGGCTGCCCAGAAGGCCGCCGAACACCCAGCCGATAAGGCGGAAGAAGAGGCCGCCGACGACGGCGCCGACGACGCCGACGGCGACGTTGCCCAGGCAGCCGAAGCCCCGGCCGCGGAACGCCAGCCCCGCCAGCCAGCCGACGAAGCCGCCCA
This sequence comes from Candidatus Zixiibacteriota bacterium, assembly GCA_011773985.1. GTDB lineage: Bacteria > RBG-13-66-14 > B26-G2 > WVWN01 > WVWN01 > WVWN01. The sequence continues at coordinate 25,064 of WVWN01000060.1, read as the reverse complement.
ATATTACGAACCACACGAGGTGCCAGAGGTTGAATTCTACCCACATATGAGTCCTCCTTATTTCAACGCGCGTCGCCGCTTACTCGAGCGCGAGCATGACCTCATCCAGGTGCGTTTCGGCGAACGTGAGCGAATCCTCGTAGTCTATCCCGCTCGCCATGACCCACAGGAACTCGTCCCGCGCGGCCTGCAGGTCGCCTTTCTTTTGGTAGCAGACCCCCAGATATTGGTGGCACTGGGCGTCGAATATCGGCTTGATGGACCCCGCCTTGCCGTCGAGGGCTTTGTTGAAGGCGTCGATCGCGTCGTCGAGTTTACCCTGTCCCAGGTAAGCCCGCCCCAGCGTGAGCCAGGGGTCCTCGGCGGCGGGCGCCTGCTCGACCGCTATGAGGCAAAGCTCTTCGGCCTTTTCGTACTCGCCCGCGTCGAGGTAGGCCGCGGCCAGCGCGCTCGACGCCATCTCGCGCGCGAGGACCTCGTCGTCCCGTTGCTCGCCGAAGACGTATGCGCCGGCGCCGACCGTTTTATCCGACAGGCCCACGCGTTCTCCCGCGGGGGGGTAAGCGTCCCAGAGGCCGCCGGGTTGCAGAAAGCGGAATACCTTCCCGACGCCCAAATCCGGGTGTTTGACCTGGAGGTTTTCGCCCACCGATACGATGAGGCGGTTGGGGTATAAGTTGCCGAACAGCCACTCCGGGTCGTCTTCAAGGATACCCGTTACCTCCATGAAGCGGTGACGGCTGTCCTCGGTCGCGGGGACCGACCCGCCGGGAATGAACATCGCCGCCATGGAAGTGTCGGCCGGCACCCAGCCGTACGGCGGCACCAGCACCTCCGCCCACTGGTGGCCGCCGCCGAAGGGCCACACGGCGGTAACGGTCCGGGCCGGGACCCCCGCGGCGCGGCACAGCGCGCAGAAGACGACGCTGAACTCGCCGCAGTCGCCGCTCCGTCTCGCGAAGGATTTGGCCGCCCCACGGCTTTCAATGTCCGGGAACTCGTAGCGGATTTCGTAGACGACCCAATCGAATATCTTCTTGGCTTTCCGATACGAGTTCGTCTCGTCGCCGACTATTTCGCGCGCCTGGGCGCGGATGGCGTCGGTGACTTCGATCCACGGCTCGGAGCGCATGTGCCGCTGGTATTCGGGCGAGGCCTCGTCGTAGGGCTCGACGTTTTCGGGGTCGACGTCTTCGCCGCTCACCAACTCGCCGGCGTACGCGAAGTCGTAGTATAAGTACGCCTCGTCGGCGTCGGCGAGGTCCGTCAGGCGCCAGAAGACGATGCGGTTCTTGCCCAGCGGCTCGTCTACGATCGCCGCGGGCTCGGGGTATATCTCGCCAATCTCGACTTTCTGGCCGCGGTGTTCGACGGGCAGCGCGACCCACAGCCGCAACTCGGGCGAGTCGCCCGTGACGTGTATATTCTCCACGAAGTACCAGTAGCGCCCGAGCGTCAGCTTCGCCTCTTCGGCCTGGACTAGCGCCGCGGCGCCGAGCAACGCAAGAATAATGAATGCTGCGACAGAACGAGTCCTGGGCATTTTCTCCTCCTGCGGTTGGGTATTTCTTCTTCGGAAACTCAGGCGGGGTTGACTTGCTTTTTAATAATAACACACCACGGCGGGCTGTCAATTTATTTAAATGCCGCCGCCCCGGAGGTAAAACCGCCGCCGCGGCTACGTCGAAGAAGGCCGGCCTTGTCGTCGCGGCCGGGGAAAGTTGCTTCCTACTCGAGCGCCAGCATAACCTCGTCGAAATGTTCCTCGGCGAAGGCCAGCGAGCCCTCGTAGTCTATGCCGCTCGCCATGACCCCCAGGAACTCGTCGCGCGCGGCCTCAAGGTCGCCCTTCTTTTGGTAGCATACGCCGAGGTATTGGTGGCACATAACGTCCATTATCGGCTTTAAGCCCCCCCCCTTGGCGTCGAGGGCTTCGTGGAAGGCGTCGATAGCGGCGTCGAGCTTCCCCTGTCCCAAATAGGCCTGCCCCAGCCATAGCCAGGAATCCTCGGCGCCGGGCGCCGCCTCGACCGCGACCCGGGCAAGCTCTTCCGCCTTTTCGTACGCGCCCACTCGCAAGCACTCGTAGCCCAGCGCCCCCGACGCTTTCTCCCGGGCGGCGGCCGGGTCGTCGCGCTCCTCGCCGAAGACGTACGCGCCCGCGCCGACGACTTTATCCGACAGGCCGAGGTATTCTTCCGCTAAAGGGTACGCGCCCGAGCCGCCCGGCTGCAGGAAGCGGAAGACCTTCGCGACGCCCAAATCCAGGTGCTTAACCTGGAGGTTGTTGCCTATCGATACGATAAGGCGGTTGGGATATAAGTTGCCGAACAGCCACTCCGGGTCCTCTTCGAGAATTCCCGTTATCTCCATGAAGCGATGGATGCTATCCTCGGTCGCCGGGGCCAAACCGCGCGGGATGAACATCGCCGCCATGGAGGTGTCGACCGGCACCCAGCCGTACGGCGGGATGAGCGCCTCCGCCCACACGTGGCCGCCGCCCCAGGGCCAACAGCAGATGACGGTCCGCGCCGGAATCCCCTCCGCGCGGCACAACGCGCAGAAGACGGCGCTGAACTCGCCGCAGTCGCCGCTCCGCCGCGCGAAGGATTTGGCAGCTCCCCGGCTTTCGTAGTCCGGGAACAAGTAGGCTATATTATAGACGACCCAGTCGAATATCTTCTTCGCCTTCCGGTACGAGTTGGCCTCGTCGCCGACTATTTCGCGCGCCTGGGCGCGGATGGCGTCCGTGATTTCGATCCACGGCTCTGATTGCGTGTACCGCTGGTACTCGGGCGAGGCCTCGTCGTAGGGTTCGACTTTTTCCGGGTCGATGTCTTCGCCGCTGACCAGCTCGCCGGCGTAGCCGAAGTCGTAATAGAAATATATGCCCTCGCCGTCCACGAGGTCCGTTTGCCGCCAGAAGACGATCTTGGTTTTGCCGAAGGGTTCTTCGACGACCGCGGCGGGCTCGGGGTATATCTCGCCTATCTCGACTTTCTGGCCGCGGTGTTCGACGGGCAGCGCGGCCCACAGCCTCAACTCGGGCGAGTCGCCCGTAACCTGTATATTCTCCACGAAGTACCAGTAGCGCCCGAGCGTCATCTCGGCCTCTTCCGACTGGACGACGGCCGCGGCGCCAAAAAACGTGAGTAAGATGAATGCTACGATGTAATAAGTCCTGCGCATCTTCTCCTCCTGTGCGTTGGGTATTTCTTCTTTATAACTTAGCCGAGGCTGATTTATTATTTAATAATACCATATCGGCCCCCGCTGTCAATTTATTTAAATGCCGCCCCCGGCCCCAGAGGTAAAACCGCCTCCGCGGCTATGTCGGATAAGGTCGGCCTCGCGGCCGGCCTTATCGTCGCGTTTGGCGAAAGCTGCCTCTTACTCGAGCTCCAACATGACCTCTTCAAGACGAGCCTCGGCGAAGTCCAGCGAGCCCTCGTAGTCTATGCCGCTCTCCATTACCCGCAGGAACTCGTCCCGCGCCGCCTCGAGGTCGCCCTTCTTTTGATAGCAAACGCCCAGGAGGTTGCGGCACTGGGCGTCCATTATCGGTTTGATGGACCCCGCCTGGGCGGCCAAACCTTTGCGGAGGGCGTCGATGGCGTCGTCGACCTTGTCCTGTCCCAAGTAGGCTCGCGCCAGGAGCAGCCAGTTATCTTCGGCGCGGGGCGCCCTCTCGACCGCGACGAGGGCAAGCTCTTCGGCCTTGCCGTATTCGCCTGCGGCGAGGCACCGGTCGGCCGCCGTGCTCGACGCCATCTTGCGCGCGAGTACCTCGTCGTCCCGTTGTTCGCCGAAGACGTACGCGCTGCCGCCGACCGTTTTAGCCGAAACGTCGACGTATTCTACCCCGGGGGGATACGAGTCCATGAAACCGCCCGGCTGCATACAGCGGAAGTTCTTCGCGATCCCCAAATCCGGGTACTTGAACGGTAGGTTGTTGCCTACGAATACGATGAGGCGGTTGGGGTATAAGTTGCCGAACAGCCACTCCGGGTCGTCTTCGAGAATACCCGTTACCTCCATGAAGCGATGACGGCTATCCTCGGTCGCGGGGACGGACCCGCCGGGAATGAACATCGCCGCCACGGAGGTGTCGGCCGGCACCCAGCCGTACGGCGGCAGCAGCACCTCGGCCCATTGGTGGCCTCCCCCCCAGGGCCAACAGGCGGTGACGGTCCGCGCGGGAATTCCTTCCGCCCGGCACATCGCGCAGAAGATGATGCTGAATTCGGCGCAGTCGCCGGCCAGTCTCGCGAAGGACCTGGCCACGCCTCGGCTCTCCATATCCGGGAACTCGTAGCGTATTTCGTAGACGACCCAATCGAATATCTTCTTGGCTTTCCGATACGAGTTCGTCTCGTCGCCGACTATTTCGCGCGCCTTGGCGCGAACGGCGTCGGTGATCTCTATCCAAGGCTCGGAGCGCATGTACCGCTGGTATTCGGGCGAAGCCTCGTCGTAGGGCTCTATATTTTCCGGGTCGATGTCGGCGCCGCTCACCAATTCGCCGGCGTAGGCGAAGTCGTAGTAGAAATATAAATCGTCGCCGTCCTTGAGGTCCGTTTGCCGCCAGAAGACGATCTTGGTTTTGCCTAAGGGGTCTTCGACGACCGCGGCGGGTTCGGGGTAGATCTCGCCTATCTCGACCTTCTGGCCGCGGTGTTCGACCGGCAGCGAGACCCACATCCGGACCTCGGGCGCGTCGCCCGCAACCTGTACGTCGTCCACGAAGGACCAAAAGCGCCCGAGCGTCATCTCCGCCTCCGCCGCCTGGACGACGGCCGCGGCGCCGAGCAACGTGAGTACGATAAATGCTACGACGTAATGAGTCCTTGGCATCTTTTCCTCCTGTGCGTTGGGTATTTCTTCTTTATAACTTAGCCGAGGCTGATTTATTATTTAATAATACCATATCGGCCCGCCCCGTCAATTTATTTAGATTACACCCCTCGCCCCAGGAGATAGAACCGCTTCCGCGCCTACGTCGAAAAAGGCCGGCCGCGAGGCCGGCCTTCGTTTCGCGTTCGAAAGCCGAAACTACTCCGTCGCCAACGTTATTTCGTCGAGATGCGTCTCGGCGGACGCCAGGATGTCCTCGTAGTCTATGCCGCTCTCGATGACCTGCATAAACTCGCGGCGCGCGGCTTCGAGGTCTCCTTTCTTCAGATAACACTCGCCCAGCACGCTGCGGCACTGGACGTCCGCCACCGGTTTCGCGGACGCCGCCTTGGCGGCGAGCCCTTCGCGTAGGGCGTCGATGGCGTCGTCGAGCCTGTCCTGGCCCAGGTACGCCTTCCCCAACTCGAGCCAGGCGGCTTCGGCCTCGGGGTCTTCCTCGAGCGCGGCGAGGAGGAGCCGCTCCGCCTTGGCGTATTCGCCGGCTTTTACATAGGCGGTGGCGAGCGCGTGCGAAGCCTTCTTGCGCGCGAGCTCCGCGTCGTCGCGCCCCTCGCCGAAGACGTAGCAGCCGGCGCTTACCGTTCTACCCGACAGGCCGACGTACTCGATGCCCGCGGGGTAGCCGTCGTCGACGCCGGGCCGCATACAGCGGAAGACCTTCCCGACGCCCAGCTCGGCGTCCTTGAATTGGAAGTTATTACCGACCAACACGACGAGCCGGTTGGGATACAAGTTGCCGAACAGCCAGTTGGCGTCCCAGACCGGGATACCGACTATCTCCGCAAACGAGCGCTTGAGGTCCTGCGTCACGGGAATGGAGCCGCCGGGGACGAACATCTGCGCCACGGAGGTGTCGGCCGGCACCCAGCCGTACGGCGGCAGCAGCACTTCCGCCCATTGGTGGCCGCCGCCGAAGGTCCAACAGGCGGTGACGGTCCGCGCGGGGACGCCGGCGGCGCGGCACAGCGCGCAGAAGATGACGCTGAATCCGCCGCAGTCGCCGGCCCGCCGGGCGAAGGATTTCGTGGCGCTGCAGTGGTCGTAATCCGGCGACTCGTAGCGGATATTATAGACGACCCAGTCGAATATTTTTTTGGCCTTATGGTACGGGTTCGTCTCGTCGCCGACTATTTCGCCCGCCTGGGCTACGATGGCGTCCGTGACCTCTACCCAGGGTTCGGACCGCGTGTAGCGTTGGTACGCTGCCGACTCCTCGTCGTAGGGTTCAATTTTCGACGGGTCGACGTTTGCGTTTACCTCCTCGCCGGCGAACTTGAAGTCGTAGTACGCGTACGCCTCGTCGGCGCCTTCGAGGTCCGTTAGGCGCCAGAGGATGACCCTATTGCCGCCCAGCGGGTCGTCGACGACCGCGGCGGGCTCGGGGTATATCTCGCCTATTTCGACCTTCTGGCCGAGACGGTTCATCGGCAGCGCTACCCACAACCGGACCTCGGGCGCGTCGCCGGTGACTTGTATGTTCTCCACGAAGGCCCAGTAGCGGGCGGCCGTCATCTCGGGCTCGGCGGCACGGAGCGTCGCCGGGGCGGCGAGGGACGCAGCCAAAACGACGCTTACAACGCTGTAGATTCTCGACATCGTTTCCTCCTAGGATATGAGCCGTTATTAAATAATTACGTATAAAGCCGTTTCGCTACGTTCTCCGTTTTCGCGGGAGCGCGACTACTCGCCGGGCGGCGGGAGGCCGTCGAGGTGTTCCTCCGCGAAGGCTAGCGAGCCGGCGTAATCGCAACCGCGCGCAAGTGCCCACATAAACTCTTTGCGCGCCGCGGCGTCGTCGCCCTTCTTCTCGTACGAGACGCCAAGGTAATTGTGGGCCCAGGCGTCGAACATCAGCTTCGTGGAGCCACCTTTGCCGGCCAGGCATTTGTGAAAGGCATCTATGGCCTCGTCGGTTTTCCCCTGCTCGAGGTAGACGCGCCCAAGGCTTAGCCAGGCCGGCGCGCTGTCCGGGTTCTCCTTCACCGTTTGGAGAAGCCCCGCCTCGGCCTTGGCGTATTCGCCTATTTCTAAGTAAACGTTGGCCAGCCGCTCCCCGGCCTTCTCGCGCGCGAAGGCCGGGTCGTCGTGTTTATCGCCGCCCAGGAAAAAGCCGACGTCGACCGTTTTATCGGATAGGCCCGTAAGCTCGACGGCGGGGGGGTACGCACTCCATCCGCCCGGCTGTAAAAAGCGGAAGGTCTTCACGACGTCGAGGGCGGGATAGTCGACGCGGTGGTTGTTGCCCACGGATACGATGAGCCGGTGGGGATAGAGGTTACCGTATAACCAGTTCGCGTCCCATACCGGGATGCCCCACTCTTTCATAGTTTCGGCGACGAAGGGCTTGGGTACCGAGATCTTGACGCCCGGGACGAATATCTGGCCCACCGAGCCGTCGACCGGTACCCAACCGTACGGGGGAATCAGCACCTCGGCCCACTGATGGCCTCCGTTCCAATGACCTCTGCTGGTAACGGTCCGCGCCGGGATGCCGAGCGAGCGGCACATCGCGCAGATGACGACGCTGAATTCGCCGCAGTCGCCGCTCCGCCGGGCGAAGGACTTGGCCGCTCCCCGAGCCTCCACGTCCGGGTATCTGTAAAGGACGTTGCGGACGACCCAGTCGTATATTATCCACGCCTGGAAGTAGGGGTTGTCCTCGTCGCCCACGACCTCGGCCGCCTTGGCGCGGATGTCGTCGGTTATCTCTATCCAAGGCTCCGACTGCGTGTAGCGCTTGTATTCCGCGGAGTTGACGTCGTAAGGTTCTATTTTTAGCGGGTCGACGTCGGCGTTCACCTCTTCCGCGGCGTACTTGAAGTCATAATAAAAATAGAAGTCCTCGCCGTCCTTGACGTCGGTCTGCCGCCAAAAAATAATTCTGTTGCCGCCCAACGGGTCCTCGAAGATCTTGACGGGCTCCGGGTATATCTCGCCTATCTCGACCTTCTGGCCGCGGTGGTTCACGGGGAGCGCGACCCACAGCCGGACCTCGGGCGCCTCGCCCGTAACCTCGACGTCTTCGACGAAGTGCCAGTAGCGGCAGGGGGTCATCTTGGCCTTGGCGCCGTAGGCCGCGGCCGCGCCCACGAGCAGGGCGAGTATAACGAACGTTTTGACGTAATGAGCTCTCGACATCTCTTCCTCCTGGTATGGGGTTAACTGCGGCTGAGCCGATGTAATTCTAAATTTTAACATATAATACCACGCGGCCGCCCCGCCGTCAAACCATTCCACGCAAGGGCGGTTCGGCGATTAAACCACCGGCCGTGCCGTTGCGTCCAAATACCCGGAACTCCAACCCAACCTTCCACCAGGAGGGATTGACGTGACCAAATACGCGATAATAGTTTACGTCTCGTTGACTGCGCTCGTTTTAACGACGCTATTCGCGCCCGCGTGCGGCGAGGCCGCGAGCTTCTACTCCCAACTCTCGGTGGGCAAGGCCGTCGTCCACGGCAACCTCGCCGTCTACCCGGTCTACCTGCCGGGCGGCGGCGAAAAGCTGGGCGATGTCCTCACGATGGCGGAGGCCGTCGAGGCGGGCAAGTTCAGAATTACCGAGCGCGAGGAGGGCGCGTCCGTCAACGCGCTCGAGGTGCACAACGACACGGCTAAGTACGTCGTCCTGCTCGCGGGCGAGATGGTCCGCGGCGCCAAGCAGGACCGCATCATCTCCTTCGACGTCGTCGTCCCGCCGCGGGGCAAGGTCGGCGTCGACGCCTTCTGCGTGGAGGCGGGCCGTTGGACCGAGGTCAGCAAGCACTTCAAGTACGAGAAGGAGATAGCTCCCGCGAGCGTCCGCAGCGCCGCCCAGGGCAAACGCGACCAGAACCGGGTCTGGGCCGAGGTCTCGAAGGTCAACGTCGAACGTGGTGCCGTCACCGGGACCGACGCGCTTACGGCAAGCTACGACGACGCCGAATTCCGAGCCGACGTGAAAAAGTACGAGAAGGCGCTGAAGGGTCTCGCCAAGAACAAGGAGGTCGTCGGCGTGATCGTCGTGGCGGAGGGGAAGGTGAAGGCCGGCGACGTCTTCGCGAACCACGACCTCTTCGCCGCGGTCTGGCCTCGCCTCCTGACCAGCTACGCCATGGACGCGGCGCTCGCGGGCGAGCTTGGGAAGGTACCGCCGGCGTCGGCGATAGCGTCGTACCTCGCGCAACTGGAGGACGCCGAGCGCGAGCGGACGTACGCCGACGAGCTCCAGAAACGCTCGAGCCTGAGCGCCGGCGAGATGGCCGCGTACGAGCTGGAGTACAAGGGCAAGAAGGTGCACGTGAATGTGTACTAGGCATGAGTTTTATTGAAAAATAAAAGCCGGCTCGAGAGGGCCGGTTTTTCTTTTTTAGTTAGCTGTCCAGGGTTAATTTTTTGGTTGCAATCGCGGGCTTTTTATTTTATTTAAGAATGAAAGGGAAAGGACGGGGGCCTTGCCGATGGGAAGGAAGAGAAAATTTCGCGAGATAGCGCCGCGGGCCGTGGCGACGGCCGCCGCGGCGGTTTTCGTTTTAATCGCGGCGAGCTGCGACGACGCCCCGATTTACGCCCGCAGTTCCAGTTGGTACCGAGCGGCCCGTAGCCCCTACGCTGCTGTTTTCGAGGCCGTGGCCGAAGCCGCCGACGGGTACGTTTACGCCGTTGGTTACGTCGTTGATTATAGTTGGCAATGGTATCCGGTCGTTTGCCGCTATGACGGCCGCGAGTTCAAGGAAGTTTATCGCGCCCCTTACACGTACGGCAATTTTGACGACGTTAAGGCTTGGCGTAATACGGTTTGGGCGGCGGGGGGTGGTAATCGTCGTGGCGCGATGCGGCCCGTTTTAGTACGGTTTTCGGGCGGCGTATGGCAGGAAATCGACGTTCCGGCTGCGGTTGAAGACGAGGTTTTTAAAACCGTTTTCCCCACGGGGCTGGATTCTTGTTGGGTCGCCGGTTGGAAAGGGGTTTACACTTACGATCGCGGCGTTTGGAATAAGAGGTTTCGGAAAACATCGCCGGGAGGTTTGATAGCTATCGGGTCCAGAGACGCGTTCGTTTATATGTACAAAAAAATGGAGGAAGCCGCCGCGGTTTTCGTCACCGACGACGGGGGTAGTACTTGGGCTGAGGAGAGAGTCGATCTCGGGTCGAAATTATACCGTTTTGACCCTGGAGACCCTTGGGTTGTAATGGGTGGAGTAGGTGGTAAATTGTACCTCGCGGTTGCTTTAAGGCCACATGAGCCTCCGAAGGGAAACAAGTATTTACAGTACTACGCCATCCTGAGCCGGGAACCCGCCCTTCCAGGGGAAGGGGTATATGAAATCGAAATGTTAGCCCCTAAGGGGGCGGCCGAGTTTAATTATCTGACGCCCGCCGCCGGCGGAATGGCCTTCCGCTCAAGACAGGAAGGTTTTTTAGTAAGTATTAATACTTCTTTGGCCTTAGTAAACGGGAAATGGGTGCCGGAAGAATTAGGCTCGCCGGGCCCGTGGGGTTATTATCAATTCGAAGCGATCGGCGCCGGTCGTTCTAATTATTGGGCCGTTGTAACCGAAATTAAGGGTTGGCCCCGCGAATTCGATTATTACTTGTATCGTACCCGTTAGAGGTCCTATGCGGTCGGCCCTGGTGAAATTTACGCTTTGCGTTCTGTGTATGCCCATTCCCGCGTACGGCGGGGAAGTCTCGGCTTCGCTCGGCGTTCTATCGTACGAGGCGGCGTACGACTTCTATCCCAACTTCTACCGCCAGGGCGGTTACCGCGCGCGGCTCGAAGGCCGGTTCGGCGAGCCGTGGCGCGTAACGTTGCGCCTGTCGGGGGCCGAATATCCCGCCGACAACTACATCCGCGAGGGCAACATCGACGCCGGCGTCGCTAGGCTTTTTCCGGTTGGCTTTCTCGAATGTTACGCCGGCTTGGCGGGCCGCGTTAGCTACGTCCGTTTCCATTATCCTGCTCCTTATTACCGGCCGGCGTTCGATACATCGGAGTACGTCGGCCTCGTCGGTGCGGGTTACGACGTTGGAGCGGGCGTGCCGTTGGGCCGGTTTTATTTCGGCGCGGCTCATCGCGGCTTGTGGGCCAATCCCACAGTCAGCTATTTCGAGGCGCCCGTCGCGACGTTTGTAATCGAGGGCGAGGCCCGGTGCGCCGTGTTAAAGCGTTGGGGTTTGCTCGTCCTCGGCGGCTTGGAGCACGGCGGTTATTATCCGGAGTATTACCTCGGCTACGGCTCGAGCCGCCCTTACGTCGAAGCCGGCGTCGTTTATAGATTTTGATCGCCGCTAACCGGAGTTAAAACGGCGGCCTTGCAGCCGCCGTTTATTTTTAATCTATATTTATCAGTTTATCGAACTACCGCCAACCTTTTGGCCGCCGTGTTTCCCCCCGCCTCCAGCCGGTAAACGTATACGCCGGGCGAGAGCGCGAGGTCGCACGTTACCTCGTGCTCGCCGGCGGCGAAGTCGCCTCGAGCCGGCGTCGCGACGCGCCGCCCCGCCAGGTCGTATATCGCAAGCT
>WVWN01000060.1:0-13586 GCA_011773985.1 Candidatus Zixiibacteriota bacterium | reverse complement strand
CGGCTCCGGCCGCTCAAGTCGTACGCGACCAACTTGTAGCTGTACGCGCCCGCGTCGAGGTTGCGGTCCTCGAAGCGATAGGGCGAGCGGCCGGTGATGCGCTCGGCGTTCGCGCGCGTCCAGCGGCCTTCGCCCGTCCGTCGCAGCAGGTCGAAACCCGCGGCCCGGCCGCCGCTCACTTGCCACGTTATCGTCGCGCCGCTTTCGCGCGAGGTTGCGCGGAAGGCCGTCACCTTCACGTCCACCGTGTAGTCGTTGAGGAAGACGACGAGCGGCTTGCGCGAGAAGCCCGCCGCCAGGTCGAGCGCGCCGTCGCCGTTCACGTCGCCGACGGCGATGGCGCGGACCTCCTGCGAGCCGGTGTATTGCCACGTCGGCTGCTTGTCGACGGCGCCGGCCTTATTCTCCCAAACGGATAGGCCCCGGTAAGGGTGATTGGCGATGACGACGTCCTGGTAGCCGTCGCCGTTAAAGTCGCCGATGGCCGCCTCGTTGACGCGGACCCGGCCTGCCGACGTCCACGCCGGCGTCGTGCCGAGCTTGCCGCCGTCGTTGGCGTAGATGCGGAGGTAGTCGTTGCTGCCGGCGACGAAGAGGTCCTGGTCGCCGTCGCGGTCGTAGTCGAAGAAGATGACGCCGCGGTCGGTTTTGCCGGGGTTGCCGGAGGTCCAGCCGGGCGTCGTGTTCGGCGTCCCGGTGGTGTTGAAGTACACGCACGTGTCGAAGTTTACCCACTTCGCGACCGCCAGGTCGAGCTTTTTGGAATAAGTGTAGTCGACTTCGGCCGTCTCGCCCTGGCGCAGCGGCCTGCAGAACGAAACCCAGCCGCCGTAGAGGTCGTGGGCGTACGCCGCGTTGAGCGGCCGGCCGCCGAGTCGCACGGCGTCTATTCTCAAAAGCGGCGCGTGCTTGAGGTAAAATACTTGCCTCGAGCCGTCGCCCTGCAGCTTCTCGCCCTTGACCTGCGTGAAGTCGGCGCCGTCGACGTCGCCCAGGCAGATGCCGCTGAAGACGCCCTGGTCGCTCGAGCGCCATCCGGCCGTCGCGCCGAGGCCCGAGCCCGAATTCCAGAATATATAGACGGGGCGGTGAGGGTCCGTCGGACTCCGGCCCTGGTTGGACGTTGCCGCGTCCACGTCGCCGTCGCCGTCGACGTCGCCCAGGCATGAACCGGTGCCCCAGGCCGGCTGCGCCGACGACCAGTCGGGCGAGGTGCCCGGGCCGCCCTTCTTGCCGTAGTAGGCCGAGTCGGGTTGGTACGACGTCCCCCCGTTGGCGGCGAAGACGTCGGCTAAGCCGTCGCCGTTTATGTCGCCGGTATCGAGCTCGGCGGTGTGCCGTTGAAGCGAGGAGGTCCACGCGGGCGAGTTGCCCAATTTGCTGCCGTCGTTGTAAAAGATCATGTTGTGGTAGTCGTATATGGGCGGGTACCAGTTGCTGCCGTCGTAGCAGCCGACGAAGAGGTCGAGGTCGCCGTCATCGTCGACGTCGGCGAAGGCCAGGCCGCCGTACGCGCGGTCAAATGTTTCCCACGTCCAGCTCGGCTGCGATTGGAGCGGGATCGCTCCGTACGTTGCGGCGGCGCCGAAAAGGATTATTGCCGCTAAGTATTTATACACATCACTCACTCCTTTTCGTTTCCCTTAAGGTCGCCGGACGCGATAGAACCCGGCGCGATTTCCGCTTTGGGCCAAACGCGGCTCCCGGGTTCGAGGCGGGCGCCCTCGCCCACGCGCGCGCCGTCTCCCACGACGGCCCCGTCCACGACGGCGTCCGCGCCGAGGGCGACCCCTTCCCCCAAGATGCTCCCGGTGACCGCGGCGCCCTCACCGACCGTTACGCCGTCGAGCAGCAGCGACGCCTCGACGACGGCGTTGGCGCCCACGTCGCAGCCGCTTCCGAGGACGGACCGGCCGCCGACCGCCGCCGCCGAGCTGATGCGGCAGTCGCCGCCGCCGAGAAACGTGGCCTCCCGGCGCGGCCATAACCTGAGTTGCGCCGCGAGCAGGTCGTGGGCCGTAACGACGGGGAGCCAAACGCTTGCCGCTTCGACGACGGCGACGGGGTGGTCCGCGGCGTAGCTTTCAAGGGCGGCGGTGAACTCGAGCTCGCCTCGCGCGGACGGCTCGAGCCTTTTTATGTAATCGAATATTTTTTCGTCGACTTTATAAAGGCCTGTATTAACCAAGGCCGCTGTTTCCCGACCGGGCTTTTCGTCAATCCCGCACAGGAGGCCGTCTTCGACTTTCAGTACGCCGAAATCGCCCGCTGAGGGTACGGGCGCGCCGAGTACCGCGGCGCCCGGGGCCGCGGCCATAGTTTTGATATTTTCCGGGTCGTAATAGTCGTCGCCGTTTACGACCAAGAACTCGCCAGCGAGGGCGTCTCGAGCCGAGGCGACCGCGTCGGCCGTTCCTCGTTGTTCGGTTTGTCGTATATATTTCAATTTAAAATTGGCGCACGATTCGCCAAACGCGGCCCGCACCATTTCGGCGCGATACCCGACGACGAGTATCGCTTCGTCGGCGACGGCCGCGAGCGCCTCCAGCGTATGCGCCAAGAGCGGCTTTCCCAACAGCGGAAGTGTCGGCTTGGGCCGGGTGAGCGTGAGCGGGTGCGTTCGCGTCGACTTGCCCGCGGCGAGGACGACAGCCTTCATTCGCTTTCCCCTTCGCCCCCAGTTCTTGGCGCCGCAAAGGTACGAGGCCGTGCGCGGGGCGGAAAAGAAGTCAACCGCGCGACGAGGTCGCGGCACTCGAGTCTGGTTAGAACGCCGTCGTAGGTGTAATAAGCCCGGAACGGGCCCGGCTCGAGTTCGTAAACGTGGCACGCGCGGCTTTCGCCGCCAACGACGACGGCTTTTAGACCTTGCCATTTGGCGCGGCCCGGCCTCCCGGCCCCGGCGGGAAAGTAGAATTCGTAGGGTGGTTTGGCGCCTTCGCCGGGCACCGCGACGGCCGCGCCCAGCGCTATGGCTTCGCCCAGCGGCGAGGGGCGCGCGCGAACCGGGCGTGGGCCGGCGGCGCCGAGTCGTAGGCCGGAAGTCGCGGTTGCTACCGGTTGGCCGAAGACGTCGCCCGTCAGGAGTACGGCCGGCGGTTTTTTAGGGGCGGCCTCGTATCGTGCGGTGATTTCGCCGGCGGGCGCGGCGCCGTGGAATATCGCGTAGACGAGCTCCGCGGCGCGCGTTAAGCCCGGGACCGCGGGCGCGATCGGCTGCGCGCCCCGCCCCTCGGCCGCGGCGTCGCCCGCGAGTGCAAATTTTGCCAGCGTCAGCGGTTCGGTGCTTTTCGCGAGGGCGACGCGGAGCTGCGGTATCGGCCGGCCCGGCGCGGCGACGCCGCGGCCTTCGACCTCGAGCCAATCGTAAGGCGCGAGCAAGTTCCCGCCGAAAAGGCCGAGGCCCGTGATGACGCGGACCGATTTGCCCCGGGCGCGGTAATACGCCCCCAGCCGCTCAAGTTCGCCCTCGCCCTGAAGATGGGGCCACGGGCCCGCGCGGGCCGGCGCCAAACCAGGCGGGGCATTTTCGAGGTACGGTTGGCCGGCGGGCTCGAGCGTAAACGTACCAGTTACGATGTTGCCTGCTACCCGACCGGAGAAGTATTGACCGGGCCGGGTCAAATCCTCCGGGCGAAGGCGGCGCGATAGCCTCGCGGTAATTGGCAGATGCAGGCGGGCGTCCTTTGAGGCCGGCGGGACTATGAAAGGTAGGTATAATAATTCCAGATTTTTATACATAAAACCTTGTAGCCGCGCCGGCCCGTTTGCGGGGCTCGTGGCGACGCCCGCGGCGTCAGCATAACTTACTACCCTTCCGTCCGCCCCGAAAGCGACGCGGACATAGTGGCCGCCGGCGAGGCCGGTCCACGAATTGGGGTCGCCGCGGCCCCGATACGGCGATACGCGACCGGACGTGAGCTCGAGGCTCGTCAGGGTGGCCGGATTGGAACGCCGTCGCGCCGTCGCGATGGGTAGCGGGGCACCCCTAAACGTCAGGAAGGAAGGCGCTCTTCGGCCTCGCGTTTCCGTGACGTTTCCGAATTCGTCGACGAGCTTATAATACCACGAGTTGGCGCGGCGGTAGCGGAACTCGCCGCCGTTCCAACGGCCGGCCAGGTAGTATGCGGGGCGGGCGGGCCGCCGCGCGGCGACGAGCGCGAGTTCGTCGTTCACGACGCCCCGGCCGTCGGCCCACCGGCGGAGGTGTAACCGGCACTCGGTTACGGCGAAGGGCCCGAACGCGTCGCGGCGTTGGCCTGCCTCGCGAACCTCGAGCCGACCGGCCGTTATGCCCCGGTGGCGGATGGCAAAGTATTCACCTTCCTCTTTTTCGCGTAAGCCGCAGCACAAGAAGACGGCCGTGCCGGCCGCCAGGGTATTCGCTAAGATTTTTAAGTTAACTTTTCGAGGCATGCTGCGCCGTTTTTGATTAAAGTTTACGCAAGATAAAACCGGCGGCTATGACGCCGATTATCGTGAGGACGTTTATTTTTAGGATTAAACCGAACGTAAGGGTCAGGATATGGAGGTCAAGGACCGAGGGCTCTAAGCCGAAGGTAATACTTTTTAAAAAGAAGTTCTTGACGCCGCCCTCCGGCAAGTACGCGCCCAAGAGTTCGCCTACCATCGTGCCCAACAGCGCGCCGATAATTACGACGATTAAACCTTTAAGAAGGCCTTTCGCTCCTGGCATTTGATTTTGCTCCCTTCCGCTTTTTGGGCCCGCACTGGCGACCCCGGTTCTCAAGCGCGAGCTTTCCTAAGCGCCAAAGAACAGATGAGTACTTTATACCGAGCCCGCGCCGGACGTTTTTAAATTTCGCCGGCCGCGCGCAAGATATGTTAGCATAACTGCGGGGCGCGGGGAAGGGTTTTGTTCTTCGCGGGCGCCAAGAGCGCGCGTAGTAGTTTTGCGTTTTAATGTCTTGACTGCCGGGTTTTCCTGTGGTAATTTTTAGAAAAGGAGGAGATACCGGTGCGCACGAAATTAATCGTTTCTTTCGTCGTTTCCCTTCTCGCGGTGAACGGCGTAGCTTCGGCGAAATCCTGGCGGGTTGCGGGGGCTATCGTGCACATGCGACAAGACGAGTACGAAGCGGCGATTAAACTTCTGGAGGAAGATGTCGCGGAGTCACCGAGTAGCGCCGAGGCGTGGGCTTACCTCGGCGACGCGTACGCACACGAAGGCGAATATATGGAAGCCGCGGGGGCTTGGTCTCGCGCGGAGGAGATATATACGGAGAAGAAGAAAAAGAAGAAGATCGATAAAATACTTCGGAGCCGGGAATATTTTTGGTCGCAGGCTTTCAACGCGGCGCACAAGTGCCTCGCCCGCGCCCTGAGTTTCGACAATCCGGATTTCGTTCCCCTGGAAGGCGAGACGGTCGGCGGAAATTTGGAAAAGGCGGAAGAGGGGTTCATCGCTACGTACCACGTTTTTAGTTCCCACCCCAAAACGCTTTTCCTTCTCGGCCTCGTTTACGAAGATAAGGCAG
The DNA here is from genome assembly GCA_011773985.1 of Candidatus Zixiibacteriota bacterium. Taxonomy (GTDB): domain Bacteria; phylum RBG-13-66-14; class B26-G2; order WVWN01; family WVWN01; genus WVWN01. The sequence goes on along the minus strand of WVWN01000060.1, from coordinate 8,088 downwards.
CGTACTACGCCGAGCTGGACGAGGAGGACGACGTCGCCGTTACCGACTACGACCTCGACACCGGCGCTGCGGCGCAACGCGAGGTCAAGGCCGGCGATTACGTCGAGGAGATGTGGTCGAAAGCCTTGGATACGTACGAGGCGGCGGCCGAGGCGAAACAGGCCGATATGGCGGGCGAAAACTGGGACGAAAAAACGCCGCTCAGCGATTACCTCGTCAAGGTGGTCAACGCGTGTTTACGCCTCGAGAAATACGAGCGGGCGCTCGCGATTATCGAGCCGCTTTTGGCGGAGACGCCCGACGACATGATGCTCTTGAACGCCAAGGCGGCCGTACTCGATAAACTAGGCCGCGTGGGAGAAGCGATTGAGGCCTACGAGAAGGTAGCGGCCTCGGTCACGGACGTTAAGATAAAAGCCGAGGTACTCGGGGAAATCGCGTCGTACTATTTGAGGAAGGAATACGAGGGGCGCGACCCGAAGAAGGCCATCGAGGTTTTAGAGGAAGCTATGGTCCTGGCGCCGGAGGATTACCGGATTTTTATTAATTTGGGCAAGGCCTACGGCGAGGTCGGCGAATACGAGAAGGGTAAGGAATTTTTAAGGAAAGGTCAAGAGCTTTACGAAAAACAGAGACCGCCCGGCGGCGGCTAGAAGCTGCCATATATCGACTCTTTTAGGGAGTTGCGTAGCATGAGGTGCCCCGTTTGCGGCGGGCCTTTGGTCCCCGACGAACTGCAGTTCGGATTATATCAGTGCGGCCAGTGCGGCGAGGTCGAGATCGACGAGGGGGGCGCGTACGTCCGCGGCCGCTTCTACGAGTTCGGCGACCGCGAGAGTAAGGATCCGAACATCCTCGACGAATGGGACGCTACGCCCGAGGACCACGTGCCTACGTGGGAAGACGTGTTTACGGGTGACGAGTCGGTCTCGCCCCACGAGGATTAAAATAAAATAATTCCGTCCGCAGTCGCGGCCGCCTTACGGGCGGCTTTTTTCTGGCGCGCTGGCGTAGCGGCGAAGGCGGAAGGCGACGCCCCAACTTTTCGCCAAACGCTCCATCGCGGCCGTGGAAACGGCGTCGGCTGCGACCGCGGTAATTACTACCGTCGGTACGTGGCGCTTTGCGCGCGCGACGAATTTCTCCACCTCGTGCCACGCGTCGCGGCCGAGGCGCGGCCGACACAGCCGCCGGTACGTCGCTTCGTCCGGCGCGTTTACGCTTACCGAGACCTTATCGAACAGGCCGGCCATCTCGGGCGTGACGTCCCGGCCTTGCGTGAGGTAAGCTGAGCCGTTAGTGTTTAGCCGCACGACGCCGCCAGCCTCCTTTACGGCCCGCGCCACTTCCTTGACGGTCCCCCAACGTATCGTCGGCTCGCCGTAACCGCAGAATACGATTTCGTCGTAAGCGGCGGGGTCGCCGATCGCCTCTACGAGCTCCGCGGCCGTAGGCTCCATCTTCAGGCGGAGGTCGTAGCCGCCGACGCCGGGCGCCGAGTTCCGGATGCAAAAACCGCAGTCGTTCGTACAACGGTTGGTAACGTTCAGGTAGAGCGAATTTCTTAGGCGGTAAGCTATCGCGCCGCCGAAGTCAGGCGGCAGGGCGAAGAGGCGCCGCGCGGCGAGCGTCGTTTCCGCGTAGACGTCTTCGAGAGGCCTCCCGGCCTTCGCGCTCAGCGCTTCCGCTACTAACGGTAAGTAGGCGGGTTCGTTCCGTTTGCCTCGGTGGGGTTCCGGCGCCATATACGGCGCGTCCGTCTCGAGCATGGCGGCCTTGAGGTCGAGGCGGTCGAAGTACGCTCGGGGCGCCCGCACTTTTTGGGCGAACGTTATGCTCCCCGTAAACGATATGTAAAGGCCCCTCGCGCGAGCCCATTCGTAATAATCGCGGCTCCCGGCGAAGCAGTGCAGCACGCCGCCCCGCGGCGGGACCCCTTCGTCGTCGAGCACGCGTCTTAGGTCCTCCTCGGCCTCGCGCTGATGCAGGATTATCGGTAGCTCCAATTCGCGCGCGAGCACCAGGTGCCAACGCAGAAGGTCGAGCTGTTCGTCGTGCGATAGCGCCATATAATGATAGTCGAGGCCGCACTCGCCGACGGCGACGGCTAGCCCTTCTTTTTTTCCGCGCACGAGTGCCTCTTCGATGCCGGCGGCCTGAGCGTTGTCGAGGTGCAAGCCGCAATTGGCGTGGAGGCCCGCGGCGAGATATATGCCGTCGTGGCGCCGCGCGAGCTCGAGGGCCCGGGCCGCATCCGCGGCCGCGCACGCCGGCACTACCATATATCGGACGCGCGCATCCTTTGCGCGGGACACGACGTCGTCGACGTCCGCGGCGAAGTCGTCGTGCTCGAGGTGGACGTGGGTGTCGGCTAAGAGATAGTTAAGTTCCATTGAGGGTAGGGCGGGTGGGAAAAGCCGTGGGGCCCTCTTTGGGGCGTTCGGCGAGGGACGCTTACCGGCAAGGGCGCGGCCTCGGCGCCGTTACTGATACAAATTATACGATTTAAGGCGAGGCCCGTTACGCCGTTAGAAGAAGAACGCCGGGCCGAAGGCGCCGCTGAACGTAGGTTTGCGGCTTTCGCTTTCGCCTTTCACGGTGGCCGGTGCCGGTGCGATTTTAGTAAAATCGTAATCCAGAGCCGCGGTTATGTAAATACATAGCGGCTTGACGATTTCGATCGTGTTGGCGTTCCGGAAAGCGAAGCCGCTCTTCCACCCCTCGGGTTCCTCCGCCCTTTCGTAGGCCAGGCTGCCGTACCGGCCGCGCCAACCGAAGTAGATGTCCGAGAAAATGCATTTCGTGGGCGACGGCCTGAAGCGTACGCCGCCCAGAATGCCGAGTTGCCCGAGCGAGCCGCCCTTATCGCCGGTTGCGAAGCGCGCGCCGAAGAACGGCCTGACGGCCGGGCGGAGCGGCCCCGGCGTGAAATAGATAGGCGAGTTGTAATTGAAGTCGAAGATTTTAATGGGTTCCCCCGCGTAACTCTCAGTCGCGGCGTAGTCGAAGGTGACGAGGTGGGTGAGGTAGCCGTCGTTGCGGTAGAAGTCGGCGTCGAAGTGAAAGCCTACTTTGTACGACCGCTCGAGCTGACCGGCCACCGCTGCCGTGGCTTCGTACGAGGTGGCGCCGAAGGCGCCGCCCACGAGGTGGCCGTGTTCGAAGTCCTGGGCGCGGGCGGCCGCGGCAAATGTCCCCGCCGCGCCGATGCCTATGAGGACAAGAGCTTTTTTAGCCATGGGCCTCCTTTGATATTATTTTAAATAAACCCTTGTCAGAAGCTAAAACACGGGCCGACGTCCACTAAGCCGTAACCGAATTCCGCTTCGTCGAATCTGAACGCCGCTTCAAAACCCGCGCGGAGCGCCACCGTTTCCATTAGGCCGAAGAAGTAACGGTTCCGGATCGTCCCGAAGCCGTCGTCGTCGACGTATTTATAACCGCCGTCAAAGGTTAAGTAGAAAGGCGACGACGGCGAGTTCAAGCGGACGCCGAAGTAACCAGCTACCAAGGGGAGGAAACGCTCGCGGCGCTCTCGCCCGCCCCACCAAGGTTCTTCGTAGTCGTAAGCGTAGTAGACCAAGCCGGCGGCGGGCGCCAAATAGGGTCGGAATTTCCCTTTGAAGGGATACATCCAATATTCATTTTCCCATCGGACTGACGTCGTCGTACCGTTTTCGGGCTTCAGTACGTGGCCGCCGAAGCGGATGTCGACGGCGAACCAGGAGCCGTCGTACTGGGTCCAGAAGGCGCCCCCGCCGCCGAAGGTTGCGGACGGCCCGAACGCCGCTACCGCCATCGGCCCGAGGCGCAGCGCGCCCTCGTCGGTGGCGTTCGGTATGCTCCCCGCCCACGCGTTTATGGCCGCGGCGCATAGCGCCGCCGCCAACGTAATGTTAACACGCCCCATTTGTCCTCCTCCTTCTTATTCGTATGCGCGCTATTCTCGTTGCCCAACCAGATTATATTCGGCAAGGTCCGCGCGCGCGAGCAGCGCCGGCACGCGCCCCGCGGCCCCCAGCTCTCCTCCGGCCTTCATCAAATACGCGCGCGTCGCGAGCTCGCGCGCCGCGGCCACCTCGTGCGTCGCGAAAATCAGCGTCGTCCCTCGCTCCTCGTTTATTTTTCTTAAATAGGAAACGACGCGCTCGCGGGCCATCGGGTCGAGCCACTCGAGCGGCTCGTCGAGTATAAGCAACTCGGGCCGCGTTACCAAAGCGCCCGCGAGCGCCACCAGCTTCTTCTCGCCCCCGGATACGTAGTGGACGATTTTGCGCGCGAGCTTCTCAATCTTAAGCGCGGCGAGGACGTCCCGGACGCGCCGGTCGACCTCCTCGCGCGGCGTACCCAAATTCCGCGGCGTGAACGCGACGTCGTCGAACACCGTGGGCCCGAGGATCTGTTCGTCCACGTTCTGGAGCACGACGCCGATGCGCCCCACGAGCCGGCCGAAGTCGTGCGCCGGATTTACGCCGAATACGCTCACCTCCCCCTCGACGGGCTCGAGCATCCCCAGGACGTGTTTTAGTAGCGTCGTCTTGCCGCAGCCGTTGGGGCCGAGAACCGCAACCCTTTCTCGGGCAAATATTTCGAAGTCGAGGCCGCAGATGTCGACCTCCGTCCGGTCTTGATATATATGGCGGGCGCACCGGACCGATACAACCGGCTCAGAGGTGTATTCGCCCATCGAAACCCCGGACCCTCAGCGCCGCGGCGGCGTTCTCGGAGCGCTCCAACGCCGCGAGGACGACGTGCCCTACCGCGCGCCCCGTGTTGCTTACGAACCGCCGCGGCCGCCGCCACCCGGGCGCGCCCCGCAGGCGGTACGCGGTCCGTACGTCCCTCGCGACCGCGGCGAGGATGAATATGGCACGATAGCTCAGGAAAAGCCCCGCCGCCATGAATTTCGGGAGGAAGCGTACCGCGGCGAGGAGCCGAGGCAGCGGCGTCGTCGCCACAATCAGGAGCACCGAGAGCGCCACCGCCGAGACCCGCACCGCGAAGTACAGCACGGCGAAAGGCGTAAGGCCCCGTACGCTCAGAAACACGAGCGCCAGAAAAATCAACGGGTAGGCCGACGCCGCGAGGAGCCGCCGGACCGGCAAACGCGCCGTGAGCAGGAACGAAATGAGCAGAAGGTAAAGGGCGGCGTAAAAAACGAATTCGTATACGAGTACGAGCGACGCGACCACGCCGCCGAGCCAGAGCAACTTGACCTGCGCGGGTACGCGGTGCAGCCAGCCGCGTCCCGTCGTCGCCCAATAGTCGAGGTCTTCGAAGAACATCACGTTGCCCGCGGGAAAAGCCGCGGCGCCGTTTTCCTAAGGTAGGCGCATACCGCCGCCGTCACCGCGCCCTCCAGCGCCCAGCCGACGGCGCCGAGGCCGAAGAAGAGGGCCGCGAGGCGCGCGAGCGATACTTCCCCACGCCCGGCGCCGCTTCCGCTTTCGCGCTCGGCGGGTTCATTTCGCTCGAGCAGTTGGAACTCGATTACGCCGCCGCGGCCTCGCTCCACTATTTGGCCGAAGTCCCGCGTACCTACCGCGACGACGGCGAAGGCCAGCGCCGTGGCCGCGGCGAGGGCGAGGACCGTAGCGCCGAACGCGCGAAGCCACGTCGCCTTCATGAAAGCGGCCGAGCCGAAGAGCACCGAGGCGACGAGGGCCTCGACGCCCAGCGTCAGCGTGTTCAGGCCCACTACCGTTACGCCGCCGTGGCCCAGGAGCGCCAGGATGACGTTGGCGAACAAGCAGGCGAGAAGGGCCGCGGCCGGCCCGGCCACGATGCCCGCCAACGCCGCGAGGTTCGGGTGGTAGCCGAGCGGCGCGACGTAAAACGACATCGCGACGACCATCAGCGCAGCGAAGAATCCCGCCCGGGCGAAGACGGGCAGGTTGCGCGCGCGGCGGAACTTGAACCAAAGGAGCAGCAGGCCGACGGCCACGACGACGTAGCCGGCGGCCCAAAGGTAAAACGGCAGCACGCCGTCCGGGAGGTGGAGGTGAGCCATAAGGCGTCGTCAGCTTGGCGGTCGCCGCGGCGAGTCTATTCTTCGGCGCGGCGGACTTCGACGATCAGGCCGTCGGCGCGGGTGACTTCCACCAGCGCACCCGCGGGGATATCCTCGGCCGCGCTCGCTTTCCAGTATTCGCCGCGGACGAAGACCTGGCCTCCCGCCGGCCCCACCGCGGTTACGGCGCGGCCCCGTTCGCCCACCATCCCCTTGTCGCCCGTGGTGGGCTTGCGGCGCTGCGCGCGCAGGCCCATCCCGACGGCGAACAAGAAGAATAGCACCGTCGTGACCACCGCCGGTATGATGACGGCCCAGGATATCCTAAGGTACGTCGCGGGCGTACTGATGAGTAGAATCGAACCCAGGAGCATTGAAATCGTTCCTCCCACGGCGAGCAGGCCGTGGCTGGTTATCTTTATCTCGGCGAGGAAAAGGATTATCGCGAAGACTATGAGCGCCACGCCGGCGTAATTCACGGGCAGCGTGGATAGCGCGTAAAAGGCGAGGATGATGCAGATGCCGCCGGCGACGCCCGGCAGGATGGACCCCGGGTTGGAGAGCTCGAAGATGAGGCCGTAGAAGCCGATGATGAGGAGGAGGTACGCGACGTTCGGGTTCGTCACGACGGCGAGGAAGCGCTGGCGGAAGTCCGGCGTCAGCTCCTCGACGCGCGCGCCCTTCGTCCTAACGGGAATCGTCCGGCCCGCGACCTTTACTTTCCGGCCGTCGGCTTTCTTCAACAGCTCGTCGAGGTTTTCGGCGACGAAGTCGACGACGTTCTCCGTCACGGCGTCCTCGGCGGAGAGCGACGCCGACTTGCGGACGGCGAGTTCGGCCCACTTCTCGTTGCGGCCGCGGCGCCGCGCGAGGCTCTTGATGTAGGAGGCGGCGTCGTTCGTTATTTTCTCCACCATGGCCTCGTCCGCGCCCTCGCCGCCCGCGCCGAGCGTAACCGGGTGCGCCGCGCCGATGGAGGTGTTGGGTGCCATCGCGGCGACGTGCGCGGCGAGGGTGATGAAGGTCCCGGCGCTCGCGGCCCGGCCGCCAGGAGGCGATACGTATACCGCGACCGGCACTTTCGACGCCAGAATCTTCTTGATAATTTTGCGCATCGACGGGTCGAGGCCGCCGGGGGTATCGAGCGAGACGACGACGAGGGAAGCGCCGTCCTCCTCCGCCTCCTCTATGCCCTCGACCAGGAATTCGGCCATGATGGGGCTGACGACGCCCTCTATTTTAAGGTGGCGGACGAGCGGGGCTTCGGCTCGAGCCGCGGCGGCGGCCGCTAGGGCCGTGGCGGCAACGGCGACCGTAAGTATTGCCTGAATTTTATCTTTCATATTTTAAAATATAGCGCCAGCGCCTTTCCGAACGAAGCGGGCACGGGGGTGGCCCGGTCTCCGTAGGGGTAGGCCGTAAAATCCCACCATTTAACCAAGCGCCAAAAACTTTTCCCGCCGGCGGCCTCGTAACGTTCGAATTCGAAGTTGAAATAGCCTTGGTCTACGTGGTACCCGTTTAGCTCGTCGACCATAAGCAAGAATTTAAGCTTGACGCCCTCGGCGCGGTACTTGTTCGCGCCCGCCGGAGGGGAACCAACCTTTTCGGCGTATATCGTAAACGACAGCGAATACGCTTTCTCGAGCATATTCTCAGCCGCCGCGCAAAATTCCGTATAAGACCAAGACTCCGGGATACGGTATTGGCTCCCCGGCGGGTTCTGGCCCACGTCGTCCGGGTCGAAGTAGAAGACGAAGGTCGTGCTCAGCATGGCCTTGAGGAGGTCGACGTCGCGGTTGTTGAAGGCGAGCTCGACGTTTTTGAGGACGTTAGCCGGCGACGTGGCCTCGGGGCGCTCCGGCTCCTGCGGCGTCACGCCCTCCTCCTCGCCGCAGGCGAACGCGAGGAGCGCGACGGCCGCGGCTAAGGTTACCATTTTCTTCATGTTAAGGCCTCCCTAATCTGGTTAACGGAACAACGCCAAGATTCTTCCGACCGACGTGGGCGCTACGCCGAGACGTCCGTCGTCGGCGGGCGCGGCGGTATAGTCCCACCACTTCGTAAGACGCCAACAC
>WVWN01000088.1 GCA_011773985.1 Candidatus Zixiibacteriota bacterium | reverse complement strand
GCCTCGAGCGCCGTCGGGCCTTCGGGGTGGCCGCCGGGCCGCTTTCTCTATTTTAACGGGCCGCGACCATCCGCCGGCTCAGCGTTTCGCCGCCCGCGCGGAGGCGGTATACGTAGACGCCCGGCGCCAGCGGCCGGCCGCCCTCGTCCGTCACGTCCCAGCTGAGCTCGTGCGCGCCGGCGCCCGCGTGACCCGCGTAGAGGGTCCGCACTTTCCGGCCCGCGCAGTCGTAGACCTCCAAGCTGGCCTCGCCCGCTGCGGCAAGCTCGAACGTTATGGTGGTGGCGCCCCGCGCCGGGTTGGGCCGGTTCTGGTGCAACGCCGCGGCCTTCGCGAGGGCCTTGCCCGGCGCGCGCCCCCGCACCGGCCCGAAGGTGGCCGTGCCGCCGTTGAGGTCGACGCCCTCGAGCAGGTACTCGTAGTCGCGGCCTGCCTCCAGCTCGCGGTCGACGTAGTTGTAAGGCGAACGTCCCGCGATGAGCGTCCGGTTTAACTTGAGGTAATCGGGGACCGCCGGGCCCGGCGCGACCGGCCGGCGGTAGAGGTTGAAGCCGGCGAGGCCGCGTTCGTTCGCGACCTCCCAGCGGAGCGCCACGCCGCCCTCGACGCCCTCGGCCCGGAACGACGTTACGTTGACGGGCAGCTCCGAAAAGCCGAGCTTCAGGAGTTTAATCAGCACCGGGTATTGTTCGGCGCAGGTGATGGGTATCTGGTAGGCGGGGGGTTGGAACTCTCGGTCGATCTCGAAGGTGAAGCCCCAACATTTGGCGTGGCCCTTGCCGTCGTACTCCCAATCGCAGGCGGTCCCGCTTCCCAGGTAGCGAAGCGTCTCCCAGAAGTTGCCGTGGCGCCACCCGGACAAGGTCTCGAGTAGGTAAGCCGAGACGTTTTTAAAGTACGTGTAGTCGGGCTCCGGCGGGTGGCCGTAGTCGTGGTTCCAAGGATATATGCAGTAGCGCCCGGACGAGTGGTAATTGAGGGCGTATCTGAATTGGTGCGCCGCGTCGTTGAGGAGATTGCGAACCGCGACCATCTCGGGTTCCGAGAAGGCGTAGGGGCCGCAATAGGTAGAGGCGTTCGGGTCGTGGCTGCACCCCGGGACCTTGCCCCATTGGTAATCGTAATTCCTGTTGAGGTCGACGCCGTAGATGCCACCGCCATTATCGCGGCGGTTCTTCCGCCACATATTGTAAACTTTGAATACGTGATTGTGGCCGTCGGGGTTGAGCATCGGTATTATCCAGGTCTCGACGTTTTCGACTATCGACTTCACGTCCGGGTCGGCGGGGTATTTTTCGCAGAGCTGTTTGGCGAGGTGGAGCGGGACCTCGACCGTCATTATCTCGCGGGCATGGTGGTTACCGTCTATCAGTATGTCCTTCTCGGCGGCCTCGTGCGTCGTTACGTTGTCCGAGATCTTCAGGGCCCAGATCTCGCGCTTCTCCCAGGTGTCGCCGATATCGTAAAGGGCGCAAATGTTCGGATACGTTTTGGCCAAGTTCTGGAGCATAGGGACCATTTCGTCGTACTCGGTGTATTCGGACGGCGGCGCGTCGGCCGTGTCGATAACCTTTACGATATCGTACGAAATTCCCTCACGCTCAAGCGCGGCGAGGTCTTCCGCGGAGGCGATGAGGCCGAAGTACTCGCCGGCCGCGTCGGCGACGTCGAAGTCGTACCGCGCGAGGTCGGCCATTAGGCGGCTCGGGTCCGTGTACGCGCGCGCGTAATAGACCGTGTCGGCATCTGCTCCGCCGACCGCGGTCCCCCACGCGACTATCGCGACGATCGAAACGGCTTTCATATTATCGCCTTCCCGTCCGCCGGCGTTTAAAGGCCCGACG
>WVWN01000036.1 GCA_011773985.1 Candidatus Zixiibacteriota bacterium | reverse complement strand
GGCCAATTCACTTACCTTTGCGGCGTCGCGGTTACGGCGAACGGCGCGTACGTTTACGTCGCCGATTCGTGGAACCACCGCGTCCAATACTTCACCTCGGTTGGCTACTTCCTCGGCAAGTGGGGCCGGCGCGGCTTCGGCAACGGCCAATTCACTTACCTTTGCGGCGTCGCGGTTACGGGGAACGGCGCGTACGTTTACGTCGCTGATACGGAAAATTACCGCATCCAGTATTTCAAGGACGTCACCGCCGTCGCGCCCGCCTCCCTCGGCCGCGTGAAGGCGTTGTTTAAATAGCCGAAATTCGGGTGAAACGCAAGGCCGCGGCCTTTGACCTTTACCGGGCCGCGGCTTTATTGTATACTTCCTAGATTAGGCGTCGTTTATGAAAATCCTCCACCGATACGTACTGGCCGAGCACGTGGGGCCGTTCGTCTTCGCCGTCTTCACGGCGACGCTCGTGTTGCTCCTCGCGCGCATCTTCAAGATGATGGAGCTCATCATCTCCAAGGGCGTCGACGTGCTGACGGTGGGCGAGCTTTTTTCCTACTTTCTGCCCTCGCTCCTCGCGATGACGGTCCCGATGGCGGTGATGGTCGCGTCGCTGATGGCCTTCGGCCGACTGTCCTCGGACAACGAGATAACGGCGCTCAAGGGCGCAGGCGTGAGCCTCTACCGGCTTATCTGGCCGGTCCTCGTCGCCGGCCTTATGGCCGCCGTCGGCATGTACTTCTTCATCGACCGCGTCGTCCCCGCCTCCAACCTCCGCTTCAAGGACCTCATGCTCTCCATAGGGATGAAGCGGCCCGACCTCGAGCTCCGGGAGCGCGTCTTCATCCAGGATTTCCCGGGCTACGAGCTTTACATCGAGAAGATGGACGACCGGTCCGGCGAGATGCGCAACGTGACCATTTTCCAGATGGAGGGGGGCCGCCTCAAGAGCACGATCGTCGCCGAGCGCGGCCTCGTCGCCTCGCGCAACGTCCGCGGCCTCGTCGTCCTCGAGCTCTACGACGGCGAGATGCACGAGGTCTCGGCCGACACCCCCGATACCTACCGGCGTCTCCGCTTCGACAAACAGCTCGTCAACCTCGAGTTCGACTCGGCGTTGGTCCGCACGGCCCACGCCGCCAAGGGCGACCGCGAGATGACGACCGCGGAGATGCGCGCCGCGGTGAAGAAGCTCGGCGAGGGTATCGCGATGGCGCGGGCGGAGCCGGCGGCGACGTTCGTGGAGGAGAAATACAAACTTCAGCAAATCGACACGCTGCGGCGGCGCCAAAACGAGTACCTGGTGGAGATATACAAGAAGACGGCCATACCGTTCGCCTGCGCCGCGTTGATCTTGGTGGGCGCGCCGTTGGGCGTGATCGTCCGCCGGGGCGGCAAGGGCGCCGGGTTCAGCTTCTCGATAGGCTTTTTCCTCGTATATTACATAATGCTTCTTGCGGGCGAGGCCTTCGGCGACCGCGGCATGATGCCGCCCTTTCTCGCGATGTGGCTGCCCAATATCCTGCTCACGGGCCTCGGGGCCTGGCTGCTCGCGCGTTCGGTCCACGGTATGGTGACGGTCCCCGGCCTCCGCTACCTCGACGTGCGACGCTGGCCGGTGATTCGGCACGTCTTGGAGAAGCGGCGGCCGCGGTGGGCCCGCGAGGAAGAGGCGCGCGCGGAGGCTAAGGGGCCGCGGTGAGAGTCGGGCCCCGCATCCTCGACCGCTACCTGTCGACCGAGTTCTTTCGCATGTGGCTCGTCGCCCTCTTCGCCTTTATCGCCATTTTCCTCGTCGTAAACCTCTTCGAAAAAGTCTCGAAGTTCCTCGAGTACGACGTCCCCTTGGGGATAATAGTCAAGTACTACCTTTTCATGATTCCCTACATCGTCAAGTGGATAAACCCGATCGCGGTTCTTTTGGGGGTCCTGTTTTCGTTGGGGACGCTCTCCCGGAATCTCGAGATTACGGCGATGACGGCCGCGGGCCTAAGCCTGAGGCGCGTTATGTTTCCGGTTATCTTGCTCGGGTTTATAATCAGCGCGGGGGTCTTCGCCTTCGGCGAGACCGTGGTCCCGTACGCCGATACGCAGAAGACGGAGATAGAGACGGTTTACGTAAAGAGGCTGCCGCTGTTGAAGACCATCCGCCGCATCAACCTCGCTTACCGCGGCCGGGGGGGCCGGTTCTACTACGTCCGCGTCTTCGACGGCATCCGCAACCAGATGCGAGACGTCCGCGTCGTGGAGAAGTCCGAGGCGGGCGAGCTCCGTCGTTTGATCGTAGCGCGGGAGGCGGTGTGGCGCGGCGACCGCTGGCAGTTCCGGGACGGCTCGGTGCGGACCTTCCGCGGCGGGGGCGAAATTAAAGTATCTTACTTCGATAAGAAATACTTCGACGTACCGGAAACGCCCGCCGATTTCATGCGGGAGGACAAAGACGCCGAGACGATGAAGTTCGACGAGCTCGCGACCCAGATCTCCAACCTCGAGTCGTCGGGCGTCGACGCCACCAAGGAACGCGTCGAGCTGTACCTGAAGATATCGGTGCCGCTTGCCAACTTCATCGTTATATTCCTGGGGGCGCCGCTTGCTTTGCAGAGTCACCGCGCCGGCCTCGCCTACGGCTTCGGCCTCGCCATACTCCTCGGCTTCATGTTGTGGGGCGCGCTCGCGGTGGGCCGCGCCTTCGGCCAAAACGGGACGCTGCCGCCGCTCGTCGCGGCGTTCCTCCCCGACACCTTGTTCGGCTTGCTCGGCCTGGCGATGCTCTACCGCGCGCGCACTTAAAAATGGCGCATACACGGGAAATCGCGGCCGTAGTGGCCAACGAAGCCGACGGCGACGCGCGCCTCCTCCGCCTCAGCGCCCCGCGTATCGCCGCGGCGGCTCGCCCTTTTCAGTTCGTTTTGGTTAAGGTTCCGGGGGGCGATTTTATCCTTCGTAGGCCGCTGTCGGTATTCGACGCCCGTGGAGACGAGCTCGCGTTACTGGTCAGGCCGGTAGGCGACGGCACCGCGAGGATATGCTGCCTCGTCCCGGGCGAGAACCTCGACCTCACCGGCCCCTTCGGCCAGAGGTTCGACGTCCCCGCGGACGCGCTCTTCGTCGCCGGCGGCATCGGCGTAGCGGGCGTTTTCTTCGCGCTCGCAGAGGGCGCGCGTTCCGGGCGGAAGGTTGCGCTTTTATACGGCGCCAGGGTTGCGGCCCAACTGTACGCCAGGGCTCGTCTGGCGGAGTTAGGCGTCGAGGCTATTTTCGTGACCGAGGACGGCTCGAGCGGCCATAAAGGTTTGGCGACCGAATACTTGCCGGGGGTGCCCTCGGTTAAAGATAAACTAATTTCCGCGGTGTTGGAGGAAGAGCTACCCGCTTATCCGAAGACGGTGATAGCCTGCGGGCCGAGGCCGATGTACGTAGTGCTCCATAAAATCCTTAGCGAGGACGCGCGCTTGTACGTTCTGATGGAGGAGCGGATGGCGTGCGGCGTCGGCGCGTGCCGTTCGTGCGCGGTGGCCGCGCGCGAGCCGGAGGGTTCTTATATCGCCGCGTGCGAGGAGGGGCCTCTCGTCGACGCGTCGTTAGTGGATTGGAATCGGCTGGAGGGTAAGGTTTGAGCGCGCCGACGAGCGTAACCGCGGGCCGGCTCGAGCTGGCGACGCCGGTCGTGCTCGCCTCCGGGTGCGCCGGCTACGGCGACGAGTGGCTCGAGCTGGTGGACCTCGACGCGTTGGGCGCGGTCGTCCTGAAAGGGGTTTCGCGCGAGCCGTGGCCGGGCAACGCGCCGCCCCGCCTTGCCGAGGCGCCCGCGGGCGTCATCAACGCCGTCGGCCTTGAAAACGTTGGCCTCGACGTCTACGTTCGCGAGAAGCTGCCGGCGCTCGATGATTTGCCGTGCAAGGTCGTCGCGAACGTGGTGGGCAAGGCGGCGGGCGAGTACCGCGACGTGGTCGCGGCGCTCGACGGCGAGGGCCGCGTGGACGCCCTCGAGCTCAACGTCTCCTGTCCAAACGTGAAGGCGCGCGGCGCGGCCTTTTGCGCGAGGGCCAAAGGCCTTCGGGCGCTGGTCGAAGATTGCCGGGATGAAACGACTAAGCCGCTGTGGGTGAAGCTCGCGCCGATGGTCACGGACATAATACCTGTCGCGAAGGCCGCGCTCGACGGCGGCGCGGACGCGCTCACGATCGCGAATACGGTTCCGGCGATGGCGATAGACGCCAGCGCGCGGCGGCCCGTCCTGGGGAACGTTTACGGCGGCCTCTCCGGCCCCGCGATACGCCCCATAAACCTGCGCCTCGTTCACCTTGTTTATAAGGCCACGGGCGCCGATATAATCGCTTCCGGAGGGGTGGACGGGTGGGAGGCGGCCGTGGCGTACGTCCTCGCCGGCGCCCGGGCCGTCCAAGTGGGGACCGCGCTGTTCGACAACCCGGCGGCGCCGGCCGAAATCGTCGCGGGCCTCGACGAGTATATCAGACGCGAGATGTTCGACGGCCTGAGCTTCCTCGTCGGAAAGTTGCGGGGAGATAGAGCGTAAATGCCGGAGCTCCCCGAGGCCGAGACCATCGCGCGCGGCTTGGACGGGTTGGTGCGGGGTCGGCGTCTCCTCGCGGCCCGCTGTTTGACGAAGGGGATTTGCGAGCGCTCGGCGGCGTACCCCGTCGGCGCGCGCGTCGCCGCGGTGGCGCGGCGGGGAAAGAAGGTCCTCGTCCATTTCGACGACGGGACGACGCTGCTCGTGTCGTTGGGAATGAGCGGCCAGCTCCGACGCCGCCCCGCGGCCCCGCTGCCGAAGCATACCCACCTTATTCTGAAACTGGGCGGTTTCGATTTAATATACGTGGACGCGCGGCGCCTTGGCCGCCTGACGCGTTCCCGCGTCGCGACGACGATGCTCGCGCCCGCGGTCGAGGTCGCGGCCTGGTGCGAGGCACGGCTCGGGCCGGACGCGCTCGAGGTGAGCTGGCGCGAGTTCCGCGAGCGCGTCGGCGGCCGCCGCGGCGCCTTCAAGTCGGTTTTATTAAACCAGAGAATAATCGCGGGCATCGGCAACATCTACGCCGACGAAGTCCTGCACCGCGCCGGCATCCACCCGAAGGCACGACCCGCGGCTCTCTCGCGCGACGAGCTGCGCCGCGTCCACCGCGCGACGAAGGTCGTGTTGAATAAAGCCATTAAGGCCTGCGGGACCTCCTTTCGCGACTACGTAACGCCCACCGGCGCGAGCGGCGATTTCGGGTACTACCTCGCCGTCCACGGCCGCGAAGGATGCCGCGATTGTGGTACCGAGGTCGTTCGGTTGAGGTCGTGGCCCGGCAAGGGCAGCAGCACCTATTATTGCCCGCGGTGCCAACCGCGGCGGGATTCGAAATGAAAGGCTGGATATACGTCGCGACGCTCGTGGCGGCCTGCGCCTTAGTAAACTGCGCCCGCGTCGGCGTTCCGCCGGGTCGCGAGCGCGTCGAGGACGACGAGCCGCCGCGGCTCAAGAAGGTCGAGACCGTCGACGCCAACCACCTCGACGTATACTTCTCCGAGGCGATGGACGAGACGACGGTCCGCGACGCCGGCAATTATTTCATTCGCGACGAAGCCGGGGGAGCGCTTCCGGTCGAGGCCGCGGTCGTCACCCGGGCGGACGCGGTCACGCTCGTTACCGCTAGCCAAAAGGCCGGCGCCGAATACACGCTCGTCGCGCGCAACGTCGCCGACGCCTCCGGCGGCAACCGCATTGAGCGCGGCAACAGTAAGGACTTCAAAGGTTCGAAAAAGAAGGACGAGAAAGCACCCGCTGTGGCGGCAACCTTCCCCGCGGACGGCGCCGAGCAAGTCGGTTTGTTTCCGGAGATTTTAGTAGAATTCACCGACGTTATGGCGCCTCAGCCCGTCATCGCCGACCTAATAGCCCTGTACGACGATTTGGACGCGGAGGTCGCCGTCGAGGGGGGCTTCGAGGGGCATCGGCTCCGCTTCAGGGCCGCGCGCCGACTGGATTACGCGACCCGGTACACCGTCGTCGTGAAGGATACCTGCGCGGACCTCGCAGGCAATCCGCTTTACCGCGAAAGCCGTTTTTCGTTTACCACCATCGAGGATAAGGAAGAAGTAACTATTAACGGCTGGGTTCGGGTGCTCGAGGAAGGGGTTTCGCCGGCGGGCGTCGAGGTTAGGCTGTCGCTCTCGCCGGACCCGGTGGCGGAAGGGGCGCGCGTCGTCGGCTACGCCGAGGCCGGCGACGAGGGGAGTTTCGTCTTGGCGGGCGCGCCGCCGAACTCGGAGGCCGTGGCTTCCTACCACGTGGTCGCCGCGGTCGACGAGGACGGCGACGGGAGGAACGAGTTCGTCGGCGGCTACGGCTTTTCGGAGGGTAAAGCGGCCCCCTTGCCGACCCTGCTCGCGGGCGCGAGTTTGGAGAACGTAGAAGTGGTACTTAGCCGCGCGGACGTGTCCGGCCCCGACGTCGAGGAGGCGGCGTTGTCGCCGAGCCCGACGAGGGGCCAGCGGGCCTGCTACGTCCGCGCCTCCTTTGCCGACGCCGAGGGTTCGGCCGTAGTCGCGGCCGAGGTCTTTTTCGACGAAATCTGGTCCGACGGCACGGGCGTCGAGCTGTTCCCGGTCGGCGCCGCGTGGGGGGCGAGCTCGCGCGCGACGGCCGAACGATACGTTATGGACCTCGGGCGGTTGGGCGTGAAGAAGAGAGGCGAGCACGTCGCCTACTTCCACGCCAAAGACGCCGCCGGGAACTGGGGCGAGCTCTTCGACGTACGGTTTGAAGTTACGGCGGCGCCGAGGCCGGCGCGGAAGATCGAAGGGATTATATGGTTCGAGAAGCTGCCGGCGGAGGGCGCGCTCGTGAAGGCGACGCCGGCCGGGGGCGAGGGGCCGTGCGCGCTGGCGACCACGGACAAGGCGGGCCTTTTTACCTTGGCTAAGCTGGCGCCGGGGGCGTACGCGGTGGCCGCCAATCTCGACGAAGACGGCGACGGCCGTTGGCGCACGGGCGAGCCGGAGGGCGTGGCGGAGGGGTTGGTCGACGTGTCGGCCGCCTCGGCGCGGGGCGTGGAGATACGATTGACGTACGGCCCGTCGCTGTCGTCGGCGAACGCGCGCCTGCATAACTTCGGCGCGACCGCGGGGGGCGAGGCGCGGGCGGTGCTTACCGTGTCAGCCGCGGCGCGCGACCGCGATTTTAATCTCGAGCGCGTTTGGGCCACGCTGCCCGACGGCGAGGAGGTGGAACTCGCCGACGAGGGCGTGCCGCCGGACGACGCCGCGGGCGACGGCGTATACACCTTCAGCCGCGAGTACCGCGGCGCCGACCTCGCGCGTTTGGCGGACGGCGAGGTGACGATATGGGCCGAGGATAGTCAGGGCAACCGCGCGGCGGCGACGGCGGCGGCGTGTCCCGGCCTCGCCGTACGTAAGCTCGAGGCGCCGGCCGTATCGGTCGAGGCCGGCCCGGAAGGGCTCGACGTATCTTGGGAGGCGGTGCCGGGCGCCGACGGCGGCTACGTGGTATTTTTGGTTCCCGCGGACCGGCTGGACCGTTTTACGGGCCGCGGGACGGGCGAGTTATATTCGAACTTTCAAAACCCGGTTTACGGCAACACGCTGTTCATTCCTTACGACGCTATCGAGGATTGGTGGGCTTACCCCGCCAGGTCGCGCTTCGTCGTGTTCTTGGTCGCGAGCGCGGGCGACGGCGAAAGCTACGAGGCTTCGGACAAGGCGCTGGCCAGCGTAACGTGGAACAAGCCGGCGCCGCGCTAGCGGGCCGCGGTTTCGGCGGAAGAATTTTATTGGCCTTGCGGCGCCGCGGTTAATATATTATTTTATCCTGACTTAAATGGCGGGCATCAAAAGCGGGGTCGGTTATGGAAGCGGTTAACGTCAGGCCCATGGAACAAGCGGACCTCCGGGCCGTGTGGCAACTTGTCCAAAATAATAAGCCCGAGTTCGCGCCGCCCGGGTGGCCGACGAGTTCCCTCGAGCTTCAGCGCATGGCGTTCCTGCACCCGCGGGCGTGCCGCGAGGGCTCGGTGGTCGCGGAAGCGGCCGGCGAGATACGCGGCGCGTTGGCGTTCCACAATTACCGCGAGGAGGGCAACGCCACGATCTGCCTTATCGCCGTGGACGAGAGCGCGCGGCGCCTCGGCATCGGGCGGACGTTGATGGAAACCTGGGAGGCGAACGCCCGGGCGTTGGGGCTGAAGCGCCTTTTGGCGCCGGAGACGCCGGAGGAGGACGAGCGTTTCGTCGAGTTCGCGAAGAGCTTCGGCCTGAAAGAGGCAGGGAGGATAATATCCTGGGTGCGGGGCGACGAGCCGATGGAGGCGCCCGAAGACGAGAACGTCGTCCCCGTCGTCAACGTGCCGCTGAGCGAGGTAACCGACGCGTTCAACGAGTGCTTCCCGGAAATGCCGCGCACGCAGGACGACCTCCACGCGCTCATCACGCAATCGCAGTGGGGCCCTTGGGCCTCGCTGGCCTACGTCGAGGGTAGCCGCGTACTGGCGTTCCTATTCACCACGGACCGCGAGGGCAAGCCGTATATGCAGCACGTCGGCACGCGGCGCGAGGCGCGCCGCCGCGGCCTGGCCTTGAAACTTTTGAAGCACGCGCTTCACGTCTTGCTCGAGGGCGGCGCGCACGTCGTGGAATGCGAAGTCCGCGAGGAGAACGTCGCCGCGGCGAGGCTGGCGGCGTCGTTCGGGATGAAGGCCGGGCGCCGGCGGATAGCGCTCGTTAAGGAACTCGGCTAGGCTGGCCCGGGACGGCTCTCCCGGCCGCGCGGAAAACGTTTTAGCCGGCGGTCGAATCATATTTCCGCGCTAAACGTGGAAACGTGCGGATCACGCCGGCGTTTCAAAAAGGGAGCGTGAGCTATGGATTATCGGGACGAAGTGGCCGCGAAACGCCGCGGGATGGTAGAGTGGATGATGAAGTACGTCCCGGGGTACCGCGGCTACGTCGAGAAGGAAACGCGGCGCGAGGCGGATAAGCTCTTGCGCGAGCATCTCGCGGGCCGGCTGCGCGAAGGCAAGAAAAAAATCCAGCGCGTCCGCGACAAACTCGTGGAGGAATCGAAGCTGGACCGCCTCGACGACGTCGACCGCGTCGACCTCATCTTCGAGAACGTCGTCGACCGTTTGGGGTTCGCCTCGTACGGCTACGCCGGCTTCTTCGACGCCGCGCGCGTGGACGAGGAGGCGCTCGACCGCCTTTACGAGTACGACGAGGCGCTGGCGAAGGCCATCGACGGCATCCTGGCGAAGGCCGAGGCCGTCGCGGCCGCGGGCGGCGACGTCAAAAAACCCCTCGCCGAGCTCAAGGCGGAGCTCCGCGCGTTCGAGGATAAGCTCGACAAGCGCAAGGAAACCATCCTGGGGGTGAGCTAAGTGGCCGTATTCGACGTTATCGAATCGATGGACATGGGCCCCGAGGCCATCGTGCAGCGTTGGCCCGCGGTCGGCTCGGGCGAGATCAAGCTGGGCAGCCAGCTCGTCGTGCGCGAGAACCAGTGGGCCGTCTTCTTCCGCGACGGCAAGGGCTACGACGTCTTCG
>WVWN01000021.1:600-1935 GCA_011773985.1 Candidatus Zixiibacteriota bacterium | reverse complement strand
AGGTCCACGGCCTCGAGCCAATAGCGGTAACCTTTTCCGGGCCGTACGTTGCGGTCGACGAATGCGTAGGGCGAGCGGCCGGTTATCAGGTTCGCGTTTAATTTTACGCGTCCCTCGCCGGGGCTCGCGTCGCTTCCGCGGTAGAGGTTGAAGCCGGCCAGGTCCCGCCATTTGCCCCACCAGGATACGTCGACGGCTGCTCCGGCCCGTCTCGCGACGAAGCCGTCCGGGCCGGTTACCGGAACGTCATCGTCCAATCTTATCGCGTATATGTCGCCGCCGCGGCCCATCTGATTGAAGTGGACGTGTTTGCCGGCGGCGGTGGCGTAGACGTTGTCTCCCGATATCGCGACGTCGCAGCAGGCCATCGACCCGGGCGTGTCCACGCCGAAGAGGTAATCGCCGGTCAGGCCGTTGAAGATCTCGACCTCCGGGTTGAGATTGTCCTGGTTGCCGAGGGAGGCGGCGACGAGGTATTTGCCGTCGTCGGCGACGGCCAGTGCGTTGATAATATCCTGATACGAGCCGGTCACGACTTTGTAGTTGAACGTCCACGTCGGCGTCGAAGAGGGGAGCGTGTGGCACACGATGCGCGCCTGCTTGAAGTCGGTCCGGTACCACGCGTTGTAGAGGTGGCCGGCGCCGTCGAGGACGGCGCGGCCGCTGTAGAAGCCCGGCTCGCTGTGGACGAAGAGGACCTCGTACGTCGACCCGGTCCACCGCCGGACCGTCGTCGTCGTGAAGCCGTGAACGAGATATAGGCCGTCGTGCGATAGGCCGTGGCAATCGGTCGAGGAGCGGGCGTCGACGCTTTCGCGTAACGTAAGTTTTGACGCGCTGAATTCGAAGACGTGGACCATCGTGCTTACGCGGAATAGTATAAACTTGCCGTCCGGCGTCACGACTAGCGGCCCGCGCTGGCCAGTTCCGCTGACGGTCTTTTCGTCAATTACGGCCCCGTTTTTGGCGTCGAGGATGCGGAGCGCGATGCCGCTTCCCGTGGATATTATCGCCGCGACGAAGCTGCCGTCCCGCGCCACTTCGAGGCCGCTCCTTACGGTCTCGCCCGTGGCTGGCGTGTAGGTCCAAACGGGCGTCGACGACGCGGCGTTGAAGAACCGTACGTCGTTCGCGCCGCCGCCGGTGAAGGCCGCGCAGAACGCGTCTCTATCTCGAGCCGCGGCCGTATATACTCTCGTTCCCGCCTCGACTTCCCAGTCGAAGTTCCCGGAGCCGGCGGTCGGGAAGAGCTGCGCCGCGCAGTCGTTTAGATATGAGCCGGCGAAGACGTACCGCGCGCCGTACCCGAGTCGCGCGGTGGTTTGGTAGATAGTG
>WVWN01000021.1:0-559 GCA_011773985.1 Candidatus Zixiibacteriota bacterium | reverse complement strand
TCCTCGGTTCGCGGGAAGACGCCCTCGCTCGAGACCTCCCACCACGTCCTGGTTGAAGTTGCGGTCGCGGCCGCCACGCACCAAATAAGCGCGGCGCCCAGGCATAATTTAAACCATTTCACTGCTATTTCCTCCTAACGCTGTCTCGCGGCTTTTCCGCCGTCGAGGTTACTTAGCCGATTTAATTTAAAAATATATCTGTTTTGCGATTACCATCTTCTTAGCCGCGGCCGCCGCCGCGACCGACGAAGTATAAATTATTAATATTTTGATTGACCTTCCCATTTACGCCCCGTTACCCTTTAGGACTTAATTGATTCCCCTGAGATTCGATTTCCTATTTACGATTATAATCCGAATGCGCGCATTATGCCAATATTTTTGTTAAAACGGAACACGGAAATTTCGCGCGTATCGAGGAGCTCGTTGAGACGAATGCCGTTCGTGGTGGCCTCTATACGGACGCCGACCGAGGCCGGCGGTTCATTTTTTTACCTCGACGAGCCTTTTTATGACCGCGACGTTGGGATGGACGGCGACGTAGACGAGCGCGACTACC
>WVWN01000059.1:13360-22214 GCA_011773985.1 Candidatus Zixiibacteriota bacterium | reverse complement strand
ACAACGAGAAGTTGAGGTTCGCGTTCGCGGTCGTTGCCGGGGCGAACCTGGCGGAGCTTCAGGCCAACGCCGACGCGGCCTACGACAAATATTGGGAAATCTTCACCGGCATAGAGGAGTTCGGGGCGAGAGCGCTGGCCGGCGCGGTCGAGCTGAGCTGGGAGCCGACTACCATTTACGCCGGCTTCAACATCTATCGCGCCGAAGCGGACGCGTCGGCATCTCCGACAAAGGTCAACCGGCATCTCATAACCGGCCAAAAGCCGTTCCGGTACCTCGACTCGTCGGTAGTCGCGGGCGCCGTCTATAACTACACGCTCGAGGCTGTGACGCTCGGCGGCGCGAAGGACCGGTTCGGCCCGGTAGGGGTCAAGGCCCAGGGTAAGGCCAAGGCCGCGTCGTTCAGCCTGAGCCAGAACTACCCCAACCCGGCTCGCGGGACGACGACGATTACTTTCGCCTTGGCCCAAGCGAGCGAGGTCAAGCTCGAGGTCTTCGACGTGAGCGGCCGCAAAGTCGCGACGCTGGCGGAAGGACCGCGGGCCGCGGGCGATAACGAAGCCTCGCTCGACACGCGCAATCTGGCCGCGGGCGTCTACGTCTACCGCTTGCAGGCCGGCGATAAGGTCGCCGTAAAGCGGCTCGCGGTAGTAAAATAACGACTCAGGGCCGCGGCGGCGTACGGCGCATCCTTGAAGGCTAAGGTTGTCGCCGGGTAAGTTTAAAGATAACCGCGAAACCCGCCCAACGCCCGGGCGGGTTTTCCTTTGCCAACTTCCGCTCGTAATGTTATATTTACGTAACCGGTCTCGCGCACGGCAAACGGTGCCCAATATCCGCCTTAAGCGTTCCCATTTTAATTAAACTAAAATATTAGGCAAATTAACGCAACTTACTAATTTTAAAGGAAATAAAAAGCTTATTTTTTTATCCAGCCGAGGAATGAATATGAATATCTGGCAAGCCCGAAAAGAGATAGTCGAAATAGGACGACGGTGCTACGAGCGCGGCTTCGTCGCCGCGACGGACGGGAATATGAGCTGCCGCGTCGGCGACAACCTCGTGGCCGCGACGCCGGCGGGCCTGTGTAAGGGGAACCTCGCGGCCGACGACGTCGTCGTCCTGGACGCCGCGGGCCGCCGCGTGGAAGGGCACCGCGAAGCCTCGAGCGAAATACTGCTCCACCTCGAGATCTATAAGGAGCGGCCCGACGTGAACGGCGTCGTCCACGCCCACCCGCCGACGGCCACCGGCTTCGCGGTCGCGCGGATGCCCCTCGCCGAATGCGTCCTTCCCGAGGTAATCGCGACCTTCGGGAACGTGCCCCTCGCGCCCTACGCGACGCCGTCGACGCCGGAAGTCCCCGAGAGCATCCGGCCCAAACTCCGCGACCACAACGCCTTCCTCCTCGCCAACCACGGCACCGTGACGCTCGGCGCGACGCTCGAGGAGGCTTATTTCACCCTCGAGAAGGTCGAGCAATTCGCGCGCGTAATGTTGGTGGCGCGACAGCTCGGCCGCGTCGCGGTCCTTACGCGCGACGACGTCGCGAAGCTGACGCAGATCGCGCCGGGAAAGCCTCCTCTCAATATCCCCTGCGACGTCTGCGAGGTAGCGGAGGAGGCGGGGCCACCCGAAGACGACGCGGTCGTTCGCGAAGCGGTCCGGCGGGTCCTGGAGCGGCTTGGCGAGAAAGAGCGTTAACCGTCGGCGTGGCTGTTCGCCCGAGGGCCGTTAAACCTTCCCCGAAGACGTGGAGTCGAAATACGTGAAAACAACGCCGCAGATTGAGCGGAGGTGGCGATTATGCGAGACAGGTTGGTTCGCGCGATTGTAGCGGCGACGGCGTTACTCGCCCTTTTGCCCACCGTCGGCGCCGCCGACGGCATTATCATACCGATACCTTATCCGATGCCCCCCTGGCCGCCGCCGGGCCCGCGACAAGAACGTTACAGCCTCGACATCAAATACCACCGCGTCGAGACGGTTATTGAGGACCAGGTGGCAACCACGCACGTCGACGAACTCTTCGAAAACCCGTATAACGTCGACGTCGAGGGCATATACATATTCCCGCTGCCGAAAGGCGCCGCCGTTGACCGCTTCTCGCTGAAGGTCGACGGGAAGCCGGTAGAGGGCGAGATGCTCGACGCCGACGAGGCCGCGGTCGAATACCGGAAATTAATTAACCAGAACAAGGACCCGGCACTTCTGGAATATATGGGCCGAGGCGCCGTCAAGGCGCGCGTCTACCCCATCCCGGCAAAAGGCAAAAAGCGCGTCGAGATAACGTACGCCGAGCTCTTGCGCTACGACGGCGGCCTCGTGAAGTTCGTCTACCCTCTCGACACGGAGCGCTTCAGCCGCGAGGCCATCGAAGACGTCGACGTCGAGGTTAGCTTGAAGACGAGCGCGAGCCTCGAGAACGTCTTCTCGCCCTCCCATAAGGTCCAGCTCGAGCGAAAGGCGCCCAACGCGGCCGTCGTAAAATACCACGTCAAAAACGTTAAACCTGCCGAGGACCTAATTTTATATTACGGCGTCGGCGACGCGGAAATGGGAGCGAGCCTGCTCGCGCATAAGGAGGGCGGCGAAGACGGCTACGCGATCTTGATTATCACGCCCCCCGCACCCGCGGCCGCAACGCCCGGGCCCAAGGAGCTGCTCTTCGTCGTCGACGTCTCGGGCTCGATGGCCGGCGAAAAGATCGAGCAGGTCAAAGAGGCGGTGAGCTATTGCCTGAACCAACTCGGGCCCGGCGACCGCTTCAACGTCATACCCTTCAACGAGCAACCGACGCTCTTCCGCGACAAGGCCGTGGCCGCGACCCCCGAAAACGTGGCCGCCGGCCTCGCGTTCGTGAAGAAGCTGGCCGCGGGCGGCGGGACCAACGTCGACGGCGCGCTGGCGAAAGGTCTGGCGTCGGCCTCGGCGGAACAGGCCGGCCCCACCATGGTCGTATTCCTCACGGACGGCAAGCCCACGGTCGGCGAGCGTAACGTCGTCGACATCGTGGCCAACGTCGTCGCCGCCAACCGCGACGTCGACGCGCGGCTCTTCTGCTTCGGCGTGGGTTATAGGGTCAAAGCGGAACTCCTCGACGCCCTCGCGCTCAAAAACGGCGGCACGGCGCAGTACGTCGAACCGGCTGAGGACGTGGAGTTGGCCGTGACTTCCTTTTACGATAAGATCGCCAAACCGGTCCTGAGCGGCGTCGAGCTCGCGTGGGAAAACGCAGAGTTCTACGATTCCTACCCGCCGGCCGTCCCGGATATCTTCGCCGGTATGCAACTGTCGGTACTCGGGCGTTACAAAGGCGAACTCGCCGACGGCGTCTTGGTCCTGGCGGGCGAGCGCGCGGGCAAGGCGGAATCGTTCCGCTACCGCCTCCGCGACGTCGCCGGCGAAAGCCGCGACAACAAATTCATACCCGCCCTGTGGGCGACGCGCAAAATAGGCTTCCTGCTCGAGCAGATAAAGCTCGAGGGGGAAGATAAGGAACTCATCGACGCCGTCGTGGCGCTATCGAAGCGTTACGGCATACCGACGCCCTACACGTCGTATTTGGTGGAAGACGCGGGCCCGGTGATATCGCGGCCGTCGCCGACCGTTTGGCCGGGCCTGGGCCGCCCCGAGGAATTGGCGTCCGCCGGTACGTGGATGCAGGATAGAGAAGGCTTCCGCGCCCCGGCGAGCGCGGACGAACTTTCCGTCCGGGAATCGAAAGCCATCGGAAGCCTGAAGCGCGCGGCCGTAGCGCCCTCGGCCTACGGCGACGTAGCCGTCCGACACGTCGAGGGAAAGAGTTTCAGACGTTCCGGCGGCTTCTGGCGCGACCTCGCGCTCGACGAGGAGGCCGGGCGAGCCGCGGTCGAGGTGAAATTCGCCAGCGAGGAATATTTCGAACTTATAAAAAAACACCCGGCCCTCGCCCCGTATTTTGCGCTGGGGGAGGAAGTCGAGGTGCTCTTCGACGGCGTGGCTTACCGCGTGAAGCTTTAACCTACGTCCGGCGCACGCGGTCCCTTAGCCCGCCCCGGCGGCGCGCCCCTTATTGGTTCGTCTTGCGGGCGCCGCTCTTGATCTCGTTGATAATACGCAGGCCCCCCTCCCGGTCCGGCGCGGTAACGATGAAATCGTGCAGGTCGAGAAACTCGAAGACGGCCTTCGTCTTGGGAGAAAACTCTATGAAAACGATTTCCCCGCTCCGCTTCCTGGCGCCGCCGACGGCGTAAAGCAAAGCCCCCACGCCCGCGGTGCTTATGAAGTCGACGCCTTTTAGGCTCACGATGACCCAGACGACGCCCTCGTTCTCAAGTTCCTCGAAGAATTTGGAAACGCGCGCCGCCTCCTCGATACCGACCTGGCCTTCGACGGCGACAACGACTACGCCGTCTTTGCCCTCTTCCACCTTCGTGATTTTGAAATCCTTCATATCGCCTTTCCCGCGAGGACGCGCAAATTTCGGATTCGAACTATTTCCCGCGCGTTGTCTTTCAGCCGGTGGCCTCGTAACGAAGGCGCCCGTCCGCCCCCAAATGCACGTTCACCTTCTCAATCGGCGCGACGCCTTCGCCCGTTATTATCTCCGTCGTGCCCAGGTTGACGGCTAAGCCGACGTCGAGCGGAAAACACCGCACGTCCGTCGCCTTCGCGATCGCGGCGCTCAACGCTACGGGGTCGGCGACGTTAGACATTTTAGTCAACAAGGAGACCGACGGCTTTATCTCCAAAAGCAATCTGGCCAAGGCGTCGACGCCGAGGCAACCGGCGGACCATTTGGCGGCAGCGTCGCCCTCCGCATAGACCGGGCCCACGTGCGCCAGCAAAACGTGGCCCCTCGCCGTCCTGTATTGCGCCGCAAGAACGTCGACGTCCGCGCACGCGGCGTCGGCGACGTAGGCGAAGCTTGCCGTTCCCGCCGTAAACACTAAACCCAACGCGTCGTCGGCGCGGCCCTCCGCGACGTCGCCCGCCTTGACGTCGAGTGCCGCTTCGCCTATGCGGTAACCGTGGCCGGGATAGAGAACCGTCACCTTGGATACGGCGTCCTTCGCCGCGGAAAGCCACGAATAATTCTTTTTGTTAACGCCGGCGTTGACGAAGACCTCGACTTTTTTGACGGGCCCGAAGGCGGCTTTATTATAGCGGCCGACGGCCTCCAGCAACGGCTCGAGGTCGGCGTCCTGGTCCCAAGCCACGTCCGTAACCATAACCGCGTCGACGTCCGCGAGGCGGCGGCCGGCTTCGGCGAAACGGGCCGTAAAATTTTTCCCCGGGTTTAATACGACGCCCCGGCCCCCTATCCATAAAAAGTACCCGCCACCGCGCGCAAGCGCACGGCCCGGCTGCTCGTCCGCGAACGGAGCGCCGTCGTCCCACGTACGGCAACACAAGAGAAAGGGAGCATTACGCTCGTCGGCGGTGCGTTCCGGGACGAATAAATTCGGGAGGGCCCGGGGAGCCTTGGCGAGGCCGCGGGTGGTTACTTTCAGTTGTTCGAAAGCCCGGTCGCGGTCCGCGGCGAACCGTAATTTTCGATTCAACTTCTCGAGCCGGCCCCGCGCGTACGACAAAAGGCGCGGGTCGCCTCGCCCGATTTCACACACGCGCTTGTACAAACGGCGTGCTTCGCTGAACTGGCCCAACCTTTCGAGGACGTTGGATTTCCAGGTGAGCGCGGTCACGTTGTTTTTATCCGCCTTTATGACGGCGTTGAAGTACGAGAGCGCGTCCCTCAATTTACCGGCTTTGCTCACGCGTATCCCGTGCTCGAGCTTGGCCTTGACGTCGTCGGCGACGAAAGACGGCGTCATAGCGGGCGCCGCCCGGTGCGCCTGCATCCGCCTACCCGTCGCGACCATCTCCAACGCCCCTTCCTTGTCCCGGGCCGTCGTTATGTAATCCCAAATATCGAGAAACTCGAAAATGGTCCGGACCTTCGCGGAGATATCCGTGAAGATCAGTTCCCCGCCCCCTTTGCGCGCTTCGCCGACCGCGGAGAGCAACGTCCCCATGCCCGCCGAGCAAATGAAATCGACGTCGCTCATGCTCATAATGACCCACGGGCGGCCGGCCTTGAAAAACTCGTCGAAGCGGCGTTGAAGCTCGTTCGCCTCCTCTATCCCGATGCGGCCCGTAACGTAAACCATCGACGCGCCGCCGCCTACGTTCCGGTCCACGGCAATACCAGTTGTCATCATCTTACCTTTAACCATCAACCCTCTCGACGTTGGCTACCAACACGGTACGTACCGGCGCCGCGCCCCGGCCCAAAAGCCTTACGGCCGCGCCGCCTTCCCTCATTACCAAAACCCGGTCCCCTCGCCCCGCGTCCACCAAGTCCCAAGCGACGACGACGCCCCTACCCTTCCCTTCCCGCTTTACGAAAACCAATTTCAGGCCCGCGAGCGCGGGATGTTTCACGTTCGAAGGCGCCGGCCCCAAAACGCGCCCGAGTTCCACTACCTTTCCTCCTCGCCGCGGCCGTGCCGCTCCAATATGGCTACGCAAGCGGCGTCCACGGGGACGTCGTCGCGGCCCAAACCCAAGGCCGCTTCCTTCCCCCCTACCCAGATAACGCGCGACCCCCGACCCGCGCCCACGACGTCGCAAGCCACGAACGCGTCGCCTTCCGCGCGGTCCTCTTCGTCTACCGGAACCACCAACAAGAATTTCCTGTCGCCGAGTCCCTCGGCGACCCGCGCCGCCACCACCGAACCCACGACCCGGCCGGCCCTCACGCCGCCACCACCTCGCCCTTTCGGTAGGTCACCTCGCCGTCTCGCTCCACGGTTTCGACGATGGCCATCACGACCGCGTCTACGGGCCGGTCCCTGGTCAACTTCGTCTGGCGCGCGGAGGACCCGGCCGCGGTGAGGACCGTCTCCCCCCTCCCGGCGCCCACCGCGTCCGCGGCAACGTAGTACGAACCCTTCCCCCGCCCGAACTCGTCCGCATCCTCAACCAACAAGAGCTTTATCCCTCGAAGGCCCTCGTCCTTGACCGTAGAAACGACCATCCCTACCACGTTACCGAGGCGCATATCCTAATATAATTTTTTTATTATAACATATCAAGGGCCTTCACCTGTAAATTATAACCTTCCCTCTGACTTCGGCCGCCTCGTCATCAGCTCGTAAACCGCGGCCCGGGGGCTTTTGTCCTCAAACATCACCTTGTACATCTCGGTCGTTATCGGCATCTCCACGCCGGCCTCGAGGGATAACCTGTAAGCCGCTTTCGTCGTGCGGACCCCTTCCGCTACCATCTTCATAGAGGCCAGGATATCTTCCAGCGGGCGGCCCCGCCCCAATTCCTCGCCCACGTAACGGTTCCGACTGTAGGGGCTGATACACGTTACCACGAGGTCGCCCAGACCGGAGAGGCCCGCGAAAGTCAACGGGTTGGCGCCGCGCGCGACGCCGAGTCGACTTATCTCGGCAAGGCCCCGCGTAAGGAGCGCGGCCTTAGTATTGTCGCCGTAGCCCAAACCGTCCACGACGCCCGCCGCTATGGCGATGACGTTCTTGAGGGCTGCGCCGTATTCGACGCCGACCACGTCGTCGTTCGTGTAGACTCTCAAATAAGGCGTAATCGTTAAATCGCGGACCTCTTCCGCCCGAGCCCCGTCTTCACAGGCGGCCACTATGGTCGTCGGCACGCGCCGCGATACCTCCTCCGCGTGGCTCGGGCCCGAGAGGGCTACGTAACCCCGCGCGCCCCCCTCCAGCTCCTGCCTCAATACCTCGGTCATGCGTAGGAAAGTGTCCTCCTCGAGCCCCTTGGCCGCGGATACGACGAGCTGCGAGCCGTCGCACGCGTCGCGTATCGACGTCGCCGTCGCCCGGACGGCGAAGGAGGGAACGACGAAGAAAACTGCCGAGGCGCCGGCCGCCACCGCCGCGGCGTCGTCGGAAACTTCGACTTCGTCGGGTAATACGACGCCGGGTAAGATGTCGCGCCGCTCGCGCGTTTCGCTCAACATCTCGTATTCTTCGGCCAGGTAGCACCAAAGGCGCACGCGCGCGCCGTTTTCCGCCAGAAGGCGCGCAAGCGTGACGCCCCAGGAGCCGGCGCCCAATACGGCCACGCTCTTCGCTCCGCCCCTAACGGCCATCTTTCGCCCCGGCTCCCAACTTCCTTTCGGTCCCGGCCAGAAGGCGGGAGATATTCTCACGGTGCGCGACGATAATGGCGGCGGCGAACACGCCGCAGAGCGCCACGAAGTACGGGTCCACCGGTCGGCCCGTCAAAAGCGGCAGCGCGAACGAGCCGACGAAAACGACGCACGCCGCTACTATCGAGCCGAGCGACACGTAGCGCGTCGCGGCAACTATCGCGACGAAGACGGCGAAGGTTATCAAAATTAAAAGGGGGCTGAGCGCGAGGAACGCGCCCGCGGCCGTGGCCACGCCTTTGCCGCCGCGGAAACCGAGAAAGGGGGTCCACATATGCCCGGCGATCGCCGCCCCCGCGGCCACGACGGCCGCGGCGACCAAGTCGGGAAAGAAGCAACGTACCAAAACTACCGGCAGAAAGCCCTTCCCAACGTCGAGAAGCAACGCCGGCAGGCCCCAACGCCAGCCGGCGGCCCGATAGAGGTTGTTGGCGCCGGGATTCCCGGAACCGACCGCCCGGAGGTCAAAGCCGGCGAGTTTTCCCAAAAGCCACGAGAAGGGTATAGCCCCCACCAAGAACGACGCCAGCGCCGCGGCCAGGTAGGTAAAGACTTCCATCGGCAAAAAATAACATCGCCCGCGCGGGGCGACAACTATTTTTTACTTCGCTCCCTACCCCGCAAGCGAAATACGAGGCGGACCGGCGTGCCGGCGAGGTGAAAAGCCTCGCGGAG
>WVWN01000059.1:0-13288 GCA_011773985.1 Candidatus Zixiibacteriota bacterium | reverse complement strand
TGCCGACCCGGAATTTGCGCCTCGCCATGGCCTCGCCCAGGAAGCGGTTTAGTTCCCCGGTCCCGACGCGCGTTCGGCGGTTCTCGTCAACTTCGAATATCGCCCGGTAGAGTGCGCGGGCGTCGAACCCCCTTAGCGCCGAACCGGCGCGTATGGACGCGTAGGGGGCGAAACCCAACTCCGCGCGTACGTCGTCGGAACGCGACCTCAGCGCGTCGTCGTCGTCGAGGAGGTCGGTTTTATTCAAGAAAATAATAAGGCCGCGGCCGTGGCGGTCGGCGTACGCGGCGATCTTCGCGTCCTGCGAGGTAGGCCCCTCGGCGCCGTCGAGAACGAGCACCACGACCGAAGCGCGGCGAATCGCGGCGAAGGCTTTTCCGAGGCTCCACAGCTCGAGCCTCTTCTTGGCGCGGGCCCGCCGCCGTATTCCCGCGGTATCGACGAACACGAGCTCACGGCCTTCGAAATCTACGTCGACGTCGACCGCGTCGCGCGTCGTGCCCGGGCTCTCGTGTACGACGACCCTCTCGCCCCCCGCGAGTCGGTTAAGGAGCGACGACTTCCCGACGTTCGGCCTCCCGACTATCGCGACGCATAGCCTTTCTTCTCCGGCCTCCTCGGCCTCCTCGGCCCCGGGCCCGAGTTCCTCGACCACGGCCTCGAGTAACTGGCGGCAGTTGTAACCGTTCGCCGCGCTCACCGGCCGCGGCTCCCGCTCGAAACCCAGTTCGTAAAACTCGCCGACGCCGGCGAGCAAAGAGGGCGAATCTATTTTGTTAACGACGGGGATGACCGGCTTATTCAACCGTCGGGCGAAATCGGCCAGCTCGCGGTCGAGGGGCAAGAGGCCCTCGCGGCCGTCGAAAACGAGGACGACGACGTCCGCGGAGGCGGCCGCGGCGTCGAGGCCTCTTTTGATACTCTGCTCGAGCGTATCCTCGGGCGATACCAAAAAGCCCGCGGCATCTACCAACTCGAGCCGCGCATCCCCGCACCGGCAAAGGCCGGCGAGAATATCGCGCGTAGTGTGCGGCTCGACGTCGGTCATGGCGACGCGGCGCCCGAGGAGGCGGTTGAAAAGCGTAGACTTGCCCACGTTGGGGCGCCCGAGCAATATCACTCGCCTAAGCATTCCGCTTCCAGCCATGGCGTCCATCAAAAGTTAAAAGGCGGCTCCCGGAAACGAAGCCGCCGGTATTCGTCACTTGCCGATATTACCCGTCCGTTTCCTTCTCGGTTTTCCTTTTTCCGCCCCGAGCCTTCGCGCGGCCTTTTCCCTTCTCCGCCTTCGCCTCCGGCGCCTCGGGAGGCGCGGCCTCAGCCGGCGTTTCTGCCTTCTCGCCGCTCGGTTCCGCGGCCTTTCCCGCAACGACGCCCTCGGCCTCCTCGGTTTCGGTAACCGGCTCGCCTTCGACGCCCTCCTCCGCCGCCGCGGTTTCCTCCGCCTTCGCCTCCGGCGCCTCGGGAGGCGCGGCCTCAGCCGGCGTTTCTGCCTTCTCGCCGCTCGGCTCCGCGGCCTTTTCCGCAGCTACGCCCTCGGCTTCCTTGGCCTCGTCGGTTTCGGTAACCGGCTCGCCCTCGACGCCTTC
Organism: Candidatus Zixiibacteriota bacterium; assembly: GCA_011773985.1. GTDB lineage: Bacteria > RBG-13-66-14 > B26-G2 > WVWN01 > WVWN01 > WVWN01. The sequence goes on along the minus strand of WVWN01000059.1, from coordinate 11,699 downwards.
CTCCGCCGCCGCGGTTTCTTCTACCGGGGCCGCAGTCGCGGGGGGCGTTTCTGTTGCGCGCGCGCCTTCCGGTTTCGTCTCGCCTTCCTCGCGCCCGGGCGCCGCTTCTTCGGCGGCCGCTTCTTCGGAAGTCTCCACGTCGGGCGTTTCAATTATAGCCGCCGCGGCCTTGGCCTCCTCTACAGCCACCGCGGCCAGGCCGGCTCCCTTTTCAATACCTTTGTCGCCGGTCTCATTTTGATATTGCCAGAGGCTAAGATTTATGCGGCGTTCCTTGGGCGTAATATTAATTACCTTGACCTTGATACGGTCGCCGGCGTCCAAAACGTCTTCGACGCGGTTGATACGGCGCCCCGCGATTTCGGAGATGTGAAGCAGGCCTTCGATATCGTCTTCGAGCTTTACGATGGCTCCGTACGGCGTTATCCGCACGACGTCCCCGTGGACGTAGGTGCCGGAGGGGTAGTTCTCCTCGACCGTAGCCCAGGGGTCGCGCTCAAGCTGTTTAACGCCCAGCGATATCCGGCGGTTAACGGAATCAATGGTCAGGACGACGGCTTCGACCGTTTGGCCCTTTTGGCAAAATTCGGACGGATGCCGCACGCGCTTCGTCCACGATATATCCGATATGTGTATTAAACCGTCGATACCCTCTTCCAACTCGACGAAGACGCCGAACTCCGTAATGTTCTTGACGACGCCTTTGATCGCGGTCCCCGGAGGATAACGTTCGTCGATCGTGTCCCAGGGGTTCGGCATGGTTTGGCGCAGGCCCAACGATATACGCTTGTTTTCCTCGTCGATTTTGAGAACTACGACGCCGATCTCGTCGCCGACGGATAAGACCTTGGAGGGATGTTTCACGCGTTGCGTCCAGGACATCTCGGAAACGTGGACCAACCCCTCGATCCCGGCCTCGAGCTCTACGAAGGCGCCGTAGTCCACGATGGAGACGACCTTGCCCACGACGCGGTCGCCCTCCCGATACCGCTCCGTTACCGTATCCCAGGGGTCTTCTTGAAGCTCCTTGAGGCTAAGTGAAACGCGACCCGTATCCGCGTCGAAGTCGGTTACCAAAACCCGCAGCTGTTCGCCCACGGATACGACCTCGGAGGGGTGGTTGACGCGGCCCCGGGAAAGGTCCGTAATGTGGAGGAGGCCGTCCAGGCCGTCGAGGTCCACGAAGGCGCCGAAGTCGGTTATGTTTTTGACTTCCCCCTCCAGGACGGCCCCCACCTTTATAGTTTCGAGGAGGCGCTTCTTCTTTTGCTCCCGCTCCTCGAGAAGCAGGGCCTTGCGCGAAAGTACGATATTGCGACGGCGTTTGTTAACCTTAATAATTTTTACGCGGAAGTTCTCGCCGATGTAAGGTTCGAAGTCCCGCACGGGCCTGAGGTCCAGCTGCGAAGCGGGGAGAAAAGCCCTTACGCCGATATCGACGATGAAGCCTCCCCGAACGCGGCTTATAATTCTGCCTTCGATGTCGCCCCCGCTTTCGTAGACGTCGCGGACTTGGTCCCAGGCGCGATAAAAATCGGCTTTCTCCTTCGACAGGACGATAACGCCGTCCTGGTCCTCTTTTTTCTCCAGGTAGACTTCCACCCTGTCGCCGACCGCCACCGATTCCTCTTCCCCGAATTCGCCCAGGTTTATCGTTCCCTCGGACTTGTAGCCGATGTCCACCAGCACTTCGTCGTCGGTGATGGCGACGACGGTCCCGGTGACGATTTCATTCTCCTCGATGTCGCGGAACGACTCTTCGTACAACCCGGCTTGTTCTTCGAACTCTTCGGAATTAAATCCCTCCGCGTCTCCGAATACCGGCGCCATCCGGTATTCCGTACGCGTCTTAGCACGGGGTCGTTCCCTTTCCGCTTTCCCAGCCTCGGAAGATGCCGTGGTCTCTTCTGGCATTAATCGTATCGTCCTCTCGTTATTAGTTTCGAGGAGCGGCGAGGCCGCTTCTCTTAATTTATATTAATAACACATATATAAGTAAATTGTCAATAATCATTTTTAGGCGGCGCAAAATCGTTCGGGCAAATACATCATAATTCTATCAACAAAACTCGGCCGGCCACGGCCCTTATCGCCCGGCTCGGCCAGATTGTTCTTGATAATTAAACATTTTGACGGTAATATTTTGGGGACGGGGAAACTTATCGAAAAGGACCGGCGGGACTACCGGGGCCGGGAGAGAAATCCGCGCCGGAAGCCGGTATGTCGCGCTTTCGTTATAGCGGCGCGGGGCCGAACCGTAAAAGCCGACTCGGTAAAAAATATGGTTCCCCAACTCGCGCGTTTTGACGAACCCGAGCTTAAAGGACGCCATGCCTTCCGCCACGGCGCGCGGCAATACCGGCCCGCCGCGTCCGGACGCACTTTCACCACCCTCTGCATCTGGCGCACGCGTCGCCGACCCGACCGGTCGGTCCGGCGCGCCTATCTGCCCGTCGCCTCGCTATGAATGCCGTGATAGTCCGCGATATGGAGCCCGAGGACGAGTATTTCGTCGCCACCTGTACGCACGTCGACGAGTCGGGCGAAATCGACGCCTCCTCGCGGCGGCGGCTCGCGTGGTTCAAAGAGGCCCGCGGCCGCGGCCTGAGGATAAAAGTCGCGACGTTGAACGGCGAACGGGTCGGTTTTATTTACGTGATGCCCGTCGAAATCTGCCCCTGGGGCCCGCTCGGCCGCGACCTCGCCGTCTTCCCCTGCCTCGTCGCCCACAGCAAGGTCAAGGGGCGAGGCGTGGGGCGGGCGCTGCTAGCCGCGGCTGAGGAAGAGGCACGAAACCAAGAGAAAAAAGGGCTCGCGACCTACGGCTACTACCACGACTTCTGGTTTATGCCCGCCGCTTACTTTGAGAAGCTCGGCTTCGCGGCGGCGGCGCGCCGCGGCGAAAGGGCTATCCTATGGAAGGCGTTCGACCCCTCGGCCGAGCCGCCGACGTTCCCGGAAGATAAATGCCGCCTCGAGGCCGCGCCGGGGAAAGTGGCCGTGGACCTCTTCTACAACACGTTCTGCCTGACGAGCGACGTCGAGGCCCAGCGCGTTCGCGACGTCGCCGACGAGTTCGGCAAGGCCGTGGTACTGCGCGAGTACGAAGCCGGCGACCTGGCGGCGCTGCGGCGCTGGGGCCGCGCGCGCGGGATCTTCGTCGACGGCGAGGAAATCTTCTGGGGATACGAGGCGCCGAAAGACGGCGTACGTAAAGCGATCTCGGAAGCTTTGTCCCGCAAAAGAAAAAAGTAAAGCGGTCGGCGGGGCCATTTCCATGTTTATTAAAAGGGCGGCCAAGTTGATAACGGCCCTTGCCGCGTGCCAACTGGTAGGCGTGGTCGGTTCGCTATTCACTACGCCGTCGCTCCCGGCGTGGTACGCCGCTCTCCGAAAGCCCTCCTTCACGCCGCCCGACGGCGTATTCGCACCCGTTTGGATAACGCTCTTCTTCCTGATGGGCGTCGCCGCGTTTCTGATATGGGATAAGGGAATCGGGCGTAAAGGCGTTAGAACGGCGCTTATCGTCTTCGGCGTCCAGCTCGCGCTCAACTTAGCGTGGTCCGCCCTTTTCTTCGGCCTTCGCTCGCCGCTGCTCGCGTTCGTCGAAATCGTCGCCCTTTGGCTGGCCATCGCCGCGTCCATTTTGACGTTCTATCGCGTCTCGAAGCCGGCGTCTTTTCTCCTGGTGCCTTATCTAGCCTGGGTCAGCTTCGCCGCGGTACTCAACTACGCGATCGTAAGGTTAAACTTTTAAGTTGTTGAAAAGTTCCCAACTTTTTTTATAATAGCCGGGGGTTAGATACGTCAAACATGTTGGCCGTAATCGCCGGCGGGACAGGATTCATAGGCCGGGGCTTGAGCCGGAAGCTTCTCGGTGACGGCTACGACGTCGCGGTCCTTACGCGGAACCCGGACGCGCGCGAAAAGGTCGCAGGCCGCCGGATACGATACGTAAAGTGGGACGGCTCTACCGCCGCGGGGTGGGGCGCGCTGGCCAACGGCGCCGCGGCCGTCGTCAACCTGGCCGGGGCGAACCTCGCCGACAAACGCTGGACGCCGGACGTCAAGGAGCGAATCCTCCGAAGCCGCCTCGCCGCCGGCAACGCCGTCGCGGAAGCGATTGCCGCAGCGAAGTCCAAGCCCGGCGTTTTGGTACAAGCTTCGGCCGTCGGCGTATACGGCTCGCGCGGCGACGAAGAATTAGACGAGAGTTCGCCTCCCGGCGACGGATTCCTTGCGGAAGTCGTTCGGAAGTGGGAATATTCCACCGCCGCGGTAGAGGAGGCGGGCGTGAGACGGGTCGTCATCCGCAGCGCTTTGGTCCTGGGGCGGGACGGCGGCGCTTTTCCGCGTTTGTTACGACCCTTCAAGTTTTTCGTCGGCGGGCCTTTGGGGACGGGCCGCCAGTGGTTCCCCTGGGTACACTACCGCGACGAAATCGAGGCGATCAAATTCCTCATCGAAAACGCTCGAGCGACCGGCGTCTATAACCTATGTGGCCCGCAACCTCTGAGGAATTGCGAATTTTCCCGGATAATGGGGCAAATACTGAAAAGGCCGTGGTGGTGGCCTGTCCCGGCCCCTCTACTTCGAACACTTTACGGCGAGATGGCGGACGCATTACTTTTGGCGAGCGAGAAGGTTTTACCGAGGCGGATGCTCGAGGCAGGATTTCAATTCAATTATCGCACGGCCGAGGCGGCCTTGCGAGATCTAGTCGCCCCGAGGTAAAGCCGGCCGAGCCATACGGACGCCGCGCGCCGGCGGCGCCGATGAAGAGCGTTAAAAACCTAAGTTAAGTTCGGTAGACCCTCAGCAAGGTCCAGCAGAAAAGGAGGTGATTTGAATGAAAGGCTTAAACGCGCTGGATTGGATTGCACTGATACTAGTTATAATCGGGGGCCTGAACTGGGGCCTGGTCGGCTTGTTCAAATTCGACCTCGTCAAGACGATATTCAGCTGGGCAAACTTCATCGCCCGCATCATATACGTCCTCGTAGGTTTGGCCGCTATATACATGATAGTAATAGCGGCGGCGCTCGGCAAGAAATGACGTCCGTCGCGGCGCGGGGGAGCGCCCCTCCCCCGCGCCGCCCCCACATCCGCGCTCGTTAAACCGCAAGTGACGACCCGTGCAAACGCCGAAACGTAACGACGCAGAAGTCGTCATCAGGGAACTCCGGCTCGAGGACTACGACGCGCTGGTCGCCCTTTGGCGCGAAGCCGGCCTTCCCTATAGGCCCAAGGGGCGAGACGCGCGAGAGGCCATCGCCCGCCAACTTAAAGGGGGTATTGGGGTTTACCTGGTGGCCGAGGTCGCTGGCGCGATCGTCGGCGCGGTGCTCGGCACCCACGACGGCCGCAAAGGGTGGATTAACCGCCTCGCGGTACTGCCCGCCTACCGGCGCCGTCGCGTCGGCGCTCAACTCTTAGCCGAGGCCGAACGGCGCCTCGCCGCGTTGGACATCGAAATCTTCGCGTGCCTTGTCGAAGATTGGAACGGCGAATCCAAAGGCTTTTTTGAAAAAGCCGGTTATAAACCTTTTCGAGAGGTATCCTATTACACTAAAAGGAAAAACGGGGACGTTTAACGACCAAATACACCGGGGTAAACTTTACCTAATTTATTAAGTAAAATTATGCAAAAACCTCAACCCCTTGGACTTATACAACCGCAAAACCTAAAAAGGCTCGCCCACCACCTCCAAACCCTCATAAAAAGCCGTTTGTGGCTACAAATCCTTTTCGGCATGGCGCTCGGCGTCGCCGTCGGCCTGTCGTTGGGGCCGACCGGCGCGTTGGTCGGACGCGAGGCCGCGAAAGCAATAGGCGATTGGCTCGCCATCCCCGGTAAAATCTTCCTCACTCTTATCCAAATGATCGTCATCCCGCTCGTCTTCTCGTCGGTCATATTAGGCCTGGCCGCGAGCGAGAACCTGGCGCAGCTCCGGCGGTTGGGCCTGCGGCTCGCTCCCTACTTCGTCCTCACCACCGCCGTCGCGATTACGATAGGCATAGGTGCGTCGTTAGTCGTTAAGCCCGGCGAATACATCGAAAGCGGGATGGTCGCCGCGGCCCTGGAAACGGAGATGCCCCAGGTCGACGAGGCCTTGACGAAAACGCCGACCCTCCGGGACCTGCCGGACAAGATCGTCCGCGTCCTCCCCCAAAACCCGCTCGGCGCGATATTGGGCAAGGAGATGCTGCAGATAGTCCTATTCGCCCTCATAATAGGCCTTGCCCTCGTGACGCTCGCGCCCGAACAATCGCGACCCCTGTTGGACCTACTCGGCTCGGTCCAGGAAGTTTGCATGAAAGTGGTCCGGTGGGCGATGCTCCTCGCGCCCCTCGCCGTCTTCGGCCTGCTCGCCCAAATAACGGCGCGCGTGGGTCCGGACGTATTAATCGGGACGGGCGTCTACGTCGCGACCGTTTTACTCGGCCTCCTCGCCATGCTTTGTCTGTACCTCGTAATAGTTTACACCATATCCGGTAGAGCGCCCTGGAACTTCCTCGGCAAAGTACGCGACGTCCAGCTCCTCGCTTTCTCGACGTCGAGCTCCGCCGCGGTAATGCCCCTCACCATAAAGACGGCGGAAGAGAAGCTGGCCGTGAAAACGTCCATCGCGCAGTTCCTCGTTCCTTTGGGTACGACCGTCAACATGGACGGGACCGCGCTGTACCAGGGCGCCGCGACCGTCTTCCTGGCACAGGCCTTCGGCGTCGACCTGAGCCTGGGAGCGCTCGTCCTCGTCGTCGTCACGACGGTGGGGGCTTCCATCGGCTCGCCGGCGACGCCGGGCGTGGGCATCGTCATCCTGGCGACGGTACTCGCGAGCGTGGGCATTCCGGCGAGCGGCATAGCCTTAATATTAGGCGTCGACCGCATCCTGGATATGAGCCGCACCGCGGTCAACGTGACCGGCGACCTCACCGCTTGCGTCGTTATGGACCGCTGGGTGGGAGGCCGGGCCGACGACGCCGTCGCAAGTCAAGTGCCGCCGCAATAGAAGAGCGCGAAGAAGCTCGGGCCCTCAAATCGGGAGTGATCGAACGTGGTTAGGTTATTTAAAAAGATGGCGCGCAAAGCGGGCCTGCCCCCCGGGACCCTCGTCCAAATCGACGAGGCGCGGGAGGAGAAAGTTAAAATTACCGTCATCGACTACGACGCGGAGCATTTCGTCGAAAGCGTGGTCGAAGATGCGGCCGTATGCCTCGAGTTAAAAGATAAACCTACGGTGACGTGGGTCAACGTGGACGGCATACACCGCGTAGACGTCCTCGAAGACATCGGCGGATGCTTCGGCCTGCACCCCCTCGTTTTGGAGGACATCGCCAACACCGACCAACGGCCCAAGACGGAGGATTTCGGCGACTACTTATACATAGTCCTGAAGATGTTGAATTACGACGAAGAAAGCGACGAGTTAACGACCGAACAGCTTAGCCTGGTCCTCGGGCCTAATTACGTTTTGTCCTTTCAGGAACGGGAGGGGGACGCCTTCGACGCGGTCCGGGACCGGCTTAGGAATTCGAAAGGCCGCATCCGGACCGTCGGCGCGGATTACCTGGCGTACGCGCTGGTCGACGCCGTCGTCGACAACTACTTCGTAATACTCGAGCAAATCGGCGAAAGAGTAGGACTTTTGGAAGAAAAGGTGGCCGAGGACCCCAAGCCCGAAACGTTGCACAATATCCACAACTTGAAACGCGAGATGATAATCCTTCGGAAGTCCGTTTGGCCTCTGCGCGAAGTCGTGAACGCGCTGGGGCGAGGCGATACGCCGCTCGTCCGTAAAACGACGCGCGTATTTTTGAAGGACGTCTACGACCACACGATTCAGGTCATCGACGCCGTCGAGACGTACCGCGACGTACTCGCCGGAATGTTGGACCTCTACCTCTCCACCGTGAGCAACAGGATGAACGAGGTCATGAAGGTCCTCACGGTGATCGCGACGATATTCATTCCCTTGACGTTCATCGCCGGGATCTACGGCATGAACTTCCAATTCATGCCGGAGCTAAGCTGGAATTGGAGCTACCCGCTCGTCTGGGTCGTAATGGCCGCCGTCGCCGTTACCATGCTTATATTTTTCAAAAGAAGGAAGTGGTTATAGATTACGTTGGGGGTGGCCGCGCCGCCGCGGCCTTGGCGCCGGCGGGGGGTTATGCGTAGCCTCGTCGCATATCGGATGTTGGTCCACGACCGCGCGCCCACCGCGGGCGCGGTTCTGGGCGTCGTCGCGATATTATTCTTGGTGGGGCAACAGCTCAGCACGCTGTTCGGCCTGTTCACTTACATGTCCGTACTGGTCGACCACTCCGACGCCGACGTCTGGATATGCGGCAAGTTCACGGACAACGCGAACAGCACGGGCCAACTTCCCGTCCGCTACGTCGACCGCCTGAGCGGCCTGGCCGACATAGCCTGGGCCGAGCCCGTCATTACGACCGCGGGGGAAACGCGGCGCAAGGACGGCAAGGCGGAGGGCGTCGTGGTCATCGGCCTGCCCGCGCCGCGCCTCACGGGCGGGCCGTGGGCCTTCGAGCGAGGGTCCGTCGATACGCTTCTCGACTACGACGGCGTCACGGTCGACAGCCGCGACCTCGAGCTCTTCGGCGACCCCGAGCTCGGCGACGTACTCGAGGTGAACAAGAAGCGCGTCCGCGTAAACGCCGTCACGAAGCGGATAACGAGCTTCGGCGGCACGCTCGTCTTCACCAACCGCACCAAGGCGCGCGAGATATCCAACCTCCCCCCCGACCGCTGCAGCTACATCCTGGTCAAATTAAAACGCGGCGCCGACGTGGACGCGGCGGTCGCGAAAATGCGCGCGGTCCTGCCGCGCGCCGAGGTCTTCCCGAAGGACGTCCTGTCGCGGCTCACGCGCGCGTACTACCTGATCAACACCGGCATAGGGTTCAGCTTCGGCTTCACGACGTTGATGAGCTCGCTCGTCGGCATCGTAATAATCACGCTGACGATGTATACGAGCATCCTGAACCGGGAGAAAGATTTCGCGGTTCTGCGCGCCCTCGGCGGCCGGAAGAAAGATATCTTCGTAATAGTACTCTGCCAGGCGGTCATCATCGGCGCGGTAGGAATATTCCTGGGGTTTTTGTTGTTGGCGCTCTTCCTCAACGGGACGCGGGACTCCAACCTGGCGAGTTTCGTGCCCTTATGGTTCCCGTTCGTCCACGCGGCTTTCACGCTTGCCCTTTGTTTGCTCGGCTCGCTCTTTGCCATCCGCCACGCGACGCGCGTCGAACCGGCCACCGCGTTCCGTTAGCTAAAAGAGAGCAATCGTCCTTCGGAAAATTTATGGCCAAATCGATTCTTACGCTTAAAGGGATCTCGCGGGATTTTTACGACGCGAAGGTCCGGCAACGGGTCTTAAAAAATATAGACCTCGAGTTCTACGCCGGCGAACTGGCCATCGTGGCCGGGCCCTCGGGCAGCGGCAAGACGACGCTGCTCTCCATTATGGGTCTGATATTAAAACCCAGCGAGGGACGCATATACATAAAGGGCGAGGACGTCAGCGACCTCGCCGAAGACAGGGAGGCGACGCTCCGGCGGCGAAACTTCGGCTTCGTCTTCCAAACGCCTACCGAGATACCCGCGCTCACGATACTCGAAAACATCCTGGTCGCCAACGCCGTCCAGGGCACGCGGGTGCCCCCGGCCTTAAGGGACAAAGCGCAGTCCCTATTGGCGAGCTTCGGCCTAAGCGAATACGCCCACGTCAAACCCAAGGTTCTATCCACGGGCGAAAAGCAGCGCGTCGCCATCGCCCGCGCGCTGATTAACGACCCCGTCCTCTTGCTTTGCGACGAACCCACTTCCGCCCTCGACGCGGAAAACAGCGCGCTGGTCCTGGACACGTTGAAAGGAGTTTCGCGGGACGACGACCGGGGCGTGGTGCTCGTTACGCACGACCCGCGCGTCTACCCCTACGGCGACCGCGTGATAACGTTGGAGCACGGCGCCGTGGTCCACGACTGGCGAAGGGAGGTCGCCGCGTGACGAAGAGGATAAAGTGGTTCGCCCTCGGCGCCGTCGTCGCGGCCGGCGCGGCGTTCATCGTCTGCAATATATACAAATCGTCGCGGCCGCCGGCGACGATGGAACCTCCCGAGCTGGACCGCTCCCCGGCGCGCGTCTACGGCCGCGTCGAACCCGCGGGCGGCGAGGTCTACGTCAGCCCGAACGTTACCCGCGCCGTCAAAGAAATATTGGTTAAAGAGCGGGAGGCGGTCGCGGAGGGGCAGGTTCTCTGCCTCCTCGAAAACGACGTCGAGCGGGCGCAACTCCGCGTGGGCCAAGCGCGCGTAGCGGCGTTATCCAAGGCGGTAGAGCTGAGCGCCGACACGTTCGAGCGCAACGCCGAGCTTTACGGCCGCGGCCAGATATCCGAATACGAATACGAGCAGGCCAAATTGAAGGCCGAACTGGATGCGCGCGACCTGAACGTCGCGTTCGGCGAGCTCGCGCTGGCGCGCGCCCGCCTCGAGCAGCTCGAGCTCAAGGCGCCGATAGACGGCGTCGTCTACAAGTTGGACGTGCGCCTCGGCGAGACGCTCGCCGCGGGCGACAATACGCGCATAATCCTCGGCTCCGACGACCTTTGGGTCCGAATGTACGTAGAATCGTTTTGGACGGGCCGCGTGAAAGACGGAGCGAAATATAAAGTTTACGATTCCGAAACCGACGAGTACGTCGGCGTAGGCACGGTCGTACAACGCAATCCGTACGTCGGCGGCCGCGACTTCCAGTCGGGCGACCTTCAGGAGCGATTCGACACGAAATTCCAGGAAGTCATCTTACGGCTCGAGCCCAAAAAGAAAAACATACCGTTGGGTTTAAACGTCATGGCCGAGCTCGCCGGCGGCGAATAACGGCGCCGCCGCTCACGACGTGATGAGAGAATTCGCGAAGCCGGTCGTCGTCGTAAGCAGGTGCCTGGAGTTCGACGCCGTGCGCTACGACGGCTCGAGAATCCGCGACGACTTCGTCCGCGCGTTAAAGCCGCACGTAACTTTTATCCCGGTCTGCCCGGAAGTAGAAATCGGCCTCGGCGTACCGCGCGAGCCGGTCCGGATTGTGGAGGCCCGCGGCCGGCGTCGCCTCGTACAACCCGCAACCGGCCTGGACGTCACCGAGAAGATGCAACGCTTCGCCGCGGCCTTCCTGGACGGCCTCGACGCCGTCGACGGTTTCATCCTGAAAAGCCGCTCCCCCACCTCCGGCATCAAGGACGTAAAAGTGTATCCCGGCACCGCCAAAACGGCGCCCTCCGGCAAAGGCGCCGGCTTCTTCGGCGGCGCGGTCCTGGCGCGCTTCGGCCACCTCGCCGTCGACGACGAAGGCCGCCTTAAAAATCTCCGACTGCGCGAACACTTCCTGACGAAGCTTTTTGCGCTCGCGGCGTTCCGCGAAACGAAGGGCTCGGGCGCGCCGAAGGACCTCGTCCAATTCCACGCCGAGAACAAACTCCTCCTTATGGCGTACAATCAAACGCGGATGCGCGCCCTCGGCCGCGTCGTCGCCGACGCCGGGCGAAGTCCCGCGGCCGACGTCTTAGCCGCGTACGAAGAGGCCCTCTGCGCCGCGCTCGCGAGGCCGCCGCGCTACACGGCCAACGTAAACGTCCTGATGCACGGCCTGGGGCATTTCTCGAAGCGTCTGAGCC
>WVWN01000049.1 GCA_011773985.1 Candidatus Zixiibacteriota bacterium | reverse complement strand
AGTGCCGCGTTGACCTTCTCGCGCTCGCCGCCCGCCGCGCTACGGTATAGGTTGTAGCCGGCGACTTCCTTGGCGCCTTCGACGGCCCAGCGGATTTCTACACCCCCGCGGGAACGCTGGGCCGTGAACGACGTAAGCTCGACGTCCGTCACGTAGCGCGCGAGTTTCAAATCCTTGGCGTCGGCGTCGTAATACGCAATTAGCGGATAGCCGCCGCTAACGCAGGAGGAGTGGGGTAGGCCTACGTACCCGCCCGTGGCGACGATTTCGTGGGTCCAGGAGCTCCCTTTCTTGGTCATAACGCGGAGGTCGAATTTTTCGAAGCTGAAATACGAGATGAATACGTCTCCGGGGCCGTTAACGCAAATTTGAGTAAAGGCCGGTAAGCCCTTCACGCCGCTTACGTTGTCGATCTTCCAGCTGCCGCCGGCCGTAGATACCGCGTAGTATAGGCCCTCGTTGTTGTTCTTGGCGAAGCTGACGTGGATTCTACCGTTGGGGCCCAAGCAGGCGTCGCAATCGGTACCTTCCGCTATGTCGTCTATCAACCATTCGGTACCCTTGCGGATCGCGAACCTTATACTTCGCGAGGTGTCGTTTACGTATACGACGTTGGGGTTGCTCTCGTTATCGGAAAGAAGCGTATTGAAATTCCCGCCTCCACTTGGGACTACCGTTTCCACGTGCCATCCTTCGTCGTCCCGGTACGCGTACCTCAATCCGGTAGGCATTCCTACGGGTTGGGTGTACGTTACGCGCGGGCTAACGGGCCAAACGGTAACAGAGACGTAATTGCCGTAGTTCGTACCGGCGACGATTTTTTCCGTGACCCACTTGGAGCCCGAAAAGTACGCGTACGTTAATTCGTTCTTCTTGTTATCCTGGAAAACCACGTACGGCTTGTCGAGCGCGTCGAGCGCGAGCGCCGTCCTACCCGTCACGTCGACGTCCGACGCGACGGCTTCGGATTCCCAGCTTGTGCCCGTATAACGCGCGTACATTACGCTGCCCTGCGTCTTGTCGACGTAGCTGATATGGGGCCGTCCCCACCGGTCCACCGCGAGGGAGCAACCCCAGCCCGCGTCGCCCTCCGAGGCGACCGTCTCCGATTTCCATCCTGCCCAAGCCGCCGCGGCCAGAACTAGTAGCGCCGCCGTTACCACTTTACGCTTAATCTTCATAACGCCCATGCTCCTATTCTTTGTTTAAGATACTTCGATAGCAATACTACTATTTTCGCGTTACGATGTCAATAACGTATGACGCACGCCGGCCCGCCGCGACGGTAAATAACCCCCGGTGACCGTGGCAGTAGAATCACGTCCGCCGCGGGAATAGGAACTGGCGCTCTCACGCTCGCTTGCGTACGCATTTATTTAGTAACTACCATCTTGCGCGCGGCGGTTTCGGTGCCGGCGTCCAGGCGGTAGACGTACACTCCCGGCGCGAGTTCGTTCGCGAAGGGCACCTCGTGCCGGCCGGCGGCGAAGTGGCCTCCGGTTACGTCCGCGACTTTCCGGCCCGCGGCGTCGTATATGGCGAGCTTCACGTCGGCCGCTTCCGGCAGCTCGAACGCGAACGTCGTCGTACCCGCAAATGGATTGGGTACGTTTTGGTAAAGGGCGAACGTCCGCGCTTTGCCCGCGGCCGGCACGGACGCCGGGCCGAAGGTTTG
>WVWN01000050.1:19687-19848 GCA_011773985.1 Candidatus Zixiibacteriota bacterium | reverse complement strand
GTCGAGGGCGTCTCGCCGTTCCGCTACCGCGACGGCGCGGCCCCGGAAAACGTCGCCCTCAGATACTGGCTCGAGGCCGTCGCGACGACCGGGACGAGACAAACCTTCGGCCCGGCGTCCGTGCCGGCCGCGGGCAAAGCGCGGACGTTCGCCCTTTACCA
>WVWN01000050.1:0-19626 GCA_011773985.1 Candidatus Zixiibacteriota bacterium | reverse complement strand
GGAAAGTCGCGGACGTAACCGGAGGCCACTTCGCCGCCGGCCGGCACGAGGTGCCCTTCGCGGGCGAACTCGCGCCGGGGGTATACGTCTACCGCCTAGAAGCTGGCCTTAACGCCGCGGCGCACAAAATGGTAGTAATTAAATAAGAAAAATGACGCCGAGAAACCCGCCCCGCGAGGGCGGGTTTACATATATCTCGACGCGGGAAAAAAGTATTTGTCTATCCGCTTACGGAAAATTAAGATAAACGCGAGGTGGTCTACTTGTGAAGAAGCTCACGGTTGTCGCGGTCCTCACGATACCCGTGGCGCCGGCCGCGGCCATAACCCCTTTCGTCAACGGCGGCTTAGATGATATAGCGCCGGGCGCATGGACCTTCTTCGAGCAAAAAGGCGAAAAGCTCGTCCCCGCGTATTACGGTTCAACTTTCTACCTGGGGGGCGGGTTTTCGCACGACATAGCCAAATTCCGACAGAAAAGGATAATCCCGACGCTGAGCCTCGACACTTACGGCGGGTTCACGCGTTTCCGCAGCGAATGGCGGACGGGTGACTTGGAGGGATGGGAACAGACCTTCTACCAGCTTACCGCGGTCGAGGCTTTGGTCCTTCGGATAAGAATACCCGCGGGCAGCCGGCTTATCACGCCTTTCGTCGGCATCGGCGGCGGCTTCGCGGTGGTCCCTACCTCCATCGATAAACTCGAGGGGTTTCCGGGCGCGGGGGAAGAGGGATTTTACGAGGATTCGCAGACGGCGTTTAACTTGGCGTACGCCGTCCCCTTCGGCTTGGAGCTAACGCTCTCGCCCTCCCGGACCATTTTTTGGCTTTTCGGGCCCGTGGCGCCGGTAGGGAGGGTCACCTACGAATACAAAAATATACGGGGGAATACGGAAAAAGTCGAGGCCGAGGTACCGAACTCGTTCCTCGTCACTTTCGGTTACAAATGGGGCCTGTAGGCCCCGTATTTGAAAACACCTCGAAACCTGAAATAATTTAAAAACGTTTCAAAACAACTTCGCCTTTCCCGGGGGTACGTATCGCGAGGTAAACGGCCCGAAAGCCGCGCGGGAGGGGAAAAGGCCGGCGCGATTCCGGCCCTCCCAAAAACGCCATTTAAAATGCGGCCGTACATTTTTATGGCGGCGGTGCTCGCAGCTATGATATAAGAACGCGTGCGGCCCAGAATGCTAATAATCGCGGAGGGTGGGATTAGGTCCGAAGGCCAAGGTGAAATGCCGGCCCTCGAGCTCTTCGAAGGGCCGCTGTTTACGTTGGCGCGAGAACTTCGGTCGCGCGGAACTTGGCCCCGGGACGTCGCTCTATATATTGTAACCTCCTCCTACGGCCTGGTCCCGGCCGACCGAGTTATAAGGCCTTACCGCCGTCCCATGACGGCCGCCCGGGCGACCGACGCCATTTACGAGAACTTCGGCCGCTTAGCCGCGGCCTTGGCGGCCGTACAACCGCTCGAGTTGATGATCGCGTTGCCGGAAGTCTACCGGCGGGCTTTAATCCGCAAAGACGCGCCGCAAGTTCAGGGCGTTCCCGTCGTATACCTGGAAGTCGAGGAAGCGCACGTGCCGGAGCGACTTTTAGCTTGGCTCACGGGCCGAGATTGACGCGAACCCAACCGCCTCGTCGAGGAGCATTTCGTACCTAGGCGCCGCGTTGGCGGCCGCTTTTATACGTGGACGATTTCAAGGAAGGTCCGCGCGGCGCGTAGAGGCCGGCCGCGGCACCTGGCTCCAAAATCCGCCGCGCTTTCAAGTTGAGGTTAAACTTTTCTGGAAAACGCCGCTTATGCTAATATATAGTAAACAATTCCGGAATGTAGCGTACGAATTTGAGGTGGGAACCCTATGCGGCCGAGCATACCAATAATTTGGGGCGTGACGGCGTTCGTCACGGCGTTCTCGCCAGCGCACGGCGTCGACGGTTATTTGATACGAATCTATTACGACGGCTCGCCCGCCCGCCTTGCCGACACGTCCTTCGTGCCCTACGCGGTTTACGACGCGTACGCCGTCGGCGAAGTAAGCCCCGGCTACGCGGCGCGGCTCGCCGCGCGCGCCTTCCGCTTCGACATCCTCGCGGAAGACCCGGCCCTCAAGAAAATTTGGGACGTATACTTGCCGGCGCCGGACCTGCCGCCCTCCGCCGACGTCCTGTTGGAGGTAAGCCCCTCTCATTATATTATCGCCACGCCGAGAGAAATCGACGTCGTCGCGGGCGACCGGGCGCGGCGGCTGAAGCCGATAGCCGCCGACTTCGAGGCGTTGGCCAAAACGCAACCGCCGCCCCTACTCGAGCTCCGAGACGAAGTGGCGGACGTCGCCGCCGCCGTAAACCGCAACCGCTACGAGAAAACGGTCCGCGATCTGGTCGCCTTCGGCACGCGCTACTCGTATAGCCGGAAATGCAAACAAGCCGCCCTCCATTTGGAAGACGCGCTGGCCGCGGCGAACCTGAGCGTCAAAAGAGACAGGTATTTCGGGCCGGAGTTGAAAAAGGTTGCCGCGGCGAATCGCGATGTCGCCTGGGCCGCAGGTGAAATCGGGTTGGTCGCCAGGACGACGGACGGCGGCGCGCGCTGGGAGGTAATCGGGCCCGTAGGGGAGGGAGAGGCGAGCGCTCTAGCGTGCATCTCCGCGGATACAGCTTGGTTAGGCGGAAAAGACGGCGTAATATGGCGTACGGAAGACGGCGGCCGTATTTGGCGTAAGCAAACGATAGGGCAAGGAGACATTACGGCCCTATATTTCCTAGACAATAAACGGGGTTGGGCCGTCACCTCCGACGGCGAGGTTATCCGAACGGTCGACAGCGGCGACAGCTGGCAACGAGTCAGCGAGGTTGGCGCGTGGTTACGAGGCGTCTCGTTCAGCGACGCGAACCACGGCCTAGCCTGTGGTTCGTACGGCTATCTGGCCCGCACCGAAGACGGCGGCGTGAGCTGGGAGCGCGTCGGCGCCGCGCCCAACTTAAGGCTCGAGGCCGTAGCCCACCGAACGGCGGCGGAAGCGTACGTCGTGGGCGAGGGCGGAACGGTCTTCCGCTCCGCGGACGCCGGCTCGAGCTGGGCCGCGGTGGATTTAAAGACCGACCAGTATTTACGCCGCGTAGACTTCGCCGGAAACGCCGGTTATATAGTCGGGGCTATAGGCGGCTTCTGGCGCACCGGCGACGGCTCGAGCTGGGAAAAGAAGGCCGCCCCCAAGTACGTCTTGTATTCAGTCGCCGCTACGCCGCCCGAAGTTCTATGGTGCGGCGCGGGCGGCGGCGCACTTCTCTACAGCGCCGACGGCGGTTATTCGTGGGAAGACCAAGCCGCGAACGCCGACCCGACGTCGACGTTCGTCTGGGATAACGTATGGGCGAGACAACGCGGACGAGGCGGCGCCCCAGGGGCCGTCGTAGTATGTGCCCATTACGACTCGATATCCGAATTATCTTCTGAGAACCCTGACGCGCCGGCGCCGGGCGCGGACGACAACGCCACCGGTACGGCCGCGGTCCTCGAGCTGGCGCGGGCGAGCAAAGGCCACGACTACCGTCGCGACGTAGTCTACTGCTGCTTCTCCGGCGAGGAGCTCGGTCTGCTGGGCTCTTCCCACTTCGCCTCGAAGATGGCTTCGGCCGACGAACCTTTGGTTGCGGTTTTCAACATGGACATGCTCGGTTACGCGGACAAGCTTCCGGAAGACTTGGACGTCGTCACCAACCGCGCAAGCATTTGGTTATACGAGTACACGCGCCGGGCGGTCGGCACGTACGTCCCCAACCTCGGCGTCGACGTAACGATCGACGACTCGATGCGCCGGAGCGACCACGCGCCGTTCTGGGCGTTGGGCTACTCCTCGAACCTGATCACCGAAGACTGGCCCCCCGCAAATCCATACGCCAACACGAGCAAAGATACGTTGGAGAAAATCGACTTCGACGTCGCGACGTTGATGACGCGGGGCGTCGCCGCCGCCGCGGCCTCGCTCGCCTCCCCCGTTTCGGCGCCGTTCGTAACGTCGCTCGACGCGGTTGAGGTCTATCCGAACCCGTATAAGGCCGGCGTCCACAAGGGCCGCGTATATTTCGCAAATCTCCCGCCCCATTCGAAAGTGAAATTCTACAACGTCGCGGGCGAGTTCGTCGCGGAGGGCGGCAACGGCGACGAACCGATATGGGCCTTGGAGCTGGAATCCGGGAAAGAGACGGTCAAAGCGAGCGGCGTTTACCTCTACGTAATAGAAACGCCCACGGGCGAAAAAAAGGTGGGCAAACTCGCGGTAATCCGCTGAACAACGCACCGCTAAGATCAAAGGGGTAGTTCAAGTGAAGATCGGAAGACCCTTAGGCGCAGCAATTGCCATCACACTTGTCGCGTCGCTGTTACCCATTCCCGGCTGCGCGCAACCGGCTAAAAAAGATAAGGTCGCCGGGCTGGAGGAGCCCTCGCTCGCCGCGGTGGACGCCGCGGTGACGGCGAACCGCGTCAACGCCATCGTCAACGCCTCGGCGAAATGCAGTCCCGCCGTGGTAACGATTAACACCGTCCAGACGGTCCGGCGGCGCGTATTCAATCCGTTCTTCAGCCCGTTCTGGCAAGAATACTTCCGCGATTTCATGGGCCCGCCGTTCCAGGAATACGAAGAAGAAATACCTTCCATGGGGTCCGGCTTCATATTCGACCCGAAAGGTTACGTCCTCACCGCGGAGCACGTTATCCACGGCGCCGACAAGATCGAAGTTACCCTCCCCGACGGCCGGACGTTTCCCGCGGAATGGCTGGGCTCCGACTACGAGCGCGACGTCGCGGTCCTCAAGGTCGAAGCGTCCGGCCTACCGTTCGTCAAGCTCGGCGACTCCTCGGACCTCATGATCGGGGAATGGGCCATAGCCATCGGCAACCCCTTCGGCCACGTCGTCGCGAGCGCGTCGCCCACCGTCTCGGTCGGCGTGATATCCGCCCTCAAGCGGCAGATGAAGGGCTCGGGACAGGGGGGCTTCCGCGTCTACGAAGACCTCGTCCAAACGGACGCCTCCATTAACCCGGGCAACTCGGGCGGGCCTTTGGTCAACGCGCTCGGCGAGGCCATCGGCGTCAACTGTACGATCATCACTACGAGCGGCGGTTCGCTCGGCATCGGCTTCGCCGTCCCCGTCAACGTAGCGCGGGAAGCGGCCCGAAAAATCATCGCCCAGAGCAAGGAGGGTCGTGCCTGGGTCGGCGCCTACCTAGTCGAGGTAACGCCGACCGTCGCGAAGTCGTTCGGCTTGCCGAACGAAGAAGGTCTGCTAGTAGGCGACATCGACGAGAACGCTCCCGCTTACGAAGCTAATATACGCCGCGGCGACGTCATCTTGGCGGTAAACGGAAAGAAGGTTAACGACGTAGCCGGCTACAATAAAGTCCTGGCCGCGGTTACGCCTGGGACCGCGATTTCGCTGAGCGTGCGCCGCGACGGCGGCGTAATGAAAGGGAAGGTCCCGACCGAACCTAGGCCGGGGCCGTAAGTTTTTAACACCTTTAAATACTTTCGGCTCTCACATAAGCACCACTCGATTCGATGGAGGGCTCGAGGCGATGATCCCCCGGTACACCCTTACGCCGATGGCCGAGCTTTGGTCGGAGGAGGCCAAATACGGCCGTTGGCTTGACGTCGAGCTCGCCGCCTGCCGCGCGTGGCACCGCGCCGGCCGCATACCCGCCAAAGCCCTCGCCGAGATTGAAAAGGGCGCGCGGTTCGACGTAGGCCGCATCGCCCAGATAGAGAAGACTGTAGGCCACGACGTTATCGCCTTCCTCACCAACGTAAACGAGAACGTCGGGCCCGCAAGTCGTTACGTTCACCTGGGCCTTACCTCGTATGACGTCGTCGACACTGCGCTCGCGCTCGCGTTAAAGCAGGCCGCGACGGTAATCCTAAAAAAGCTCGAGGCCACGGTCGCCGCGGCGGCGAATATCTCGTTGAAATATAAAATGACGCCCATGGTAGGGCGGACCCACGGCATCCACGCCGAGCCCACCACCTTCGGCCTGAAGTTCCTCGTATACTACCGCGAACTCCTACGCGCGCGGGAACGGATTCGACGGGCCCGCCGCGCCATCTCCGTAGGTAAACTCTCGGGGCCCGTGGGGACCCTCGCCCAGATCCCGCCCGCCGTCGAAGCGGACGCGCTGCGGCAACTCGGCCTTAAACCCGCGGCGGCGACGACGCAGGTCATCCAAAGGGACCGCCACGCCGAGTACGTCGCCGCGCTCGCCATATGCGGCGGTACGCTGGAGAAGATCGCCCTCGAGATCCGGGGGCTGCAGCGGACCGAGGTACGCGAGGCCGCGGAGCCGTTCCGTCGCGGCCAGAAGGGCTCGAGCTCGATGCCCCAAAAGCGCAACCCGGAGCTCTGCGAACGCGTCTGCGGCCTGGCACGCCTCTTGCGGGGGTGGCTCGTCGTCGCGCTCGAGAACGTCGCGCTCTGGCACGAGCGCGACATAAGCCACTCTTCCGCGGAGCGGGTCATATTCCCCGACGCTACGACAACGCTGTACTACATGCTCGACCGTATGAATTATATCCTCGAGGGGCTGAACGTTTACCCCCGCCGAATGAAGGAGAACCTCGCGGCGACGCGGGGCCTTATATTCTCGGGTAGGGTGCTTGTCGAGCTGGCGGCGGCCGGGGCGTCGCGCGAGGAAGCGTACGACGTCGTCCAACGGCAAGCCAAGAAAGTGGCCGCCGGCCGCGCGAAGGATTTACGCACAGCGCTCGCCCGCGAGCCGCTCGTTAAAAAGTACCTACCGGGTAAAAAATTAAGCGACTGCTTCCGCGTCGAATACTACTTGAGGCACGTCGACGAAATATTCGCCCGGGCGGGCCTGGGAGGTTCCTGACTTTGCGTACCGGGCGCACCCGGGATCTTCGCTTGGCGGCCGTCCGACGTCGGCAGCTTAGAAATTAACCCATTCAGTAAAAACCTCTCTTAAATAAAAAAGAACCAAGGCTGAAAGCCGCCCACTAGCGAAGGAGGCACCGTGGCGAAACCGTACAAATACGCGACGCCCATCTGCCTCGCCCTTACGGCGCTGGCGATAATAGGGGCCGTCTTGGCGTTTCTCCTGTGGAACCCGCTGCCGTTGTTGATACTATTGCTTCCAACCGCGGTCTACGAAGTTTACCGGACGCAGGGCGAGTCGACGAAATGGGCGTCCTGGCTGCTCTTGTTGGTAGTAGTCGGGGAGGTCGTATTGGTAATCGCGAACGTGGAGTTGGACGTCGCCGCGTTCTTGGGGGAAGAGGCGGCGTACGTCGGCGGCTACGAAGTACCGATGGGGGACCTGAGGGTCGTAGCGCCGGCGGCTATGGCCGTACTGGCGGTAATTCTCCTGATAAGAACGCGGGGCGTCTATACGAAGTGGCTCGCGGTAATAATTTTTCTGGCGGCTTTCGCGGTAGTATATACGATGGACGCAAGTTACTTCGGCCGCCTGCTGCACGTAGGCGTCGAGGAAGGGTTGGACAAAATACCGTAAGGCGTAGAAACGTAAAAAATGCGGCGCGGTCGAACCGCGCCCTTTCTTTTGTCCCGCGCGGCGAATACTACTTCGAACTTAGGTCTTTGTACGCTAAGTACCGGAGGTGCAGCGTCGTCTTTCCACCCAGCCTGCCTTCAAGTGCCTCCCGGATAAAATTCACGCGCCCCTCGGCCGGCACTCGATAACCGTAAACGAGGGCCGTAACGTCGTATCGGCCGTCTTTGTAAACCCATTTCGTCGAACCTACGTGGTAGCCCTCGCGCGCCGGTAGGTGCGCCTCGATAACGCCGCCGACGCTCCTTTCCCTGCTCGCGGCGGTGACGTTGCTTACGGTGAAATAGGCCATCGGCGTGGCAACCAAGGCGAGCAAAACGGCCGTCGCGACCAGGCCGCGCAAACGCCACTCGCCCTCTTCGCCTTTAACCTTCGGGTAAAAGCCCAGCGCGATAAAGGTCACGGCGCCGCCGAAGGCTATCGCGATGAGGTTGGCGCCGAACAACAACAGCGCGCCCCCTACCATGGCGTGATTCGCAAAGCCTATGCCGATGCCCGCCACCGAGAGCGGCGGGATAAGTGCCGCGGCTATGGCCACCCCGGGAAGCGCCGCGGAAAAGTGTTTCGATGAAAAAGTGTAAGCGCCCGCGACGCCGGACCCGAACGCGACGGCCAGGTCGAAAAGGTTCGGCCTCATCCGGCTCAGAATCTCCTTGCCGGGCGCGACCTCCGGCGAAATGATCGCGGCCACGGCGGCACACGCCAACGCGACTATAGCCCCCTGGGCCACCGCCTTGGCCGCGTCCCGCAAAAACTTAGGGTCGCCCCGCGCGACCGATAGGCCGGTCGCGAGAACGGGCGACATCAGCGGCGCGATCAACATGGCCCCTATTATTACGGCCACGCTGTCGAGGAAGAGGCCGAAGGTAGCTATGAAAGCCGAGATCGCGATCATTACGAAGTAGCCGCGGTCGGGCGTCGACGCGTCGCGCAGTTCGGCGTAAGCGAGCCTGCTCTCGGGCGTGCTCTTAACGCGAGCTTTGAACCATCTCAATGCATTCATAGGTCACGCTGCTCCCGATCCGTTTTTCGCACAAACGACCTCGTTAAATCTTAAAACGTACCGTACGCCCCGCACCTAAGACAGACGCTTCCGCATCCTCGCGACGGCCAAACCCAATATCGCCGCGCCCATCGCCGCGAGGACGGCCGTCTGGCGCAATAGATGCTCGAAGCTCTGTGCCTTCAGTATAACGCCCCGGCATATTTCCAAAAAGTACGTCAGCGGGATTAAGTACGAGATGGGCCTAATGACGTCCGGCATCGCCGCCACCGGGAAAAAGAAGCCGGAAAGCATTATCGACGGCAGGAATACGAAAAAGGACATCTGCATCGCCTGCTGCTGCGTCTTGGCGACGGTCGAAATAAGTAGGCCGAAGCCGAGCGTCGACGCAAGGAATAGGAACGCGAGGACGTAAAGGGCGAAGAGGTTCCCCGCGATCGTGACGCCGAAAACGTAGCGCGCGATGAGGAGGGCGAGCGTGATATCCGCGTAACCCAAAACGACGTACGGAATGAGCTTGCCTAGGATGAGCTCGCCGCGATTGACGGGCGACACCAACAGTTGCTCGAGGGTGCCGCGCTCGCGCTCGCGCACGATCGCCATCGCCGTCAACATCATCGTCACGAGCTGCATAATGACGCCGATGAGGCCAGGGACCATAAAGTTGGCCGAAAGCATCTGGGGGTTGTACCAGGCCCGCGTCCTTATCTCGAACGGCATCTCGCGGAGGCGGCGCCCCCCGCCCAGAAGCTCGATGGCCCGGTACATCCCGATAGCCTGCGCGCTCGATATCGCCGACCCCGCAGTCATCGGGTCCGACGCGTCGAAGACGACGCCTGCCGTCGCCGCCTTCCCGGCCTTCAAACGTCTCTTCATATCCGGCGGGAACACGATGCCGGCCTTCACGACGCCTTTGTCTATCAGCGCCGTCAACTCCCGGTAACTGGAGACGTAGCGGCGGACGTCGAAATATTGGGAGTTGACGAAGTCCTGGACGACGGCGCGACTCTCGGCGCAATTCGCGTAGTCGAGAACCGCGGTCGGCAAATGTTTAACCTCGAAGTTTATCGCGTAGCCGAAGAGGCACAATTGAACCGCAGGGATCGCGAAAATTACGGCCACCGTAACGCGGTCCCGGAAGAACTGGCGGTACTCTTTACGGATTACGGCCCAGAAGCGAGCGAAGTTCACGACCTACCCTCCTTACCAATAAACATAACGAAGAGGTCCTCGAGGTTGGGCGCCGCCCGCTCGAGTACGGCGTACGCTACGCCGGCGTCGGCCAGGACGCGCGCCAACGCCGCCTCGTCGACCCCCGGGCCGGAAACGTGAACGTTATTGCCCAATATGCTGACCGTCGCCCCCGGGAGGCCTCGCAGCAGCGCCGCGTACGCGTCGCCGACCGAAGCGGGCGTTATCTTGTAAACTTCCGCGGCCGCGGCCGCCTTCAACGCGTCGGGCCTCCCCTCGGCGATTAGTTTGCCGCCGTATATAAAGCCGAGGCGGTTGCAGTGCTCGGCCTCGTCCATGTAATGGGTGGTAACCAGGATCGTCGTACCCGCCGCGGCGAGTTCGTACAGAAGCCCCCAGAAGTCGCGGCGGCTAGCCGGGTCGACGCCGGCCGTCGGCTCGTCCAAAAAGAGCAACTCCGGCCGGTGGACGAGAGCGCACCCCAACGCGAGCCGCTGCTTCTGGCCGCCGGAAAGGGTCCCGGCAAGTTGCCCGGTCCGTCCCGCGAGGCCGGCGGTCCGGTATATCTCCTCGGCCCGCTCGTCTTTCAGCGAACCCGTCAGCCCGTAAATACTCGCGTAGAAATCGACGTTCTCGGCTACCGTGAGGTCCTCGTAAAGGCTGAACTTCTGCGACATGTACCCAATTCTTTTTTTTATCTCCTCGGCTTGGCCGACGACGTCATAACCGAGGACGCGGCCGCGCCCGGCCGTTGGCTCGAGAATACCGCAAAGCATGCGAATGGTCGTCGTCTTGCCCGCGCCGTTGGGGCCGAGGAAGCCGTAGATCTCGCCCCGGTCGACGCGGAGGTCCAGGCCATCCACGGCGACGATGTCGCCGAAGGTCTTCGTCAACTTTTCAGTTTGAACCGCGTACGCCATATGACTAGCTAAAACGATTTCTCATTTCATACGGCCGGTCGTCGCCGTAAAAACCGCGTCCGCCGGCATTCCCGGCTTCAATTTCCCGTCGCGGTTGGGCACCGTCACCGTGATTTTAAAAACTAACGTTACACGGTCTTCCTTGGATTCTACATTACGCGGGGTAAACTCGGCCCGGCTCGCGACCGCCTTTACGCGCCCGGCGAACACCTCGCCGGGATAGGCGTCGACGGCGACGGCCACCGGGTCGCCGACGTCGACTGCACCGACCTTCGCTTCGGGTACGTACACGTAAAGCTCAAGCGTCGATAAATCCGCGAGCGTTACCACCGCGGCACCGGGCACCAGAACCTCGCCCGGCTCGAGATTCCGACTAAGCACGACCCCGGATACGGGCGCCGCAATCTCTACGTCCTTTCGGCGCGCGCTCAATTGGGCCTTGGACGCGCCGGCCTGCGCCGCAAGCGAACGAGCACTCGCCAGGTCGGCTAAGGCGGCATCCCGCTCGGCTTTAACGCGCTCGTACTCGGCTCTCGTTACGCCGCCGCCGGGGTATGCTTGCGCGACACGTTTGTGGCGGTCCTCCGCAGCCGCGTAGGCCGCGCGGGCCGCGCCTATACGCTCCTCGGCCGCCGAGGCCGCGGCCGCGGCCGCCGCCAGGCCGGCCTCAAGTTCTTCCGCGTCCAGCGTCGCTACCACGGAACCCTTCGCGACCACGTCACCTTCGTCGTAGTGAATCGCCACTATCCGACCGGCGGCCAACGCCCCCACGTCAACCTCGACGGCCTCGAGCGTGCCGGCGGCCTCCAACGGCCGGTCGCGCTCCCGGAAATGGCTTATCACCCAATACGTCGCCAACGCCGCGGCAACGGCCAAAAGCGCCCCCGGCACGATAACCCTCTTACTTGCTCGCGCCACGCCTGCCTCCACCTTTCGCCGGCTTAACGCCGAGGGCGCGCCTTACGTAACCTCGGTAAAAATCGACGTACGCCCGGCC
Organism: Candidatus Zixiibacteriota bacterium; assembly: GCA_011773985.1. Taxonomy (GTDB): domain Bacteria; phylum RBG-13-66-14; class B26-G2; order WVWN01; family WVWN01; genus WVWN01. The sequence continues at coordinate 7,934 of WVWN01000050.1, read as the reverse complement.
TTCCGATAAAAGCTCCCCGGCCTCGCCGAAGAAAGGCCGGCCCACAGCCAGGCCGAAGTTAGGCATAATCATCCCGCTCAAGACGGACACGGCCGCCATCAAAGGCGGCGCATCCGCGAATTCGCCCCGCGCCATTCCATCTTCCAATATGTCCGCGACGTGCACGGCATTGGGCACGACGTATCTTTTGAATATAAGTTCGCGCTCCGGGCCGCCCGTGGATATCTCGCGCATAATCAGCGGCAACGCGTCCCGGTTCTCGGCCAACGCGCGCCATAACGCCGCTACGTAGTTATCCAACCGTTCGGCTGGCGGCCCCTCCCTCACCTCCGCCCTTTCCCATAACGCCGGGATAAGCTCAAGGACGCTTTTTATAGTTTCCCGGTACAGGTCGCGCTTATTTTTAAAATAATAATAGAGCACGGCCCGGTTCACCTTCGCCGCGGCCGCGAGGTCCGTAATAGATACGCCGTGGTAACCCCGCGCGGAAAATAGGCGCCGCGCCGCCTTGAGGATGCGACGGCGGGTACGATTATCTCGATTATTTCGCCGCACGCGTTATCACCGGCCAAAAGATATTTGAACAACCGTTCATTTATATTTTAACTAAACGTTACGTTAAAATCAAGCAAAAAATAACGCCCCCCCTTAACGGGCCCGACGCTATCGCGCGAAAATCTTTCCCGGGTTCAATAAACCCGACGGGTCGAAGAACGATTTCACGCGCCGCGCGTAAGCGAATTCCGCGGCGCCCTGCTCGAGCGGCAGGAAAGCCGCCTTCGCGAGACCTACGCCGTGTTCGCCCGTTATCGTGCCGCCGAGTTCGACGACCCGGGCCATAAGGCGCGCGACCGCTTCCCCGACGCGCTCCCGCTGGTCGGTTACGCGCCGGTCGTACATAAAATTGACGTGGAGGTTCCCGTCGCCGACGTGGCCGAACGTCGGGACGGGCACGCCGTAAGTTTCCTCCAATTCCGCGATGAAGCCAAGTAACGCCGGTATTTGGGAACGCGGCACGCAAACGTCCTCGTTCGTTTTGTGAGGGGCGAGCATGCCCAGCGCGGGTGAGACGCCGCGGCGCGCGAGCCAAAGCCGCTCCGCGGCCGCGCCGTCCGGCGCCGTTGCCAAGGTCCGCGCCCCACCCTTTCTCGCCATCTCCGCGGCCGCCTCGAGCTCGGCCGCGACGGCCTCCCTCGAGCCGTCGAACTCGAACATCAGCACCGCGGCCGCGTCGTCGTCGAACGTCCCGGCCTCTTTTGCATTAATACACGCGATACAACGTCGGTCGAGGAACTCGAGCTTGGCGGGCAAAACGCCGGCGCGCAATACCTCGTCGGCCACCTTGGCCGCCGCTTCCACGTCGTCGAACGACGCTACCGCCGCCGCGGAAGCTTCCGGCGCCGGCAATACCCGAAGGCGTATCCTCAGGAAAACCGCCAGCGTTCCTTCCGACCCCACGAGGACGCTTAGCAAGTCCGCCTTGCCCGGCTCGTCGCGATAAACCTCCCGGCCGCGCGCGGGGCTTATTGCTTCGACCGCCTGGACGTAATCGCGGGTTACGCCGTACTTCAACGCGCGCGGCCCGCCGGCGTTCGCGGCGACGTGGCCTCCCAACGTCGACGCCTCCGCGCTCGCCGGGTCGACCGGATAAAACATGCCGAAAGGCCTTAAGAATCTGTCCAGGTCGTCGCCGACCACGCCGGGTTCCACTTGGACAACGCCGTCGCGCGGTTCCCCTATACCCTCAAGGCGGTCACAGACTACGACCGCGCCAGCGCGCGCCGGGACGGCGCCGCCCGCGTACCCGGTCCCGGCACCGCGCGGCGTAATCGCCACGCCCGCGGCCCACAGCGTTTCACACGCCCAAGCCAACTCGTCGACGGTCGAAGGGATTACGACGACATCCGGTAGGATAGGGTTTGCCGTCGCGTCGAAGGAGTGTACGTAACGGTCCTCGATTCCCGCCAGGACCGCGGCGGTCCCGAGGCGCGACCTCAAATCCTTAATTAACTTCTTCGGCGTAACGGCCTTTCGACGCATTACCCGGGCGGCGCTAAAGCGGCTGGTAACTTCTCAACGATTTTAACGGCAACGTAGGCGAGGTCGTCGAGGGCCCGGTATAAATCTTTATAGGGGAAAGGTCCGCCGCCGAAGGGGTCGAGGCCGCCCGAGCGCACGTCGCTGACGGCCATCACGGCCAGCGCGTGCGCCCCCGCCCGTCGCGCGAGGCAATAGATTACGCTCGTCTCCATGTCGACCGCCGCGGCTTTCCTTCCCCACTTCCGGTGCATCTCGTCGGTCTGATGGTGAAAGGTATCGACGGTCGCCACTGCGGCCTCGCGGTAACGAAGGCCGCGGCGGGCGTTTGCCAAAACGTCGGCCGCGACCCCCAGGAGCACGGGCGATGCGGAAACCTCCTCGCCGCCGTTTATTAGTCGGGTCGTATTGTCGAACGGGACGGCCCGCTCCGCGACGACGACGTCGCCGACCGTCATTCCCGCGTCGAGGGCGCCGCATAAGTCGAAACGCAACAGAACCTTCGCGCCAAGGCCCAAGCAAGCCAAGACTTTTCCTTCGGCGGAAGGCGCGCCGACGCCGGTATTCACCACCGAGACGTCGCGCGCGCCTATTTTCCCGCGGTAAGTGTCGCCGTCCCTCTTGCCCCTTCGCAGCGACTTGACTAGCCGCGACGGCACCGCCCTCGTCGCCGGGAGGAAGACCACCGGCGCGACCGCGACGCAACCCAACTCGGCCTTGCCGACCTTTTCCGCGCGCGATAAAGAGCCAGCAAAAGCGCCGCTAAGACGGCCCAAAAGTCGGTTCTTTATCCGCATTTAAACATTATGAAACTTGACACGGAGGCCGCCAATCCATAACATAGTGGGTAAATTTATTTTATGAAAATAAATTATACCATAGCCGCCCTCTTATTTGCGTTATCCTGCGGACCGGAAAAAACCGCCGAGCCTTACGTAGAGGTTGGGCGTCTCAACGTCCCGGGCGACGCGTGGGAGCCCGCGGCGGTAGCCGTCGCCCCGGACGGCCGAATCTACGTCGCCGACTCGTCCCTAAACGGCGCCGTCCAGGTCTTCGACCCCGCCGGTCTGTATATAGGCGGCATAGGCGGCCTCGGGAAAGCCCCGGGGGAGCTCTTCGTCCCTACGGACGTCGCGGTTGGCCGCGACGGCAAAATCTACGTCGCCGAATTCGGGACGCGACGGGTCTCGGTCTTCGGGCCGGACGGCCGGTTCGCGAGAACCGTCGGGGAGGGAGTACTGGCCGCGCCGTTCGGCGTCGCCGCCGGGCCGGGCGGCACAATCTACGTATCCGACGCGGAAGCCGGCGGCCTGTTGATCTTTTCACCCGAAGGGGCGCTTCTCGAAGTATGGGGTGAAGAACCAGATACCGGCCCGATCCTGGACGTCGCTGTCGCCGCGGACGGCGGCGTAGCCTTGGCGCCCGGGCCTACGGGGGAAGTTCTATTTTATTCCGGCTACGACCGCAAACTCACCCCTTTAACGGCCTCGGAAGACGGAACCTTTACGGCGACGGAAGTAACGTTCGGCCCGGAGGGGAACTTCTTCATCCTCGGCATGCGGACGGGGGCAAGGGGCGCGCAAGAATATTGTGTGGCGAAATTGGCAGCCGACGGGAGGCTTATCGGGGAGATTGAACTCCCGCTAACCTCGCCCGCCGGCCTTGCGGTCGCGCCGGACGGTACGGTGTACGTGGCCGACGGTTCCCGCCACGAAGTTAAAATATACCGCCCGTAGAACGCCGGTTCCGGTCATTAACCGGGCGCCCACGTATTGAAAAACCGGCTCGACGAGCCGGTTTTTTTCGTTCAAAAAAACTAATGGAAGAGCGCCTTGACGCGGCCGAACGACGCCGGCGTTACCGCGGGATAGCCGCCGAAATCGGCCTTGTATACCTCGCCGTTGCCACCTCTATTCGTCGCCCAAAGGTATTCGCCGTCGAAGCCTAGGCCCCACGGCTCACCTCTCGGGAACAAATGCGACGCGACGACCGAACCGGCGGTCGTCAATCGGTAGAGCGTGGGCTGATTGTATTCCGCGGTCCACAGGTAATAGCCGTCGAAGGCGACGCCGGTAGGCCGCCAGGCGGCATCGAAGGAGCCGAGCAAAGATCCCGTCGTCGTCGTCCAACCCAAAATGCCGAAATAAGAGCTCAGCCAAAGGTACGTGCCGTCCCAGGCGACGCCCACGGTTCGCGGCAAGGGCGATTTCCACGACGTTAAAATCGAACCCGTATCCGTCGCCCGATACAAGTAATATTCCAACTTTTCGTCGAGGGCGTCAAACCACAAATACGAGCCGTCGTACGCGCAACCGAACAGACCGGTAGTATTTACCTTGAAGGACGAAACGACGCTGCCCGAAGTCGGCGCGCACTTGAACATGATCTCCTTGCCGGTCTCGCCGCACGACACCCAAATATACGAGCCGTCGTACGTGACGCCGTACGGCCTCTGAGCGGGCGAAGGCCAAGACGAGACGATGGATATGTCCGCGAGGACGGCGCCGACGACGAAGAGCGCCGCGGTAAGGAATAAACACTGCCTCAGCATAAACTTTGCCTCCTTCGTCGCAAGACAGTCGCTATAGGTTCAACGATAGATTTTATTTGGACAGACGCGCCTTCGGCGTTCGGAAGCGACTAGCTCGCGGGATAAGGGCGAGAGGATTCCTCGTCGCGCGGGATCTTTAAGAGGTCTAAGAACGAACGTACCGTTTTGAGCTTCCGCTCGGAGAGCGCGTACAAGCGCGAGGAATAAAGCGCCGTCGCGGCGTGTCCCGCTAACAGGTCAAAGAGCTTAAAATCTATGGAGGTGAAGCCGTCCTTCTGGCGTAATAAACGATATATCGATAATACGCCGATCAAACGGTCTTGTATCTTCACCGGGATGCAAGCTATCGGCCCGCCCGCTTTTTCCGCCCGGCGCTGCTTATCCTCTTCCGTGAGGTAGTACGATTCGCCCAGGGCCGCGACTTTGCCCTGAAGGCCCTCGCCGATTACGATAGCGCGTCTTTCCTGCGGCGAAAGGCCCTCGTGCGCGACGCACTCCAAACGTTCCGTCTCCTCGTCGAATATGAAGACGCCGAGCTTTTCTGCGCCGATAAGGTTAATTACTATCTCGACGACTATTCGCAAAACCTCGGCAAAGTCGAGGGTGGAATGAAGCCGGTAGGAGGCGACGTAAAGGTTAGCCAGGCTCGTGTTCTGTTCTTCTATTTCCACATATTTTTTCGCGAAGTCGATGTTCTCCATCTTGATGGCGTTAAGCTCGCGGGCCAACTTCCGGTAACGGTCGCGCAAGCCATCGTAAGCGGCGTTGAGCTCGTCGTACCGCTTCCTAATTTCGGCCGCGCCTCCGGCCGGCGCGCCGAAGCCCGGCCCTTCACTGACCTGTTTTTGCAAACGTCCGATGGCGGCGCGAAGGCCCGCGTTCTCCCTGAGCAGTTGTTCCGTGAAAGCCTTCCCCCGCTCGAAGAGTTGAAGTAAATACTCTCCTTGTCCGCCCTTGTCTTTGCCACCTTCGGTCATGCTACCTCAACCCGCTCCTCGGCGCGACCGCGCCTTCAGCCGCGACGCAACAACCGGTTTATCTTTTCGAGTAATTCCAACTTCCTTATGGGCTTAAATATATAGTCGTCGCAGCCGGCCTCGAAACAACGCTCGACGTTCTCGGCCTCGCTGCGGACCGTTACGACTACCACGGGAATATCCTTGATTTCGGGATCGCCCTTTATTATCCGGCAAGCTTGGATCCCGTCCATGACGGGCATAAAGACGTCGAGCAGTACGAGGTCCGGCCGCTCCTGGCGCGTCTTTTCGACCGCCTCCGCGCCGTTCTTGGCCGTTAAAAAGTCGAAATCCTGGCCGGCGAGAAGGGTCTTCAGAAATAACAAGATGGTGTCGGTGTCGTCAACCAATAGGATTTTTTTACGTTCCTTCATAGCAGCTCGCAACCCTCGTCCGAGCTAAGCGGCAAGCGAAATGATTTCCGCGGCGATATCCTCGAGCGGGAGCACTTTGTCCACGACGCCCGCGGCGACCGCCTCCTTGGCCATCCCGTAAACGACGGCGCTCTTTTCGTCCTGGGCCAGCGCGGCGCCGCCGGCACGCCTGACTTCCTCCAGGCCGGCTACGCCGTCGGTCCCCATACCCGTGAGCAAAGCGCCGACGCAGCGCGGCCCCCACGCCCGCGCCGCGGCCGCGAACAGGCGGTCAATCGAAGGCTTATGGCCGCGGGTGGGCGGACCGCCGTCCAGGGCGATTCGGCCTTCTTGGTCGATTATCATGTGATAACCGTCCGGCGCGAAATAGGCCATGCCCGGGGTAGGCTCCTCGCCCGCTTCGGCGACCTTGACGTTTACGGCCGAGCCTTGGCCTAACCACTCGGAGAGGCCGGCGACGAAGCCGGGCGCAATATGTTGTACTACCAACACGGGGGCGGGAAAATTGGCCGGTAGACGCGAGATTATTTTCTCGAGTGCCGCCGGCCCGCCGGTCGAGCTACCGATAAGCACGAACCGGTTGGTTTCCCCACCCGGCAATACGACCCGCGGTAAGCGCGAACGCCGCCGCAACCTCGCCTCCGGCATCCGGCGGACGACCTTAACCTCGCTCATCGCCTTTACGGCCCGGATAAGCCGTCCGCGGACCGCCTCGTAGTCCTTCTGGCCGATACCGCGCGGTTTCTCGATTATTTCGAGCGCCCCCGCGCGTAACGCCTCGAAGGTAATATTCATATCCCGAACGTTCACGCCCGCGCTTACGACCACGATGGGCGTCGGGATTTCTTCCATAATCTTACGCGTCGCGACGAGGCCGTCCATCTTCGGCATCCGCACGTCCATCGTTATAAGGTCGGGCTTGAGCGACTTCGTCATCGCGACCGCCTCGGCCCCGTCGTACGCTATGCCGACCACCTCGATATACGGGTCCGTGTTCAGGACGTCAACCAGGACGCGCGCGACGACGGCGGAATCCTCCGCCACAAGAACCCTTATCGGCTTTACTCGTTCCTCCATTACAGCGTAACCCTTCAGATAAACTGCTCGATAACCGATAGCAGCTCACGTTGATCGAAATGGCTCTTTCTTATGTAGGCGTCCGCCCCGGCCTCCAAGCCGCGAACCATATCCCTTTCCGCATCGAGAGACGTCACCACGACCACGGGCAAGTCGCGGTATTCGGCGGAGGCCCGTATGCGCCGCGTCAACTCGAATCCGTCCATCCTCGGCATTTGGAGGTCCACGATGGCGAGGTCGCACGGTTCCTTCGCCAATACCTGTAACGCCTCAACGCCGTCCGTCGCCACCGCGACCTCGTAACCTGCCGCTTCCAAAATATTCTTTTCCAACGCGCGGGTCGTCAAAGAATCGTCTACGAGAAGCACGCTACGTTTCCGAACTTCGGCCGCCGGCGCCGCGGCCGGGCGCAACGGGACCTCGGCTCGTATTATTTCCCTCACCAAAGCGTCGACGTTGAGAATTAGAACGACTTCGCCCTCACCGGTNNAGCGGCGCGGCCGCGCCGAGGTCCTTCGTCAGGAACTCGCCTTCGCCCCATACCGCGGAAACGATCAGGACCGCCTCGCCGGCGGGCGACGATAGAAGCAGTACGGTAGGTCGGCTTTCGAGGCCCCGGTCGTCGCCCATCTCAAGTATCGTCGATAGCTCGCCGGCCGCGAACACGCGACCCTGGTCCCTCAGCACCAGCTTGCCCTCGACCGTCTCGAAGTCCGCGGCCGAAACCAAATCTACGCGCCGTATCGCGCTCGAGGGGACGATAAACTTGGCCCCCGCGGCCTCAACCAACATTCCCCGCGCCGTCGCTATAGTCAACGGTATCTGAATGCCGACCCGGGTTCCTACGCCCCCCTCCGACCAAACGTCGAACGTGCCGCC
>WVWN01000062.1:128706-219035 GCA_011773985.1 Candidatus Zixiibacteriota bacterium | reverse complement strand
CTGAAGCTCCGCCAGGTTCGCCCCGGCAACGACCGCGAACGCGAACCTCAACTTCTCGTTGTCGGCGCAGATGTGCGGGCCGCTCGAGAAACAAACCCGCCAATCGTTCGGCTCTTTCTTTTCTACCCATTTACCCGAGGTCATCAACGCCCACTTCTTGGCGTCGGTATCGGGGTCTTCCGCAATGCTGGGAGCTTCCAAGGTGTGCGGTTTGCCGTCGAGGATGCGGAGTCCTACGTACGGGTACTTAGGTTCGTCGTCGTACATATAAGGCATCTTCCGGCCGTAGTCTATGCCGACGTAGTCGTCTAAATATGAGAGGGAGCCGCCGACGTCGAAGTCGTAGTAGAGGCAGATGAACTCATCCCTCAGGTTGCGGCCGGATTTGTTGAGTAAGTGGTATTGGAAGATTATGTAGTCGTCGTTCTTTGCGTCCGACCACTGCATGCCTTGCTGTTCGACGACTAGGTTGATTTTCTTGTAGCTGTCGGTGACTTTCAGGTACGAGTCGAGGTCGCCGTATTTTTCAATGTAGGGCGGGCGTTGGTTCCAGCTCGAGCCGTCGCTCCACAGTAGGCCGAGTACTCGGTCCCACTCGGCGCTCACGCGGGGCGTCCCCCAGGCGTTGGTCCCGACCCAGAAACTCCCCTTGTAAAGCGTACTAACGCCGTTCCGGCCGGGATAATTTCCGCTGCCGCCGTCCGGGTCGCCCACGAACAAACGGTTCCACAGCTTGAGCCAGTAAAGCCCCGCGTCGTGGATGCTGTTGTTCTCGCCGTCGACGTAATAGGCCGCGTCGCCGTACTTCGCGTCCGCGGCCCAAATCGCGCCGGCGATAACGAGCAGTACTACCGCCGTGCTTAGTATTCCCTTTTTCATGTCCGCCTCCCTTTATAGGCGAATGTTGCGTTGGCTCCTACCGAAATTAAAACCCAAAGGCGTTACGATGTCAAGCGAATTATTACGATGCTCGCCTTTTACCAACCTATAAATTATTAAGTTACAGTTAAATAGGGAAATTCCGTGAGTCAGGTCAATACCCATTTTTTTCGGAAATTGCGAAGGAAAAGGGATAGCGCACCGTCACGGCGTCGCCGTCGCTCGGGCCGAAGTCCCATTTCGCGACCGCCGCGGCCACGGCTTCCTCGAAAAGCTCGCAGCCCGTCGTGGCCTCCGCCACTTCGCTCGCGGTCACGGCACCCGTTCGCGCGATGGTGAACTTCACGAGGACGGTCCCCTCGATGGCGAGGCCGGTTTCAAGGAACGTATCGTAAACGTTCGTTATCTCCGCCATATGTTGTTCAACGACGGCGGCGATGTCCGCAGGGTCGCGGCCGCCTTCGCCGGCGAGGGCAATGCCCGCCGTAAGGATGACAACGGCGAACGCCGGGGCCTTAAGGCGGGGGGTTGGCATCTTCGTTCGCGGCGTCGGCGCGGCCTTCACTTCTTGCTGTAGAATATGAAGGGGTAGGTCAGCGTAACGTCGTTGGTCGCAGGCGCGAAGGTCCACCGGTTAACGGCGCGGACCAACGCGAGCTCGAGTGCTTTTAAGTTAATCGTGGACTCGACGATTTGGACGCGCGTCACGACGCCCGAGGCGAGAATGGTGAACTTTATTTCCAGTTTGCCCGCGACGTCGGGGAAGCGGTTGAGGTAGTTCTCGTAAATCTGCTCGAGTTCCCGTTGCTTTACGTTTATTTCGGTTTGAATGTCGGCCGCGGACCGCGTGCCCCCCGGTTTCACCTTCGCGGGGGGGACGGGCTCCTCGCCGAGGTCGACGGAGGTGGCGAGCGTAACCACGGCGCGAGCCGTATCGTTGGCCGGCGACACGCGGCCTTCCTCTTTATTGAGCAGGAAGATCGCCTCCGCGCTCGCGGCGTCGAGGAGGAACGAGTACCGAACGTCGTAGTGGCCGGGGAGCGTTTCCGTCGCGTCCCACGCGATGGGCTGGATGGCGTGACCCTCGGCCTGGAAGCCCATAAGTAATCCGTCGACCGCCCGGCCTATGTTCATAAAATAACCTTCGCCGCGCCAGCTCTTTACGATGGCGATGGCTTCGTCCTCGCCCGCGCCGAGGGCGGCCGTCGCCGCGGCTACGGCGATTGTTAAAACGAGCGCTTCCTTTTTAAAACCCACGTCTCTTTATTATATAAAAAAATATGCGCCAAAGTAACAAAAAAGGCCGGAGCGCGGCCCCGGTAATTTCTTCGTACGAGGCTTCTAAAATTCTTTTGGGAAGGAGAGTATCTGTTCGTAGTTGAATACCGGGCCGTCTTTGCAGACGTATACCGAGCCGATGTTGCAGCGGCCGCATTTCCCGAGGCCGCATTTCATCTTCATCTCAAGCGTCGTCCATATCTGGCCGGGCGCGTAATCCAATTTTTCCAGAAGGGATTTCGCCACCAGCTTAATCATTATCGGCGGCCCGCACGTTATGACGACGCGGTCCTCGGGGGAGGGGCGCTCCTCCTCCAATATGGGCGGGACGAAGGAGGTCCGTCCGCGCCACCCGGGTATAGGCTCGCCCGGGCAGACCGGGTCGAGGGCAAGCGTTACGGCCAAGTCGTCGCGTCCTTCGAACTCGACGAGCTCGCGTTCGTAGACGAGCTCGCACTCCTCGCGCGCGGCGTAAATGAGGTCGAGTTGTTCGAAGTCGCCGCGGTTTTCGAGGCAGGTCCAAAGGAGGCCGCGGAGGGGCGCCTGGCCGATGCCGCCGCCGATGAAAAGCAACTTTTTACCCTTTAGGTCGTCGTAGGGGAACCAGTTGCCGTACGGGCCGCGGAGGGTTATAACGTCGCCCTCGTTGAGGTTGTGGAAGGCGCGCGTAACCTTGCCGACGTTTTTTACGGTAATCTCTAAGTACTCTCGGTCGGGCGGCGACGCGAAGCAGAACGTCGCCTCGCCGACGCCGAAGATGCCGAACTCGCCGAACTGGCCGCATTTGAAATCCGGCCGGGGCCCGTCGTCGAAAGCGAGCCGGAACGTCTTTATGGTCGGCGTTTCGTCGACGACGGCGGCGACGCGGGCGAGGCGCGGCACGTACAAACGTTCCGAATTATTTCCCATGGCGCGCGCCGCCGGGCGGCGTATCCTTCAGGCCGCCGAAATATTCGACGAGCTCTCTGATGTTTATCTTCACCGGGCAGTGCGTTATGCATCGGCCGCAGCCGGTGCACAGGAGCGGCCCGAACCTCTCGGGGTAATACCAAAATTTGTGCAGCAAGCGCTGGCGGTAGCGCTTGTATTGGCGGTCGCGCGGCTGTTCCGCGGCCATCGCGGTGAAGGTCCGGCCGGTGCAGTGGTCCCAGACGCGAAGGCGTCGGCCCCGGCTCGAGCCGCCCTCGTCCTGTATGTCGAAGCAGTGGCACGTCGGGCAGACGTACGTGCAAACGCCGCAGCCGATGCACGTACTAGCGAGGATTTCCCAATCGGCGTGCTCGAACGCTTTCTCCAGCGCCGGCTTAGCACTTTCCAGCATCGGTTCTTTCTTCGCCGTTCCAGCTTTTTCTTTGAAGGCTTTTATCGAGCTTTCGGCGTCGCCGTCTTCCGTGGCGAAGAGGTCTTTGTAGCGCTCTACGAGCGTACGACCTTTTTCGGTCTGGACCTTAATTAGGTAACTGCCTTCAAGGTCGTAGGCGACGGCGTCGACGCCGTCTTCGTCGTACGATATACGGTCGCAGAAGCAGTCTTGTTGGATGCTGGCGCAGGCGAGCGCGAATTGCGTGGTTTGCGCGCGTCGACCTAAGTACGGGTCGTCGAGGTAGTCCCACCTGAAGACGCGGTCGATGATGTCGAAGGCCGTGGCGTCGCACATGTTGACGCCGAAGATGAGGATATCCCTCGTCGGTGCCTCGGGGCCCTCCGCCCGTATTTTATCGTTCTCCCGTTCGTACCGGACCAGCGCTTCCGTTTGCGGGAGCGCGAACGCCTTAGCGGACATCGGCGGTTGCTCATCGACGAAGGCGACGTCGTCGAAAGAAACGGGCCTCCCGTAAACGAGGTTGCCGTTGGCGTCGCGCGTCTTCGCGACGACGTCGTAGTCGGCCCGGGCGCGCTCGAAAAGCTCGGCGACCTTATCTTTACTCAATCTGTAATACTCGGCGGCCATTAACCTAGAGTATGAAGTCTTCTTTGTCGTCGCGTTCGTAATGTGTGAGCGCCGGCTTGGCCTCGGCCGTTTCGCCCGCGAGGTAGCCGAAGCGCTCGGCGAAATCGCGCGCCAGAACGTTGTTCAGGACGTCGACCGGTATTCCCACCGGGCAGACCCGCGAACACTCCTGGCACTCGATGCAGCGGCCCGCCAGGTGTATCGCCCGGATAATGTGGTAGTGGAGATTGTTTTCGGGGCGGACCGATTTATCGAGCCATTGGGGCTTGTTGTCCTCGACGAAGCACTGGTGGCAGTAGCACAACGGGCAGGCGAGCCGGCAGGCGTAGCAACGAATGCAGAGCGACATTTGCTCCCGCCACCACGCGAGGCGTTCTTCCGCGGACATCGCCTCGACCTCTTGGAGCAAAGGCCACCCTTCGGCGGGGGTAGGCGTGCTTGCGCGCTCGCCGACGAAGACGTCCGCGAAGGGCGTGTTGCGCTCGAGGCAGCGGCGGCATTTCTCTTGCCAGTACGACTCGTCCAGGTCGTCGAGGCCGGCCTCGTCCGCGGGCAGCTTCCGGGGGTCGACCATCGCCGGGCAGGGGACGCCGACGACGACCAGCTTATCCCGTTCGATTTGCCCCTCCGCGGCCAGGACGTTGAGCGTGCGCACCTCGCACTGCTTGCATACTAAGCCGACGCGGGAGCCGCGTAGCTCCGGCAGGAAGTCGGCGAGGTTGTTATAGGATTTGCGGTCGAAGGTGAGGCGGCTCAGGTCCGAGCCTTTGGCCAGGATCGCCGGGAACGTGTGGCCGTAGTCCTCCACGTAGCCGACGAAGTAATCTATGCGGTCTTCGTCGAACAGCTTCTTAACCGCGGCCCGGAGCTCTTCCTTGATCGTCGCCATTCTCTTCGTAGTGGAACGGGCCCGCCTCGAGGAGGTCCCGCGTTACCGTTTCCACGACCTTGGCCCACTTGCGGCCTTCCGACGCCGAGACCCAGGAGACGCGGAAACGGCGGGGGTCGAGGCCGACGTGGTCCAGCAATTGTTTAAGGGCTATCAGTTTACGGCGGGCGTAATAATTTCCCTCGATGTAGTGGCAGTCGCCGGGATGGCAGCCGGAGACGAGCACGCCGTCCGCCCCTTCGCGGAAGGCGCGGAGTATCATCAGCGGGTCCACCCGGCTCGAGCAAGGGACGCGGATGACGCGGACGTTGCACGCGTACGGGATGCGGCTCGTACCGGCGAGGTCCGCGCCCGCGTACGAACACCAGTTGCACAGGAAGCCGACGACGTTCGGCTCCCACGGCGCCGCCGTTTCGCGTACGCTTTGCTTCTCTTCCTCAGCCACCGTTCCTCGCGGCCCGCACGCGCTCGAGGTAACCCCCGATTTCGGCGAAGACCTGGTCGTCGCTGAAGCCACGTTGGTCGATGCAGTTCCCGGGACACGTCGCGACGCAAAGGCCGCAACCCTCACATTTCGCTTCGTTAATTTTCGAAACCGGCCGCGTCACTTTTTGCCGGTCTATCGTCATCGTTATTTCGGACTTCTCCGGCGCGCCGAAGGGGCAGACGTTGACGCAGTTCCAGCAGCCGGTACAAATGAACGGGTCCACGACCGCTACCGTGGGCTCCCGGGTGATGACTTCTTTCGAGAGCAGGCCCAACACCTTGGCCGCCGCGGCCGACCCCTGGGCCACCGATTCCGGGATGTCCTTCGGCGCCTGGCAGCATCCCGCGAGGAATATGCCGCCGGTCGCCGTGTCCACGGGCCTGAGCTTCGGGTGGGCCTCGTTAAAGAAGCCGTCCTTGTCGGTCGAGNNGAGAGCGTGTCCTGGCCCTCGACGATCACTTTGCCGTCCTCGTCGTAGACGCGGGAGACGCGGCCGCGAAGGTACTCGGCGCCCTCCTCGACGCAGGCGCGCCGCCAAAATTCCTCGTAGCCTTTACCGCCGGCGCGCACGTCTATGTAGAACAGATACGCCTTGGCGTCGTGTACGCGGTGCTTGAGGATGACGGCGTGCTTGGCGTTGTACATGCAGCATATCTTCGAACAATACTCTTTGTAGTTTTCGTCGCGCGAGCCGACGCAGTGGACGAAGACGACCACTTTCGGCTCCGCGCCGTTGGACGGCCGCACGATCTTGCCCTCGGTCGGACCGCTGGCCGAAGACATGCGCTCGAACTGGAGGCCGGTAATGACGTCGGGGATGGCGCCGTAACGGAATTCGCCCATCTGCGTGTGGTCGAGGAGGTCGTAGCCGGTAGCGACGATTATGGCGCCGACCTCTACCTCCTCGAGCTCGTCCTCCTGCTCGAAGTCGATGGCGCCGCGCTGGCAGAATTTCTCGCAGGCGCGGCACTTGCCGGTCTTGAAGAAGACGCAGGTCTCGCGGTCGATGACCGGTTTGTTGGGGACGGCTTGCGGGAAGGGGACGTAGATCGCGGTGCGGTTGCCGACGCCGAAGTCGAACTCGCTCGGAATTTTCTTGTAGGGGCACTTGCGCCAGCAGTCGCCGCAGCCGTTGCAGAGGTCGTAGTTTACGTACTTGGCCTTCTTGCGTATGGTTACTTTGAAGTTGCCGACCGCGCCGTCGACCTTTTCCACTTCGCAGTACGTATAGAGCTTGATAAGCTCGCTGCGCGCGGCGTCCACCATCTTGGGCGTCAGGATACACTGCGAGCAATCGAGGGTGGGGAAGGTTTCGTCCAGGCCCGCCATCTTGCCGCCGATGGAGGGCGTCCGCTCGACGAGGATAGTCTCGACGCCGCCGTCGGCCACGTCGAGCGCGGCCTGGATGCCCGCGATGCCGCCGCCGATTACCAGGACCCTTTTGGTAACCGGGACCTCGATAGGCTCGAGCGGGAGGCTTTGCGCCACGCGGGCGACCATCATCCGGACCGCGTCGATAGCTTTGGCCGTCGCTTCGTCGGCGTCCGCGTGCACCCACGAGCAGTGCTCGCGGATGTTGGCCATCTGCATGCGGTAGGGATTGACGCCGGCCTCCGCGGCGACGGCGCGGAAGGTCGGCTCGTGCATTCGCGGCGAGCAGGCGGCGACGACGATGCCGTCCAGTCTGTGCTCGCGCGCGGCGTCCAGGATCATCTGCTGCCCCGGGTCCGAGCACATATACTTGTAGTCCGCGGCGTAGACGACGTGGGGCAGCTTAGCCGCGGCCTTGGTGACCCTTTCCACGTCGACCGTGGAGGCGATATTCGCGCCGCACCAACAGATGAATACGCCTACGCGAGCCATTATCCCTCGGCCGCCGCGGGGGCTTCAGCGCGGCCCGTTTTTATTTTTTTAATCAAGGCCGAAGTGTCTACCATGATTTTTTTGAAGCCGAGCTCTTCGCTCGAGTATCCCATACACATTCCCATCAGCTGCGTGAAGTAGACCGCGGGGAGGCGTTCTTTTATGCCGAGTCGCTTGACGATTGCCGGTTGGCGCAGGTCGAGGTTGGACTGGCACATCGGGCAGGCCACGACGACGGCGTCGGCGCCCGCCCTCAGCGCCGACGCGATGAGCTTCCCGGTCATGTGGTAGACGACGTCGGTCCGCGAGAGCGAGAACGCGGCGCCGCAGCAGACGACGCGGTGGGGCCAGTCCAGCACGTCGGCGCCGCACAACTCCATAAGGCGGTCCATCGTGCGCGGCTCTTCCATGTCGTCGAAGGCCGCCACGTCCTTGGGCCGCGTGAGAAGGCAGCCGTAGTAGCAAACTACCTTGACGCCGCCGAGGGTCCCTTGGAGCTTGGTTTTGACTTCCTCCTCGGGCACGTCGTTGGCTATAACGTCGAGGAGGTGGCGTACGGCGACGCCCGCGCGATACGGCCGACCCATCGCACTTTCCACCTCGCCGCGCAGGTGGGCGTCTTCACGCAGGCGCACGTCCGTGTAGCGCAGGCGGTTGTAGCAGGCGGCGCAGGGCGCGACGACGGCGTTCTCGGTAGCGCTGGTTATGGTATGCGCGGGTAGGGCGTAGGCGAGGAGTTCGTTCACGGAGTGCGCGGACGTCGCGCCGCAGCAAGCCCAACCGGGAACGTCGACGAGCTCGATGCCGAGCGTTTTACAGACAGCTCGAGCCGACAGGTCGTACTCCGCCGCCGTCGAGTGAAGCGTGCAACCCGGGTAGTAGCTAAACTTCACCGCGCGGCGCCTCCTCGCGGCTGTACTTGAATATCCTGCGGACGGCGGCGTTGTCCGCGCCACGGCCGGGGAACAGCTTAAGCTTGCCTTTGAAGAACATCCCGGGAGCCGCGGTAAAGTCTTTAAAGAAGCGGCCGCTGAGTAAGTTGTTGAGCAGTACCAGGCCCGGCTCGTAAAGGCGGCCGAACCACTCGACGGTTTTGAGGAAAGCTTTGTGGAACGCGGGGACGGGCGCTTCGCCCGACGTTATGCCCCGGCGGAACGCGTCGTGGCGCAGGACTTCCATTATCTCTTTGATTTCGACGTTGCGCGGGCAGCGCGCGGTGCACATCTCGCAGCTCGAGCAAACCCAGTAGGAGTTTTGGCTCAGCGCGCGGTCGTACAGGCCGAGCTGAAGGAAACGAATAATGCGGTTAGGGGGCTCGGCCATCGTGTACGCCGCGGGGCAGCCCGCGGAGCACTTGCCGCACTGGTAACACTGGCTCAGCGGGTGGCCGAGCTGCTTCTCCATACGCGTTATTGCCGCGTCTGGTTCGGTTATTTCGCCTAAACGGAGCACGGGAGGGCGTACAACGGCACCGATTTATATTGATTTAAGAAGACGTTTATAGAGGCCGGGATGCGTTGTGAAATATTTCACGCCGGCCACTTAAAAAAGCCGCCGGCCCATACACCGGCCCATAATTATAATATTGTTTACAGGGCGTTATCAACAACAAAAGGACCTATTCCGCAGGATTTAATTATTGCGTACGACGACGTTGCCGCCCGTCGCGCCTCGGGGAGCGGCGGCGTTTGCGAACTCCGCTATCCTCTTTCTGATACCCTTGATTGTGAAACGGGATTGCTTAGAGAAGTGGATGTACATAGCGGCAAGGTTTACCGTCGCCACCAGCGCCCCCGGCGAGACGAACAAGAAGCGGAAGAACGTTTTCCAGTAAAGGAACACCACACGGGGCGTTACGCTGAGTTGCGAGCTCATCTTCACGAAGGACCATACGGTCCGCACTTTGGTACGAAGGGGCGGCCGGTGTTTGGCGTAGGAACGTAGGTTGGCGCCGGTGAGGGTTACGCGAGCGTAGTAGTTCTTCGCCGCGTAAATGTGCTCCAGAACCTTAACGTAGTCGGCCAGGATGTCGACGCAGGGGCGCGTGGGTACGAAGTTAAGGCCGCTCGAGGTCTGGTCGGCGTCCCGGTCGGCGTCGACGTAGGAAACGCCGTCCGTAAGCAACCGTCCTTCTTTCTTCAGGCGCCGGGTCAACTGGGTATTCGGAAGGGCGTAGAGCGTCCCGACCATGGCCATGCATATCCCCGTCTCCTGAATGCAGTTTATTATGTTGCCGGCGGTATGTTCGTCCTCGTTGTCGAATCCCATGATGAAGCCCGCGTTCACGATCATGCCGTACGAGGAAACGGTTTGAACCGCCCGCGCGATGGAGACGTTGGCCGCGAGTTGCTTTTGGGTCTTGTCGAGTATATGTTCCTCCGGCGTCTCGATGCCGAAGAAGACGTAGCGAAAGTCGTTATCCCGCATTAACGCGAGAAGTTTCTCGTCCTTGGCCAGATTGAGCGAGGCCTCGGTGCTGAAGTAAAATGGGTAACGGTGCGCTTCCTGCCACTCGCGCGTCGCCGTCAAGACGCGCACGACGTCTCTCCGTTTGCCGATGAGGTTATCGTCTACGAAATCGACGTGGCCGCGGTAGCCCAAGTCGTAGAGCGTTTGAAGTTCCGTCAGCATGTGTCGTACCGTTTTCGTGCGGGGCCTCCGGCCGAAGAGCTCGATGACGTCGCAGAACTCGCAGTTATACGGGCATCCCCGCGAAAACTGGACGCCCACGTGCATATAATGGGAGAATTTGATGAGGTCGAAGCGGGGTACCACCGCCCGGGCCATGTCGGCCTTCTCGTCGGAGACATATATCCCCCGCGTCGCCCCTCGCCTGACGTCTGCAAGGAAAAGGGGAATGGTGACTTCGCCCTCGCCCAAGACGAGGTAATCCGCTTCTTTGTATATATCCGGTTGTGAGGTGGGGTCGGGGCCGCCTACGGCCACGGGTTTGCCTAAGCCGTGGGCGCGCGTCGTTATATTTTGCAACGCCTTTTGTTGGGGGAGCATGCCGCCGGTCATGACGACGTCCGCCCAGGCGAGGTGCTCGTCTTTCAGCGCCTCCACGTTTTCGTCGATGAGTTTAAACGTCCAATGTTGCGGTAATAATGCCGCCACGGTCAAAAGGCCGAGCGGCGCTGCGGGGTACTTAGCGCCTACGATCCTACAGACGTCGGTGTAATTCCAGAAGCTGTGGGCCGGGAATCTCGGCTGTACGAGAAGGCACTTCGTTTCGCTGTTTACGAGGTCTTGCATAGAAAAGTATACCCCACGTCGATAAGCCGTTGCGCCCGCCTCAGGTACTTTGACGTTCGCCGGCCCCGTTTATCTGCGGCTAGCGGCCGCCACGCGGTACTTTTCGAACCCTTCCTGAGCTCGTTTTAACTCGTATTAAAACCCTCCGGTTATTATCCCCGGCGGTTCTTTATCTCTTCGATTAGGGCCGGTACTACTTCGTAGAGGTCGCCGACGATGCCGTAGGTCGCGATTTTGAATATCGGCGCTTCTTCGTCTTTATTTATGGCGACGATGACGTCCGCGGTGCCCATGCCGGCGAGGTGTTGGACCGCGCCGGAGATGCCGCAGGCGACGTAGAGCTTGGGGCTGACGGTTCGGCCGGTTTGGCCTACCTGGTGCGCGTACTCGATCCAGCCGGCGTCGACCGCGGCGCGCGAGGCGCCTACGGCGGCGTCCAAACACGCGGCGAGCTCCCTAACCAGTTCGAAGCCTTCCGGGTTTCCCAGGCCCCGGCCACCCGAGACGATGATGTCCGCCTCGCCCAGGTTGACGGTCTCCTTGGCTTCCAAAAAAGAAAGTACCTCGCCTACGTCGTCGTCCGGCGTTAGGTCGACGTTAAAGTGGGTCGTTTCTCCCGCGCGCGACCGGTCCGGCTCGAGCGCCTTCATCACCTTGGGGCGGACCGTCGCAAACTGCGGCCGCGCCTCCGGCGTCACCCAGTCGCTCATCACGCGGCCGCCGCAGCTCACGCGCGTCTGCTTCAGTAGGCCGGCGTCGTCTACTTCCAGGCCCACGCAATCGGCGCTAAGGCCGGTTTTTAAGTAGGTCGCGGCGGCGGCGGCCAGGTCGCGGCCTTGCGTCGTCGCGCCGGCGAGGATTACGGTTGGCTTAGCTTCTCGCGCAAGTTGCGCAAGAGCCTTGGCGTACGGGCGCGGCCTGAAGTCCTTCAACAAGTCGTGCTCGACGACGTAGACGTTGTCCGCGCCCATCGCAAAGAGCTCGGCCGACAATTCAGCGGCGCCCGGGCCGAACGCGGCCGCGGCGAGCTCGGCGCCGAGTTTGTCGGCAAGGCCGCGGCCTTTGCCGAGGAGCTCGGGGCCTACGGGCGCGACGGTGCCGTCGCGGCGGCGCTCGATATAGACCAAAATCCCTTTGTAATCGTCGTTCGCCACAGCTTCACCCTAAGCTAGATAAGTCCCTGATCGATAAGTTTTTCGGTTACGGTTTTTGCGGCATCGACCGGCTCGCCGGGGACTATTTCTCCGCCCGCGCGCGCCGGCGGCCGGTATATACGCTCGAGTTTCGCGAACGAGCCCTTCGACCCTACGCTGTCCTTTTCCAAGGCTAGCGCCGCGGCGTCCCACGTCGGGACGTCGACTTTCTTCGCCCTCCGTATTCCCAGAAGGGAAGGGTAGCGGGGTTCGTTTATCTCCTTGACCACCGATATGACGGCGGGCAGGTTTGCGCGGACGACTTCGCGGCCCGTTTCGAGAAGGCGCTCGACGGTCACCTTTTTCCCGTCGAAATCAATCTCGGCGATTTTCGCGGCGAAGTTGAGCATCGGAAGCTGGAGCAAGGCCGCGACGCGCGGCGCGACCTGGCCCGTGTCGCCGTCGAAGGTCGCCTTGCCGAAGAAGAGGACGTCGTACTCGCCCATTTTCTCGAGGGCCTTCGCGAGAACTGTAGCCGTGGCCCAGGTGTCGCTGCCTTCGAAGGCCTCGTCCAACAAGTGGACCGCGGCGTCGCAGCCCATCGCGAGGGCCGTACGCAACGCCTCGTCGGCGGAGAGCGGGCCCATCGTTAACGCCGTCACGGCCCCGCCGTGCTTCTCCTTAAGGCGAACCGCTTCCTCTATCGCGAACTCGTCGAAGGGGTTAACTATGAGGGGAACGCTCGCGCGCTTGATTACGCCGGCGTCGAAGTCTACCTGGAGCTCTTGCGTATCGGGAACTTGCTTGATACATACGACGGCGTGCATTGGAGCCTCCTTGGCGCTAATTGGGAAATTATATAGGACGGGTTTCGCGAAATCAAGGTAAAATAATCGGAGAGTGCCCCCGTGTACATATATACAAAGATTTTCCTTGCAATGGAGGTTGAGTATAATTATTATGTTCGTAAACGGGTTAAAATAAAAATACGAGGAGGAGCGAGATGAAAAAAATAATTTTTCTAACGCTTTCCGTCGCGGCCGCGCTCCCGGCGGCCGGCTTCCAGCGGGTGGTTTTGGGGGAGCTCGTGACCTCGACTAATTGAGCGGAGTGCCCGTCTGCGGAGAAGCAGATGCATCAAATTTATTTGGGTAATCCCGGCCGGTTCGCGGCGGTCGAGTATCATCCCACGTGGGGCTACGACTCGGACCCCTTTGCCAACGCCGACGCGGATGCCCGCTGCGCGTACTATAAAATCACCGTTACGCCAACGGCCGTTTTCGACGGCGCCGTAACCAGCCAACCCTATACGAGGTGGCCGGATATCTTCAACCAGCGCAAAGGCGTAGCCAGCCCCCTCGAGATGAAGCTGAAGATAACGACTTCCGGCGACAACTTTACGTTGAAGGCGAACATAAAGCGCCAGGGCGCGATGGCCGGTTCCGGCCTTCGCTTCCACTGCGCCGTAACGGAGCAAAATCTAAGCTACGGCGGCCACACCTATCACCACGTCCTGCGCAAGATGTACCCGAATGCCGGCGGGACGGCGTTCGCCATAAATAACAACGAGACGAAGCAGATCGTCGTCAGCGGGAAATTCGCCGGCTCCTGGAAGCGAGAAAACTTGCATTTCGTCGTTTGGGCCCAGAATTACGGCGCGAAGGAAGTCTATCAGGCCAGGCTCGCGACGTGGAAAGAGGTCGCCGTCGAGCCTTCGTCGATAGGGCGCGTTAAAGCCGTTTTTAAATAAAAACGGACGGGGCCCGGAAGCGCCGCGCTCGCGCATACGGTAGGGTGGGTCGCCCCTATGCTAACGGGGTATTTTTCGCGTTTATAAAACCGTGGGCGGCGGTCACGGGAGCATCCGCGCCCGGCGGCGTTTATGTTTCCTCGGCCGGATACCCTTTGACAGGGAATCCCAGGCACGACGAGAAAAGGCGGCTTTAAGGCCGCCTTTCGTTATCGCGCGGGAAGGTCTCTACTCGCCAAACCACCTTCTCTTGAACCACAACGCGACGTTCACCAAGCTAATCAAGGCCGGGACCTCGATGAGGGGCCCGATAACGGTGGCGAAGGCTTGGCCCGAGTCGATGCCGAAGATCGCGACGGCCACGGCGATCGCGAGCTCGAAGTCGTTGCTCGCCGCGGTGAAGGAGACCGCGGTGGCTTGCGCGTACCGGGCGCCGACCTTACGCGCCAACAGGTACGTCGCGAACCACATCAGGAAGAAATAGCACGCGAGCGGCAGCGCGACGCGAAGGACGGCCAAGGGGGCCGCGATTATATTTTCCCCCTGCAGGGAGAACATTACGACGATCGTGAAGAGGAGGGCGACGAGGGTCAGGGGGCTTATCTTGGGGATGAACGAGCCCTCGTACCACGGCCGCCCCTTCAACTTGAGGAGCGAGAACCTCGTCGTGACGCCCGCGGCGAACGGAATGCCGAGGTAGACGGCGACCGTCTTCGCCGCTTCCACCATGGAAACGTGCACCTCCAACCCGGGCACGAGGCCGAGCCGGTTGAGGAGCACGGTGACGAAGATGAAAATGTAGGCGGCGTAGAAGAGAACCTGGAATACGGCGTTGAAGGCGACGAGGCCGACGGCGAGCTCGCGGTCGCCCTCGGCAAGCTCGTTCCAAACGATGACCATCGCGATGCATCGCGCGAGGCCGACCAATATCACGCCGATCATAAACGTGGGGTAGGCGCGCAGGAAGATTATCGCGAGCAGGAACATGACGACCGGCCCGACGAGCCAATTTTGAGCCAGCGATAGCGCGAGTAGTTTTTTATTCCCGAATACCTTGTCGATCTGTTCGTACTTTACTTTGGCCAACGGCGGGTACATCATCAGGATGAGGCCGACCGCGATGGGGATGGAGGTGGTGCCGACTTGGAGGCGGGTGACGAACGAGGTTAAAGCGGGGGATAGGTAGCCGACGCCGATGCCGACGGCCATGGCGATGAAAATCCAAAGCGTCAGGAAGCGGTCGAGGAACGAGAGCTTTCTCGGCTCGAGGGTCGACATATCGTTCGCTCCGTATCGGCGCGCGCTTCGCGCGGGACGCGGCCGCGCCCGGCTCAGCGTCGCACGTTTTTAAACCTGGTCCGCGCGTCGCGGGCCTATTTATTATATTTAGTGAGGAGGTCCTTCGCTTCGCGGGGCGACGGGATGCGCCCCTGGATGACGACCTTGCCGTCGACGATTACGGCGGGCGTGCGTAACATCCCGCGTTGCGCGATGGCGTTGACGTCCGTGATGTAATCGATTTCCGCGGCGATGCCAAGCTCCGCGGCGGCGTTGATAATATTCCGGTGGGTTTGCTCGCACCTGGGGCAACCCGGCCCCAATATCTCCACCTTCATGTCGGCCTCCTGTGGACGATAACCTAATCCTTGCTCAGCCGTCGCGGGTTTACCGGTCCTCGGCGCCGTCACCCAAGCCTCTTGATTCGCAGGCGGTCCGCTTTCGCCAAAGCTTTCAGGTCTCGTTGAAGGGCTTCGTCCGCCGACGCGAGGTTTTTTAACAGGCGGACGAAGGGCGCCGTCTCCCGATTCCTGTTTAACGTGTAATCGGTCCAGGCCCCGGCGCGCCGGCTCTTCACGAGGCCGGCGGCCTCGAGCACGCGGAGATGCCGCGAGAGGTTCGGCTGGTTGAGCGAGAGCGCTTGCGCCAGCTCGCACACGCACGCCGGCCGGGAGGTGAGGACCGCGAGGATGCGCACGCGGTTCGGCTCCGCGAGGGCTTTGAATATCTCGACGGTACTTTTCAAAACGGTTAGAATACTATATGATTATATAAGCATATAAATATTAATATAAATAACCGCGCCCGTCAACCCCAAATATGCCTCCGGGATATTTAAGCGGGTGGGCCTACGTGCGTAAAGTAACCTACGAGCCACACGGCGGCGCCGGCCGCGAGGGGGATCGTGAAGTTGTCGGCCAGGCCGCCGCTTACGAGTTCGGCCAAAGCCGCGGCGCTGGCGCCCACGAGCGCCAACTGCCAACCCAGGAAGTACCACCCCACCAGGAAGCAGACGCCGAAGCAGGCGAGCGTTCCCTCGAGGGTTTTGCCCTCGGCGATGCGGATGCGTCCCGCCGGGCGGCCTACGAGCTCCGCGGCCGTATCGCCTAAAGATAGGAAGGCGAGCGCAACCCAGGCGATGACGCGCGGGAAGATCAACAAGACCAGGAACGACGATATCAGATAGGGAATGGTGGCGTTGAAGGCGCTGTACTCCTCGGTGCGCATAATGCGGCGGAAGGCCCGGGCGAAAAGTTCCGCGAAGGCCGAATTCGCATAACGGAAGATTTCCACCGCGACCACGACCGCCGCCGCCGCGCCGACGAGGATAAGGGCCCACGTCTTGGTTAGCAGGCCGAAGTAATATAGCGCGGGCACCGCTAAGCCTAAGATGTGCCAGCCTTTCCTCAAGTAGACGTTCATAACCGAGCTGGCGTCCGTCCCGTGAGCGCCGTTAGCAATATAAGAATTTATTCTAATACATATTGGCCTCGCGCGCCAAGGTAAAAGGGGCGCAAGGCCCGTCGTTTTGTGTTAAAATGCCGCGTAGACGCCATGGCCGAGTTTACCGGGATTTCGAAAATGTTACCGGCCCTCGACGACGAAGACGTCGAGCGGCTACTCGCTTACGTAGAGGGAATCGACGACCTCGGCGCCAGCCTCGACGAGCTCGTGGATTTCATCGAGGCCTACAGACCCGACCTCAGGAATATCATAGCGGCCATCGCCCGATCTTACAAAGGCGAGGGGTCCCAAACCGTCGAGGACGTTACGACGGGGATTTTGACCTTTCTCCTGTTTATGGATCGCGCGTGGGCGGACCTCTACGGCGACGCCTGGCCGGTGCATTAAGGTATATATTTATGGCGAAAAAAGCCGTACGGGTTCGGTTCGCGCCGGCGCCGACGGGCCGCTTGCACGTCGGCGGCGCCCGGACGGCTTTATTCAACGACCTCTTCGCGCGGAGGCACAAGGGTGCTTTTATCCTGCGCGTCGAAGACACGGACGCGGCGCGCTCGAGCGAAGAGTATTACCGTTCGATAATCGAGGCGCTCACGTGGCTCGGCCTCGAGTGGGACGAAGGCCCCGAGGCAGGCGGCAAACACGGGCCCTATCGCCAATCGCAGCGCCGGGATATATACGCCGAATACCTGGACAAACTCAAGGAAGGGGGCCGTGCGTACGAGTGCTTCTGTACGCCGGAGGAGTTGGAGGAGAGGCGTCGGGACGCGCGGGACGCGGGCGAGGCGCCCCGCTACGACGGCCGCTGCGCGAATCTGTCGCCGCGGGAGCGCGAACGCCTCGCGCGACAAGGCCTTAAGCCCTGCCTCCGCTTTCGCCTCGACGAGGGCGCGGACCTGGCGTTCGACGACCTCGTGCGCGGCCGCGTCGAGATAAAGGCCGGCGACCTGGACGACTTCGTCGTGGCCCGGCCCGACGGTTCGCCGACTTATAACTTCGTCTGCGCGGTGGACGACGCGACGATGGCCATAAGCCACGTTATCAGGGGCGAGGACCATATCTCCAATACTCCCCGCCAGCTCGCGGTCTATCGCGCCTTGGCCTTTGAGCCCCCGGTTTTCGCCCACTTGCCGCTCCTATTGGGCCCCGACCGGAGCAGGCTGTCGAAGCGCCACGGCGCGAAGGCGGTCCTCGAGTATAGGGACGAGGGTTACGTGCCGGAGGCATTCGTCAACTTCCTGGCCTTACTCGGGTGGTCCTACGACGACGAGCGGGAGTTGTTTTCGTTGAAGGAGCTCAGGAAATATTTCTCCCTCGCGCGCGTCGCGAAGAAGGGAGCCGTTTTCGACGTCGATAAATTAAAATGGATGAACGGCGTGTACCTGAGGAGACTTTCGGTCGGGGACCTGTTCGAGAGGGCGCGGCCTTGGCTCGAGAAAGCAGGTTTGGTTGGCGCGGAGGACGACGAGAAGGCGGAGCTCGCGGCGCGGGCGCTCGCGCTCGAGCACGAGAAGATAAAGACGCTCGGCGAGGCGCCGGAGCTGATAGCGTTTTTCTTCGCGGAGAGAGTGGAGTACGACGAACCGGCGCAAGAGAACTTGTTAAAGCTGCCCGGCGGCGCGGCCATACTGCGCGACGTCGCCGAGGCGTGCGCCGCTCTCGAAGATTTTTCCGCGGAGGCTCTCGAAAGGACGGTTAGGGAGTTCGCTCAAGAGAAAAAGATTAGCGCCGGTAAAATTATACACGCGATGCGGGCCGCGCTTTCGGGGCGGGCCGTCGGGCCCTCGCTCTTCGACATGGCGGCGTTGCTCGGGCAAGAACGCGTCGTCAAGCGCCTGATGAAGGCCGCATCCGCCTACAAGAGATGACGCCCTGCGTCGTTAAAACTCAGCTACGTTCGAGGTAGATTCCCTTTAAATGGCAACGACGTCGACATACCGCCGGGAGCTTTTTTGGCTCGGCGTATTCGGCGTGGCTTTCGGGTACCTGGAGGCGGCGGTGGTCCTGTACCTCCGGACGATAGCCTATCCCGCCGGCTTCGCTTTCCCGCTCGAGCCGGTACCGCGCTTGGTCCTGGGGGCGGAAATCGGGCGCGAGGCGGCGACGCTCGCGGTGCTTGCGGGAGCGAGCCTTGCCGGGGGCGGGCCGCGGCTTTTGAGGCTCTCGCGCTTTCTCTATTGCTTCGGCCTTTGGGACGTCGCCTATTATGTCGGCCTGAAGGCCCTTCTAAATTGGCCGGCGTCGCTTGTGACGTGGGACATATTGTTCCTGATTCCGGTGCCGTGGTCGGCGCCGGTGCTCGCGCCGGCGCTGGTCGCGGCGTACTTCGTCGTCGTCGGCTCGTACGGCATAGTAAAGAGGGGCGACGTCCGCACGCGGCCCTGGCAGTGGGTTGTCGGGGCCGCGGGCGGCTCGTCAATACTCGTTACGTTCCTTTGGAACGCCGGCTCCTGCGTACGCGATATGGCGTCGGCGTCATATCCCTGGATTTTGTACGGCTTGGGCTTCGCGGCGCTGGTCGCGGCTTTCGCCGGCGCGGCGGCGGGGCCGAGGTCGGTTAAAAAGAGAAATGACCTGGTTGCGTAAAGGTCGTAGGCGAGGGCGCATTTTAAAGCTCGGGATGTCAAGTGCGTAGGGTTTACCCAGTTTTGACGGTGGTCGTAATAGGCGGGAGCGTCTTGGGCGCGGCCGCCGCGTTTTTGTTGCGCCAGGAGTTTTTCCGCGCGCGGTTTATTTTCAACGTTCAACAGGCGGGACACGTTTTTTTATTCGCGGCGCTAAGCTGGGCCGCATACTTTATAGGGGCGTTAATTACGAGGGGCGTCTTCCGGCAGAGGGAGCGTTACTGGGAGGTCGACCTCGCGGTGGGGTGGGTTGCCTTTGGGGCGGGGGCCTTCATTTTGGTCGCGACGGGCTTGCTCTACGCGTGGGTGGTCCGAGTTATCGTATTGGCGCTCTTGACGTTATCGGCGCCGACGTTGTGGCGACTGGCTCGAGGGGCGGGGGACTACGTAGAGTCGTCGTGGCGTAGGTTTTCGCCGGCCGTCGTCCTTTTGGTGGCCGCGGTAGTACCTTTCGCCGCGAGCATAGCTTCCGGTGCCGGGCACCCGCCGTTCGAATGGGACGTCCTGGTATACCACCTTTACATCCCCAAGCTGTTCCTGGCGAACCACGGTTTCGTGTACGCGCCGCGTTTGGCGTACGTCTCCATGCCGCTCGGGGCCGAGATGATGTTTACCTGGGCGTACGCCTGGGATGGCGTGGGCGTCGCGGCCGCGGTCGCTCCTCTCGTCAACGCCCTTATGGTCGTGGCGGTTTGGCGCCTGGCGCGCCGGTACCTCGACAATTTCTGGGCTACCCTGGCCGCCGTGATTACGTTATTTACCCCCAGCTTCGGGAACGCATTCAGCGCCGCGTTTTCGGATTTTATTTTGGCCGCGTACGCCTTGCTCGCGCTCGCGATTTACTTACGGGGTTTCAAGGGTTTCGGCGACGCCGCTCTGGGCGGCTTTCTGCTCGGGGTCGCTTTAAGCGTTAAATATACGGGGCTCCACGCGTTGGCCGGTTTTTCGGCCCTTTTGATTTTCGATTTGGCCCGACGGCGACTCGGCGTGAAGTACGCGGGGACGTTCCTCCTCGCGGCGCTCGCGACGGTATTGCCGTGGCTGATTAAAGCGTACCTCGAGCGGGGCAATCCGTTTTTCCCGGCCTTTTACGGCGTCTTCGGCGGCCGCGACTTGTCGCCGGAAGCGGCGGCGGGGATAGTACGTTCGATGCGCGCGATCGGCATGGGGCGGGGGTGGCTCGACTACCTCCTCTTGCCTTACCGCGTTTCGGTCGCGGGCGGCGATTACCAGCACTTCGGGGGGAATTTGTGGCCCTTTAGTTTTCTCGCCGTGCCGCTGGCGCTCGCGTGGTTCAGGCGCTGGCGCTTAATACTTTTCTCGGTTTTCAATTTCGCGTCGTGGGCGCTGGTCGGTTCGCAACAGTTACGTTTCTTGGGCGCGGCGGTCGGAACGTTCGCGGTCCTGAACGCCGGCGTCTTCGCCGCGGCCGCGGGGGCGTTCCGCGGTGCGGGCCGCAAAATAGCCGCGGCCACGGTCGCCGGCGCAGTCGTGGTCGGGGGATATTTTATCAGCTTTGGTTACCTCCCGGACTGTTGGCGAGGTTTCGTAAACTACCAAGAGGGACGGGCCGAGGGGTTCCTGTCCCGCTGGGCGACTTGTTACGGCGCGGATAAATTCGTAAACGAGAACCTGCCGCGGGATGCGGTCGTACTCCAAGTATTCGACGGCTGCCAGCTTTACCTCGAGCGAAGGGCGATAAGCGACCCGTTCCTGGACGCGTCGGAGATAATCTACGCCGTGGGAGAGCGGCGGGCCCCGGCGGAAGTGGCGGCGTTAGTGAAAGGCCTCGGGGCAACCCACGTAATGATTAACAAAGAGGCCGCGGCGTACTTTTGGCGTTGTTACAAAAGCGGCACCCGCGCCCTATGGGCAGCCTACCTCGAGCGTTATACGACGGTATTATACGACGACGGCACGTACGAGGTTAGGGCGATCGATTAGAACGGGGGCGTTTACGGCGCCCTTGCAATCGGTCACGGTTAAATGTGGCGTTGGACTTATGCGGGGGACGGGGGACGGCGCCCGTCGTCCGCTTCGAGGGACGTTTTGTCGTTGACAGTGGGTATAGATTAATCTAAAATGGGCGGGTAGTTTGGGGAGTCGTCTAGTGGTAGGACAGCGGACTCTGGATCCGTATGCGGGGGTTCGAATCCTCCCTCCCCAGCCAAAAAAAAGATAAGGGCCGCGTGGGCTACGGTCCGCGCGGACGTTTTTAGCGCGCGCACGAATAACCGCCGTCGAAAGAAGATCTGTTTGAAGATATCCCTGATAGAACCCGAGGCGGCCGGCTATCATATTTTCACGAAGTTCCCGCTGCCGAGGTTAGGGCTACCCATAATCGCGACGATGTTGGCGCGAAGGGGCCACGACGTGCGGTTTTACTGCGACGGCGTCGCGCGGCGCTCGGCCCGAGATTTCCGCGACATCCTCCGTTCGGACCTGGTGGGCATTTCGATTACGACGTCAACCGCGCCGGCCGGTTATCGGCTGGGGCGGGCGGTAAAGGCCGCGAAGGTGCCGGTCGTCTTCGGCGGCCCGCACGCCGCCTATTGCGCCGACGAGGCGCTCCGGTATGGCGACTACGTTATCCGGGGCGAGGGCGAATTCCCGATGCTCGAGCTCGTGGCGGCGCTCGAGGCCGGCGCGTCGCCCGCGGGGATTAAAAACTTGAGCTACCGTAGGGACGGGGGGACCGTTCACGAGCCGTTGCGGCCTCCTTTGGAAAAGCTCGACGACTTACCCCCGCCCGACTTCTCGTTGATGAAGGGCGCCCGGCGGATGAAGGTCTATCCGCTCGTGACGAGCCGGGGTTGTCCCCGGCGCTGCGAATTCTGCGCGGTAACGCCGCTTTTCGGCCACAAGGTCCGGCGGCGGGCTCCGGAGGAAGTCGCGAGCGAGGTGCGCCGCGTGCGCCAACGGAGCATGTTTATCGTCGACGATAACTTCACGGCGAACCGCAAATATGCGCGCGAGGTCCTCGAGCGCTTAGCGGATTTCAGGGGAACGCCCGGGTGGATAGCGCAAGTAGGCGTAGACGTGGGGCGCGACGAGGAATTAGTACGGCTGATGAAACGGGCGCGATGCTCGAGCTTGGCCATCGGTTTTGAGTCCATAAACGACGAGACGTTAGCCGGGTACGGAAAGGGCCAGACCCGCGACGACATCGTGCGGTGCATCGACGTTTTGCATAAACATAATATCTGGATCCACGGAATGTTCATGCTGGGGGGCGACGCGGACGGGCCGGAGGCGGCGGCCGAAACGGTGGGTTTCGCTAAAAAGCATAATATTGGCTCGGTCCAGTTTCTGGCGCTCACGCCCATACCCGGGACGGACCTCTTCCGCCGGCTCGAGCAAGAGGGGCGGATATTCACGCGCGATTGGGCGTTGTACGACGGTCACCACGTGGTTATGGAGCCCGCGCGTATGACGCCTTTGGAGCTCCAGCTCGGCCTGATAAAAGCCCACCGCGAATTTTATAGCCTGGGGCGAATATTGAGCGAAATCAGGCAGTTCCACTGGTTCGCCGCGGTGACGACGTATTACGGCCACGGCCTCGTGAGGAAGTGGCAGCGGCGGAAGCGGGACCTGTTGAAAGTGCTGGAGCGGCGGAGCTTGGCGCGCGGTAAAAAACGCTCGCTGGGCCTGGCGCACGAGGGCGTCCCGGCCGGCCGTATGAAGTGAAAGGTAACGGTACGGTCAGAGCAACGACGCGGCCCGAGCCGGCTTTCCAAAAGGAGCCGGCTTTTTTACGGGGAANNTACGGGGAATATTTTTTTGTATACTAAAAATTTTACCCGTTTACGAAAGAGGCCGCGGAAGCGGGCCGCTTTTCCCGTATGGTATTTTACGGCGTCAAGATATTTTCGGGGACTAATATGCTTATCTTCACCCGTCCCGCCGGCCGCGGGGCGCGAGGCGTTTTTGACGGCCGGTTGACGTTTCGAAGATTTGATGTAAGTTCGGGCCGCCGGCGTAATAATAGGAGGGGTCGCCGACCGGCCGCCAATCGGCGGAGAGGGAAACGAAAATTATACCCGAAGAAGGACAGCGGAATTTAGCGTCGTCGATTTCGAGGATCAAACTTTTGCGCGGTCGGCCCGGGGGGCTAACGAACGTGAAGTCGACGACGGGCCGCGCGCCGCCGCGGAACGCGGTCGGAATTCGTACGCGGCTGGTCCCGTATTCTTCGCTTGCGACGCCATATAACTCCAAACCGTCGCCCTTTGCCCGACCGACTACGAACGCGCCCGTGCCGATTTTCCACGCCAGCTTTAGCCGGCGCCTGGGCGCTTTCCAGAAGAGGTCTTTCGCGGGCCGGGGCGATTCGCTACCGCATCGCGGCGCGCCCGGGCCCTCCGCGGACGTTGACGTCGCGCGGGGCACGACGTCGCCGAAAGCGACTGCGAAAAGGCCGCCGGGCGGAAGTCGCGCAAATTTGCGCGCGAGGAATTCCTCGGGGACGAACCGGGGCGTATAATACGGTTTATCGGATATCCCTTGAAAAGACGTAACAACGTACGCGGCCCGGGGTTTTCGGACGCTTCGGTCGTCGTCGCGTTCGCGAAAGGTCGGCAAATTGCCTTTTCTCAACCTGGCGCGGGCGTTAACCCAAACTTCGGCCGTAAGGCAGGCGTAGGTCAGGTCCGGCCGGGCGCCGCGCACGAAGTGGTAATACGCGAAGGGCAAGAAGTTGGCGTGCTCGCCCCAAACCGCGTTTTCGTAGCCAACAGTTTTCGTACCCTCGAGCGCGAACGATTCGGCCCCCCTGTCGTAGCGGTGGTCGGCGAAAAAACGGTTTTGGAAGAAGTAATACGCGGGGACCGCGAAGAGGACCGATGCCAGGACGGCTACGCGAAGGCCGCGGCCTATAAGCCAACGTAACGCCCCCTCCGCCCCGGCCGCCGCAAGCGTAAAAATAATCAAGGAGGGTATGACGAGGTACGGCCGTTCCGGTTCGCCAACGTAGGCCTGGAAAAGCCAAAGGAAGCCGGATAGAGATAATAATAAACCGAGCAACAAAACCGAACATTTTATTCTGCGCTTAGCGAAGAGGGCGCCGATACCTACGAGGGCCAGAATGAGGGGGCCGTATTTAATGGTAAAAATTAAGTTTGAGACGATATGGTTCCACGGGTTTGCGTACGCGCCCCCGGCGCCGCCGTAGCACGAGAGATTAATTATCATCGAAAAGTAGTTTAATGTGCCCCTTAAATTTATCGTGGATACAAACGGCCACTGGTTACCGAAATAATGCCAGCGTATGATAAGGAAGAGGTACGCCGATAAGCCGAACCAGAGGAGGGCTATCGTAAAAGATACGGGCTTCTTTTTGATGACGAAGAATACGGCCAAGAGCCAGGGCGCGAAGTAAGCGAACGTAAGGCGGTTGCCCAGCGCCAACGCGAAGACGAACGCCGCGGCGAGGAAGTAACGGTTATCGTCGCGACGAAACGCCGCCAGCGCCAGGTACAGCACCGCGGCCGCCGTTAATAGCTCGAGCGTATATACCTCGGGCCCGGCGGTGGCCGTCTCCCATACCGGCAACGCCAGGGCGAAGGCCAGCGCCATCGGGAAAGCGATTGACGGCCGTACCTGAAGCTCCCGCCAGACGAGATAGAGCAGGGGGACCGCCGCGGCGGCGCACAACGCATTTATAACGCTCGCGAAGTAGGCCGGCGAGCCCCCCAAAAGGTGGGCGAGGTAGAGCACGTGGGCGGGGAAGGGGTACCCCGGGTAGTGACCGTGCGCGAGGAAGGCCGGCTGGATAACGAATTCCGCGGCGTCGCTGTACCAAATAAATGGCCGGGTAAGAAACACGTATAAAAAGGCGGTCAACGCAAAAAGGCCCGCCGGCAATATTAAAGGGTTTTTAAAAAGTCGATTGAATGGCCTTAGCATTTTGCGTATGCCACCAATCCCGTGCGCGAAGATTACGAAATCCGGGGAGGCAGGTTACGCCGTCGAAGAAATATACACGAAGCCGGCGCTCGCTTCAACTTATACGCTTCGGTAGACGGCGGCCAGAGAATCCGGGCGCCGGCTTTCCGTTACTCGTAGTCGCCGCTTGCAAGTAGGTGAACGTTAGCCAGACGTATTCTCTTTAAACCGGCACGCTCCGCGGCGCGGTAACAACGCTCGGCGTGTTCGCGGGAGGTGGTGGGCAAATCGCTCATATGGTGGCAGGGGTAGAAGGCGAGCAGGCTGTAGGGGATGTTCTCGTCGAGGGCCGCTAGGCGCCGGCCTATGGCGGCGACCTCTTCCTCGTCCACGTAACCCGGGACAAGGAGCGTGCTCGCGACGAGGGGCGGGGGAGAGGGGCGCCGGCCTATGTATTCCGCCAGGAGCGCCAGGTTCTCCCAAGTCCGGCGGTTGGAGACGCCGGTCAGCGCCACGTTGAGGCTTTCGTCCGCGGCCTTGACGTCGAACTTGACGCAGCCGCCGCTCTCGAGCGCGACGGCCATCACGCGGCGAGCGGCGCCCGGCGACATCGAGCCGTTGGTCTCCCAACATACGCGAAGGACGCGCCCCCGTCGGCGCGCCTCCCGCAGGGCCATACGCGAGGCGGCGAGCGAGTGCTCGAGTTGGGAGGTCGGGTCCCCGCCGAAGTAGCAAATGCAGGCCGTCTTTTCGTCGGCCGCCGCGGCCAGCTCCGCCGAGGAGGTCGGCCCTTGCAGGTATCGGCCGCGGAAGTGGCTGTTCTGGCAGAAGAGGCAGTCGTACGTGCAGGAGTGGTAGAAGACGGCGAGATTTTTATAACCGAACTCGGGCCCCTCGCTATGCGCGTATTGCGGGTAGCCGGCGCCCGTCTCCGCCGGGCATACCCACGAGGCGACGCAGTTCGTCGGCAGCCAGTCGTGGTACCACGCCAGGTAACCTGCGTCGACGGTCGCGAGGACGCGCAAGTGGCCGCCGCGGTTTTCGACCATGCCGCAGTAGCCGCGCTCGCCGGCGGCGATGCGGCACGCGTTCCCGCACCGCCGGCAAAGCGGCCCGTCCTCGGGCGGGAAGGCGGGTAGGGCGTAGGGCGCGCGGGCGCGCCGGTGCGCCTCGTCGACGTACGGCCGCGCTTCCCCGGGCCGCGCGACGATACATTTGCGGCACACGGCGAGGGAACGGGCCACGAGCCGTTCCGTCGAACCGCATATCTCGCACCTTTTCATGCCTTAGCCGGCGATAATTTAACATAGGAATGGCCTTGGTTGTTAATTACGTAACGGCCGGCGCTCCCGGAACGCCGGCGTGGCGTTGACTATTTTATTATAATATAATCAAAGCGAGCGGTTTACTTATGAGGGCCTTCGCGATTTCGCTGGCGCTGGCCGCGAGTTTCGCGCGCGCGGACCTCTTGCTCGACGTTTACGCCGGCAAGGCCTTCAATTACGCGAGCGACGTGACGCTGCGCGAGCCGGCCGTCGGGACGGACCTCGCCTTCGAGGACGTAACGTTCGCGGACCGGTCCTTCAAGCGGCCGCCTTATTGGGGAAGTCGACTGAGCTACGTCTTTGCCGGGAACCCCGGCTTCGGCGTCGCCCTCGACTTCATCCACGCGAAGGCGATAGTCGATACGAGCCGCGCCGTTCGCGTCCACGGCCGTTGGCGCAACGAGGCCGTCGGCGGGAACCTGCCCATACGCCGGTACGTCAGCCGCCTCGAGCTGAGCCACGGCAATAACCTCTTTTTGCTCGAGGGGCTCGTCGGTCACAGGCCGCGAATGTTGGGTGGGCGTGCCGAAGTCTACGGCGGCGCCGGGGCCGGGCCGGCGCTCCTCCACGTCGAGGTGACGACGCCCACGCAAGAGACGTTCGAGTTCCAGTGGGATTGGTGTTGGGGCGTCTTCGGGGGCGGCCGGGTTTGGTTGGCAGGGCGGGTTGCCGCGTTCGGCGAGTACAAGTATACGCGCGGCGCATACGACATGGAGCTCGCGGACGGCGGCGTCGCGATGACGGCCGCGGCGAGCCACGTTACCTTCGGCCTCGCCGTTAAGGTTCTGTAACGCGCGAGCGCCGTCGTTGGGATAGGCCGCCCTTCCGGCGGCTTTTTTTAAGATATAAGATGGTGCAACTGTAGCAACGATTTTATATCCCTTGTAAGGCGGCGGCGTTTTTATTAATATAAAACTTAAACGACGCGTCCCGGGGAAGAAGATGATAAAATGGAAGTTATTGGCGTGTGCGGTTCGCCGCGAAAGGGCGGCAACAGCGAGCAATTGCTCGAGCTCGCGCTCCGAATAATCGCGGGCGAAGGCATAAGGGCCGAGAAGATATTGCTCGCGGGAAAGCAGATATCGCCGTGCCGGGCGTGCGGGAAATGCAGGGAAGAGCGGGACGGCCGGTGCCACGGCCACGACGACGACCTGGTGCCGCTGTTGCCGACTATATACGATGCCGACGGCCTATTGCTCGCGACGCCCGTTTATTTCGGCGCCGCGACCGCGGAGATGACGGCCTTCGTCGACCGCGTCGGCTACGTATCGCGCGCGAACGGCGGCCTACTGTCTCGCAAAGTGGGCGCGCCCATCGTCGTCGCCCGCCGGGCCGGCCAGAACTTCACCGTCGCCCAGCTCAATTATTTCTTCCTTATCAACGGCATGATCTTGCCGGGCGCGAGCTATTGGCCCATAGCCTTCGGCGGCGCCAAGGGCGAAGCGCTGGAAGACGAGGAAGGGGTCGAGACCATAGAAAGCCTCGCGCGGAACGTAGCCTGGCTGGTTAAGAAAATACAAAAATAAAAAAAATGAGGAGGAAATACCTTGCATAATGAGGCACTTACGGCCGATGAGTTGAAGGCGCTTCTCAAGGCGTACGCGAGATGCTGGCTCGCGCACGACGGCTGCTGGTTCCTTTCCGTGGAGGAAGACTTGGGGACGGAGGAGGCGATAAAGTACGACCGGGAGGCTTGGCGGAAGTTCGCGCCGCTCGAGGCCCGCCGCGTTATGGAGGCGCGCGGCATCGAGGCCGGCGGCGGCCTGGCGGCTCTGGCCGAAGCATTGCGATTCCGTATGTACAGCTGGCTGAACGAACAAGAGGTTAAATTATCAGGAAATACTTTAACTTTCGAAATGAAGGGGTGCCGCGTCCAGGAGGCACGGCGGCGGAAGGGCTTGGCCGATTTCCCTTGCAAGTCGGTGGGGACGGTGGAGTTTGGCGAGTTCGCCCGGGCGGTGGACGAGCGTATAAATACGGCGTGTATAAAATGCCCGCCGGATGAACTGGGGGAGGGAGAGTTTTGCAGTTGGCGTTTTACGCTCGGGGAGGGTTAACGGAATGGAATATTATATATTATTTTGTGAATATTGTCGACCAGGCGAGGGCAAGACGTTTTAGTTCCTGCGCCCGGGCTCGGGCAACCGGGAACGCGCGTACGAAGCTCCGGGCTTTGCGGCGCCTTAAAAATTAGGCGGGACAGAAATAACATTTGACACGGGCGGGGCGTTCCTATAAAATGGCGCACCGCGAGTGTTAACCGTCGCTGAGGAGAACGATGCGAAAAGGTGAACTTCTCTACGAAGGGAAGGCAAAGCGCGTTTTCGAGACGGACGCGGCGGGGGTTTTGTGGGCGGAGTTCAAAGACAGCGCGACCGCCTTCGACGGCGTCAAGAAGGGCACGATAAAGGGGAAGGGCGTATACAACGCGACGATGTCCGCTAAGCTATTCTCGGTGCTCGAGCGCGCGGGCATCCTCACGCACTTTTTGGAACAAGTTGAGGGCCGTTCGCTCCTCGTGCGCCGCCTTAAAATGTTTCCCGTCGAGATCGTGATGCGCAACAAGGTGGCCGGCAGCCTCGCGGAACGCTACGGCTTGGGGCCCGGGACCGAGCTGAAAAAGCCCATTTTGGAATACTACCTCAAGGCGAATGCGCTCCACGACCCGATGATGAACCGCAACCACGTCCTCGTATTGGGTTATATGACCGAGCGCAAGTTGAGCCACGTCGAAGGAGAAGCGGCCAGGGTAAACCGCGTCTTGCGAAACTATATGAGGAGGCGGGGCCTCGAGCTAGTGGACTTCAAACTGGAATTCGGCGAGCGAGGGCGCAAAATCTACCTGGGCGACGAGATCTCCCCGGACACCTGCCGCATCTGGGACGCGGCCACGGGCGAGGTACTCGATAAGGACCGTTTCCGTTTCGACCTGGGCGCGGTCGAGGAACACTACGAGGAGGTCGTCCGGCGGTTAACGGCGTGACGCCGGAGGCGGGAGGGGAGTAATGATCCTTCTGTTGATCGCCCTTTTACTTTTGCCGACGGCCATGATACCGCGGGAAGAACTTTACCCCGTCGAGCGGGTCGAGGTGGAGGCGCGGGACGCGAGTATTCCCGAGGGCGCCCGTCGGGCGATCGTGGTCACGCGGACGGGGGGCAAGTCGCCCGTGAAGGTCCTCAACGTCAAAGTGTACGAGAAAGAGGCGGAGTTTAAAACGGTCCACGTAGAGTACATCGTCGTATATCACAACCGCGACTACGCGGTAGCGCAACGCAACGTCGACTTCGAGTCCTTCGAGAAGATATGGCTCGAGCTGAGTAAAAACCGCGCCTTTTTATTGGGGGACGCGCCGGAGGGGCCCAAAGACGAACCGACGTATGCGGTGATAATAAAGGAGGTTAAACGGAACAACAGCTTTACGGTCACCGGCGCGGAGGGCCTCGACGATAAGAGATATTACAATATCATTTCCGCGATCGAAAACTTCTGGCGGGAACAACTCGAAATACAGTAGGCTCGGGGGCCTTTTTGCCCACGTTTACTTCGGGGCCGGTGCCTTCCGCGGAAACGGGAATAGCGGAAGCCGCGGCCGGCGCGAGGTTCGCGGTTAATGGGCCTCGCGGCCGTGACGAGGAGGTTGGCAAAGGAATCGTCGGCTCTTCCGATGGTTTAGGAATATGAGATCGGGTTGCTACCCCAAAGAGGCTTGCGGCGTTTTCGGGATATTCGGGCACGCGGAGGCGGCGACGTTGACGTACCTCGGCATCTACGCACTTCAGCACCGCGGCCAGGAGGCCGCGGGCATAGTGGCCTCCGACGGCAAACGCCTTCGTCAGCACCGCGCGCTGGGCTTGGTCAACGACGTCTTCCGCGAGGAGACGCTAAAGCGGCTCGCCGGGCACGCCGCGATTGGACACGTCCGGTACTCGACGATGGGAGAGACGGCCCTCGCCAACGCGCAGCCGATAAAGGTGGATTACCTGAGAGGTTCGCTTGCCGTCTGCCATAACGGTAACGTCGTGAACGCCCTCCCCTTGCGGGAGGAGTTGGAGCAGCGCGGCTCGATTTTCACTTCCACCTCCGACGCCGAGATCGTAATACATCTCATCGCGCACGACGAGAACAACGACGTGACGGCCGCGATACCGAAAGCCCTCAAGCGCCTCGAGGGAGCGTATTCGATGCTCTTTTTGGAGGAGAACCGTCTGGTGGCGGCCCGCGACCCTCACGGTTGGCGGCCCCTCTGCCTGGGTACCCTCGGGAACGCGATAGTCGTTGCCTCCGAGACTTGTGCCTTCGACCTCGTCGGCGCGAAGTATGAGCGCGACGTCGAGCCCGGCGAAATCGTCGAGATAACCTCGGCCGGCGTTAGATCTTCTCGTCCTTTCGAACCGACGAAGCAAGCGACGTGCATCTTCGAGTTGGTTTACTTTTCGCGGCCTGATTCGTTCGTCTTCGGGCGCGGCGTCCACGCCGCGAGGAAAGCCTTGGGCGTGGAGCTGGCGCGCGAGGAGGACCCCGGTTTTACCGCGGATATGGTTATAGCCGTGCCCGACTCCTCCAACAGCGCGGCGCTGGGCTACGCGGAGGAGTCCGGGATAACGTTCGAGCTGGGCATCATCCGCAGCCATTACATAGGCCGGACGTTCATAGAACCGGAGCAACGCATCCGCGCCTTCGGGACCAGGCTCAAATATAACCCGGTGCGGGACCTGATCGCCGGGAAGTCTCTGGTGATAGTGGACGATTCGATCGTGCGCGGGACGACGTCGCGCAAGATAATCGACATCGTGCGCAACGCCGGCGCCGCCGAAATCCACCTCCGCATCAGCTGTCCGCCCTGGCGCTACCCCTGTTATTACGGCATAGATACGCCCACGAGAGAGGAGCTTATCGGCTCGAGGCTCGCGGCGGACGAGATAGGCCGCTACATCGGCGTCGATTCCCTGCGCTACCTTTCCCTCGAGGGCCTACGCCGCGCCATCGGCGGCGACGTGATGAGCGAAGGGGACGTCGGGGCGCGTTTCTGCTCGGCCTGTTTTACGGGCGAATATCCGACGCCGATTTACGAGCAATACGCGAAAGACATGATGGCGCCCAAGCTCTTCGGCGACAAGATGTTCTGACGGATATGGTTGCGAACGTTAGAGGGTCGCTCGCGCCGGCGCTCGCGGTATACGTTGCGTTCGTCGCGCTCGTAGCCGTGGCGAACGCCGTTTTCGGCGGCCCCGCCGCGGCCGCGCCTGCGGGACGCGCGCTAGTCGCCAACGGGCTGTTATACGTCGGCGCGGTTACGCTCGCGGGAATCGTGGCGCCGCTTTGGCTCGGCGCGCGGGCGCGCTTGACGTTGCCTATGTGGCCTGCGCCGGGGACTGGGGACAACGCGTTCGCCGTTTTGGTGGTGGTATTTCTCTTCGCCCGCGTTGAGATGCTCGTGGCCATTTTCGCGGAGGGGCGCCCCGGGGGGCTCGCGTTGGCTACGTTCCTGGGCCCCGCCGCGCTGCATTTGGCGTCGGTGATCGCGACCATCGGCGTCCTCTTGCCCGCTCTAAAAGGCCGTATGCCCGTAGCGCCCGCCACGGTCATAGCCGCGCTCGCCTGGGCGTTGTATTACGTCGCCCAATTCAACGTCTTGGACGGAGGGCTCGACGTCAAAACGCTCTTCGCGCTCGCGGTATTCGGCCTCGGTTATTCGTTATTTTATTTCTGGTCGCGCTCGCTCCTTTTGACGGCGATACTCCAACACCTCGTCGCGACTACGACGTTGATTTACAATCGCGACGTCGCCTTCGGCGAGACGGACGCTCGGTTCTTCTACTCGCTCGGCGTACTCGTAGTTTTCATCGTTTTCGTCACCATCAAGAGGCGCCTGTACGCCGCGGAGCGTTTTACGTACTTCTAAAAACATTCCGGAGGCACCTTTCCTTGGTTACGTACAAAGATGCCGGCGTCGACCAGCGCAGCGCCGACAAGTTCGTCGGGCGGATAAAGAGGCTCTCCCACGTTCTCGACGGCGCGGGCGTAATCGGCGATATCGGCCTGTTCTCGGGCCTTATGGACATCGGCGACCTCGGCTATAAGAAACCCGTGCTCGCCGCGGGCACGGACGGCGTCGGCTCGAAATTGGAAGTAGCTTTCGCGCTGGACGACCACCGCACCGTCGGCATCGACCTCGTCGCGCTGTGCGTCAACGACGTCATTTGTTGCGGCGCCCGGCCGCTCTTCTTCCTGGATTACATGGCCGTCGGTCGGCTCGAGTTGGCGCAAGGGGAAGATATAATCAAGGGAATAGTCGAAGGGTGCCGGCAGGCCGGCTGCGCGCTACTCGGCGGCGAGACGTCCCAACTTCCCTCTTTTTACCGGCCCGGGCGGTACGACCTCGCCGGTTTTGCCGTCGGCATAGTGGAGCGGTCGAAGGTCATAGACGGCTCGCGCGCGGCCGCGGGCGACGCGGTCCTCGGCCTGGCCTCCTCCGGCGCGCACGCCAACGGCTTTACGCTAATCCGTAAAGTGATTGAAGACCAGGGCCGGGAATACTCCGAACATTTCGGCGACGGCCGGACGTTGGGCGAGGAGCT
The DNA here is from genome assembly GCA_011773985.1 of Candidatus Zixiibacteriota bacterium. Taxonomy (GTDB): domain Bacteria; phylum RBG-13-66-14; class B26-G2; order WVWN01; family WVWN01; genus WVWN01. Next base: position 186,400 of record WVWN01000062.1, on the reverse strand, counting down.
TTTGACGCCGATGCGTATCTACGTGTCGGCGATAATGGACCTGCTCGACGCGGGCGTGGACGTCCACGCGATAGCCCACGTGACGGGCGGCGGCATACCCGGCAACCTCAAGCGCGTCTTGCCGGAGGGGGTAGGGGCCCGGCTCGAGAAGGGTCGCTGGCACGTACCGGAGATTTTTACGAAGGTCGCCGCGTGGGGCGACGTTTCCGAGGAGGAGATGTACGACGTCTTCAATATGGGCCTGGGGATGTTGGTCGTCGTCCGGCGGGGCGACGAGGCGCGGGCGCTTGACGCGTTGGGCGAAGGCATGATAGTCGGCGAGTGCACGCGCGGGGAGGGCGTGGCGCTGTCGTAGTAGTTCCTGAGGACGCGGAGCCGGAAATGGCAGGCCACGACTACGGCGAACGGAATAAGGCTTTAATAACATATCTGGTTCTCTTTGTATTTTTCGGGGCGTTATATTTCGTTTGGGGAATAGCGTTGGGCAAGGCGGGCGCGTATACGCACCTGAGCGCCCTACTTAAAGCGGACCACGGACGCGTTATCCGCGACCTGACGGAAGTAAACGTCGACCACAGCCGGACGGACGTACATCCGTTATTCGTATTAATTCTAAATCCGCTGGGCGTAGTTCTGGCGAGAGCGCTCGGCTCGCGTTTAATCGCGGCCGTATTGATGAGCTCCACGGCGGGTGCGCTGTGCGTCGTAATGGCCAGGGCTTTCCTGGGGCGGGCGGGGTTGTCGGGGTTTCACGCGACGGCCTTTGCGGCGATACTGGGATTTTCCGCGACCCATATTTTTTTCGCGTCGACGCCGGAGACGTGGATCTTCGCGGCGGCCGGGGTAATATTACTTTACTTGCTGGCGGTCTGGGCCCCCGGCAGTACGTCCCGGTTTTTACCGGCCGGCGTCTTCGCGTTGGGTATGGCGACGCCGAGCCTGGTTCCGGCGGCGATAGCTTTTGCGGCCGGCATTTACAAAAGGGTTTCGTTCAAATTCTTATTGGCAAAGACGGCCCTTTTCGGCGTTTTGGTGACCGCTTGCGCGGCGGTCCTGAGCCTAGGGCAAAAGCTTTTATATCCAAGTTCGACGATATTTTTCCTTCCCGGCGTGTACCGCGCGGAGCTCGGTTCCTATTCGCCGATAATAAAATATTTTAACGACCTCTCTTTGGGTTACGTTTTGGCTCGGTTGGGAAAATTGGCCGGCGTCTTATTCCTTTATAATTTTATAGCGCCCGTGACGGTAACGACGTGGTATTCGGCGGGGGAATATTGCCTTCCCCGGAAGCCCTTCGTCGAATTGGACATCCCGCGGTTAACGCCGTTGGGGACCGTCGCCGCGGCGTTTTGGGTCGGATTGATAATTTTGGGCGGTTACTCGTTCGTGAAGAACAGGGAAAGCCGGCAGCCCATCTTGTTCGCTTTGCTTCTGACGTTCGCGTTCTATTTCGTTTTTTACAGCTTCTACGGGACCGCCTTGTATATCTACGCGATAAGTTCTACCTTTCCGCTGTTGGCGTCGCTCGCGCTCGCGTTGCGCCGGTACGGCCGCCCGGGCGCGAAGGGTTTTTACGCCCTCGGCGGCTTTCTGGTTTGTTTCCTTATCCTGGAGGCGGGTAGCAATATATACTTCTTAAGTCGAATACTCGCCGCGTTCCGCGATTACCCGTTCCCGATGTAGCTTCCGTCGATATCGTGAGCCGGACGCGCGCGAGGTCGGAGAATAAGTTTTATAAATGGACCTGCCCAAAGACATAGCTATTCTACTTGAGCAGCTCGGCATCTCGGAAACGCCGCCCGTCGAACTCCGTAAGCGCAAGAGCTGGGACGAGTACTTTATGGATATCGCGGCGCTCGTCGCGGAGCGTTCGACCTGCCTCAGCCGGAACGTCGGCGCGGTCTTGGTCCGCGACCGGCGGATACTGGCGACCGGGTATAACGGCGCGCCCGCGGGCCTTCCGCACTGCCCGTTCTGCATTCGGAAACTGAGCGGCGTCGCCCCCGGCGAACGACACGAGTTGTGTCGCGGCCTGCACGCCGAGCAGAACTGCCTCATCCAGTGCGCGCGCAACGGCGTCTCGAGCAACGAGGCCGCGATATACGTTTGGGGCGGTACTCCCTGCGTCATTTGCGCGAAGATGTTGGTGAACGCCGGCGTGCGGCGCGTCGTCGCGACGGAGAAGTATCCCGACGAGCTCGGCTTCGCGATTATGGAGGAAGCGGGCATCGATATCAAAATAAGCGGAGGTTCGTAGGTGGCGGAACGAACGGCACTCATGGCGGTATACGACAAAACGGGCGCGGTAGAATTAGCGCGGGGCCTGCGCGAGGTGGGTTACGACGTCGTGAGTACGGGCGGTACGGCGCGGGCGCTGCGCCGGGCGCGCGTGCGCACCGCCGAGGTCGCCGACCTCACCGGCTTCCCGGAGATATTGGGCGGCCGCGTGAAGACGCTGCACCCGTACGTATTCGGCGGCATTCTCGCCCGGGCCACGCCGGCCCATCGCCGCGCGCTGAAGAGATTAAAAATCAGGCCCATCGACCTCGTGGCGGTCAACCTGTACCCGTTCGAGGAGGCGGCGCGGAGGCGAGGGGCCGCCGAGGCCGAGGTATTAGAGGAGATAGACGTGGGCGGCGTCGCCCTCTTGCGGGCCGCGGCCAAGAATTACGAACGGCTGGTAGTCCTCTCGTCGCCATCGCAATACGCCGATGCGCTCGCGCGGCTGAGAGAGGGGTTCAACGAGCTTAGTTGGCGCCGCGAGCTGGCCCAGGCGGCCTTCGCGACTACGGCCCGCTACGACGTCGCGATTACGAATTATTTCGGCGAATCTAAGCCGCGTCGAAAACATTTCGGCGACCATATGTTATTATATTACGAAAAGGTACTCGATACCGCCTACGGCGAAAACCCGCACCAGCGGGCCGCGGTATACGGCGGCGGCGCCTCGGCCCTAAGACAACTGGCCGGCCCGCCGCCCTCGTATAACAATTTCCTTGACTTAAGCGCTGCCATCAGCTTGGCGAACGAGCTCGAGGGGCCGGCGTGCGCGGTCGTCAAGCACGGCGGCCCGTGCGGCGTCGCCGTGGCGAGCAAGCTTGCGGAAGCGTTCGACCGGGCGTGGGCCGCGGACCCCCTCTCGGCGTACGGCGGCGTCGTCGCCTTCAACGGCCCGGTGGATGCCGCGGCCGCGGCGGCGACGATGGCCAAGGGAATTTATTTCCACGCCGTCGCGGCGCCGTCCTTCGCCAGCGGCGTCGTCGATTATTTGAGGACCGCTAAGAAGTGGACGGACCGCCTGCGCATATTCGCGGGGAAACTGGCCAGGCCCGAGGTCGATTACCGGAGCGTCGGCGGCTACGTCTTGGCGCAGGAGGCGGACCGGCGGCCCGCGGCGCGCGACCGTTGGGAGCAGTTGGCGGGGCGGAAGGTCGAGGCCGTGGTAATGGAGGATTTGAGATTCGCTTGGACCGTAGCCAAGTACGCGAGGTCCAACGCCGTCGTCCTCGCCAAAGAACTCGCGACGTTGGCTATAGGCGCGGGGTCCGTGAACCGTTTGTGGCCCACGCAAGACGCGGTCCGGCGTGCGGGGGAAGCGGCGCGGGGCGCGGTCGCGGCCTCGGACGGCTTCTTTCCTATGGGGGACGCGCCGGAAGAGCTGTGCCGCGCGGGGGTCCTTGCCATCGTCCAACCGGCGGGCTCCAAGGCGGACGAGCTCGTCGTCGAGCTTGCGCGCAAATACGACGTCGCCCTTTTCTTCGCGGAAAGGCGCCACTTCAGGCATTAACGTTCGCCGCGAGCGCGGCGAAGCTTAAAATAATACAAGGATATGACGGCTAAGAGAGCGGGGAAGAAGAAGTCGGTCCTCGTCGTGGGCGGCGGCGGCCGCGAACATACGCTCGTTTGGTCCTTTCGCCGCTCGCCCCAGGTCGGGCCGATATTCGCCGCGCCGGGTAACGCGGGCACGGCGGAGATAGCGGAAAATATCCCCGTCGGCCCCGGCGACATCGAAGCGCTCGTGAAGTTCGCGCGGAAGGAGCGGGTCGACTTGACGGTCGTAGGGCCGGAGGCGCCGTTGGCGGCGGGCATCGTCGACCGCTTCCGCGCGGCCAAGCTGGCCATCTTCGGCCCGACCAAACAAGCGGCGCGTATCGAGTCGTCCAAGATTTTCGCGAAAAAACTCGCGCTGGAAGCGGGCATCCCGACCGCGCCCGCCGAGATATTCGACGACTTCGAGGCCGCGAAGCGGTACATTGATATAAGCGGCGCGCCGTGCGTCGTAAAGGCCGACGGCCTGGCCGCGGGTAAAGGCGTGACCGTCGCGATGACCGAGGAGGAGGCCCACGCCGCTCTCCAGAGAACGATGGCCGAAAAGGAGTTCGGCGCCGCCGGAGAGAGGGTCCTGGTAGAGGATTATATAAGCGGCGAAGAGGCTTCGATTTTGGCGGTCACGGATGGCGAACGCGCCGCCGTCATGATACCTTCCCAGGACCATAAGCGGTTGAAAGACGGCGACGGCGGGCCGAATACGGGCGGCATGGGCGCGTACGCGCCGGCGCCGGTGATCGACGGCAAGATGCTCAATTCCATAACGGAGACGATTATCGAACCGGCGATAGCGGCGCTCTCGGATTCGGGGGCGCCGTACCAGGGATGCCTGTACGCCGGTTTAATAGTAGATTTCGAGGGGCCGAAGTTATTGGAGTTTAACTGTCGTTTCGGCGACCCGGAAGTCCAGGCGATGTTACCGTTACTATCGGACGACCTTTACGAGGTGTGCGCGAGCACGGCCGCGGGCAAGCTGGAGTTCAATCGTTTCGCTTGGCGGCCGGGCGCGGCCGTAAGCGTGGTCGCGGCGTCGAAGGGCTACCCCGGGGAATACGAACGCGGCTTCGCCGTCAAAGGTCTCGACGAAGTCGGGAAGATGGAGGACGTAATCGTTTTCCACGCGGGAACGGCCAAAGAAGACGATTCGGTCGTAACCGCGGGGGGACGCGTCCTCGCCGTAACGGCTTTGGGTGTCAACGTGGCCGACGCCGTTAAGCGGGCGTACGACGCCATAGGCCGGATTAAATTTCCCGGCATATATTACCGCCGCGACATAGGGCAAAAAGCCCTCGCGCGGAGCAAGTAATAACCGGATGGTCGAAAAAGCCTTCGTCGGTATCCTCGTTGGTAGCGAGGCCGACCTCGGGATTATGGGGCGGGCCGCGGCGACATTAAAAGAGCTGGGAATAGGCTACGAGGTCCGCGTATCTTCGGCGCACCGGGCGCCCGAGCGCGTGAGGGCATACGCTCAGGAAGCGGCGGGGCGCGGCGTCAGAGTGATCATTTGCGGCGCCGGGATGGCCGCGCATTTGGCGGGCGTCGTCGCGGCGCTCACGGACCTCCCGGTGATCGGCGTGCCGATGCCGGGGGGCGTCGCCGACGGTCTGGACGCGTTACTATCGACGGTTCAGATGCCGGCCGGGGTTCCCGTCGCGACGGTGGCGGTGGGCGAGGCGGGCGCGACAAACGCCGCGTTGTTGGCCGCGCGAATTCTCGCCCTCGAAGACGGTGAATTGCGCTCGAGGCTTCGTTCTTACCGCGAGAAATTGGCCGAAGCCGCGGCGAAAGACGTAGAGTTGGGTTAAGGGCTTTGGCGGAAGTCGTCAAGCTGGATAAAGTGGGGATTGCGGGCGCGGTGGGCCTGGCCGCGGCGGCGCTAAACGCAGGGCGGGTCGTAATCCTCCCCACGGACACCGTTTACGGCCTCACCGCGGCGACGTTTCGTTTGAAAGATATCGAAAAACTAAGGGAGGGCGGGGCGGCGTCGCCGTGGCGAGAGCCGGTGGAAAAATTATACGCGATAAAAGGGCGGCCGCGACACCAACCCTCGATCGTCCTCGCGCCGGATTGGCAATACGCCCGTATGCTTACGCGCCAAAACCTGGGCCGCGTCGAGGGTTTTTGCCGCCGCGTACCGGACCCGATTTCCGTAATCGTCGAGGCGAGGGAAAAATGGAGGCCGCCGATGACCAACGCCGCGGGGGCGATTGCCCTGCGCGTTCCCAAAGGCGGCCTGATCAGGATTATGTTGAAGTTCAGTAAGTTCGTTTATTCCGTGAGCGCCAATTATCCCTCGGCCGAGGAACCTCAAATTCTGGAGCAGGTCCCGGCGCCGATTTTGGACGAGGCGACTCTCGCGATTGACGCCGGGCGTACGCCTATGGCCAGGGCTTCGTTTGTAGCAGATTTCACGGTAGAGCCGCCCAGGCCGGTGCGGGGCGGCGAACAGCTCGAAGAAGTGCTCGAGCGTTTCTGGCGATGAACGACGAGCTTGACGTTTTTAAGTTGATCCGGGCGCCGAGGGGCGGTTGCCTTTTCGTGTTCTCGGGACCTTCCGGCGCGGGGAAGTCTACCGTTTGCCGGGCCCTTTTGAAGATCGTTCCGGACGTTAGTTTTTCCGTTTCTCATACTACGCGGCGCGCTCGAGCCGACGAGGTCGAAGGCCGGCACTATTTTTTTATAGACGAAAACGAATTCGAGCGTATGGTGCGCGAAGGGAAATTCGCCGAATACGCTACGGTCTACGGCCACCGCTACGGCACGTCGCGCGACCAGCTCGAGGAGAAGTTAACCCAAGGCGACGTCCTTCTCGACGTCGACATCCAAGGGGCGAAACAAATAAAACCGCTTTACGCCGCGGCAATTTCGGTTATTATCCTACCGCCCTCGCTGGAGGAATTGCGGGTGCGCTTGCAAGAGAGAAGCCAGAACGAACCGTCCGATATCGAGCGCCGCGTCGCCCAGGCGGAGCTCGAGATTGGCGCCGCGCCCGAGTTCGACTACTTCATCGTGAACGACCGCCTCGACGACGCCGTCGCCGCGGGGAAGTGCATCATTGAGGCCGAACGGCGGCGTCTTTCCCGGAGGCTCGGAGGCCGATGAAAATAATATTGGGCGTTTCCGCGAGCGTCGCGGCCTATAAGGCGGCCGAGCTCGCGCGCCTGCTGATCGCCGAGGGCGCCGACGTAACGTCGGTGATGACGCCGAACGCGACCAAGCTCGTCGACCCTCGCCTTTTCGACGCCGTTACGGGCAGGCCGACGATAACGGACCTCTTCGCTCGCGAGAGCGCGTTCGCGCACCTGGAAACGGCTCGAGGCGCGGACGCGTTCGCGGTAGCCCCGGCCACGGCCAACGTCCTCGCGAAGCTCGCCGCCGGCATCGCCGACGACGCGTTGACCACCGTCGCGCTCGCCGTCGAATGCGGCCGCCTCGTCGCGCCCGCGATGAATCCGAAAATGTGGGACAAGGCCGAGGTGCAACGGAACGTCTCGACGCTGCGCGAGCTCGGATACGTCGTCGTTCCGCCCGAGGAGGGGACCACGGCGTGCGGCGACGTCGGGTACGGCAGGCTGGCGGACGTTCACGTTATCGCGGAGGACGTACTCCGTCTGGCTTACCCCGGCCCGGGCCTTACGGGGAGGACCGTCGTCGTAACCGCCGGCCCCACGCGCGAACCGTTTGACGCCGTCCGCATCCTCACCAACCCCTCGAGCGGCCTTATGGGCTTCGAGGTCGCGAGGCGAGCGGCCCGCCGCCGCGCCGACGTGATATTAATTTCCGCCGCCCCGGGCCACCCGACCGCTTTAGGGCACGCGGTCCGGCTTAGGCGCGTAGATACGGCCGCGGAGATGTTCGAGGCGACCGCGGAGGCGTTCGAAAAGGCCGACGCGCTGGTTATGGCTGCGGCCGTCTCCGACTACCGCTTCGACGAGCAACGCGCCCATAAAATCAAAAAAACCAAGGGGAAAATAAGCACGACGTTAGTACCTACGGTAGATATACTTTCCGAAATCACTAAAATAAAACGAGATAAGCTTGTCGTAGGGTTTGCGGCAGAAACTGATAATTTAGTTGAAAACGCTAAAGATAAATTATTGAAAAAAGGGGCAGATATAATCGTCGGAAACGTGGTGGGACGGGCTGACGTTGGTTTCGGCCGGGCCGACGCCGAGGCGGTAATCGTGACGGGCGAGGGCGTCGAGGAATTGGGGAAGATATCCAAGGCCGCGCTGGCGGAAAGGGTTATCGACGAACTCGAGCGTTGGTGGGGTGGCGTTAGGTGAACCGAAGGCGGCTAGCGCGGGCGGTCGCGGAGAACTTGCGGGCGCTCGGCGTTACGGAGGTTGCTACGGAGTCGGAAGCGGACGGGATATTGGACGATTATCGCGCGGGGAAACGTAACCGCGGGAAAGAGCTATCGCGCGAAATGGTGTTAAAGCGGGAGGCGGAGGTGGTGGAGAGGTGCCGCAAGTGTGGCCTCGGCCTTCAGCGCACGCACGCCGTTTACGGCGACGGCGACGAATACGCGGAAATACTTTTTCTGGGGGAAGCGCCCGGCGCGGAAGAAGACCGCCAGGGTTTACCTTTCGTCGGCCGGGCGGGCCAATTGTTGAATCGCTTGCTCGAGCAAGTAGGCCTTCGGCGTTCCGAAGTCTATATCGGCAATCTTTTGAAGTGCAGGCCGCCCGAGAACCGGGACCCGCTGCCGGAAGAGCTCGCGGCCTGTCGCCCCTATCTCGACAGGCAGATCGCGATCATTAAACCTAAGATTATCGTTTGCTTGGGGCTTTACGCCGCCCAGGGGATATTGAATACCAAGGAGTCTATGGCCCGTCTCCGCAACTCGCAACACAATATCGGCGACATAGTAGTCATACCAACCTACCACACGGCCGCGGCGTTGCGGTTCCCCGGGTATAAACAGCAAATATACGACGATTTGTGCCGCGCGCGCGACCTGGCTTACGGCTAAGGTGACCGATGGCGGAAGGCGGCGATGGCGGTCGAAGGAAAATACGTACCGCTGACGCGGCGCGAGCGAAGGCTTACGGTGGCGTGCGCGGCGGCTTTGGCGCTTTTTTATTTTCTCCTCCGCTCACGAAACCACCCCATAGACGCGGTCTTGTACGCCCTCGCGGTCGAAGTTAAAGACGCCTATCCCTTCTTTCACTGGCACCATTTACTTTATACGCCGCTCGGCTGGCTCGTATTGAAAGGGGCCGGCGCGTTTGGCCACGCGGGCAACGCGTTCACGCTGTTGGCGGCATTCTCGGCGGCCTCGGCTTCCGCGGCCGCGGCTTTTTTTTACTTGGCCCTAAGGCGCTTGGGGGCGACGTTCGGCGGGGCGCTTCTCACCGCGGCCGCGGCCTCGCTTTCCGCCGCCTGGTGGTACTTCGCGGGCGAGGCCGAAGTGTTGGCGTTAATATCGTTATTCGTCGCGGGCGCCCTGTATTGGTTGACGGCGCCCGAACTTGGGTACAAAAAGCTCATCGGCTTGGCGTTTTGGCTCGGCGTCGGGACGCTCTTCCACCAGGTCGTGCTGCTGTTCGTCCCCTTCGCGCTGGTCGTAATAGGTTGGGGAGGGGAGCGGCGATGGACGAAGATATTGGCGTTTTCGGCCATATACGCGCCGTTAGTCGTAGTGCCGTACGTCCTGGTGCCGTATTTTTATTACGGCGTGCGGGGATATTCGGAGTTGATCCGCTGGGCGACTTATTACTCCTCTTGGGGCGATTGGGGCCGCTTCGCCGGGGAGAGGTTTGCCAAAGCCTTCCTAACGACGCTGAGCGCGGTCGTGGCCGGGCCCAGCCCCTTCGACTTGTGGAAGGCCGTTCCGGTAAAAGAATTCGCGAAAAATTATGCGCCGGCCGTCGTCGTACTCGCGGCCGTGCTGGGTACGGTTGCCGCGGGCGCCGGGCGGTTATGGCGGAACAAGCGGCGGTGGCTGGTCGCGGCGGTGCTTTGGTTCTTATGCTTTCACGTTTTCTTTTCCTGGTGGGAACCGGAGAACGCGGAGTGGTGGATCGCGACGCTGATGCCCATATGGCTACTTTTCGGCTTGGCCTTACCCTCCGGTAAAGTTTTCTACGCGACGGCCGTGATTATTACGTCGTGCGTAGCCGCGTTGAACTTCTTCCGTTTGGTTTACCCGTCTACGGTCCCAAGCAAGAACGAGGCGGAGGCCGCGGCGCGAACCATCGTATCCGCCACGCGACCCGGCGATACCATATTTATGTCTCATTTGGACGTCAACGCCTGGACCGATTACCTGGGCCGACATACGCGCGCGCTGCCGGCGCCGTTCTGCAAACCGGCCGCCGACGCGCCGTCGACACTGGAGGCCGCCGCGGAACTCGGCTTCCCGGAATACGCCGGGAACGGCGGCAACGTGTTTTTCACGGACTTCGAATGGCACGAGCCCGATTTGCACAATTTCGACCGCGCGGACGACCTCAAGGCCGTTTTCTTCAGGATGCTTAGGCGCGCGGAGCCGGTCACGGCGTTGCGGTTCCCGGGAGGGGAAAGGGTGCTATACCGCTACCGAGGATACGGAAAAAGTATCCAGGACGTGCGCGTATGCGAGGTGGATGGTTCGGGGCGGGGCGCGGGCCGCGGCGTACTCGCGACGTCCGGCGCGTCCGTCACGGTGAGGTTCGACGTACCCGAAAAAGGCCGCTACGTATTGTGCATACAGGCGAGCGGCAAGCCGGCCTTGGGCGTGTGGCCCCGGATGGAGGTCGCGGTGGACGGCGTGCGACGCGGCGGAACGGCGGTCGACGCGCCGTTCCCGCGCTTTTACGAGTGTGCTTGCGAGCTGGCCGCGGGCTTCCACGACTTAAGGCTAACCTTCCGTAACGACTACTACGACCCGGCAACCGGGGCCGACCGCAACCTGTTCGTCGACCGCGTGGTCGTCTACCGGAGCGAGCCGTCAAAAAGTAATTCCGGCTCGAAATAACCGAGTCGTCACCGTCGAGCGGCGTCCCGAGTAGTAAGGCGAGGACGGCCTTTAGGCTCGTAACCGGTTGAATATTAAAGATTTAAGTGCAGCGAAGGAGCTTTAAGGCGCGAATAGATGTGGTTTTTATGTTATAATGAATTTTTAAAATAGAAAACCTCTCCGAACTTTACGCCGAGGTACTTAGCGAACGCTGAAGCTTAGTGGAAGGCCGGAGCCTTTATATACTTGGTCGTGAGCGTTTTTCCGCAAAGACGGTCGTCCTCGTAACTGCCGTTACGGCGCTGCCTCCTTTGATAGCTTTTTGGGGGACTTTCGACTTGGCACGCGGGTTTTTCGCGAGTGCTTATCTGGCGGTATGTTTCTTTTGGTATATAGTAATCCAGCCCAAGCTCGTATGTAGCAATTGTGAGTATTACGGTAAAGTATGTCCGAGCGGCTTAGGGAAGTTGTCGGTTTTATTATACAGGCCCGGGCCGGGTTACGACGTACGGGGGGCGAAGGTGGCGCGGATGTTCTGGCGCTATTGGTACGCGGGCGTGCCGGCTTTAGGTTTCGCTTACCTTTTGGTATTTCGCTTTTCCCGGTCGACGGCGATTTTCGCCGTGGCTTTCTTGGGGGCCACGGCGTTGTATTTCCTCGTACACCGCAAACTGTGCTGCGCCGATTGTCTCGTCCGGAATATTTGCGCGCGCTCGCCGTTCCGCGAGGAAAGTAGAGGAAGCGATTCGTGGCGGTCGAAGCCGTAGAGAAACTCGGTGATATCGAGGACAACCTCGAGGAACTAAGCGCCGCCGAAGGCGAAGACGTCTTCGACCTTTACTACCGGCACGCGGACGTGGACGTCGCGGCGCACGAGAAAAGGCGCCGCGACGCGTTGCTCGCGCCCGAGGTCGCGGCGACGTGCGAGGCCATTTTGTCGGGCGATTACGGCCTCGTCCCGAAAAGGCGGGCCAAGATAATCTCGGACTGGGTGACGCAGGCCCGCGCGGAAACGGACGAGATAATCGACCTCAAGAACGAAATCCAAAAGATAGTAATAGAGACCAAACCGACGTTAGACGGCGAGGAAATCCCGCGGCACGTTAAAAAAGAAATCCTTCTCAAGGAGAGGGACCGGGACAGAAGGCGCCGGGCTTTCGACGCCGAGGGCAAGCTCCGGGAGGAGTTGGCGGCGCGCGGGCGGCGCCTTTACCGCCTGAGGAACGAGGCGGCACGGGCCCTCGGCTACGACGACTATCCGACGCTCGCTTTGGCCCCCGAAGACCTAACGGTCGCCGAACTTAAAAGTATATTCGAAAAGTATGAGCGGGAGACGGGAGGGAAATACCGGGAGTTGGTGGCGGAGGGCATCGAAAGGTTCAAGCTGGGGCGGCTCGAGCCGTGGGACTTGAACTACGTCGTCGAACAACTGTGCTCCGCGGACGACAAGTATTTTCCGAAAGAGGCCGCCTTGCCGTCTTTGGCCGAAGTTGTCAAAAACCTCGGCCGCGACGTCGCGTCGATGGACATACAAATCCGGGACGACGCCGACATCCCTTTCGGCGGCCTATGCTTCGCGATCCGCATCCCGGACGATATCCGCATCCTCCTCAACCTGAAAGACGGGATGTCGGACCTGCGCGTCCTCTATCACGAGTTCGGCCACGCGGTTCACCGCAAGTTCACAACCAGCAAGAACTTCGCACTCAAAACGGGAGACGCCGGCTTCTTCGCCGAGGCGATGGCCGATACGTGGGCGCTACTCGTGGACAGGCGGGAGTGGCTGCGTGCCTTTACGAAGATGAACGAGGGGGAGATAGCGCGCGTAACGGATGCCTCGGAGAAAGCTTTCGCGGCGCGCGTTCGTCGGTTCATAGCAATCCAGAGCTTCGAGGTCGACGCGTACGTCGACGCCGAGGGTGACCTGGCGGCGGCGTTGGACTCCTACGCGGAACGCTTCCTCGGCTTCCGTTACGACGACGCCGGGAGGTGGTCGGAGCAGTATTTCCCGTTGCTTTATCCCATGTACAGTAAAAACTACGCGCTGGCCCGCGTCATCCAACGCGCGGTCCACCGGCACATGGAAGGCGAATTCGGCGAGCCGCTCGGCGAGCCCAAAGCCTTCGAGTACCTGGTGGACCGCTTTTACGCGGACGGCGCGCTGCACACGTGGAGGGAGAAACTCGCCGCCGTCGGCGCGGCGTTATAGAGGGACGGCGTTTTAAGTCTATGCGAGCCAAGACCGTAAAAATAGGTGACGTAACGGTGGGGGGAGGCGCGTTCGCGCTCATCGGAGGGCCGTGCGTCGTCGAGACCGAGGAACTCGCGCTCGAGACCGCGCGGCACGCCGCGGGAATATGCCGCGAACTGGGGATTCCTTATATTTACAAATCCTCGTACCTCAAGGACAACCGCTCGAGCCACGAAACGTACCAAGGCCCGGGCCTTGAAAAAGGGCTCGCCGTTCTCGCGCGCGTACGCGAGGAGGTAGGCGTTCCCGTGCTGTCGGACGTTCATACGCCGGCCGAGGCCGCCGCCGCGGGCGAAGTCCTCGACTGCCTCCAACTACCCGCGTACCTCTCTAAGCAAACTCAGCTCACGCTCGCCCTCGCCGCGCAGGGGAAGCCGATAAACGTCAAAAAGGCGCAGTTCTTTAAACCGGAGCAAGTAGCGATACCGCTAAAGAAAATCGAGTCTACGGGCAACCGCCACATCCTCATTACGGAACGGGGAACGGCGTTCGGGTACGGCGATATAGTTTTCGACCCGCGCTCGCTCGTCGCGCTCCGGGGCTTCGGTTACCCGGTGTTTTTCGACGTTACGCACGTCGTGCGCATACCGGGAGCGATGAGCGAGGACCCGGCGGGCGGCCTGCGCGATTTCATCTTCCCGCTGGCGCGCGCCGCTTGCGGCGCCGGCGTCGACGGCTTATTCCTCGAGTTTCACCCCGAGCCGGAACGGGCGCTGTGTGACGCGGCGAGCATGCTCCCTATGGACCGGCTCCGCGAGCTGTTAACGCAGTGCTTGGAAATCCACGGCTTTGTGACGGGACGGCGGGGTGACTGAGATGCGGGACGACGTTAGAAAGGACGCTCAGCGCGTTATCGCTATCGAGGCCGAGGCGGTACGCGCGCTCGGCGACCATATCGACGACGGCTTCCGCGGCGTCGTGAACGCCATCCTCTCCTCCGAGGGACGCGCGATCCTGTTGGGGATAGGGAAGTCGGGTATAATTGCCCAGAAGATAGCGGCCACGCTTTCGTCGACGGGGACCGCTTCGTTCTTTCTACATCCCGCGGAGGGGATGCATGGCGACCTGGGTATGGTCCGCCCGGGGGACGTCGTGATAGCCGTCTCCTACAGCGGCGAGACGCCGGAGATATTGTGCCTCGTGCCGGCGCTCAAAAAATTGGGGATTACGCTCGCGGCGATGACCGGGAACCCGGCATCGTCGCTCGCGCGCGAGGCCGATTACGTGATTAATACGTCCGTGGACCGGGAGGCTTGCCCGCTGGGGCTCGTGCCGACCGCGAGTACGACCGCGGCGCTCGTGATGGGCGACGCGCTCGCGGTGTGCGCGATGCGCCGACGCAACTTTCGGGAGGAGGATTTCGTCGCGGTCCACCCGGGTGGGGCGCTGGGGCGCCGCCTCCTCGCGAAGGTATCGGAGTTGGGCCATAGGGGCGACGAGGTACCGCGGGTGCCGACGACGGCCACCTTCGCCGAGGCGATAGCGGAAATGAGCGCGAAAAAATTCGGCATCACCGCGGTTACGGGCGACGAGGGCCGCCTGGTGGGCGTCATAACGGATGGCGACGTCCGGCGGGCGTACGAACGGGGGATGGCTACCGATAAACATACGGCCGCGGAGGTGATGACGCGCGAGCCGAAGACCGTCGAGCTCGACGCCCCGGGCACGAGCGCGCTTCACGCCATGGAGACGTACCAGATTACGGCGCTGTTCGCTCTCGACGAAGAGCGGAGGCCGATAGCGATTATCCACATTCACGATATCCTGGGCCGGGGTGCCGCGACGTTCGATTTCGATTGAGGTGGCCTTACGAGAAGGATTTTAACCTACGGGTGTGTTCTCGCCGCGTGGGCGGCCTGGGGATGCCGGGGTGACGAGGAAGAGCTTCCCCCGCCTCCCAAGAACTTGCCCACGCAGGTCATCGACAATTTCACCCTCACGGAGACCGACGGCGAGAACTTATCCTGGCGCCTTAAGGCCGACCGGGCGGACATATACGACTACGCCCACGAGGCTAAGGTATTCGCGGTACACGTGGATTTTTACGAGGACGGCGTCCACAGCTCGACGCTGACGGCGCGCGAGGGCTCTATCGACCTGCTCCGTCGCAGCATGCAGGCGCGGGGCGACGTCGTTCTGGTATCGCGCAAAGACGGCGCGATTTTGAAAACGGAGGAGCTTAACTGGGACGCGGACGCGAGCCGCATTTATTCCGACGCCTACTGCACGCTGGAGCGCGGCCGCAGCATCATCCGCGGCCAGGGGTTCACCGCGACGCCCGGGCTGGACTCGTTCTCGAGCCATAAAATCGAAGCCGACATCCTCGAGAAAGAGATGAAGGGGCTGGAGGGAAGACGGAAACAAAAACCCGAGGAGGGGACGGGCCGGAAACCGGGCGAGGGTCGAAAATGAGGTGCCCTTACTGCGGAAGAGTTGAGGATAGGGTAGTGGACTCGCGGACGGCGGACGACGGCCACGTGATCCGGCGGCGCCGCGAATGTCGGTCCTGCGGCCGCCGCTTTACGACGTACGAGCGAAGAGAAGAGGTCCCGATGCTCGTCGTAAAGAAAGACGGGACGCGGGAACCTTTCAGTCGGGAAAAAATTATCAAGGGTATTATGACGGCGTGCGAAAAACGGCCCGTATCGCACGGGGACATCGTCGGGCTCGTAACGAAAATAGAGCGGGACCTCGGCGCGACGTACGAGGGAGAAATTCCGAGCCGCGCCATCGGCGAGCGGGTTATGGCGGCCCTCAAAGAGCTGGACGAAGTGGCCTATATAAGGTTCGCCTCCGTCTACCGCTCGTTCCGCGACGTCGGCGAATTTATGGACGAGCTCCACAAACTGATGGGGGCGGAAGAAGAGGCGGGCGATGCCGCGTCGCCCGCGTCTCCGAAGGCGGGCAAAAGTAAAGATGCCTGAGCTGCGGAGGGGGCCCTTCGTGGGGCGCCGGATTCTTATGGCCGCGGAACGGGCGAAAAGGCGGCAGGATTTTATCCGGCTCGAGAACGCGCACGTCGGCGCGGAAGGAAGTCAAGGTCGATAACGCCGGGGTCAACGATGGCGAAGTTGAAAGTCGTACTCGTCGTTTCGGAAGCGGTCCCGTTCGCTAAAGTCGGCGGCTTGGCGGACGTCGCCGGCTCGCTCCCCAAGGCGCTCGCCAAAGTAGGGGCAAAGCCGACGTTGATAATGCCTTATTACAAGGAGGTGACGCGGGGGTGTTTCGGCGAGAAGAAGGTAGGCCGGCTGGAAGTCCCCGTCGGCGCCTCGAGCATTACGACAACCATTTACAAGACGTCCGTGCCGGACACGGACATCCCGGCGTACTTTATAGGTTACGACCCGTACTTTTACCGCGACGGCCTTTATCAGGAGAGGGGGATAGGTTATCCCGACAACGCGGAACGGTTCACGTTGTTGTGCCGGGGCGCGCTCGAGCTCATTATAAGGGAAAAAATGCAACCGGCGTGTCTGCACGTCCACGATTGGCAAACGGGGTTAATCCCGGTATACGTAAAGGACCACTACGCGAAGGACTTCGCCCGTACGGGGACCGTATTCACGGTCCACAATACCGGCAACCAGGGTAACTTCGATAAGAAGTATTTTCCCATTACGAACCTGGCCTGGGACCGCTTCAAGGTCAACGATATGGAATTCCGCGGACAGTTCTCGTTCCTTAAAGCCGGGATCCTGCACGCGGACTTGGTGAGTACCGTGAGCGAGCGGTACGCCGAGGAGATTCAAACGCCGGAGTTGGGCTTCGTCATGGACGGCGTTTTACGCGAGCGGCGGGAAGACCTTTTCGGCGTGCTCAACGGCATCGATTATTCGATATGGAACCCGAAGAAGGACCCGTTCTTGCGGGCGAATTTTAACGTCGACAACCTGAAAGGCAAGGCGTTATGTAAATACGCGCTCGAGCAGGAAAACGGCTTCCAACACGAAGCGAAGAGGGCACTCGTGGGTATCATCTCCCACCTCGTCGACCAAAAGGGGTTCGACATCCTCGTGGACGGTATAGACAGCGTATTGCAGTTACCGTGTCGCTACGTTTTGCTCGGGACCGGCGAAAGGAAGTACCACCGCCTATTCGAAGAGGTCGCAAAGCGGCACCCCAGAAAATTCTCGGCGCACCTGCTTTTCGACGACGCCCTGGCTCACCGGATATACGCCGGCGCGGACATGCTATTAATGCCGTCGCGGTACGAGCCCTGCGGCTTGGGGCAGATGATAGCGATGTCGTACGGCACGGTACCGGTCGTGAGGGCCACGGGCGGCCTGGCGGATACGGTGATAGATGCCGACGAGGATAAACGAGGAGGCGTCGGCTTCACGTTCGAACGCTATACCGCCCGGGCGATGGTGGGGGCGTTGAAACGGGCGATCGCCGCTTATGGCGCCACGCGGCGTTGGCGCGGTATCATGCGGCGAGGGATGTCGCTGAATTTTTCCTGGGAGCGGTCGGCGAGGAGTTATATGAAGTTGTACCGCGTTGCGCGAAAAAAGAAGCGGGATAGGTGAGTAGGCCGAATCAAGATTTGAAGCTCCCCGAGAGGGGAGCTCGTTTGTTTTCTTTGAGAATTAAATTAGAATAAAATATGGCGGTCTATAAGTATATGAAAATTAAAAGGATAGGCGGTAAAGGGAAACGAATAATAGAATAATTATTTACGTCCGATAATATATATTATGTTAATTAAACGCCCAAACTAAATTCTTTTTAGCTTTTTATTTCTTCTTGTGCCGGTTCGCGCGGGACTTCTTTTTCCTTTTATGTTTCGCAATTTTTTTCCTTTTCTTTTTTTTCGGACAGCCCATGCGTCACCTCGGGTTTTAAGAATCCCCTACCGCGCCTAGAGGTTCGCCGAGTAACGTTTTAAGCGCTTTGGAGGCTTTAAACGTCGGCGAAACCTTCGGCGGCACGTACACCCGTTCGCCGGTCTTGGGATTACGGGCCTTGCGGCCGGGGCGCTTTTTGACTGAGAACGAGCCGAAGCCTCGTAGCTCGACCTTTTTACCCTGCGCCAGCGTTTCGCTTATGGCCTCGAGAATGGCATCCACGACGCGTGCCGCTTCTTTTTGAGTCAAGTTATGCTTTTTGGCGATGGAACGTGCCAAATCCGCTTTCGTCATACAAGGTCCCCTCTATATAACGGCGCGAACCGCTTAGGGCCCGCCTCGTTGGGAGTATTGGATGGGCGCGCTTGACCCGCTTCTATAAGCCCTTAACCGCTTGTTTCGCCCTGCGCCTCCGGCGTTGGAAGTACCATATGATCAACCGAACTATCACAACCAGAGCTATTAATATTACGATGAAAGGTAATAATACGATAACTGCCTGGATTAGGAATATACATATCCGGGCCGCTACCCGGAACGCCTTTTTAATCGCTTTGCCCAAGTTGTAGACGGTCGGTACCGCGGCGTGTGGTTCCTCGAGATAGACGGTGATCGTGGAAAGGCCGATTCGGGAGTCGAGGTAACGCATTTGGCCCTTGAGCCGCTCGACGTTCTCCGTCACGCGCTCTATTTCCCGTTCCACGTCGAGGATGTCGCGCACGGTCCCGGCGCGGGTCGCGAGGATTTCCAAGTAACGGGCGCGCGCGGCCTCCGCGTTGCCGAGTCGGGCCTGTAAGTCGGTGTACTCTTGCGTAACGTCCTCGGTCGCGGTGTTTTCCTCGAGCAATCGACCTATCTTGCGTAGCGCCCGTATCGTCTCGTCGTACCTCGACGGATGGATTTTGAGGGTAATCGAGCCGTACGCGTAACCTTGTTCGGCGACGGCGCGCGTAGTGCCCGCCACCGTCGCCCGCTCGGCCTTGGCTACGGCGTACACTTCCTCGAAACCTTCGTTGACGTCGTCGACTTCACACGTCAGCTCGGCGGTTTTGATGAGTTTCAACTCGGCCGCTTTTCCCGGGCCGCCCTCGACGGGGCCCTTCAAAAGGCGGGCGCCCTCTGCCGCCCCGAGCTCTTCCCCACCCGGCGCCGGCGGCGCTTCCCCGGCCGGCAAATTTTCGGCCCTTTTAAACTCTAAACCCTTTACCTGCGGCGCTTCTCCTTCGCGGGGCTCGCCTTTTTCGCCCACGGCCGGCGCCTCTGCCCCTTTCTTGCAGGCGACGGTAAACGCGAGGCCGAGGGCCAAAACTACGATGATTGACTCACGCACGGGATGACCACCTTTTAAACGGTTTGGTACGCGCCGTCGGGGCGGCTTTCGCAAACGGCCGTTAACCCTCGAGCTAGTAAAGGGAATATTTAAACTCGACGCGAGGTCCAGAATCGCCCAGGCCCAAAAGCTCCGTTTTTACGCGTCCGAAAAGGATTTCGTAGATGGATTTTTCCTTGAGCCTTTTTCTAACTATAGTCGGTCGGCCCTTAATGCCGACTTCTTTCGCGACGTCCCTCAAACACTTTTGAAAGTTTCCGAGTTCGTCCACGAACCCGAGCTCCTGCGCCTGGCGGCCCGAGAAGATCCGGCCGTCGGCGTACTTCAAGACGTAGCGGCGGACGCGGTACCGGCTGGGCGTTTCTTCGTTTTCGGCTTTGAGTTTGGCCGCGATGGCGGGGCGTCGCGCTTCGACGACGGTATCCAAAAACTGTTGGTAAAGGTCATCCACCGTCTCGCCGAGAAGCGCTTCTTCCTCCGGCGTCATGGGCCTGAAAGGTGAACCGATATCCTTGTAGCGGCCGCTCTTGACGGTCTTGCTCGACAAACCTATCTTGCCGAAGAGGCCCTCCACGTTCGTAAAAGTCATGATGACGCCCACGGACCCGGTGGCGGTCCCGGGTGAGGCGTAAATTTTTTCGCTCGAGCATGCGACGTAATAAGCGCCGGAGGCGCCGAGGGTAGACATATACGCGTAGATTTTCTTATTTTTATCTTTAAGGCGAAGCAGTTCCGTATAAACTTCCTGCACCGGCGCGACGGAGCCGCCCGGGCTATCGACGTAGAGGACGACCGCGGCAACGGTGGGATCGTCCCGGTAGCCGTGGATGATCTTGATTAACCCCTCGGACGAGGTAATACCGCCCCGGATGTCCAGGACCGCGATTTTCCTCCCGAACGGCGAGTACGGCTTTACGTCGGGGAGAAAAAAGAGCGTAAGCGTGGCGGCGACGATAATCACGAATAGCACGATGACCGCCGCGCCCGCGGCCAGAAACCACCATTTTTTGGACGACATATCTTCGGTAGACACCTCCCGGTCGCCTTAATAACCGCGCAAAGCTTGAAGGTGTTTGAACGCGAGCGCGCTTAAGGCCGGGTTATCGTCGAGGGCCAACGCGCGTTTCCAAAGGAGGATGGCTCGTCCCACCTCGCCGGCGTCCTCAGCCAGCAGCGCTAATAACCGCACGCGCGACGCGTCCTCGTAAGATGCCTTACTTTTCGTCAGGACGGCCTCTGCTTCCTTCGGACGCCCCTCGGCCCTCAATACCAACGCCAAATTGTTTTCACCGCGAGGGGTGAACTCGCCTCCTCCTTTAACGACGAGGCGATATTCGCGCGCGGCCTCTTCCAGATATCCGAGGCGGTGCCATATGACGCCGATATTTAGCCGGGCCGGGGTAAAGAGCGGGTCGAGGGCCAAGGCTCGTTGGTAGTACGAAGCCGCGAGGCTCAAGGTGTCGCCGCGGTAGCGTTTCCCGTCGGCGTCGAACTCGTACGTCAACGCGAGGTTGTAGAAGGTCGAAGGTTCGTCGGGGTATTCTTCGGAAAGCTTAAGCAACAGGGCGGCCGCTTTTTCGCGGTCGCCGGCGCGCGCCGCGGCCACGGCCTCGTCCAACGCCGCGGCGAAGGGCGAAGGGATTTCCTGGCCCCGCGCGGGGCCGGCGATCAATAAAAAACCCGCCGCGGCCGCGGCTACGATAAAACCACGTTCGGCCCTTGACGGCCTCACTTCGTCAAGCCCACTATGCGGTCTACGCCTTTCGAAAGGTTGGCCTCGCCGGTTACGTTGACACTTTGGGAGTTGACTACGGCGCCGTTAGCGGTGCTTATGAACTCTACGGTGATCGTATATTTGTCTTTATTTTTTGTTACTTTGCCGCGGCAAGCTATCATTGCGCCGACGCTCTTACCCATAGCCACGGCGTCCGCCACGGAGACCGGTTCCCCCTCGCCGATGTTCCACCCCTCCATGATTTTTACTATCTTGGGCGGGTTGACGACTTCATATTTTCCCAAATAGGCGAACGCGGCCATCAGGTAACGCGCAACCACCGGCCCGACGTAACTCCCCGCGCCTTGGGTCTCAAAATGAAAGACGGCTATTACCGGCTTCTCCGTCTCCGCGTGCGACAGAGGCGCATAAATCAACGTTAACGTTCCCAGGAGCGTTAACGCCCGAAAGGCGTGCGTGGCCATCTTTCCTCCTCGTATAAGGTTACGACGTTTCGGCGGGGGCTTCGAGAGCCGCGGCGCGCGGGTGATTCATAAACTGGCCGTAAACGTTCATGCGTTCCCGGAGGCTGCGCAAGCTGTTGTATACCAGGTTGGCGTCGCTTTTTCGAATCGCGCCGAGGTACGCTTTGAGCTCGTACGAGACGTCCGGGTGCTCGCGCACAAAGGAATCGATCAATAGCTCGTGGCGGACGAAGCGGTGGATGGAACGCGCGTAAGAATACATCGTCTCTACGTGGTCTATATAGGCCTGCTCGGCGTGATTGATTTCGGGCGCGGGGGCGGCGTTATTGCCTCCCGCGGATAGGCGTGCGAAATAACGCGCGTGGTAAAGGCGGTCCACGAGCGACGCCACCATATCCTTTACGCGTTCCGGTTCGATCAATTCGGCGCCGTTTTCGCCGAAGTAAGCGAGGATCTCGTCAACCAAGCGGCCCGCGGCGGCGAAGTTAACGTCGCGTGCGCGGGCGAACACGCGCCGATTACGCAGCAGGACGTCGGTATTAATAGACCTCATCGAGTATCGTACCTTGCCCCCTAATGTAGTCAATCTCCGCGGATTCGGTGAGTACCGTTCCGGCCGCGCGGTCGCCGAGGCGCCGGCCCTTGAGGTCCGTAAGGGCGTAAACGACGTCCAGTATGTTTACGGGCGGCAGCAGGAGCGTTATATTACGCATAATCGAGTGGAAGAGGCCCGCGCGGCGGTCGTAATCGTCGTATTTGACGACGCGCAATCCCATGATACGTTTACCGATGCTCGCGCCGCCCGCGTCGCGCACGAGGAAATAGAAAACGCCGATACCGGCTATGGTGAGCCAAAACAGCTGCTGGTAATAATCGTGGTCGGGCCCGGGTAAGAACGGGTTTTTGCCCGTAAAGCTGAATATTATCGCTACCGGGAAATACGAGAGGCCTATGAAGAACAAGTCCACGAGTTGCGCCGCAATCCGCCGGACGTACGAAGGGCGCGAGAAATCCATTAAGACGGAACGGTCGATTTCAATGCCTTTCTCCTCGGCCAAGGGCGTTTCTTTTTTCGCGGCCGCCGTTATGGGTTCCGCTGCGCCGGCAGAGACTTCGAGAGGCGGCTGCGGCGGCGGGGTTTTCCGTTCCGGCGTCGGCGGCGGTATCGAGATGGAGACCAAATCCCCCACTTTCGGTTCGGGTGCGGCCTTGTCGGGGGGCGGCGGTTCCGCGCGCCCGCGCGCGGGGCCGACCGGTAAAACCCCGGCGGGCGGCGGCGCGGAAGGTTCCCGCGCGGGCGGCGTCGGCGGAGCCGTCAGAGGCGCAGGCTCGAAGGCCGGGGCCGGGGGAACGGACGGTTCCGGCGAGGCCATAGGCGGCGGAACCTCCGGCGCGGCCGCGTCCAGGTCCGCGAACGCGTCGGCGAAGTCGGCGGCCTCGCCGAGCTTTACCCACTTCTTGAGCTGTGTTTCCCAAACGTAATGGTCGCGATTAAATTCACGCGCGAGTATTTTCTCCTCGACGCCGCCGAACTCGAACGGGCCAAAGCGAGCACCCTCTTTGCTCAGGTAATATTTCTTGGCGGCCGGTCTGGCGCCCTCGGCCAAGAATCTCGAGAATACGGAGTGTTCCGAGGCTCTGAGCCACCGGTTGGCGACGGCGTCCCAAACGAAATGGTTGTCCGTGAACCGGCCTCGCCTTATCTCGGTAATTATCGCGTCGCGCGGGAAGGGGCCGCCGGTTTTACCTTCGACGTTGATGAAGAAACCCTCGTCTTCCGCGGCAGCCAACGTGGCTTCCTCGTTGAATATGTCGGCAAGTTCGGCGTGGAATTTTATTTTAATCCACCGGCCTTGCTTCGGTTCCCAAACGTAGTCTTCCTGCGAGACGCCCTTGGCCTTCACTAGTTCGCGGAACTCGGCGAACCCGAGCGGGCCCCGCTGATTTCCGTCGATATTTAAATAAAACTCCATACGCGCTCCGACGAGGGTGTCGCCTTTGCGCCCGAGAGGATTCGAACCTCCGACCGGTGGTTTAGGAAACCACTGCTCTATCCTATTGAGCTACGGGCGCCTCCCGTCACGACTTAAATTTATAACATATTGGACGTTTCCTTGCAATATTACGCGAGAAACTAGCCGTAGTGGATAATCGAAAATACCTCGTAGCCGTCGAGCTTGTCGCGGCCGGACAAGAAATCGAGTTCGACCAGGAATACGAACGCCTCGACGGCCGCGCCGCAAGCCTCGACCAAACGCGCGGTGGCGAGCGCGGTCCCGCCCGTGGCGAGCAGGTCGTCGCAAACCAATACGCGGCTGCCGGCTTCGAAAGCGTCCACGTGTACCTCCACGGCGTCGGTGCCGTATTCCAACTCGTACTCCGCGCGCCGCGTTTCCCAGGGCAACTTGCCGGGCTTTCGGATGGGTACGAAGCCCGCGCCGAGAAGGTACGCCACGGGGCCGCCCAGGATAAACCCCCGCGCTTCCACCGACGCCACGTAGTCGATGCCGCGGTCGCGGTATCTGTCGGCCAGAGCGTCTACGGCCAACCTCAACGCCTCCGGGTCCCGCAAGAGCGTCGTTATGTCTTTGAATATAACGCCTTCTTTAGGCCAATCGGGTACGTCCCTGATGTAACTCCTCAGCCTGTTCTCGACCACCTGTCGGTCCTTTCCGCGACGCGCCTAAAGGTCGTCCGCGAAGCTATCCTCGCCGATACGGCTCTCGGCCTCCGCCATCTGGCGGAGTTTGTTTAAGGCCTCTTTTTCGATTTGGCGCACCCGTTCCCGGGTTATGCCCAGTTTCTCGCCCGTCCTCTTCAGCGTCAGTTGCTCGTGGCCGTCGAGGCCAAACCTCATGCGCAGTACCCCCTGTTCCCGCTTGCTGAGACGCTTCATGAGTTCGACCAGCCTACCGTACCGGACGAGCAAATACGCGGTAGCGTACGGCGCCTGGCTCTTGTCGTTCTCGACCTTCTCCAATAGCGACCGCTCGTCGCCCGGTAGCTCCGCGTCGAGCTTATAAGTCCTGCGGGAAGATAGTAGTATACGTTCGACCTGGTCGCGGGAAATGCCCATGGCAATCGCCACTTCGGCCGGTACCGGCTCCCGCTCCAATTTATGGGCCAACTCTTGCAACGTCCGGAAATATTTCTTGGTTAAATCGGCGACGTGGACCGGGACGCGCACGGTCCTGCCCTGGTTTATGAGGGCCCTGTTCACGGTTTGCCTAATCCACCACGTGGCGTAAGTGCTGAAGCGACATCCCCTTCGGTAAGAGAACTTCTCCACCGCCCGGATAAGGCCCAAGTTGCCTTCTTCGATGAGGTCCAGAAACGACATGCCCCGCCCCATGAACTGTTTCGCGACGTTTACGACCAAGCGCAGGTTGGATACGATCATCTTGCCTCGAGCCGCGGCATTTCCCTTTTCGATCTTCTTCGCGAGTTCGACTTCTTCGTCTTTCGTCAATATCGGGATTTTCGAGATATCCTGGAGGTAGGCGCGAACGAGGTTGGCCTCGTACTCCCGTTCCGACTCGAGTTCGTCGATTACTTCGGAAATCTGGTCGGGGCCGAGGGTTTCATCCTCGTCGCCCTCGAGCTCTTCGCCGGACGGCTCTCGGCCTTCAAAGGTTCCTTCCGAACGCGGGTCTTTAACCATCGCCAAACCTCGTGCGAGTATTCCTACGAACGAACGGCTTTATCGCTCAAAATTTTACGTCGAAAGACGCGAACTCTCCGCGGGGCTCTTCTTCGATTACGTCGACGCGCCGGACGCGGCCGAAAGGCGGCCCTTGGCTTAGCGTTTCCGCGAAACGCGCCACCTCGTCCCGCGGCCCCTCGAGCACGGCCTCTACCGAACCGGCGCGGAGGTTGCGTACGTAACCGCGGACGTCAAAGGCCGCCGCTTCGCGAACGGCCCAATACCGGAAGCCTACCCCTTGGACCGCGCCGGAAATCAACAACCTCCGCCTTATGACTTCGCGCGGGCCCATTCCGCTTTACTCGAGGAGCGCCGCGAGCTTGGCGACCGCGGCCTCCGCGTCCGACGCCGGCCAGACGCCCTCGATGCCGGGCCAGGTATGTATCCCCACGACCGGCTTGCCGAGCTTAAGGGCGAGCGCGATCTCGGACAGCGTCCCGTAGCGGCCGCCTATGGCGATTACGCCCGCGGCCGCGGCGACGACCACCGCGTTCCGGGCGTGGCCGAGGCCCGTGGGGATTTTTACCTTGACGTGCGCGTTCGCGGTCGAAAAGTCGTACGTGGGAAGGATACCGACCGTCAGCCCTCCCGCCTCCGCGGCCCCCCTGCTCGCGGCCTCCATAACGCCGCCCAGGCCGCCCGTCAACACCAGCCAGCCGCGCCCGGCCGCCAAGCGCCCAACGCCGTACGCGGCCTCCAGGCACGCGGCGTCGGCGGCCGCGTCGCCGATAACGCTGATTTGGACGGGCATAAAAATTAGCCTACGCGCGCCCCGGGCGAGGGCGCGGTGGCAGTAATTTGGGGGCGAGAGGATTTGAACCTCCGACCACCTGCCCCCCATACAGGTGCGCTACCGGACTGCGCTACGCCCCCTAGGCTTTTATATAATATAACAAAAACCGCTTTGCGACAAGGTAAAAAAACGCAGGCGGCCCACACGTCGTGCGCGGACCTCCCCGACTAAGCTCCGTCATTTTTAGCGCCGGGTAACGCCGTTTGCCCTTTGGTTGGTACGGTTAGGATATTTGGGATAGTAATAACAGGATAAAAGCAAGGGGTACTAGAAATAATAAACCGAGAACGAGGGTTATAGATACGAACAAAAAGATTACCATCAAGAAGAAGCTGAGAATGTTCTCGCCAGGAGTCGGACTTCGGATATGGGTCCTTTCGTCAGATATAAATGAAGTATAAGCTTCGGGCTTAGATTTCGCCAGCCCGCTCGTTGAAAACGTACGCTTTAGGGCGCTTAAAAACCTTTTTAAGTTTTTTTGGTTTTTACCAAAGTCGAAGAGCGTAGTTGGAACCTTCGATTTGCTGGCTATTTTGATTATCCCCTCCCGCGTAATATCGACGGTAAACCATTCACCCCAGGACCCCCAAGTCCAGCCGATATCCGACTCGAAGGTGCCCGGGGAAAGCTCCTCGTATCCCCACGATCGAAGAAGCGTAGCCTTGACGGCCTCGGCTATCTCCTCTTGCGAGAAGCCGTGTTGAACGGTCACTTCTTTGCGTACGGCCATGGTACCCCTTTCCCTAGAGTAGCGCGATAAAAATACAGGAACCCGCGACGCCGTATTCCCTAATACAGTGTGCTAAAGTACCGCGTTGCGCCCGCGTAAACCCTTAGGCGGCCAGGTTGGTATATTTTTTATAGTTGGTTTGATAATTAGGAGAAAATAAGGGATAATATCGCTACGGCGCAAACGAATGCGCCTATTCCCGCCGGTATAATTATCATACTTATCGCCAATAGGCTACAACCGGAAGCACGTCCGGTACCGGCACGGTTTGCGAGGTCGGCGCCACTACTTTCGGTCGATTTAACGAAACCGATCGGAGTATAAGCCCGGCTTGCAATGTCGGTATCACTTCTTCCGGTCGATAAAAGCAAGGAATAAGCTTCGGGTTTCGACTTCGCCAACCCGCTCGCTACCAACGATAACTTCAGCGCGAGCAGGAAATCTTTTACGTTCTGCCGGTTTTTATTATCGTAAACGGCGCCCGGCCAAAGGCGATTCGGCGGGTTGGATTCGCTATAGATTTTTATCAGGCCCTCCTCCGCTATATCGACCGAAAAACGTTCTCCCCCTGTCGTTAAGGCGGCGCCGCCTATAGCTGCCTCGTACGTTCCCGGGGAACGCTCTTCGTACCCCCATAACGTAAGAAGTGCGTTCCCGACAGCTTCCGCGATTTCCTCCTGCGAGAAGCCGTGATGAACGTTCGCTTTTGCGTAGGGTTTCAAGTTAACCTCCTATCCCCGGCGTGCCTTTTCTATTGTAGGGTTCTTTGCCGAATGGTTGCGTGAGTACCGCGGCGCCCCGTGTCCGCCGGAGCCCGTCCAGTGGGTTAGAAAAAGGAACCCGCCAAGGGGTCCCTTTTAAAATTCGGGGCGACTGGATTTGAACCAGCGACCCCCTAGTCCCGAACCAGGTGCGCTACCGGACTGCGCTACGCCCCGCTGATTTGTTCCCCAGCAGACAGACTCCGTACGATTTATTATAATTATACAAAATTCCCCCGGCGTAAGCAAGCGGCAAACGCGGGCCGGCCTAGCGGCGGCGTTCGGCGCCGGCGCGGCCGAGCAGGCCGAGTACTTTCTCGAGGTCGCCGCGGAGCTCGGCGATGATGTCTTTATATTGCTCGGGGCGCCGCCTCGCCTCGGCCAGCTTCTTGCGGGCGCCGGCGATTGTATAGCCTTCCTCGTACAACAACTTTTTAATGACGAGAATCAGCAGGATGTCGGATTTGCGGTATGCGCGCCGGCCGTTGGAGCGTTTCTCGGGCCTCAGCGTGGGAAACTCCGACTCCCAGTAACGGAGTATGTGGCTTTTAAGGCCGGTGAGTGCGGACACTTCTCCGATGGAGTAGAAGATCTTATGTCGGTCGTTCAAGATATCCTCGCGCATAAAATCACCACCGGCGACTTACGCCTCCACTTCTAAGGAGAAATCGAGCGCGGGGGCCGAGTGCGTCAAAGCGCCTACGGAAATGCGGCTCGCGCCCGAGCGGGCGAAGGCCGCGACGTTGGCGAGCTTGACGCCCCCCGAGACCTCCACCGCGGCCCGCCCGCCGACCGCGAGGCAGGCGAGGTGCGCGGCTTCGGCGTCGAAGTTGTCGAGCATTATGACGTCCGCCCCCGCCGCCGCGGCGGCCTCCGCTTCCTCCACCGTCTCGACCTCCACGAAAATGGGCATCCGCGAACGGCGCTTCTCGAGCGCGCGCTTCACGGCTTCCCCTACCCCGCCGTACAGACGTTTGTGGTTGTCTTTTATCATAATGCCGTCGTACAGGCCCGCACGATGATTCTCGCCGCCCCCCGCCTTCACCGCAGCCTTCTCGAGCGAGCGGAGGCCGGGCGTCGTCTTGCGCGTGTCGAGTACGGTTACGGCGACGTTATCGGCGCGGGCGACGAACGCCGCGGTATAAGTGGCGATTCCCGATAGCCGTTGGATAAAGTTGAGGGCGACCCGCTCCCCGGCAAGTATCGCTCCCGCCGGGCCCTGAAGCCGGGCGACGGCCCGGCCGGCGGTAAACTTTTGGCCGTCCTCGATGACCGCCTTGAAAACCAACTTCCGCTCGAGCTGGCGGAAGACGCGGCGCGCAACCTCCATGCCGAACATGATGCCGTCGTCGTGGGCGACGATGGCGGCCCGGGCCGGCACGTTACCCACGCCGAGCAATTCCGTCGTTACGTCGCCCGCACCCAGGTCCTCTTCGAGCGCCCGGGTTACGACGTCGTCCCAATCCACGTTCGTAGGCATTCCGCGGCGGCCTTAACCCGCGCTATCGCGCCCTATCTGAAGCATGCGCTCTATGGCCCGACGCGCCGGCTCGGCGACGGCGGGCGGTATCGTAATCTCGTATTGCATATATTTCAACGCATCGCGGACGCTCTCGAGGGTGGTGAGTTTCATGTTCGGGCAAATCGCTTCCTGGGTGACCGGCCAAAACTCTTTGTCCGGGCAACGCTTTTTCAGAGGGTATATCATGCCCTTCTCGGTCCCGATTATGAAGCGGGCGGCGTCCGACTCCGCGCAGTATTTAAGCATCCCGCTCGTGGAGCGGACCGCGTCGGCGAGTTCGATGACCTCCATAAGGCATTCCGGGTGTACGACGACCTTCGCGCGCGGGTGTTCCCCCTTGGCCTCCAGAACCATTTCCGCGGTGATGCGCGCGTGGGTCGGACAGCAGCCGGGCCACAATATGATATCCCGCCCCGTCATCTTGCGGACGTACGCCCCGAGATGTTGGTCCGGCGTGAATATGATTCGTTTGTCTTCGGCGATAGAATTAACGACCTTCACGGCGTTGGCGGATGTGCAGCAAACGTCGGTCACGGCCTTGGTCGCCGCGGTGGTATTTACGTACGAGACGACGGTTGCGCCCGGGTGTTCCCCCTTCAGCGCGACGAGGTCGTCGGCTCGGACCATTTGCGCCATAGGGCAGTTGGCCTCCCGCTCGGCGAGGAGGACCGTTTTTTCGGGATTGAGCAGCTTGGCCGTTTCCGCCATAAATCTAACGCCGCAGAGGACGATCACGTCCACGTCGGTCTGGACCGCCTCCTGGGCCAGCCCGAGGGAGTCGCCGACGAAGTCGCCTATATCCTGGACCGTCGGTATCTGGTAATTATGAACCAGAAAGGCCGCGTTTCGGCTCTTTTTCATATCCGCGATCTCGGCGAGCAACTCGGCCTTTTGGCGCGTGATCGTTTCTACCTTCATCATAGCTCTACTCCGCGTGCGCGGTCTGGCGGAAAGCCTCGGCCAGCGGGCGGTCCGCGTCTACCTTTAACCCATGGGAAGCCCGGTCGCCGATGACGAACAGGACCTCGTGTAAACCCGAACCCGTCAATATGGGATATTTGACTTTGAACTTCTTCCCTTTCATTTTTACGGCGTACCGAACGTCGCCGTCGGCGAGCTTCACGCCCGCCGCGTCGGCCAGAAGTTTCCCCTCCGCTTCCAAAATATAGAACTTCGATTCGCCCGACACGTGTTCTTCGGCCAGAACGTCGACGTCCGTTATCCCGGCGCCGAAGTTATAAGGTTTCCTGGCGTCAAAGGTCCCGATAAAGAAACCTTTCATGGCGCCGTACTCGTCTACCTTCCTCCGCGCGAAGACGACTTTGCGCCGGCCGTCGTCAAGACGGAACAGTAGCGTTACGACCACGACGCCGTCGTCGGGCATGAAGACGTACGTGTCGGTCTCATCCAACCAAACGCCGACGACGTCTTCGGTCTTGAGGGTTAAGGTAACCTTTAAGGTATCCGCCGCCTCATCCTTCAACCTTATGGATTTAAAATTTATCGTGCGCTTCGAGAAAACTTGCGTGCAGAAAAGGGTGCCCTCCTCCGAGGCGGCACAACCTATGCCCGAGTGGGTGAAGCGCCGGTCCAAAATGTTGGCCCGGTGGTTCTCGCTCGCGAGCAACAGTTCCGTGAGCTTGCGCCCCACCGCCTCCGGGTCCTCGGAGGGCGGGACGCTGTTTTCGGACGCCAAGTTCTCGGCCATCGAAACGTCTGTTACGCCCGCTGCGTATACCCGGTCCGGTACGTCTCTTAAACCGGGCGTGGGCGACTCGTGCGAAAAGTAATAGAGGCGTTTCATCTCGTCCGAGTGTTGCCGCGCCGCCAGCGTCAAGCCGCGGTCCCATTCGAGCGGCGTCAGGTCTTCCCCCTCCCGGACGCGGTTAACCTCTTCGAACATCGCCCCTTCAATGGCAGGGAGACCCGGCACGTCTTCGAATAAGTCGTCCCTGAAAGTTGCGACCTCGGCCGACGCGCTCCCGCCAGAGGTGAAGGTTGGTAAAACTACGGCTACGGCGAAAATAAACCGAAATGGCCTTCTTTTCACTTAAAGGATATTATCACGTAATTACCAAAAAGACAAGGAAAAAACTTGCGTTCCGCCTTATAAAATGATAAAAAAAGTATATGCGGACCGGGAAGAAGGCGCTCGTCGTAGGGCTGACCGGAGCCATCGGCGCGGGTAAAACCACGGTCGCGGGCCTCCTCCGCGAAAAAGGCATCCCGATTATAGACGCGGATGCCCTCGGGCGGGAGTTGATAGAAAGCTCGCGCCCCTTTCAAGCTGAATTGGCCGCGGCCTTCGGCCCCTCGATTTTGACCCCGGACGGCGCCGTCGATAGGCAAGCCCTCGCACGCGCCGCTTTCGCCTCCAAAGAAGCGGCCGCGCGTTTAAACGCCCTCATCCACCCCCCGCTCTGGGACCGCATAAAGGGCGAAATCGCGGCCCAAAAGGGGGCCGATATAATTGTAATCGACGCCGCACTTATAGTAGAATGGAACCGGGCTTTGCCCGTCGACGTCGTCGTCGTTGTGGACGCGCCGGAAGGCGTCCGTAAAGCACGCTCCCGTCGTAAATACGACGAGAACGATTTCGACGCCCGGCAAGCTCGTCAAGTCGACGCCGCGGGCAAGCGCGCCGAAGCCGACATAATCGTCGATAACGCTGGCTCGAGAGAGGAACTCAGGGACAAGGTCGACCTGTTGTACCGGACGTTGGTGGAAAAGGCTCGGGGCGAAAACCTTCGGGTTGAACCGTTAATAATTTGACGCTGTATGCCGTACGAAGTCAAAGTCGAAGGCCGCTTCGCCGCGGCTCACGCTCTCAGGGGCTACGGCGGCTCGTGCGAGCGCCTTCACGGACATAGCTTCAACGTTGTCGTCGTCGCGGAGGCCGCAGGATTGGACGAAATAGGTATGGCGCTGGACTTCAGGGAGTTGGACGCCCGCCTAAGCGGCGTACTCGACGTAATGGACCACCAAAACCTGAACGAATTGGCCGCGTTTAGCGACCGCAACGCGACGGCGGAGAACATCGCGTCGTTCGTTTACGAACAGCTCGCGCCCAAGCTCGAGCCCTTAGGGGCGAAACTGCGGCGCGTAACGGTCGAGGAGTCGCCGAAATATGCCGCGTCTTTCGTCCCGGACGTTTAAGTCCGTCGTCCTCCTATCGGGGGGCCTCGATTCCGCGCTCAACCTGGCGCTCGCGAGCCGGTACCGCGGGCCAGCTACGGCCTTAACGTTCGACTACGGCCAAAGGGCCGCGCGGAGCGAGGTCCGCGCGGCTAAGCGGCTGTGCGGCTTCTACGGCGTACCGTACCGCGTCGTAAAGTTGCGCTGGCTGCGCGAGTTGGCGCCGCCGGCCTTGGTCAAAGCGGGGGCGCCTCTTCCCTCCCGCGCCGCGGACGTGGACGCCGTCTGGGTGCCGAATCGAAACGGCGTCTTCGTAGCCGTCGCGGCCGCTTTCGCGGAGCGGCTGGGCGCGCCCGCGGTCGTCGCCGGTTTCAACGCCGAGGAGGCGGCGCAATTCCCCGATAACTCGCGCGCATTCGTCTCGGCGAGCAATCGCGCGCTCCGCCATTCGACCCGCGGGCGGGTTCGGGTTGTGTCGTACACGAGCGCCGCGGACAAGGCGGCTATCGCCAAGAAGGCCGGGACCCTCGGTGTGCCGCTGCATTACATATATCCCTGCTACGGCGAAGGGCCGCGGCCTTGCGGGGGTTGCGCCTCGTGCCGCGCGGCCGCGGAGGCGTTGGCCCGCGCCGGCCTCGAGGAAGCCCGGGAAAAAATTTTCGGGCCGATAACTTAGATATGTGAATAGTCAACGTCCCCGCGCGCTTTATTAATTTTCGACCTCGGCAATATAAAGCCCTCCCGGTGAAGTTAATAAAAGCCCATTTCGACGCCGCGGAAAGGCCGTACGCCGAGCTTTACGGCCATTACGCGTACAAGAACTTCGGCATATCGGGCGACGCGATCGTCGCGTTTATCGGCCCGTGCGAGGTCCGGGGCGAGGACCTCGTGGACCTGGCGGACAGGCAAGCGGGCGCAGAAATCGTCGCGGCCCGCATGTTGCATTTCATCGTCGAGCATTTCGGCTTAGCACTCGGCGAGGTCATATGGCGTCAGCGAGTGTTGGCGGCCATCGTCTTCGAGGAAGTATTAAGGCGCGCACCCGCCGCGGCCCTACGGCGCGAGGGCGACGACGTCTACGTCGGCGACGGCAAGCTTACCGTCTCGGTAGCCACCGTTTCGCCGACGTCGGCGCTGGTTCACCTGGGCGTAAACGTGGACGGCTCGGGCGCGCCGGTACCCGTCTGCGACCTCCGTACGTTGGGGGTCGACGCGGCGGAATTCGCATTAGCCGTTATCGAGAGGTACGCCGCGGAGGTGGAAAGCTTCGTCAACGCGTTGGGCAAAGTCAGGGGCGTATGCTGAAAGGATACGTCGACGAGGTCTTCGTAAGCGTCCAGGGCGAGGGCCCGCTCGTCGGTACGCCGATGCTATTCGTGCGTTTCGGCGGTTGCGTGGCCGCGTGCGAACATTGCGATACGCCGCGCGCGCGCACGCGGGCGTCGCAATTCGTTATCCGCGGCCCGAAGGCCGAGGTCGTCCCCAACCCGGTGAAAGTCGCCGACCTTACCGCGCGGGTGGAACCGCTCTTGCGTAACCTGCCCTACTTCGCCGTTACGGGCGGCGAACCGCTCGAGCAGCCGGGGTTCCTATCGCTACTTCTGACCAGGCTCTCGGAAACCGGCAAGCGCGTTTTGCTCGAGACGCGCGGTCAACACTATCGGGAACTCGCCGAGGTCCTTCCGAGAGTTGACGTAATCGCCGTAGACGTCAAGCTACCCTCGTTCTCGGGCAAACCCTTACCCCGCGAGGAAACGAAAAACTTCCTCGAGATCGCAAAACAGAGAACCTGTTACGTAAAGGTCGTGGTGGGCCCCGACACGGAAGAGGCCGAGGTCTTAGAAGCGGCCCGCCTCGTCGCCGACGTGCGCGGCCGCATCCCCTTCGTCGTTCAACCGCGGCGCGACGAGAGTACTCCGCCTCCCGGCGAATCCGAGCGGCTTTTGGCCCTTGCGGTCCGGCTCACGGATACGCTCGACGACGTTCGCTTGATTCCCCAGGTCCACCGCGCGCTCGGCCTGCGTTGACCGGAAAAATTAATCTAAAAATAAAAGAGGTGCCCGGCGGACGCCTCGCTAAGGTTCGCGAAGGCTCTTGACCATAACGTCGGCGTCCTCCCCGTCGCTATAATAGCGTAACCTGTGCGTCACTTTCTTGAATCCTAATTTTTCGTATATCTTTATTGCGGCTTCGTTCCCGGGCCGCACTTCCAAGACGATCCGAACGCAGCGGGAGTGTTTCGCCTCAGCGATCACGTCCTCCATGAGCTTAGTCCCGTACCCGCGGCGCCGTTCCCGGTCGGCCACGGCGACGTTTAACAAGTGGGCTTCGTTCGCGCAAACCCAAAGGTCGTAATACCCCACGACCTCTCCGTCTACGGTTAAAACCTTCAGCGTTGACAAGTCGTTTTCGAGTTCGCGGTAAAACGCGTACTCGGGCCACGGACACGGAAACGCCCCGCGTTCGATTGCGTTGATGGCGGGTACGTCTCCCGGCGTCGCCGGCCTTAGCTCGCACCTCATACCCGGCCTCTCTTAAGGTATGTCGGCCTGAGCGTCGTAAGGTCGTCCGCGCCCCGGCGCCGGAACGCCAACGCCCCCAAGCCCGCGAGCACGACGGCGTCGGGCCACACCTCGAGCCAGCGTACGCCGCGTCGCGGTCCCCCCCGCAAAGCCGGCGCGGGCGGCCCCGCGAAGACGTCGCAGGACAGAGCCGCCAACGTTGCGGCATCGCCGATGGCGGCGGCGACGGCTTCCTCAGGATATCCGGCCGAGCAGTCGTAGACGGCGTAGAAGTAGTAGCCTCCGCGCGCGTCGAGGACGGTCGCGACGTTGCCGCGACTTCCCGCGGCCGCGGCTATCGCCGCGAGCGATGAGACCGCGACCACCGGTAAGGCCGTCACGAATGCGAGCCCCTTCGCGGCGGCCATCCCGACGCGCAGGCCGGTGAACGAGCCCGGGCCGCGGGCGGTTACGATCAACTCGGCCGCGCTCAAGGGCCAAGCTTCCGTCGCCAATTCCCGCAGCGAGGGCATAAGGATGCGGGACAGGTGCCCGACCGCTTCAAAGCGGCGCGCCGCGGCGTGGCCGTCGTCCACGAACGCCACGGAAACCCGCGCCGTGGAGGCCTCTATCGCGATTACGCGCAAAACAGCTCCTCTACGCGCCGCCTCAGCTCGGCCGGCGCCGATTCGTCGTACGCGAGTACGATCCTCCGCCGGCGTTCGTCCAAAATCTCGAAATTAAACCTTAGGATTAGCGAGGATCTGACCCAAAAGGCCGGGGGTAAGTGGGAGCTCCACTCAACCGCAATAATTCGGTCGCCGTCGAGGTAATCCTCCCAACCGAGGCCGGCCGCCTCCGTCGCCGTTAGGCGGAAGAGGTCCACGTGAACCAAAATGCCATATTCCCGTATAAGCGCGAACGTAGGGCTGCGTGGTTCACCCGCGACGCCTAAGCCGCGCGCCAAACCCTTGACAAACGTCGTCTTACCGCCCCCCAATTCGCCGTCGAGCAACAGGACGGCTCCGGGCGGCAACGCCGGCGTCAGCCGTTCTGCCAGAGATACGGTCGCCTCGGGCGAATCCGTAATTATTTCCCGGGAGACGGTCACTTCGCCATCTCGCGCCGAAGGCGTAAAAAGTGGGACCTGAAGGGTTCGAAGGCACGCTCGGCCGCCGCCTTCCGGTAGTCCGGATAAGTCCAAGGGAGAGGTCGAAAGGCGCCGTCGCGATAGAGCAGTTCGACGAGGGCGTAAACGCCGTCGCGGATATACGTGGCCTGAGGCAGAGCCTTCGTCGTCGCGAGGACCATCTGCAACGTCGAAATGTAGCCCGGGTCGAGGTTGACGCGCCTAGCGCCGCCGACCCGCCACCGCGCCTCGGCCTCGACGCCGGCTAACTTGTAATCCGCAAGCAACGTGGCCGGGACCAACCGAGCGCCCCCGCACCAAAAGCGAACTAAGCCCTCGCCCATCTCCTCACGGTAATAGTCGGTGAAGGTAAACGGTTCGGCCCGTGTTTGGACCGCTTGTTCGAAAAGCGCGGCACCCGACGTTCGAACGACGTCGTCGACACGTATTTCCGGGGCGGCGATAACGCCCAAAATCGGAAGGACGAGCGGGGCTTTATCCATCCGCGTGTAAAAGGCGCGCCGCTCGACGCGCCCGTGCCGGCCGGCGGGACGCGGTGCCGACCGAAATGTGTTTGCCGTACTACTTATTAGCTATAAAATAATTGAAGACCCGAACGGCGAAATGGTCGCGGCTGTATTGCGCCCGCCAACCGAACGTACTGAACAATACGAAACCCGAGCCGTGCGTAAAGCCGAAAAGCAGCGGTGCGTCGTTCCTCGAGCCGGACGACGTCTTCACGTTCCCCCGTACGAACGCCGTGCCGCGCGTGTCTTTCGGGAGGGCCCATTTGCCGA
Organism: Candidatus Zixiibacteriota bacterium; assembly: GCA_011773985.1. Taxonomy (GTDB): domain Bacteria; phylum RBG-13-66-14; class B26-G2; order WVWN01; family WVWN01; genus WVWN01. The sequence continues at coordinate 149,934 of WVWN01000062.1, read as the reverse complement.
GGTCGTACCGGAGCACCCATTTCGAGACCGTGGCACATCTTCTAAGGTCGGCGTCGGTGAAGGAGGCGTCGACGTTTTGGTTGCCGTTCCCTACGGCCGGGTCCTGCGGCCACGTCACTTTTTCGGGCCAACCGGCCTTTATAAACGGCCACGCCTGATCCGACGCCACCAAGCGCCCCCCTCTCCAGACGAACGACTGCAGCCGTTTGACGACCTTTTCGTCCTGGGCCCAGGCCGTGTCGACGCCGCTATTAAGGCAAACTATATCCGCGTCCTCGAGCGGGTCGGCCGATTGCGCCAGGTTCTCTATCCCGACGCTCCGGAACGCGTAACCGAGATCGAGTAAAATAACGCCCATGTCGTCGTACCGGCCCGGGACGTTTAGGAAAGTCCCCACGCGCGCGGGCGCCATCGAAACTTTGACGTCTCCCGGCGAATGACCGTCCACAACCTCGACGTAAAAACCGGTCTCGAAGAAGCCGTTGGGCGACGTTACGTTAATTTGGTAGAAGCCGTCGGGAACGCCCGGGAACGAGAAGGCTCCCGTCTGAGACGTGAGGGTTTCGCCGTAGTAGCCGTAAGGTTTAACGTCTTCTATAACGACCCCGGCCCGGTAGGCGGGAGTGCGACCGTTGGGGGCGAACACGTTCGCGGCCACTCCCTCAACCTTGCCCAAGAAAAGGTCCGTGCGGCAAGCGGTTAGGCCCAGAAACAAGGCGGCGGCGAAAATCCTTTTTGCCATCAGCATGGGAAAGCCGGGACGCCCATGTCGGCGAGCGCCTCGGTTAAGTAAGCGCGAATCTCCGCACCCGACGTAATCCGGACCGCGCGTTCGGCAACGCGCCGCGCGTCGACGTACCGGGCGGCGCGGATGGCCGTTTTGATATCCGGTACCGACGCCGGACTCGCGCTGAACTCGTCGAAGGAAAGGCCGAGCAGGAGTACGGCGGCCTTCGGGTCGGCCACCATCTCGCCGCATACGCCGACCCATATGCCGTTCCGGTGAGCGGCGTCGACCGTGGCCTTTATCAACTTCAACACCGCCGGGTGGAACGGTTCATATAAATAGGCGATCTTCTCGTTCCCCCGGTCGGCGGCCAAGGTGTATTGAATCAGGTCGTTGGTTCCGAGGCTGAAGAAGTCACACTCTTGCGCCAATACGTCCGCGCTGAGTACCGCCGACGGGACCTCGACCATTATACCGACCTCGACGTCCTCTTCGAAGAGACGCCCCTCTTTTCTCAACTCTTCGCCGACGTCGGCGAGCACCTCTTTCGCCGCGCGCAGCTCCTCCACGTCCGAGATCATGGGAAACATGATTTTAATTTTCCCGTAGACGGTGGCGCGCAGTATGGCGCGAAGTTGGGTCCGGAATATGTCTCGACGTTTAAGGCAAAACCTTATCGCGCGCAGGCCCAGGTACGGGTTTAGCTCGCGGGCTACTTCCGGGAACGACAGGAACTTATCGCCGCCGATGTCGACGGTCCTGATGATGGACGTATGGGGAAGTGACGCCTCGGCGACTTTCCGGTAGGCGTCCAACTGCTCCTCCTCGGAGGGTAAATCGCGCCGGTGGAGGAACAAGAATTCGGTACGGTACAGGCCGACGCCGTCGCAGCCGTGGCGCTTCAGGGCCTCCAATTCCGGCAGCAATTCCACGTTCGCGGAGAGCTCTATCCGATAGCCGTCCAGCGTCGTGGCGGGGAGTTCGGCAAGGCGGGCGCGGCGTTTCTCCTCCTCGGCCAGCTCGCGCATCAAGGCCCGGTAGCGCGCCGCCACTTTGTCCGTCGGGTTGACTATGACGCGGCCGTCGATGCCGTCCACGACCAGGAGGTCCCCCGCCCGGACATAACCTATGACCCCCTCCGCCCCGACGACCGCCGGCACCTCCATGCTTTGGGCCATGATCGCCGTGTGGGAGGTCCGGCTTCCCACCTCGGTCACGATGGCGCGGACCTTGCCGCGCGGTAGGGCCGCGGCGTCGGAGGGCGGGAGGTCGTGAGCCACGAGTACCGCGTCTTCGCCCAGGTCCTCGAATATCCGGTAGGCGACGCCGAGGAGGTTCAATACTACCCGATTGCCCACGTCCCGGAAGTCCACGGCGCGCTCGCGGAAGTAGGGGTCTTCCATCGCCTCGAATACTTCCAACATTCCGTCGAGCGTGGTTTTGAACGCGTACTCGGCCGATACTTTTTCCTGGCCGATCATTTTTAGGGCCTCGCTGGTCAACATCTCGTCGTCGAGAATTAACATGTACGCGTCCAGGATCTCGGCCCGAATCGACGTTTTGTGCTTTTTCACCTCGTCCCGCAACGCCGCGAACTCTTCGCGCGTAACGGCGAGGGTGCGTTCCAACCGCACCTGCTCGGCCTCGACGTCGGCGGGTTTTATCGCGCGGCGCTCGACGGTCAGTTCGCGCGGCGCCACGAGGACGGCTTTCCCGAGCGCCACGCCCCGGCTCGCCGATATGCCCGTGAATTCCCTCATATATATCTAGGCGAAGCTCCCGTCTTCCAAAAATGCCGATAGTTGTTCGCAGGCGTGCGCCCCGTCCTTGCCCCCGGCCTCCAGGTAAACGGTCTCGCCCCGCGCGACGGCCAACATCATAACGCCCATGATGGATTTCGCGTTGACCCGCTCGCCGTTTTTCTCCAAGATTATGTCGGCTTCGAATTTGCGGGCGAGCTTCACGAAGGCCGCCGCCGGCCGGGCGTGTAAGCCGAGTTTATGTTTGACTACGACCTCTTTTCTAATCGCGGCCATGAGTTTTCACAGTATTAATATTCCCAAAGCGGCGGCGACCGCGGCGACGAGGTACCAACAAAGTCCCGGGCGGATGCCGATGCTTTGAAGGCCGAAGGATAAAACGACCGCGGCCGCGGCGGCGAGGCCCCCCGTCAAACCGAACTCGCCGTCTTGGCCGGCACGCCATACTACGGCCGCGGTAAATAAGCCCAACGCGAAAGCGGCCACGACCTTGACAGCGAGGGCGAATTGCGGCAGCCGCAACATCTTTAAGTAGGTCGTTATGCGCGGGCCCAACCTGAGGCCGACGCCAAAAAGCTTTATCCTCGCCCAAAATTGAAAAATATTATATATAACCAGCGCCACGATCGCCCACGCGAGGGCGTAACGCGGCATCGTGGCGTTCAAGAATAGAGCGACCAACGCCGCGGCGGGCATTAGGCCCGTCCAAAAGAGGTCGTCCCCCAAGGCGCCGAGAGCGCCCATCATCGCCCGCTTGACGTTGCCGACGTTCGCGTCCACATTCCGGCCGTCGCGTAGTTCGACGTTTGCCACGACGCCCAGAATGCAGTTCGCAAAATAAGGTTGCGTGTTAAAGAACGAGAGGTGCCGAATGACGGCCCTACGCCGCGCCTCGGGCTCCGGGTATTTCATTTTAATAACGGGCCACAGCGCGAAGAGGAAGCCGAAGGACAACATACGCTCGAAGTTGTTCGTGGCCTGGATGAACAACGAACGGACGACCATCTCGGCGCGCGTGCGCCGCGAAATCAGGACCTCACCCTTCTGGCGCGTTCCCGTCATAGGGTTATCGAAACTAAGTAGAATACGGCCGCGGCTCCCGCAGCGCCGGCGCCGAAAGCCAGAACGTTGCGACGTTTCCAATACGCCCTGAGCGCGGCGGCCACGCCCACCGCAGGAGATACCAAGAATACGAGCTCAAAGCCCCGGTCCCACGCGGGGGTGAGCTTTTTTAGCGCCAGGACTATTATTACCGAGCCGACGAAGATGGCCGTCAGCAAGAGGAAAAAATCCTTGAGAAAAAAACGGGCGACGCCCTTGGCGACCGCGCCGCCGAGGGCAAAGGGCCGTCCGTCCAATAGGTCGTTCTCTCCCCGGTGCAGAATACCCACGTTCCGACTTTTAACCCAAATATCGAGCTTGCTCGCCAACACCCCGACCGGAATCGCGAGGGCTGCGGCGGCAACCGCGCGCGAGGCCAACGGCGCGCCGGCCGGCACGGCCAAACCAACGACGGCAACGGCCGTTATGGGCGCACTCGCCGGAGCGTACGCGCCGACCGGGATCTGGCCCACCCACAAAAGCTGGAACGTCAACGCCGCCCAAATCCCCAGCAACGGTTCGCCGACGACGTACCCGAGCAAAACCGCGCCTACCGCCGGTTGAGCCAACATAAATTGACCCACGGCGATATTGTCCAAACCCAGCAGGGCGCCGACGAAAGCGACGCAAACCGCCCGTTCTATGCACGCCGCTATCAGGTGCACGTCCAACATGCCATCAATCCAACGTAATCGCGAACCGCCCCTCAAGGCCGCCCTCGCCCGCGGGCAAGTTCCGCCACGTAAATAACGACGACCCTTGGTAGAATCTTTCGAACCCCCTTCAGAATGGTTGACGGTACGGGTATGAACGCCGGTTATAACGCAGACGGCGTTCCCGGCCGGTTGGTGGTCACGAAAGGCGAAAGCGAATACGAGTCGTCAACCGAATCGCCGCCGTTCTTTTTTCGAGCGCCGGGACGGGTTTAAAGGTCGCGGGGCAGTTTCGGTATGATCCCTACGGGCCGGGCTTGCGGCACCATTTGGAAGTAGACCTCGACGCCGCGCGCCGCGAGGTCGTTAAGAGCTTCGCAATCCTCCCGGCCGACCGACACCCCTTCCATGATTTGCCTTTTCCCGGCGCGGAAATGCATTCCCCCGATGTTCAACTTGCCTATTTCGACGTCCATTTTAACCAGCTCGAGGGCGTCGGCCGGCGTTTCGAAGAGCACGATGGCGGCGCGTTTGTTGAACGCGTCTACGTTTAACTCGGCCGCGGCCTCCGCTAAGCGTAATACTTCTACCTTGACGTCCGCGGGTGCGCCCATCTCCATCATCGTCTTGGCGAACTCGTCATTCGCTACCCGTTCGCTGCACACGAGGATTGCATTAGCTTTGAGGTAGCGCCCCCAACCCACGACAACCTGGCCGTGAATCAAACGGTCGTCCACCCTGTAGAGCAAGACGCCCATATTCGACGGACGGGGTAGTTCGCTCAGCGGAGTTTTTCCGCCATAACCGCCCGGACGTCCACGATGGACTTCCGTCCGGCTTCGACGATCTTATTGACCAGGGCTTCCAAGGGATAAAGGTCGCGGTCGATGGCCGCTTCCAGGACCATGGGGAGGTTGACGCCCGTAACGACGGCGGCCTGTTTGGCTTCCTTTTCGCTCACCATCCGCGCGGCCACGTTCGAACAAGAGCCGCCAAACATGTCCACCAATATGAGGACCTGCTCGGCGCCGCCCTGCTCGAGCGTGCGCCAGGCCTTCTCGATCTCCCGCTCCAAATCGTCAAGGCCCTGGTCGCTGCGCAGGCCGACGGCCCGGAGCGAGGGAACGCGCCCCATGATCATGGCGACCGAATTTATCAACTCCTCCGCCATCGCCCCGTGGGCCACTACCATAATCCCGATCATAATTTACCTTTTTTACTTGCGGAATAGTTCATCTCGATCAACGCGCGCAGTTTTTCGTCAAAGGTGCGGGCGGAGTCGAAGCCGTAGCGTTTCAACAAATAATCCAGCGCCGCGACCTCGATGAGGGAAGACACGTTCTTGCCCGGGACTACGGGGATGACGATGAAAGGAGCCTCGACGCCGAGGATGTTCACGACCTGCCTGTCGAGGCCGGTGCGGTCGTATTCCACGTCCGGGTCGAGCAACTCGATCTTAACCACGAGCTCCACGTTCTTGGATTTACGGACGGCGCGGACGCCGAACAATTGTTTTACGTTCAGGACCCCCAACCCCCGGATCTCTATGTGTTCGCGTATCGTCTCCCGCGTGTCGCCGACGAGCTCGCCCGTTATGCGACGGCGGACGTAAACCACGTCGTCGGCCACGATGCGATGGCCCCGTACGACCAAGTCCAGCGCGCACTCACTCTTCCCCACCGCGGCGGGCCCGAGGATGAGAACGCCCACGCCGTAAACGTCGAGCAGGTCTCCGTGGAAGGTGAGCCGGGGCGCGAACTTGTCGCGGAGGTAATCGGAGAGGATCGCTATGACGTCCGTGGTGCGGCGCCGCGACAGGGCCACCGGTATCCCGCGGTTCCGCGCGGCGACTTTTAACGCGGGCGGCGGCCTGCGCCCACGCGCGACGATAAAACAAGGGAGCCCTTCGCGAGACGTAATTTTATTAAAGACCTCGGAGCGCCGTTGTTCGGTCAGGCTGGACAGATAGGAGAGTTCCGTCATCCCGAGTACCTGTATCTGGCGGTGCGCAAAGCGGTCGAAGTAACCGGCGAGCGCAAGGGCGGGCCGGTTTATCTCCGTACCGCGCACGCGTCGGTCGAAACCTCCGTTGTCCTCCACCGCGGACAACTTCAGCGGCCCGTGCATCTCGGCCAACATCTCGCCGACCGTTACGCCGACGGGCGGCTTGGTGCCGCCCAAAGATAGCTCGTCGACGTTGACGGCCCTTCTACCGTGCTTCGCCATGCGCGAGTTAGACCTCTTCCTCCTTTATGACCGCCAGGACTTCGTCGGGCGTCTTTGCTTCCAAGAGGCTTTTTCGGACCTGTTCCTTTTTGAGAAAACGGGATAGTTTGGCCAAAGCCCGTAGGTGTTCGCTGTCGGTAGGGGCGCAAAGCAGGAAGAATAGTTGTACCGGCTTCTCGTCGAGGGCCTCGAAGTCGATCCCTTTGGCCGCACGGCCGAACACGGCCACCAACTCCTTGACGATATCCGGGTGGCCCTGGCGCGGATGCGGGATCGCGGCGCCGTTTTCGAAACCGGTGCTGCACAAATTTTCCCGTTCGCGCACGGCCTTAAGGATCGCCAGCTCGTCCGTTATCTTGCCCGTCTCGGCCGCGAGCGAGACGAGTTCGCGGAGGACCCCTTCTTTATCCTGGGCCGTAAGTTCCATTTTAATTCCCTTAGAGTCGACGAACTCCGAAATCTTCACCACACGATCACCTCGCATTTATTTCACCGGGGACCAACCCGAGACGGGGCGGAGGCGCGACTTAAGGTTCGATAAGGCCGATGTGGCCGTCTCGTCTGTGGTAGATGACGTTTATATCGTCCGTCTCGGCGTTCTTGAAGACTAAAAAATCCTGATTCAACAAATCCATCTCCATGACCGCTTCCTCGATGGTCATGGGCTTGACGGGTATTCTGTCGACGCTCACCACCACGCGGCTATCGCGGTCGCGCGCCATGGCGCGGTGGTCGTAAACCGTCATCATGGCTTCGCGGATTTTTTCCGGGCGGGCGACCCGGCGGCTCTGGATCCGGCTCCGATATTTACCAATCTGTTTTTCAATCTTACTGCAGGCCATATCAATCGAGGAATACATGTCCGCGGTATTGCCTTCGCCCCTTATCGTCAAGTGGTCGGCGGTAATGGTAATTTCTGCGATGTGGTGGTACCGCTCTATGCGCAACGTTACCAGGACGTCCTGAACGTCGCGGAGTTTCTTTGAAATTTTATTTACCTTTTTATCGATGTAAGTCTTCATGGCGTCGGTAACGTCAACGCGCTTCCCGGTGATCTGCAAACCCACGTCCACTACCTCCGACTAACCGCTGATCGTTTCGCGCTCGAGCGGTGTCTAAGGGTTCGACACCTCGTTAGTTTATCATAGACGGGATTATTTTTTCAAGAAGCACCGGACTCCTTCCTCGCCGTTTTCAGGCGCCGATAGATTTCCCCCGCTCGATAGGAGGAACGTACGAAGGGTGCGCACGCCGCGGCGACAAAGCCGGCCGCGTAGGCCGCGGCCTCGAGTTCCTCAAAGGCCCGCGGCTCCCAGAAGCGGGCTACCGGCATTTGCCGCTTGCTCGGCCTCAGGTATTGGCCTATCGCCACCGCCATAACGCCGACCCGCCTTAAATCATCTAAAACGGCCAACACTTCGCTCTCTTCCTCCCCCAGCCCGACCATCATAGCGGACTTCGTTGTTGCGCCGGCCTCGGCCGCCCGGGCGAGCACGTCGAGGGTACGCCGGTAGTCCGCGCCGGGCCGGACCTCTTCGTACAAGCGAGGAACGGTCTCGACGTTATGGCCGAAGACCGCGAGAGGCGCTTTCGCGAGACGGTCTACCGATGGGAGGGAACCGCCGAAGTCCGGGGCGAGGACTTCTACCTCTGCGTCGGGGAGAGTTTTCCGCACGGCCTCGACCGTCGCCGCCAGGTGGCGCGCGCCGCCGTCGGCTAGGTCGTCTCGGGTGGTCGAGGTGAGGACTACGTATTTTAGGCCGAGGTCTCGCGCGGCGCGGGCTACCTTTTCCGGCTCGGCGTCGTCGAGCGGCGCGGGCCCGGGCGATACGGAACAAAATCGACAGTTACGCGAGCATCCCGGGCCCATTAATAAAAACGTGGCCGTATTATCATCGCCCATACACCGGCCGCGGTTCGGGCACCGAGCTTCTTCGCAAACGGTGATAAGGCCGGCCACGGCGCGTCGCGCCGGCCCGCGGCCTACTCTCTCCGCTACCGGCCGCCGGAGCCAGGCGGGCGCGCGTTCGCTTTCGTGGTTTCGCATCCTAAGGCCGGTGCGTCGCCAAGCCCCGCCAATCCTCTAAAGCCTCGGCCACCAACTCGCTATAGGTCGGGTGGATGGCTATAAATTTGTCCATATCGGCGACCGTCGCCCCGCAAGCCGCTGCCGCCGCGGCGACCTGGACGATCTCCGCGGCCTCGTGCCCGACCGCGTGGGCGCCCAGTATCTTTCCGTCGTCCTCGGCAGCAAGTATCTTGAAAAAGCCGTCCACAAAGCCGTCCGCGCGGGGTCTCCCGAGGGAGCGGTAGTCGACGCGGCCCTCCCGCGCCGCGATGGCTCGCTGTAGGGCTTCCTCCGCATTTAAACCCATCCCCGCGGCCTCCGGCTCCGAGAAAACGGCCCAGGGTATGTGGTCGTAATCCATTTCCCCGTGCCTCCCCAAAACGTTCTCGAGCGCGACCAGGCCCTGGCGGGTCGCGACGTGCGCCAACATAGGACCCGCTCCCGCGGCGTCGCCCGCGGCCCAAACCCCCTCAGCCGTCGTCGCCATAGTTGGCCGCACTTTTATGCGACGCCTTTCGGTTTCGATGCCTAAGGCCGCGAGGTCGTCCTCGTCGACGTTTGCCCGTCGGCCTACCGCTATCAGCGCGCGTTCGGCCTCGAGGGTCCGGCCGTCCGAAAGGTGGGCCGCGACGCCGCCCTTGCGCCGCTCCAACTTCTCTACCCTATCGCCCACCGATATCTCGACGCCGGTCCGTTTCATCAAGGCGGCGAGCCTGCGCGCGACGTCGGCGTCGAGGCCGGGGAGGACCTGGGGCATCATCTCGAGCACGGTTACCTCCACGCCGCGGCGGTTACATATGGTCGCCCACTCCAGCCCTATGGCGCCGCCTCCCACGACCAGGATACTCTTGAAGGCCAGCGGCGAGTTAACCAGGTCGTCGCTTTCGAGGACGAGCTCGTGGTCAATGCGGAAAGCCGGGGGTGACGACGTAACGGAACCGGGCGCGTAAATTATCCCGTTCCGCGCCCGCAGGACCGAATTCCCGTTGCCCTCGACGGTTACTTCGCGGCCGCGGCGGAGGCGGCCGTGCCCCCGGACCAGTTCGACGCCGCGTTTGGCAAATAAAAATTCGATGCCGCCCACGAGGCCGTCGACCAGTTTATCCTTGTCCGCGACGACCTCGGCCCAGGGGCGCGGGTCCGCGACGGCGCTCCGGCGGCAATAAAACTTCGTCGGGATGCAACCGACGTTGAGGCAAGTCCCGCCGACGTGCTTCTCCTCTACCACGGCGACGCTTGCCCCGCGGCGGGCGGCCCGGATGGCCGCGGGATATCCCGCCGGCCCACCCCCTACGATAACCACGTCAAATTCTCTTTTTTCTGTCATGTTTACCCGGGAGCTTCAGTTCTTTGCGGTATTTCGCGACCGTCCGGCGCGCGACGCGCACGCCCCGGCCCGCGAGCGCCGCGGCGAGCTCCTCGTCCGACAAGGGCGCACTTTTATCCTCCACGTCGATAATATCTCGAAGCAGGGATTTGACGTGTTCCACCGACATCGGGCCTTCGCTCGCGTCAACCTTCCCGGTGAAGAAAAGCTTCAGCGGGAAAACGCCCGTCGGCGTGTCCGCGGTCTTGTTAGCGACGGCGCGCGAGACCGTCGACACGTGGAAACCTACCTGGTCGGCCACCTCCTCCATCGTAAGCGGTTTAAGGCCGGGTTCGCCAACGGTGAGGAAATCGCGCTGGCGTTCGAATATGGCCGCGGCAATTTTCTCGAGGGTCCGGCGCCGCTGGTGGACGGCGCGTATGAACGACGCGGCCGCGGTTAGGCGGTATTTCAGGAAACGGGCCGCCTCTTCGTCCGAGCCGTCGTCGGCCGCGAGCAAATCCCGATAACCGGGGCTTATGTACAAGCGCCCTAAGCGGTCGTCGAGAAGGGTGATTTCTACGTCGCCGTCTTCCAGGTCGACGCGGATGTCCGGGAGTAAGACCGGGTTTATTTCGCCCCCGAACGCCCGCCCGGGTCGGGGCTCGAGACTTTTTATGTACGCCACCGCGGCCTCGAGTTCCTCGAGCGGTACCTTCAAGCTCCGCGCCAATTCGGCGGGGGATTTGTTTACGAACGCCTCCAAACGTTTATCGATGATTACGCCCGCCAACGCCGGCGCCTCGTCGCCCGCCGCCCGCCACTGCAAACTCAGAGCTTCTCTCAAGTCACGCGCGCCAACTCCCGGCGGGTCGAGCCGTTGGACGATTTCGATTAAAACCCGCTCTAGTTCGTCCTCACTCGTTCCGACCTCCCCGGCGAGCGCCGCGAGCGGCAACCTGAGGTAACCGTCCCGGTCGAGCGCCGAAACGGCGCACGCGGCGAGCTCGAAGTCGCGACCGCTCAGCTCCGACACCTCTAGCTGGCGGATTAGATGTTCGGCCAAAGTGGCGGGCGGCCCCGACGCCGCGGCTAGCTGGTCGAACTCTTCGCGGCCTTCGGTGAAGTAGCCCCCTCGCGACGCGGTCTCGAAGTAGTCTTGCCAGTCGATGTTCTCGAGGCGGGCCGGGGACGAAGGTACGTCCTCTCCTAAGTTGAACGCCTCGGGCTCCCACTCCAATAGCGGGTTGACCTCCAGTTCCGCCTCGATCGCGGCCTCGAGTTCCACGTTGTTCAGCGTCAGAAGCCGGAGCGACTGCTGAAGCCGCGGCGATATGATTTGGCGTTGTTCTAGTCGTTGGGTTAGTCTCATGCCGTTTGACTTTGCGCCGGGGCGGTTACATACGGAACCTCTCGCCCAGGTAGATCTTTCGCGCTTCCGGGTCGTTGATTAATTTTTCGCCGTCGCCCGATATCAGAATTTGACCTTCGAACATTATGTAGGCGCGGTGGGTTATCTCGAGGGTCTCGCGCACGTTGTGGTCCGTTATGAGAATGCCGAGGCCCGCCTGCTGAAGCTGTAGCACGATATTTTGGATGTCCTCCACCGCGAGCGGGTCGATTCCCGCGAACGGTTCGTCGAGGAGAAGATAGAGGGGCTCCGAGGCGAGGGCGCGCGCGATCTCGACGCGTCGGCGTTCGCCGCCCGACAAAGTGTACGCCTTCGCTCTCAACAGGTGGTCGACGCCCATTACCTCGAGGAGCTCGAGCGCGCGGCGGCGGCGGTCGCGGGAGCTAACGTTCATAACCTCAAGTATGGCGAGGATATTTTCCTCGACGGTCAGTTTTCGGAAGATAGAAGCTTCCTGGGATAAATAACCCACGCCCCTCCGGGCACGCTTGTACATAGGCAGTTTGGTCAACTCGTCGGGGCCCAGGAAAATCTTCCCCGCGGTCGGGTTGATGAGGCCGACGATCATGTAAAACGTCGTCGTTTTACCGGCGCCGTTCGGGCCCAAAAGGCCCACTATCTCGCCCGGCTCGACCTCTATGGAAACGTCGTCCACCACCCGCCGCCCGGAATAGACCTTTACCAATTCCTCGGTCCTCAGGACGGCCGTGCCCTTTTTCGCCTGCGCGGCCCTCGACGGCGAGATGACCTTCTCTACCGCCTCTTGCGGGGCAACCTTAGCCACTCGAAACCTCGCGTCCCTCGGCCGCGGGCGTCTCCTCCGTGAAGTACGAGCCGTGCGCGTGGCCGAAGACGACGATGCGCCGCACCTCCCGCTCGGAGACGAATACGGAGATGCGGTCGCCGGCGGTTTGCGTCACGCCGCTCCGCCCCTCCGATTTCGCCGGCCGATATATTCCTTCGGCGTTACCTTCCACGACGATTTTTTTTACTTCGCCGTCGTTCATTGCTATCCGAATGCGGTCGCCGGCGGCGTCGATTTGCTCGCCCGTCTCTACGCCGAATTCGTCGAAGGGCCAATAATGTCCCTCGGCGTCGCCGGTGATGTCCACTTGCTCGAGCACGCCGTCCTTAAATAGGCCGTCAATAACCGTGCCCGCGGCCTCCACCCGCCCGGAGGGCGTCCCATTCTCCTCTTCCTCACCCGCGGCGCCGCCACTCGGCCCGGCGGCGACGTCGACGCCCGCCTCATCTTCATCATCCGCCGTGCCTGCCATTATACGTTCGCCGGTCGTCTCGTCGACGAGCTCTTCTTCTACTCGAGCCGGCGCGGCCTCGTAAGCGGCGGCGGTTGTCCCCCCGGGCGCCTCTCGTTCGCCGGCTTCTTCCTCTTCGCCTTTTTCCTCGGGCCGCGAGAAATATAAAATGCGCGCGGACCCCTCTACGAGAGCGCGCCGTAACTTTTCACCCTCGAGGTAGAGCGTGATTAAATCGCCGGCGAGGCGGCTTTCCTCCTGGCGTACGACGGGCTTGCCGCTCAGCTCGACCCTTTCTTCTTTGCCGAAATATTTCAACTTCTGGCCGTAACCGTCTACGTCTTCGGAGACAATTTTTACGCTGCCCGCCGCTTCGCCGTACTCTTCGTCGGTCCACATCCGCATGATGTCGGAAGTAATTACGATCGGCCTGTCTTTTTCTAATACTAAACGCGGGCTCTTGGTCGCTACCGCGAGCTTATCCTCGCGGTGATACTCGGCGTATCCCGCCGTCAACGTATACTCCTGAACCGGGTTCCTTACCTTCACTTTTCCCAACAGCGTGGCCAGCCGCTGCGCTTCGTACGAGTAGGCCTCGTCGCACGTTATCGTCGTATCGCCGTGTACGATGACAACGTTCCCTATGCCGTGTAATACCTGGTCGCCGGCCGCGTAATAACCCTCCGTCACGTCCGCTTCGACGTGGTAAGGTATTTCTTTTTTCTTCTCTTTCTCAGCCGTGTCGCGAGCCGCGCCCTTCTCCGCCGGCCTTTTTTCTTTCTCGCCGCCGGCCTCCTCGCCGACTAACGCCAGGTAAACTGAATGCGACGGCCCGTCCTCGAAATTCGCGTCTCCCCCGCCTTGCGCGAGGGAACCGGACGCCCCGGCAAAAGCCGCGCCGGAAGATATTAATAATATACTTAAGCAAAGATTGCGCTTCGGCCTCATATTAAATAATTTAAAAGTATAAACTCGCCTTTGCGTCGAACTCGTGTAAAGACTTTATCGAGGGGTAATCGGGGCCGCGGGGCCGCGGCAATATGGCACGGATTACGAACTGGCCGTCGTCGTATATGACGGTCGTATAGCCGTCAAGGTAGGCCTCCCAGAGAACGCGCGTCGCGCGCTCGTAGTGGCTCCAGAAGTAATCTTCGGCGAAGCGGCCGGAGAAAATGTGGGTCGCACCCAGGCCGTCGACGTAGTCCGCTACGGCGGAAGGGTTTTTCAATTTTGCTACGCTCGTCAAAGTTTGTGACGCCTCGAAGAACGAGTCGTATATAGCGGGCCTTTCCAAGTATAGCAAATGGTCGTTAAAAATCATCAAAATAACGGCGTCTTCGGGGAGATTATCGTTAACGAATTTGTCGGCGGGGTAAACCGGCGCCACGCGGGTCAGGTACTCGTCCGCGTCGCGGGTTAGTAGGTACCTAACCGCGTCAGCCACGTAATAACAACAGATCACGGTATTGACGGCGTAACCGAAGGCCACGAAGGCGGCTATCAGCACGATGGCGGCCCCGGTTCGTAGCGTTCCTTTAAACTGCGCCGCGGCGTACGCGAAGACCCCGGCGGCCGTAATCGCGAGCGTTCCCAGCGCGGCGCTCAGGAACCGCAACTGCTGTGAAGCTAAAAATGCCCAAGCGCCGAAATAAAATACGGTATATAGGATAATGCGCCGCCGCCGGAACCATAAAATCGACAATAGGAGCGTGGCGATGCTGAACGGTAAAATTATGCCGTCGAACTTTTGGTAACCCTGGTCGGCCTGGACCGAGACGCGGTACGGGAGCAGGAGATAATCGAGCGGCGCCCGGCCCATCCCAATCTCCTTCTGCCATTTGCCGAGGTGTTCGGCCATCACGGGCGTTATGCCGCGCCCGCCGAAGACGCCGTAAAAAGTGGGGAAAAACGGGTTTCCCCTCTCGACGTACGCTTTTGCGAGCCAAGGCAACGCCATGACGAACGCCACGGCGAAGAAGACGGCCAGGCGCCGTACGGTAACGCGGCGGCGGTAGAGGTCGAGGGCGAGGACGGGCGCGAAGCCTATCAACGCGTACGTGCCCGTATACTTCACGCCGAGCGCGGCTCCCAGGAGGAGGCCGGCCAGCGCCGCGTCGCCCCTGTTATGAAGGCCGCGTAAATAAACCAAAAGCGACATCAGCGCAAACGTACCCAGTATCATGTCTACGTAGGCGGAGGTAAAATAGGCCAAAAGGGTGGGGTTAAGGAAGACGAACGCCGCGGCCACGGTCGCCCAAAGGTTGTCTAAATAGCGGCGAGCCAAACGCCAGGTCGCCACCACCATAAGGGCGTTGAGGAGTGACGGGACGGCCGCCGCGCAACCGACGCCGTCCCAGAGGTAGGCCCACGTAAACATCATCTCCGCACCCAACGGCATCGACGCGTACGCCAAGCGCGGCAAGTAGACGAAGCCGTGGGCCTCGGCGTAGACCTTCGGCACGTAGATGTGGTAGACCAACGAATCCCATTCGAAGGGCGGGAGGCCGACGCGCACGAATACGGCCGCCGCCAACGGCAACAAAACGGCGGCGACGAGCGCGGGCCCGAGCGTCAGTGAGGAGAGGCGCGCGCGGAAAAAGCCGTCCGCCTCTCGGCCGTAACGCCACAGGAGCGGGGCCGAGAGCGCGAGCATAAACAGAACGACGGCCCGAACGACCCAAGGAAACAAGAGGTGCGCCGCGCCGAGGGCGAAAGCGGCCAAGCCGAAGGCGATAAACCCTAAGGCGAGTTCTATTTCCCAATATGATTCGCGTTGGCGAAATATAAACCGCGAGGCGAGGCGCCCTACGAAATACGCGGCCCACGCAAGCGCGGCGAAGAGAAATACGTGCACCGCTTCGTTTGCGAAAGTCGCCAGGGAGACGCGGTAACTGGGGTGATAATAGAAAAACGCAACCAGCGAGGCCGCGGTAATAGCGCCTACTATAATTATCGGGACGATAGCCTTTAACTTAGCCAGGGCCGCGCATCACCTCGGTGGGAAGTCGTACGTACGTCTTTTTTAACGCCAAACCTACGAATTATACAGCCCGTCTTAGCCAATATCAAGCGTAATAGGCTGAGGTTAAAATGACTTAGGCTGTTGGTGAGAGAAGGACCTTGCGGGCGGAACCTTCGGCGGGAGGGGTCAACGTAAAACTTCCAGGACCGCCGGCCGCGACGTCGGCCTATCGCCCACCTCGGCCGCGGCGCGGGCGTAGCGAAGGGCTTCCGCCAGGCGGCGGTCGTCGTCGTAGTGGAGGGTCATAAGGACGTCGCCCGGCGATACCGCGTCGCCCGTTTTTTTGTGCAACACGACGCCTGCCGCGGGGTCGATTTCGTCCTCTTTGGTGGCCCGGCCGGCCCCCAGCGCGTTCGCGGCGCGCGCGACGGCGAACGCGTCCAGAAGCGAGACGTATCCCCCGTCCTCCGCGAATACGTTGGCCGACGCCGCGGCGCGAGGGAGCCGCTGCCGCCACTCGCGCGGTGCCCCCTGTGCCCGGGCCATCTCGTCGAGCTTCGCGAACGCGTCCCCCGCCTCGAGGGCGCGCGCGAGGCGAGTACGCGCCCCCTCCGGGCCGGCGACGCCCGCGGAAACGAGCATCTCGGCCGCGACCGCCGCCGAAACCTCGAGCACGTCGCCCGGGCCTTCCCCTCGGAGCGTCGCCGCCGCCTCCGCGACTTCGAGCCCGTTGCCGACGGCGCGGCCGAGCGGTTGGTCCATGGCCGTCAGGACCGCGGTGGCGCGGCGCCCCGCGGCCTTGGCCGCGGCGACGAGGGCGCGGGCCAAGTCCCGCGCACGCTTTTCGTCGCGCGCAAAGGCGCCCCGCCCCGCCTTTACGTCGAAAACGAAAGCCGGCGCGCCTCCCGCGATTTTCTTGCTCAATATACTCGAGACGACTAAAGGCAGGGCCTCCACCGTCGCGGTAGCGTCTCGAAGCGCGTAGATAATCTTGTCCGCGGGCGCTATGGCGCGGGCCTCGGCTATGGCGCAGCCGACGGCATCCGCCAACTCTTTCAGCCGCGTCGCCGTGAGCGAACAGCTGAAGCCGGGAATTGCCTCGAGTTTGTCGACGGTCCCGCCCGTGAAACCCAGGCCGCGGCCCGAGAGTTTCGCGACGCGGGCGCCGCACGCCGCGGCCCAAGGTACCGCGACCAACGTAACCTTATCCCCCACGCCGCCGGTCGAATGTTTATCCACGTACGGCCCGGCGCCCAACGAAAGTTGCTCGCCTGATGAAGCCATGGCTTGGGTCAACGTTGCCGTTTCCTCGGTCGTCATCCCCCGAAAATATATGGCCATAAGGAACGCGGACACCTGATAGTCCGGCAGCTCGCCGGCGACGAGCGCGCCCACGAAACGGCGCCAATCTTCTTCGCCTATAACGTCGCCGTCCCGCTTGCGTAAGATTAGCGTTTTGAACCACGAGTTCATTACGCGCTTATTTTAAAAGCCGCCCACCGGCGGCCTAAATATTCATTCATCACCCTCTAAGATTTTATGGCGTCGTAGGCCAAGCGAACCGCCTCGGCGACGAATACGACGCATAATTTGTCGTGGACTTCTTCCCGGCGGTAGGCTTCGATACCGGCCGGGTCGCTCAGGTTAAAGCCCGTCAACTCCCGGCACGAGACGTCGCCGAAGCGGTTTTGGAAAGCCTCGACGACGTAGTCGGCAAGGCGATACGCCCGTTCTTTCGCCTCGCTGTCCTCGCCGGTATCTCTGCCCTTCCGCAGGCCGACGACCATCAAGGCGCCCGCGAGCGCCCCGCAGAAGTCGCCGCGCCGGCCTATGCCGGCGCCGAAGCAGGTGGCCACGCGCGGAAAACACCGCTGCCCGGGCTCGACGTGTTCCGCCACCGCGGCCGTTACCGCCTCGGCGCAATTGAAGCCGTCTTTGAACAAGTCCACCGCGCGCGCGGCGAACCCTTCGGCTACGTTCTTTTCGTCAGCCAATCGTAACACTCCTCCGAGGCGTTCCGGCCGCCGCGCAATACGCAAACTCGTCGTCGCCGAAGATTAAGGGGGCGGCCGCACCGGCCTACGAGGTCGCTTAGCTCACCTTTCGCCCGAGTCAAATTTACCCGCTTCCCCCTTCGCCCTTTCCTTCGCCGCCGGAACTCCCTTGGCCCAGGTGGAATCTCAGCCAACGTTCTTCGCCCCAAGCCTTGAGCTGAGTGGAGTAAATTTTGGGTCGGCCGCCGAACTCGACGTTCTTCTGGGCGTATTTGGTGCAATCGTTTATCTCGGCACATTGGGCGCAGTACCGGTATCCCCTTTCGTCGAGGCAGGCTACGATTCTACAACCGGCGCTATAACAAGAGCCGACCGGACCTTGGCACCCTTCGCACGCGACCTTCTCGGGCTCGACGCCCATTTCGCGCGCGAGCTCGACGACGGCTTGAGGGTCGTCGCCGTGCGCGGCGACGTAGATTCGGCACTCGCCGCAAAATTTACCACACCGGCCTATCAGCTTTCGGTCCATAGGTAACCTCAATCGTTTAAAATCTCCAGAAGATCCGGCGCGATCACCGCGGCCGTTACCTTAAGCTCCGACTGTCCGACTATACCCGAACGTACGAACGGCTCGGGCATAGGGACGGACGCCGGAAATTCGACGAAGCCGGAGGCGAAGGCTCGTTCGCCGGCGGCGATTTCGGCGCGCGCGTCTCTATCGCCCGCGAGCGCGCGGCGGCACAGCTCCATTTTCTCCTCGAGGTTGACGGCCAGCGCGGCGTCCTCTTCTTGCGCAACGCTCGCCAAAAGCGCTTGTTCCGCCGCACGCAAAAGTAACGGGATATATAACCCCGCCCACATGTACGCGTACCCCAAAAGCTTCCACGTACGCGGGTTATGAGGGCGGCGGTTCACCTCCCATACGAAGAGGTCGATTTGCTGCCATACGGTCAGGCGGCGGTTGAATTCCCTCAATAAATCGTCCCCCTCAACTTGGGGCCGGGGCCCGTCTACCTCGTCCCAATAAATGCGACAGCGCGCCACGGCCGCGGCGGCTCCCTCCGCCTCGAGCAATCCCTCGATTTCCTTCCAAACGTTCTCTTCCACTTCAGTCGACCTCGTCGGGCTCCAAACGGCCCTCCTCTATGAGGAAGCGCTTGAGGGCCCTCACTGTTTCCGCGTCGAATTGCGAGCCGGCACCCTCCGTGATGACGTCCACCGCCTGGGGGACCGTCATCGGTCCGCGATAGTGACGCCGGGAGGTCATGGCGTCGAAAACGTCCGCGACCGCGATGATCTTGCCCCCGAAAGAAATGCCGTCGCCGGCCAGGGCTTCGGGGTAGCCGGACCCGTCGAGGCGTTCGTGGTGGTGGGCCGCCACTACCGGGACCTCTTTTAAACGCTCTTCGAAATGTATTCGGGCGAGGATCTGTTGCGTGTAGAAAACGTGCTTCTTGATCACTTCGTATTCGGCGGGGGTCAACGTCGTAGGTTTGCGCAGTATGTCGTCGGGGAGCCCTATTTTGCCGTAATCGTGAAGCAGGGCCGCGTAGCGAATAACCTCCACATCCTCGGGCGGGAGCCCCAGTTTTTTCGCCGTGCCCACGGCGTAGGCCATCACGTTGCGGCTATGGCCAGCGGTAAGCGGGTCACGGGATTCGATGGTCTCGGCGAGGGTATCCACCAAGCTGTCGAACATCCGCTTCCGGGCCTCGAGGAGCCGCGCGTTTTGAATGTAGACAGCCGCTTGCGAAGCGATGGCCTGAAGGAACGTCACGTCGTCCTGCGTGAAGTTACCCTCGGCGCGATTAAGGCACTGGAAGGCGCCGAGGCGCTCGCCGCCGGGGTCGTCCATCGGGACGCACAGGATGTTCCGGGTGGTATATCCGGTTCGACGGTCGATCTCTTTGTTCCAGCGCGGGTCTCGCGTAACGTCCGAAACCACGGCCACTTCGCCTCGCGTCGCCACCCACCCCGCAATCCCGGCATCCTCCGGCATCCGGATCTCGCGGGGCTCGCCCTCGGCTACCACGGTCCAGAGCTCGCGGCGCTCGGGGTCGTGCAGGAACACGGACGTGCGTTCCGTCCCCATGGCCTCGGAGGTCCGGCGGGCGACCAGCGCCAGAAGCGCGGAAAGCTCCACCTCCTCCGAAAACGCCCGCGATATGTCGACGAGGTTGCGGAGGCGCTTTTCCGCCAACCCTAAAAAGGGCGCGGCGACGTCGTTTTTATTCTCTGTCGGCATACGAAACCTGGGTCGGCGAAAGGAAACGTTTCAAGACGCGCCTGACGCCCACGTCGACGAGCTTAGAGTCGTGTTTCTTCAACAGTAACGCGGCAAGGGGCTGTAGGTCTTGTATCAAAGCCGCTTGACGGGGCCGGCTGAGGAGCTTCGCCGTCAACGAAAGTTCGCCCCGGAACAATTCGAAAAGGGCCGCGGCCAGTTCTTCGTCGCGCGTCTCGGGGTCTACGGCCACAAGGTTCTTGAGGATCAAACCGCGGTCCAATACCCCTTTGCCGTACTGCCAGCACCCCCGCAAAAGGGGCAAGCCGTTGCATTTCGCCCCCGCGAATTCGTTCAACCGGTGAACCGCCTCTCGGCCCACTTCCTCCGACACCGCGAACGCTACCTGCGCGAGGAGCTCGTTATAAATCTCGATTAACGCGTCGGCGCCCGAAACTTCGGTCGGCGGCGCGGGTCGTTCCTTGGTTTTAACGCCCGCCGCGCGGATAACGCCGGCTTCCAGGAGGCGGCACGCCACCGAACAAGTTTCGATATCCGAGAGGTTGCTCGCCGCGGCGACGTCGACGACGGAGCGGCGGCCGTTGATCAGCGAAAGTACGTGCCACTGCTCATCGTTGAATTTTACTTCCCCTCCGCCCTTGGCCGGCGCCGGGACGACTTCCAGTATTACGTCCAGGTCGGGAAGCATTCCCTTGATGCGGTTCCACTCGTCGACCGCGGTCGCGGCATCTATGATTATCCCCTGGATATCGAAGCCGACGGAAATCTCTTCGGGCCACGCCTGCTCCCACTCGAGGAACTCGAAATGGCCGCCCCACCAATGGAAGAGGTTCGTTATGATCATGCGGGCTTGGGTTTTGAGGCCGGCGACGAGCCGCTGGTGGGGCAACTTACCGTGCTCGAGGAGGCATAGGCCGAACGGCCGGCCGGATTTATCCTGCGACGCCCGCGCCGCCTCGACGGTTTTCGCGTCGATATACCGTTCGCGCACGAGGACGCTGCCCAACTTCTCGCGCTCGTCGGTGCTCGAGGCGTAGACCAGCATCCCCTCGCGGAAGTATAGCCGCTTCTCTTCCGTCCCCCGGCGGATGGAAAGCGCGCCCGTCTTCCTCGCCGAGCTTAAGAGCTGGAGGATGTCGGGAAGATTTATGGTCTCGAGGTCGCCCTTTAATGCCATAATAACGACGTTCGCCCTTTTTTAAGTATAACCTCGGGCTCGGCCTTGCGCAACCCTTTTGAAGACCTCAGTCGCCGCGCCGGACGGAAACTTGCAGGCCCTAATCGTATTCGTCCTCTATCTCCCCCACTACCTCCTCCACGATATCCTCCTGCGTTAATATGCCGAGGGCGCGACCTCGGGCGTCGTGCACGACGGCCATGTCTACGCGGCGGGCCCGCAAACGCGGAAGAAGGGCCTCGATGCTCTCCTCCGGGGAGACGAATAGGGGCGCCCAAATAAAAGCCTTGACGGGGGTGTCCGCGGGAGATGCGATGAAGTCCCGCGCGATGACGACGCCGA
>WVWN01000062.1:110121-128701 GCA_011773985.1 Candidatus Zixiibacteriota bacterium | reverse complement strand
GCCAAGGCCGCGACGACGTCGGCCTTCGTGCCCGTATCGGGCAAGGCGACGACTTCGGTCAAGGGGACCATTACCCGCCCCGCGGTCGTCTCGCCGAAGTTGAAGATGCGCCGGATCATCCGGCGCTGCATAACCTCGGTCCGGGTTCGGGGCACGCGCGCCGTCAATATGGCGCGGAGCTCCTCGCGGGTCGCGAAGGGCAACCGTTCCGCGCGAACGCGGACGAATCCGAGTAGGCCGCCCGCGACGACGTTGACCACCCAGACGATCGGCCTGAACGCCCTTTCCAAAACGGCCGTGACTCGCGCGAGCGCCATCGCGAAATAGTCCGCGTCCTCGAGTACCAGCGACTTAGGAATTATTTCGGAGAACAACGTTAGAAGGATCGTCATCGCGACCGCGGCGGCGGCGACGCCCGCGGCCTCGCCCGCGTGGCGTTGGGCCACGATCGTCAAGAGGGAAGTTGCAACGACGAGCGATACGTTATTGCCGAAAAGAACCGAGGTGAGGAAACTGTCGGGCTTCTCCAAAAAGGAGAGGACTTGAGCCGCGCGCCGGTTGCCGGCCTCGGCCAGGTGGCGCAGCCGCATCCGGTTCGCCGCGATGACCGCCGTCTCGGCCGACGAGAAGAAACCCGCGGCGAATACCAACGCTAAAACGAACAATAAGTAAAATACGTCCACTTAAACGTCCCGCCCCCGTAACTTCTCGACCATCACCTCGGCAATACGATGGGGTTCCGCGGCTTCGACGGTGAACTTTAAGTCGCCCTCACGGTACTCCTCACCCACCGCGGGTATGCGGCCGAACCGGTTCAGAAGATATCCCGCGAGCGTCTCCGCTTCGGCTTCTTCGAGGTTGGCGCCCGCAAGGTCGTTGAAATCTTCAAGGTCCGTGTCGGCGGCCACGACGAAGCGCCTCGCGCCTACGTATTTTATGGGCGCGGCCGCGGGGCCGACGATTTCACCCAGAACGTCCGTCATCGTCACTAAGCCGTCGAGGGCGCCGTACTCGTCCACGACCAAGGCGATGTGGGTCCGGTTTTTAATAAAATCGACGAAGAGACTGACGGCGGATTGGCTGGCCGTTACAAAATGCGCGCGTCGGACAAGGCTTTTGACCGTCGGGGGAGGTTGTGCGGCGCCGAGCAGCATATCCTTGACGTAAAGGACCCCTACTACGTTCTCGAGGGCGCCCTCGTAAACCGGGATGCGGGCATAAGGCGAATCGGCGACGGCTCGTACGGCCGCGTCGAACGTCATATCCGCGCTAAGGGCGTATATCTTGGTCCGGGGGGTCGCGATTTCGGCCGCGGTGCAGTCGGCAAAGGCGACGACCCTTTCGATCATCTCCCTTTCGACGTCGTCCAAAACGCCTTCGGCCTCGCTCTCCTTGAGGAGGCCGTAAATGTCTTCGACGCCGGGCTCGAGACTTCGGCGCGGCGGCCTGTGCGCCAGAAAATCGGCCAGCGCCACCGCGGCCCGGTTTAAGGGGTAAAATACCCAAAATATGAATTTGATAAAAGGCGAGGTGAGGGCGGCGCCCCTTTCGGGCCACGCTACGCCCACCGTCTTGGGCAGCGTTTCCGCGAAGATAAAAACGACGGCCGTCGCCGCCGCCGCGGCGATAGGCGGCCCGTATAAAGGATGCGCCCGGACACCCAAGGCCGTCGCGAGGGAGGCGGCCGCGGCGAGCGCGAACATGTTACCGATGACGATCGTTACGAGCAGGCGGCGGGGCCGGGCGAGGAGGGAGCGCACGAGCGGCGCCGTAAGCCGGCGGCGGAGTTTCATGCGGCGAAGGCGGACGCTCCCCAGCGAGAACAGCGCACTCTCCGCGGTGGAGAATAACGCCCCGGCCACGACCGCGGCCGAGAGCAATAAGGCAAGCGTAAAATTACTCAAACCCATCGCGGCCGCTCCCCGCCGGCGTTAGCGAGTTTCGGCCCAAAGCCCCACCGTTCTGCTGGTGTAAGCCGCGTAGGCGTCTTTGCGGAAGAGGAGGCCTACGAGCCGCGAAGGGTCAACGCGGCTCACGACCGGCAGGCTTTCGACGTCAAGGCGCTCGAACTTGTCCCACACCGTGTACAACGTCTCATCCTCCAAAACGGTAACGACGTCGCGCTTGCATAGTTCTTCCGCCACGACGATCGTCGAGAACGACGGCTCGTTCATCCAACGCCGGAGGTTCTGCATCGAGATCACGCCCGTCAGGCGGCCGTCGTCGTCCACGACGGGGAAAGAATTCTGCCGGGCCTCCTGGATAAATTGCACGAGGTCTTTAAACAAAGTATTGCCCTTCACCGTTTCGAAGTCGCGCCGCATCACGTCCCGGGCGTTTATGGACTTCAAGACGTCGACGTCCTTGCCCTCGCGCAAATAGATGCCGGCGCGTCTTAGTTTCGTCGTATAAATCGAGGAGTCGCTCAAACGGCGCGCCACGAGGAGCGCGATAACGGTCGCGGTCATCAACGGCAGTATAATAGAATAATTGTCGGTCATCTCGAATAGAATGACGACGGCGGTCAACGGCGCGTAGGTGGTCCCGGCAACCATCGCGCCCATGCCCACGAGGGCGTACGCGCCCGGCTGCGCGGTGAAGTTGGGAAAGACCTCGCGCGCCAACATCCCGAACGCGCCCCCCAACATCGCCCCCATAAACAAAGACGGCGCCAGGATCCCGCCGGAGCCGCCGGAGCCGAGGGTCGTCGTAGTCGCGAAAAGTTTCGCCAGTAAAAATATCAACAACAAGTACAACGGGTATAGGCCGCTGACGGCGACGTCCATAGGTTCGTAGCCGGTTCCGAGAATTTGGGGCGTAAAAATCCCTACGGCACCGACCAACGCGCCGCCTAACATGGCTCGAGCCGGCGGCGGTATTGCCCGCAAAATCTTTTCATAGAAATCTTCCTGGCCGTAAAGGGCCCGCGTGAATAGGACCCCCACGAAACCCGCGGCCACGCCGAGTACCGCGTAAAGCGGAAGCTCTCCCCACGACCTGAGCTGAAAGTGTAACACCGTGAGCGACGGGTGGTTGCCGAAATACCAGCGCCCCACCGCGGCCCCCACGACGGAGGACAGGACCACGGGAGCGAAGTTGGCGAAAGCGAAGTCGCCCAGGATCACCTCGAGCGAAAACAGCGCCCCCGCGATGGGCGCGTTGAAGGTCGCGGCGATGCCTGCGGCCGCGCCGCACCCGACCAAGGTCCTGACCCGCTGGCCGGAAAGGTGCAACACTTGCCCCAAGGCGCTGCCGATACTCGAGCCGGTTTGTACAATAGGACCCTCCCGGCCCGCCGAGCCTCCGGAACCGATGCAGATGGACGAGGCCAAGACCTTGATAACCGCGACCCGAGGCCTGATTATACCGCCGCGCACCGCGACCGCGCCCATTACCTCGGGCACGCCGTGTCCCTTGGCCTCGCGCGCGAAATAATACACGAGCAGGCCTACGACCAGGCCGCCGCCGCCCGTTATAAGCGGGAGCGCCGCGCGGCCGTACGGCAGCGTCTGCTCGGCCCAACCCCAGGCGCGGCCCAACAACACGAAGTTAAAGAAACCGATCAACTCGCGGAAGACGATGGCGGCCAGGCCGGAGGCGAGGCCGACCATCACCGCGAGCAACACCGGCCCCACGTACCGCGTACGCGGAAAGCCGTAAAGCGAACGCATAAAGCGCCTAAGGCCTTGCCGCCATCTACCGTCGTTGGTCGCCACAGCCGGAACGTAGAACGCCGCCGCCGCGCCCCTTAAGGAAGTGCAAGCTTATTAGGGGTAAAAGCGGTTCAACATCCGCGGGAACGGGATGGCTTCGCGGATGTGCTTAACGCCGCAAATCCACATTACGGTGCGGCCGAGCCCCAGGCCGAAGCCCGCGGTCGGAACCGCGCCGTAACGCCTAAGGTCCAAATACCACTCGAGCGGCTCGAGGGGAAGTTCGTGGGCCGCGATGTTTTCGAGGAGGGTTTCCAAATCGTTCTCGCGGCAGGAGCCGCCGACGATTTCGCCGTACCCCTCGGGCGCAAAGACGTCCATCGAGTAGGTCAACCGTCGGTCGTCTTCGCGCCTCTTCATATAGAACGCCTTGGCCTCGAAAGGGAAATATTCGACGACAAATGGACGGTCGAATTCCTCGGCGAGCGCCGTTTGCTCGTCGCCTCCCAGGTCTTCGCCCCACGGCAAATCGCGGCCTTTGGCCGAGAGGACCTCGCGCGCGCGCTCATAAGAGACGCGCGGGAAGGGCGGCTTCGCGCGGCTTAGCGCCCCTACGTCGCGTTTCAGGAGCTCGAGCTCGGCGCGCCGACGGGCCAAGACGGCGGCCACGATCGACGCGACCAGGTCTTCCGCGAGCGACACGTTTCCCTCGTGGTCGAGGAACGCCGCCTCCGGTTCGACCATCCAGAACTCCATGACGTGGCGCCTCGTCTTCGACTTCTCGGCGCGGAACGTGGGGCCGGCGCAATAAACCTTTCCCAGGGCCGCGGCCGCGGCCTCCATATACAGCTGGCCGCTCTGACTCAGGTACGCCGGTTGGCCGAAGTAGTCGGTCTCGAATAACGTCGTCGTACCCTCGCACGACGTGGGCGTGAGTATGGGTGCGTCCACGCGTACGAAGCCGCGTTCGTCGAAGAAGGCGCTTATGGCGTTCTCAACGGTGGACCGTATCCTGAGAATCGCCTCCTGCCGCGGCGAGCGGAACCAGAGGTGCCGGCGGTCCAAAAGAAAGTCGACGCCGTGCTCCTTCTTCTGGATGGGATAATCTTCGGCCACGGATAAGATATCGAGGTCCTTAACGAGGAGCTCGACGCCGCCGGGCGCCCTGGCATCCTCCCTTACGGCGGCAGTAATCCGCACGGACGATTCCAACGTCAACTTGGCGCAACGGGCGAAGACCTCGGCGGGGGCGGCGTCCGCGGCGCACACCGCCTGTACGCGAGCCGTGCCGTCGCGGAGCTGAATAAAATAGAGCTTCCCGCTGCTGCGGAGGTTAAAGACCCAACCGCCGACCTCCACCTCTTCGCCGACGTGGGAGCGTAATTCCTCGAGCCAAATACGCGTCATATCGTCCCCGGGGCGGCCCCGGCGCCGTGGATTACGCCCCGCGCGCGAAGGTCGAGCCACGCCGCGAGCGCGCACCCGAAGAGGACGATACTCATGAACTGCGGCACCGTCAATCCTAACGCGAGCGGTCCGTGGTCGCCGCGAAAAAACTCTATCGCGAAACGGTAGATCGAATAAAGTACGAGGTACCCCCAGAATATCTGGCCGTCGAAGCGGCGATGCCGCCAGGCTACGACCAGTATTACGAAGATAACCAGGTTGGCGGCCGAGGCGTAAAGCTGGACCGGGTGAAAGCGGATGCCCAAGCCCGGGGGCCCGACGCCCCACGGCAGCGACGTAAGTTTACCGTAGCAACATCCGTTTAAGAAACAACCTACGCGCGTAATGGCGTACCCGAGCGCGACCTGAGGGGCTACGAGGTCGGCGCCCAACCATACGGGGATCCCTCGGCGCTTCATAAACACGATAGCGGTTACGGCGGCGGCGAAAAGGCCGCCGTAGAAGATAACGCCGCCGCGCCATATCTTAAGGACCGCGAGCGGATCTTGAATGTAGGCGGGTAGGTTGAAGAGTATAAAAAAGACGCGCGCGCCCACGATAGCGGCGATAACGACCCAAAAACCCATGTCGATAAAGTCGCTAAATTTCAAGCCCACCTTGCGCGCGTTCCGCGCCGTTATCAAAATGCCTAAAATAAAAGCGACGGCTAACGCGACGCCGTACGATTTTATCGCTATCGTATCCGTGATTCTCCAAATTACCGGATGCAAATTTACCTCCTAGCAAGCCGAAGGCTTGAATACCTTATTCGGGTTTGATGCTCAGGTCGTCGAAGTATGCGGTGGCGCCGCGGGCTTCTAAGCCAACGCGGCCCTCAAGGAGGCCGATGTCGGTAGCCTGGCCGACGACGGTCCCGTTTATCTCCATCGCAAGGTCGTTGCCCGACGCGGTAGCCTTTACCGTAAACGGCATCCCCACGCGCAAGGCGGGGACGCGGGCCCTCGCGAGGACGGGCGGCTTCCCGCTCGCGCGAATCTTCACGATTCGGGCGATATTTTTCGCCGGCACGATTTCAAATGCGTAGCGCTCTCCTCCCCGGGGGTTCACCCTCAGGACCAGGCCGGCCCAGCCAAGGCCCCTTTCAACGCTCTGGACGGTGATCGTACAACTGGCCGAGTAGTTCAGCCCGGGATCGTATTTTACGCCGACCAGCGCATCCCGGACCTTCAGCTTTTCTTCCTCGAGTTTGACGAGCGTACCCTTACCCTTTTGCCACACGGCGAAATCCTCGGCCGTTACGGTGGCGAAGTCGTGCTTGAAACCCTCCCGCCCCGCCCCGAAGCCCGCCTCCTCGAGTATACCCGAAAAGTAAAGGACCAAAACGCAGGCCACGGCCAAAAGAAAGGCCGAGCCGGCGACGAGCGCCGCTATTACGTAGCCCCTCTTACTCTTCTTCTTGGGTTCTGCCGGCGGCGGCGGGGCCTCCTCCTCCAGCCGGGCCGGGACCTCTTCCTCGGGTATAGGCGTTTTGGGCGCGGGGGGCGGGGCCGGCCTTTCCGGCGGCTCGCCTTCGTCACGCGGCGCTTCGGCCTCGTCATAAGCGGCTGGCTCGCGCGCCGGAGCGGGCACTTCCTCCGCACGCTTAGCGCCGCAGTTTATGCAAAAGGTCGCTCCCTCTTCGTACGCCGCGCCGCAATGCGGGCAATTTTCCTCCGTCATTTTCGACCTCCGCGCCGATGGGCGTGTCGGGGACCGCTCGAGTTTCGATATATCCGGCGATTGCCGGCGTTACATAAATTTAAAACAAATTAGCCAGCCGCGCAGCTGAGCCCGCTTTACTCATCCCGGAAAATCCGAATTAATTCCTTAAATTCAATTTTAGGTGAAGTACGAAACGACCTCGTCGCGGCGCCGCCTCGCCGGCGCGTGAGTTTCACCCTTGTTTTTATCGCGGTGCCCGAGCGCTATCATGGCCAGGAGTTCCCAATTCCCCGCCGGCTTTACCAGCGCTTCGATCTCTTGTTTCGCGACAAGCGGCCCCGTCATCCAACAACCCGCGTACCCGAACGCGTGAGCCGCGAGCAAAATATTCTCAATCGCCGCCGCCACGCTTTGAATCGACGCGTTCTCCCGCGTGCTTACCGAAAGTTCGGGCGCGTACCTGCTCAAGAGACGCTCGAGTAGCGCCCGATAAGGCTCTACGAAACAACAAATTAAAGCCGACGAGTTATCGAAAAACGTTATATACTGGAGGTACCCGTCAAAACTCTTCGCCGCGCTCGCGGACGATATCCTCGCTTTTATTTCCGCTACCCTCGCGGCTGCGGCGTTTTTAATCTTATTTATTAAATCTCTATTCGTAACGACCGCAAAATGCCAAGGTTGTTGGTTCGAACCGGATGGCGCATACAGGCCGGATTCGACGATTGCGTCCAGGTGCTCGCGCGGTATAGGCTCGGGCGACATCGCCCTTACGGAACGGCGCGTCTTAACGAATTCGACGAAATCTTCGGGCTCTATGACCATCTTATAATTATTATTAATAAAATGGGTTTAAATGCTTAATAATTAAGAAGTTTCAAGCTCCATTCTTAGTCGTTCTTTGGTCACGACGTTGTGAGCGCGGGACAACGGCTCGGGGATGCGATAGCGGGGCGACAGCTCCAATACGAATTCCTCGGCCCAGGCGAGGCGGCTGCGGTGGCCTACGGATACGTAAACGGGCTTCACGCCGGCGCGCGTTCTCAACACGGTGCCGATACGCTCGCCGTTATGCGTGAGCGACGCGCGGGACCCTTTGGCCTTGCCCAGGCGCTTCGGTTCCCTGCCGACGAGGCGCGACTTGGCGCAACCGATCGTGGGAACGTCGAGGAGAACGCCGAGGTGGGAGGCTATGCCGAATCGGCGCGGATGGGCGATACCCTGGCCGTCGACGAATAAAACGTCGATCATGTCGCGCAGCGGCGCCAAGATATCGTAGCAAAGGGGCGCCTCGCGGAAACTGAGCAAGCTCGGCACGTACGGGAACGGCGTAGGGCCCTTCCGGCAAATAACGTCCGCGATTTCGAGGTTGGGATATGAGAGTACGACCGCGGCGCCGACGTTCAAAGAACGGCCGCGGTGGTAGGCGACGTCGACGCCGGCGACGTAGCGTATCGAACTGGGGCGCGACGCGTACTTGACGCGCGAGGCCAATTCCCGTTGAAGACTTACGGCCTCTTTCAGGTCCTTTGGGAAGTAAGGCTTCACTGTATTAATTAGTACCGGGAGGTTTGGTTATCGCGACCAAAACGACGCCGAAACAAATCAAAAACAAGCCGACTACCCTGACCCACGTTACCTTGTCGCCGAACAACCACCACGAAAGGAGGAAAATCAACACGTATCCCAGCGCGATCATAGGGTACGCGTACGAAAGTTCGGTCCGGCTCAACACGACGAGCCACGAGACGGACGACAGGCCGTAACAAAATAAACCCAGGAGTACGAGGGGCCTGAAAATCGTCGTCAATAGCGCCCTGTTCAGGCCGGTAATGGGGCCTTCCGCCGATACGCCTTGCTTGAGAAAAATTTGACCCGTAACGCCGAGAGCCACGGAAAGCAAAATCAACGCTATAGTCTTCACGGAACCTCCGCCGCGCCAAGGCGCGAAAAAGCTTACGAACGTCGCCGCCGGCGCCGACGATTTAAATCGCGTATGCCGTAATATAGTCGGGCCACGCGTAACGGCTTCAAGCGTATCGCCTCCGCGGCGCAAGTCTCGCAACAGCACAAGCACTGGATACATTTCGCCGGGTCTATCGAGGCCACGTCGCCGCTAAGCCGCGCCGCGCCCACCGGGCACGACGCGACGCATTGCTCACAACCGTCGCAGCGGTCCGCTACTACCGCGGGCCTGATGACGAACTGGCGGCCGGCGAAGCGGAGCAAAGGCCGGGGCAAGTGCCGCAGCCATAAGCTGCCGGGTGCCGCGACGTCGCCGAAAACCAATTCCGCGTATCCCTCCCCCACCCATACGACCTCCGGGTCCGCGGGGGCAAGGCCGCGCTCGATGCTCAATTTAACGGTCAATACGTCCTCGGGCGCGAACCCGAGCATCCGCGCCAATACGACGTCCACCGCGGCGACGTTGTCCCCCGCGACTACGACGTTGAATTCCCTCGCGTCGCCCGACGCCGGCCCGTCACCCTCCAAACCGACTACCCCATCCACGAATGTGAACGTCGGCGCCAGGGCCGGAATGAGGTCCACCAACAGCTCGGAAAAATCTTCCGGGTGCGGCGCCCGCCTGTGTAACTCGGCTTTTGCCAGGCCGGGAATTATCCCCAGGCAATTCTTCACCGCGCCCGTAAGGGTTGTCAGAAAATGGGTCTTCAGCTTGGCGACGCCGATTACCGCGGCCTCGTCGCAGACGCGGGCCACGCGGATTTCGTCAATAAAACGGCTGTTTACGCGCCTGGTCACGGAGCCGCTCGCCTCGAAAGACACGAGGGGTACGCCCGCGGCTCGAGCCGCCGCCGCGGCGCCGGTGTTCTCCCAAACGCGCTTTATCCCCCGAACGGCCCCGGCCGGGCTATCGCCGACGATCACCTCCCGGCCGCGCTCCCTCAGAATAGTCGCGAGTACGCCGATGAAGGCCGGGTGCGTCGTAACGGCCCGCGCCGGCTCCCGCGCGGCCATTAAATTGGGTTTGACGAGGGCGGGCCGCCCGGGCGGCGCCACTACGTCCCAACCGCCGGCCGCCTCGGCTAACGCTTCCAGGACCGGCCTGATATCAGCTTCCTCGTACGAGTAAGCCCGAGCTACGAAAACCCTTACGCCGGCCCCGTCCGTATAGTCGCTTCCGTTGCCTATCAAATTATTATAATACACGCCTTAACCTATTTCAAGTAATTTAAAGGCGCATATTGAAAAGGGTGAACTATTTTTCTTTGGAATTATACCCGGCAACCGGGCGATGCACCGGCTAAGAAATCTCATAAGGGCGAGGACCGCGAGAAATGAGCGACCTAACTCCCGCGACCTCCCTCCAGGCGGAAGCGCTCGGGGAGAAGCTCGTCTGCTTTTTTTGCCACGTAGCCGCCGGCGCCTTCTTCCCAAATCACCGTCGCCTCCGGCCCCAACTCGGCGATGACCTGGCGACACGCGCCGCAAGGGGGTGCCGGCCGGTCCGCGGCAATAGCGAGCGCGATTATTTGGCGTGCGCCCCCCGCGACCGCCGCGGCCACGGCCGCCCGCTCCGCACACAGGCTCAAGCCGTACGAGGCGTTCTCGACGTTGACGCCGACGTACACGCGGCCGTCGTCGCCCAGCGCCGCGGCGCCGACCTTGAAATCCGAGTAGGGGGCGTACGCCCGCTCCCGGGCCGCGCGCGCGGCCGCCATCAGCCTTGCGACCTCTCCTTTTTCCACGACAAACCTCCGGTTGACGAAAGGGCGCCTACCCGCGAAGGCCGACGCCCCGGCTCAGGCGCTAAAAGATCACTCCGCGCAAACCGCCGCCGTCCACGCGCCGCCGCGGAACCGGGAACATACGACGAGCGTGAACTCCCGGCCGTCCAAAAGCTCGATAACGTTGCTCTCGGTTAAATCGAATTCGCAGAGCTCGTTCTCCGCGGCGTCGAAGACCTTGACGTGGAACTGGGCGTCTTCCGGCGAGTCGAATACGATTTCGACCGCGTCGCCGCGGGCGGCGACGTCGAATTTGTTGGCGTCGTTCTCGTCGCGGAGGAAGCCGGCGTACGTCACGGTCTTCTCGCCCGGCGTCCGGGCCACCTTCCGCGCCGCCGACGCCGAGGCCGGCGTCGGGGTCCATTCCTCGGCCTTCTTCGATGAGCCGCACGCCAGGAGCGCGCAGCCGAGCACCGCCGCGACCGCGGGCAGTATTAACGCGTTTGCCTTAAGGGAAGCCCGCACCGTTTTATTCTTTAGAAATTAAACCTTGTCGCCGCGGAAAGCTATCAGACGGGGCCGCGGTTGTCAAGGCTTTTTCCGGTGGCCGGCTCTCACGTATTACGCGAAGCGACGCGAGATGGCGCCCGCCGCCGTTTTACGTTGACCGCTATGAGCCAAAATGATATGCTGGCGTCTATCATGCCGGTCTCGGCCTTACTTTTAATAATCGCCTCGGGCCTTATCTTGTCGGTGTGGAACCTCTTGGTCAAAAAGGCTTCCGACCCTTCGGTTTTCTTTTTGGGCGCCGTAGTTTTCGGGCTCGCCCTATACACGCCGGCGTTCGTCTTGATAATAGCCCCCGGCCTCGAGCCGCCCTCGTTCCAAGCGGCGGCCGCGACGGCGCTCGCCGGCTTGACCGAAGGAGTCTACTTCATCCTCCTCACGCTGACGTACCGGCGGGGCGACCTCTCGCTCGTCTACCCCGTAAGTCGGGGCTCGTCGCCGCTCTTCATCTTGGCGGGGGGCGTACTGCTCCTCGCGGAGGGGGTTACGGTGCTCGGCTACGTCGGCATCGGCCTTATCGTAGCCGGCATCGCCGCGGTCGCTTGGCCGGGCCGCGGGGCCCGCGTCACGGCCGTCGCCGTTATCCTGTCATTATCCACGGGCGCCTCCATCGCGGCCCACCACGTTTGCTACAAATGGGCGCTGGGATTCGTTCCGTCCTACGCGGTAATTTACGTGGCGTGGTCGATAGCCGCGGTGGCGCTCGGCGTTTATTGCCTCGCGACGCGGCCTTTTTTCGCCGCGGCCCGTTACCTATACAACCATATATTTGCGGCCGTCGCGGTAGGCGTAATCGCTATAGGGGGGTTTCTATGCGCGCTCGTGGCCCTCAATATGACGTTCGTCTCGTACATGGGCGCGGCGCGCAACGTAGGCATGATATTCAGCGTTATCTTCGGCGCGCAACTATTGGGAGAAGGGGCGCGTTGGCGCCGCCTGGCCGGCGCGGGAGCCATTACGGTCGGCGTGGCGTTTATTGCCCTCGCGTAATTGCCCGCCCCCGGGCGTAAAAAACTAGGCGAAAAAGCGCTACAACATCCCGACGGTCGTGGCGTACGCCTCCACGTTCGCGCCCGGCGTATAATGCAGCGCCAGCGCTTCGTCCGGTTCGTCGTTGATCCTCGTGTCGGGCGCGACGACGGCGCCGAGGACTTTCCCGTGTTTTATTAAAATATTCGCCGCCCGTTCGCCGGCAATAATCGAGATCAAGCCCGTAATTTTCGACCTGCCGGCCCAGGATAAATATTCCTCAATATTAATAACCGACGACGGCATCCGCGCTACGGCGACGTGGCCGGAAAGGCCCACCGCAATCGCGGAGGCCGCCTCCTCGGCGAGGCGGTATAATTCGCATTTTCGGCTCGCCTCGCCGAAGACCTTTTCGAAGGCCGGCCACGCTTCCTCGCCCCGCCGGAAACTATCGCAATCCCAAACCAGGCCGCCCACCGCGGCCCCCTCGATAAACAAAAACAAACTCCACTCGCCTTCGGGCGAACCGACGGTACAACAACCGGTAAAACGGGACTTCTCCAGCTCGTCCAAGAGCTTAGCCGGCGCCTCCGCCGAAAGCTGGCCCGCCGGTTCGCCCGCGGGCAAAACCGGCAGCGGCGGAACTTTCGCGGGGGGCGCGACGGCGGATATATCGAGCTTGCCCGCGGCGAGGGCGTCCGCGACGCCGTCCGGTACGTTCGTAGGGAAATCTTCGTCGGCCGGTATGACGTCTTCAATAAAACGATACTCGCCCTCCCGCCACCCGAGAACGGCCTTGACCGCGGCCTCCCCCTCGCCTCCTTTGCCGGAGGCGTGTTGAGCGAGGCCGCGCTTGAAAGTTACGAAAACGGTTTCCCCTTCGGGCCCCTTGAAATGAACGACGCCGTAGGCGCGGGCCCGGTGAATGGCGGCGAAAACCTCCGCCGCGCTAATTTTCTCTAGTTCGCCGTTTTTTTCGATGTCCATAGCGGCCGCCGTACGTAACTTGAGACAAAACCAGGCGAATATAACATACGCGCGCGAGCCGGTCAAACACGACGATAACGGAGTTGCGCCGCGAACGAAAAGATGTTATTTTAGGCCGTGGCCGTAAAGACGACCAAGCATATCGAACTCGAGGTGTTCGTTACGCTACGGGTCGTGGACCGCGTGGCGCTTACGGCGCGCCAGGCCCTGACGGAGCGCCTCGCCTACGACGACGTTCTCGCGGACCTCAAGCGGCAAGATTATTACCGCGTCGCCGTCGCGGGAGAAGAGGCGGAGGCCTTGACTTACCTTCGCCAGATCGCGGCAAACACTACTTTCTTCGCTAACCCGAACAAGGAGACCTGCGCCGTAGAGCACGTCACGCGGCCGCTCTCGAAGGACAACCGGTACGTCGCCCTCGTCTACCCCCACGCGGGCCTTTTCGACGAGTCTTTGCGCCGGTACCTCGCGCAAGACTTGGGGTACGACCGCGTCGTCGCCGCGGGGCGGGGCGTCGCCTGGACGATCGAGCTCGCGCCCGGCGTCGACAAGAAGTACGTCGAGGAAATCCTCGTCGCTCGCGAGCGGACCCTCGGCTTGCTCCTAAACCCCCATGCGGAGAGATACGAAATAGTTTAGCGTTCGCCGAATATGGCCCTCCCGACCCTCACCATATTCGAACCTTCCTCGATCGCCAGCTCAAAGTCGTCCGTCATCCCCATCGAGAGGAAGCGGAACCGGGGCCCGAGCGCGGGCGCCATTTTTTCGAATAGCGCGCGGAGCCTCCGGAAAGCCCTGGCCGTAGCAAGCGGGCCCTCGCCCAGCGGCCCGAGCGTCATCAAGCCTTCCAACGCGAGGTTCGCGCACGCGGCCGCGTAGCCGACGAGGTCCTCGGCCTCCTCGGGCGCGACGCCGAACTTCGTCTCCTCGCCGCTCGTATTCACCTCGAGTAGGACGGGAACGGTCTTCCCCGCGGCCGCGGCCCTTTTCTGTAGTTCGTCCGCGAGCCGTCGGCTGTCGAGGGATTGGACCATATCGAAAAGGCGAACCGCCTTCCCCGCTTTATTCCGCTGTAAATGGCCTACCATATGCCAGGCGCAGCCGAGGTCGGCGAGCTCGCGGATTTTGGGTTCGGCCTCCTGGACGCGATTCTCTCCCACAATCCGTACGCCCGCTTCGACCGCGGCGCGGACCTCCGCGGGGCCGCGCGTCTTCGCCACCGCCACCAACGTTACGTCCTCCGCGGCGCGCCCGGCACGCGCCGCGGCCCCGGCCATTAGCGTCAAAACCGCCTCCAAGTTATCGGCTATCGTCGGCATTTTTGGGTCCGGGCGGCTTCGGCCTTATGACCTTTGCCCCGGCCAAAACGCCCAACGCGTGTAGATTAGCTAATTCCCGGTGGTCGCAGTGCAGGGTGCCCCGCGCGCGGCCCTCGCGCTCGAGCCGCACCTCGTACCGGCCATCCTCGAGCCACCGCCTGACGACGACGCGCCCGCCCTCCTCAGTTACGGTTAAATCCGATTCGTCCCGCGCGCGGACGCGGAAAGCCGCGACCAACCCGTCTAAAAACTGAATTATCCTGCGGCGCGCGCCGCCCGGCCACCAAGGAGCCGCGATATGGACCACCGCCACAATAGGCTCCAAAGGCGGCCGTTGCTCAAGCTCGGCCTTCAATACGGCTTCCCGGCCCGCTCCTAAGTCGATCTTCTTCTCTTCCACCATCGGTGCCCCCCTGGCCTATCGCGAACCCGCGACACATTCGGGGGCCGCGGTCCGGTTTCGGTTTCGGATACGGTTTAATTTACCATAGGGGCGGGGCCGAAGCAAGTAACTCGGAGGCAGGCCTTCGCTTTGGCCTCGGGCGGCGTTAATCCTTGACTTAAGATGGCGTTTAGAATAGAATCTTTGATTAACGTGGAGGCACGCGAAGCATGCGCCTACCCACGCTGAAGTGGACCGGCGACGCGTTGGAGCTTATCGACCAGACGCTCTTGCCCGGCGAGTTGGTTATCGAACGGTGCGAGAAGGTCGAGGAGGTCCACGAAGCGATACGGCGGCTGGTCGTGAGGGGTGCGCCGGCCATCGGCGTGGCCGCGGCTTACGGCGTATTGCTCGCCGCGCGCGCCGCGGGGAACGTTTCGCCTGAAGAGGTGCGCAACCACGTCGCCCGGGCCGCGGATTACCTGGAGACGGCACGCCCCACGGCCGTCAACCTGTCGTGGGCCGTCAGGCGTATGGTAAGGGCGGCCGAGGAAAAGGGACCCTCCGCGCAAGAACTTTACGGAAGGCTCGCGCGCGAGGCCGAGGCGATCGCGGACGAAGACCGGCACGCTAACCGGCGGATGGGCAAATTCGGCGCCGCGCTCTTGAGGGACGGGGCCACGGTCTTGACGCACTGCAACGCGGGCGCTCTCGCGACCGTCGACTACGGTACGGCGTTGGGCGTCGTCTACGCCGCCGCGGAAGAGGGCAAGAACATTTCCGTTTACGTGGATGAGACGAGGCCGCTGCTCCAAGGTGCGCGGCTCACGGCCTGGGAGCTTATGCAGGCCGGAGTCCCCGCGACGCTCATCTGCGACGACGCGGCCGCGACGGTGATGGCGCAAGGTCGAGTCGACTGCGTGCTCGTCGGCGCCGACCGGGTCGCGGCCAACGGCGACGTCGCGAACAAAATCGGTACGTTGAACCTGGCGATATTGGCGCGGCACTTCCTCGTTCCTTTCTACGTCGCGGCACCTCTCTCGAGCGTCGACTTCGACACAGCTTCGGGCGCCGACGTCCCCGTCGAGGAACGCACCTACGAAGAGGTAACGGGATTCGGCGGCGTACGGACGGCCCCGCCGGGGGTCGGCGTTTCGAACCCGGCCTTCGACGTCACGCCCGCACGCCTGGTCGACGCGATCATTACGGAAGCCGGGGTCGCGAAGCCGCCCTTGGGTCCCGCGCTGGCCGCGTTGAAAGATGAAACGGACCGATCGGCGGTTTAACCGCGTCATCGTCCTCGTCCTCGACGGCGTGGGAGTCGGCGAGTTGCCGGACGCCGGGGATTTCGGCGACGAAGGTTCGGACAGTCTCGGGAACGTCGTTAAAGCTCGGGGGAAACTACAACTCCCCCACCTGGCCCGGCGCGGCCTCGGCCGCCTGTCTCCGCTTCCGGGTTTCGAGAACGTCGCCGTGACCGGCGGTTACGGCAAAATGGCTATGACCGCCGCGGGCAAGGATTCGACAAGCGGCCATTGGGAAATCGCCGGTTTGGTCCTAAGAGAAAACTTTCCCGTCTTCCCCGACGGATTTCCAAAAGAAGTCGTTGAGAATTTAAAGGCCGCGACGGGGTACGAATTTATCGGTAACCGCGCGGCTTCGGGCACGGAAATCGTCGCCCAGCTGGGAGGCGAGCACCTTCGGAGGGGCGCGTTGATACTTTACACGTCTGCGGACAGCGTGTGCCAAATCGCGGCCCATACCGACGTGGTACCGCTCCAGGAACTCTACGGCATCGGCGAAAAGGCGCGGGAGGTGATGACAGGCCCTTACCGCGTGGGGAGAGTTATCGTCAGGCCTTTTGCCGGAGAGCCGGGGTCCTTTCGCCGGTTAAACGACGCCCGGCGCGACTATTCGCTTGCGCCCCCCGCGCCCACGTTACTCGACGAGCTTTCGGCGCGCGGCTTCACCGTCAGCGGCGTCGGCAAGGTCGACGACATTTTCGCCGGCCGCGGCTTCACGCGCTACCGCCACACCGAAGACAACGCGGCCGGGATCTCCGTAATAAAGTCGGAACTAAGCGACGACTTCGAGGGTTTGGTCCTTGCCGACCTCAACGATACCGACACCGTCTTCGGCCACCGCAACGACGCGGAGGGTTACGCTCGCGCTTTGGAACGGTTCGACGAGGCGCTGCCGGCGGTGGAAAGTGAGATGGACGCGAAGGACCTGCTACTAATCGTTTCGGACCACGGAAATGACCCCACGACGCCGAGCACGGACCACAGCCGCGAATACGCGCCTCTCCTGGCGTGGCACCGGCGCTTTCAGGGCGCCGTCTCGCTCGGGACGAGGGCGAGCCTCGCGGACGTAGGCCAGACCGTCGCGCAGAACTTCGGCGCGGGGCCGTTGGCGGCGGGAACGTCGTTTTTAAATGAAATTTAAGACGGAGTATTTTTTAGCGATAGCGTGCCTGCTCGGCCTCGCGCCGGCGTGGGCCCAGGAAGAAGGCGGCGAGGGCGAATCTGCCAAGACCATCGACCTGGGTTATTTCTCGGTAAGCGATTCAAGAAATGCAAACACGAGCGTCTCGTACACCGTACCTCTTACGGAAAACGTCGATTTCTCGACGTCGACGTCGCTCGAGAACGGCTACAACCGCGAGGACAACCGGTCCTCGCGAGGCCGTAACACCAGCCTCTCCGTCGACTACGACCCGCCGTCGCCCTGGCGCTTGAGCGTCGCGTACGGGAATACGTATAGTTTGGTTCATCGCCCCTGGAGCGAGGAATACGCGGAGTTCAAAACGGAAAGCTCCTCGAACAACGTCAACTCCTCCCTCGATTACGAATTTTCGGACGATTTAAAAGCCGACTTAACGTTGGGGGTCGACGAGTCGTCGCAAAGGGTCATAATCCAGGAGGGGACGGTCCCGCCGCCCTCGAGCGGCCGCGGCCATAATTACGGCGGCGGCATCGACTACAACCTGACGGCCGCCACCTCTTTTAGCCTCGACTATTCCGGCAGCATCGATTCTTCGAAGATCGAACTCGCGAGGACGCGTACCTTCCCGCCCCGGCCGCCCAAGCTGGTTCTTTCCCGCAAGAAAGGTAACGGCCTATCGGCCCAACTCAACACCAACAAGGACCTGAGCGAAAAGGTCAACCTGAATTTATCTTTCGGCGTTTCGGACAACGTCGCCCGCGATAACCTGGTACCCGGCCTCGACAGCGATTCGTTAAACGGCAACGCCCAGGGCGACGTAACCTACAACGTGAGCTCCCTACTCTCGCTCACCAATTCGGTTACCTTCGGGCGGAAACTGGATTATTATCTGAACAAAGCTATGTACGAAAAACAATTCGACGAGCCCGTATACGACGCGGAGGGGTCCAATTTCACCGATAACGCCACGGTACGTCTGACCCCCGGCGAGCACTCGGAAATAAACGTCGGCATCGAATACGCCGAGTCCGAAAACGTTTTATACGACGATAACAAAAAACTCCCCGACCCCGAACTTTATCCGGAAAAAGCCAGGCTTTGCGCGACCTCCCAAAGCTTCAAAGTAACCACCGACTTCGACCTGGCGCTGGGCGAAGACATAACTTTTCATCTGGCCCACTATCTCACCGAAAGCCGGCCGCACAAATTGCTGTTCGAGAAACAGGACCAAACGACCAAGGTTAATAACTTGGACGGCAGCATAGGCTTCGACTGGACCAAAGATTTACGCGTGGACGTGAATACCGCCATGAACCTCACCCTTTACCGATACGACGACCCGGAGACGGCCAAAAGCGAGGACCTCGACGACGTAAACATCTATCTGAGTACCGGTTT
Organism: Candidatus Zixiibacteriota bacterium; assembly: GCA_011773985.1. GTDB lineage: Bacteria > RBG-13-66-14 > B26-G2 > WVWN01 > WVWN01 > WVWN01. Next base: position 110,184 of record WVWN01000062.1, on the reverse strand, counting down.
TATATACGACGTAACCCGCGATACGACGCTCGAAATCCGTACGGATATCCGGAAAACCAGCCG
>WVWN01000062.1:0-110114 GCA_011773985.1 Candidatus Zixiibacteriota bacterium | reverse complement strand
AAGGCCCGGCGCGAATTCGGCGAGCTCTTCAAACCCGACGTAACGGTAGATTTGACCTACGGCCGCGAATTTTACCCGCGGAGCCCGGAGAGCAATAGACGCCGTTTGGTCGTAAACGTCTCCCCGGGCACGGAAATCAACACTTCGGATAAGTTAAAGATAAATCTAAGGTTCTCATACGAAAGTGACGAAAGCGACACGGTTTACAACCCCAAGCCGGAGGATTGGGAATTGCGGCAAAGTTACAGCGGCGGCGCCGGCATCACGTACGTAGTCTTCAAGAACTTGTCGCTCGCTTTTAATACGAATAACTCCCACGCCGTTACCATTCGCGACCGCGTGCGCCGCTACAAGGAGGTGCCCGCCGAAACTTTCTTCGACTTCGACGCGGGCTTGAGTTACACTTTCTAGTATCGGCCGCCCTCAAGGCAGGCCGCGAGCAGGGCCAGGCGCCGGCAACATTCGCCCACGACGACGCGTAACGACTTCGAACGTTCGGCTACTTATACGGCGGAAATGCTTGACACGGGCCTTCTAATCGCGTATAATACGTAGGGTTAACAAAACCAGAGGATAAAAGTCGTGAGGAGCCGATGAAGAAGTACAATAAAAATTTAAGAATAGCGCGGAACGGCCTTGCCGCCGCCGCGCTGGCCGCGGCGACGCTGACGTTCACGGGGTGTTTGTTCAGCCCCCCCGAAGAACAGCCCCCCGAACCGGCGCCCGAGATGACCACGCCGGCCAACGTCCTGAAAAATATCGAGACCGCTTACAATCAAAAGCTCATCGAAAATTATAAAAAGGCGCTGAGCGCCAGCTTCGTCTTCTACTTCGACCCCGACGACGTGGGCCAGAAACCGCCGGGCAAGGAATACATAATCCCGGAATCGTGGAGCTATACCGAGGACTGGGACGCTACCGAAAATATGTTCGAAAATGCTTACAGCATCAACCTCACCATACCGACCCGAAACGTCGGCGAACCGGAGCCGACCGCGACGACGTTCCGAGCCGACAACGTATCCATCAATTTACTCGTCATGGTGGACGAGCTGAACGGCTACCACGCCGATAAAGGTTACTGCAATTTCGAATTCGAGAAATACAAAAACCAAGAGGGCAAGGACCGTTGGCGGCTAAGGAAATGGTGGGATTTCACGGCCGCCGAATAGCCGTAAAGTAAGCCGCGGCGAAGGGGGCGACGGCGTCGCCCCTTTTTTGTTGCGAAATATGTTGGGCATATACGTACACGTACCTTTTTGCTCGAGCCGGTGCAGTTACTGCGACTTCGCGACCAACGTATATGACGAAGACCTTGTAAGACGTTACGTCGTCGCGCTCGGGGGTGAGCTTGAGGCCGCGGCGCTATACGTCGGGGAGGCGCGCGCGGACACGCTCTACCTGGGCGGCGGGACGCCTCCCGTCCTTGGCGCCGAGGGGCTCGGCCGCATCTTAACGGCCGCGGCGAACCACTTTCCCGTCGCGCCGGGCGCCGAAGTGACCTGCGAGGCCAACCCGGAGACGCTGTCGCCGGAAATTTTGGACGCGTTGGCCGCGGCGGGCGTTAACCGCCTGTCGCTCGGGATGCAAACCTTCGACGCCGCGACGTTGACGATTTTGGGACGGCGGCACGAGCCGACGGAGGCGGAGGACGCCTATTGGCGCGCGCGGGCCAAAGGCTTCGATAACGTCTCTTTGGATATGATGTACGGCCTGCCGGGCCAGGAACGCCGGGGTTGGGCCGCGGACCTGCGGCGCGCGCTCGCGTTGAAGCCGGAACACGTATCCATATACGCCCTCACGCTCGAGGCGGACGTCGAGCTCTTCCGCGAACGCGCGGCCTACGTATTCCCCGGGGACGACGAGCAAGCCGCGATGTACTACGACGCGCTCGAGCTCCTGGCCGCCGGCGGCTTGGTCCAATACGAGATATCGAACTTCGCCCGGCCCGGGCGCGAGTGCCGCCACAACCTCAAATATTGGCGAGACGAGGAGTACCTCGGCTTCGGGCCCTCGGCGGCGAGCCATTGGCGCCGCGGCAGATATCGGAACCCGCGGGAATTGGACGAATACTTCGCCGAGGCGGCCACCGGGCGCTGGCCCTTGGCGAACCCCGAACCGTCGGACCCTTATCGCGAGATGCGGACCGCGGCCGTTTTGGGCCTTCGCCTTACGGCCGGCTTAGACGCCGCGGCGTTCGAAGAGCGGACGGGGGTCAATCCGAAGGTTTATTATAAAAACGAGTTGGCCGAATTAGCCGGGACCGGTTTGGTAACGGTAGATGGCGACAACGTACGCCTGAGCCGCCGGGGCCTGTTCCTCTCGGACGAGGTATTCAGCCGCTTAATTTAACGTTGACCCGGCCTTAAATTTATGTTATAAAACGGCGATGCGTAACGAAGGTTGCCGGCAACTGGCTCTACTTCTAGAGGAAGCGTGAGCGTCCGCCAGCGGTAGTATATCCATAAAAGACCACAGGCGGGCGCTCGGCCCGCCGTTTTCATAATTATACTCGCCGAGGTCCGAGGCCGTGACAAAAACCAACGACGACTACGACGCGCCGGCCGTCGAAAGGCGATGGCAGGAATTCTGGGAAGAGATAGGCCTCTTCGAAGCCAACGAGGATTCGCCAAAACCCAAGTTCTATCTTCTGGAAATGTTCCCCTACCCCTCCGGGGACCTGCACGTCGGCCACATGAAGAACTACTTCATCGGCGACGTACTCAACCGTTACAAAATGATGCGGGGCTACGAAGTCCTCCATCCGATCGGGTGGGACAGCTTCGGCCTGCCGGCGGAGAACGCCGCCATCCAGCGGGGCGTGTCGCCCACCGCCTGGACCGAGGAGAACATCGCGACCTCGCGCGAGACGCTCAAGCGCGCGGGCGTCGGCTACGACTGGCGCCGCGAAATCGCGGCCTGCCGACCCGACTATTACATATGGACGCAATGGCTCTTCCTGAAATTATACGAGCGCGGCCTGGCCTACCGCGCCTCGGGCCCGGCTAACTTCTGCCCGAGCTGTAATACCGTCCTCGCCAACGAGCAGGTCGTCGAGGGCGCCTGTTACCGCTGCGACACGCCCGTGGAGCGGCGCCACCTGAAGCAATGGTACTTCAAAATCACCGCCTACGCGGACCGCCTGCTCGACGATCTCGAGCTTATCGAAAAGAACTGGCCCCGCCACGTAATAACCTTACAACGCAACTGGATAGGTCGCAGCGAAGGTTTGACGGTCCGCTTCCCGGTGGTGGGCGGCGGCGACCGACACTTCGACGTCTTCACCACGCGCGGCGACACCCTTTACGGCGTAACCTTTATGGCCCTCGCGCCCGAGCACCCGGCTATCGCGGAATTAACCGAAGGCCTCCCGACCAAAAGCGACATCGAGACGTTCTGCCGCGAGGCCGTGAAGAAAAAAGAAGTCGACCGCGCCGCCGCGGCGACCGAGAAGGCCGGCGTCTTTACCGGCCGCTACGCCCGCAACCCGCTCAGCGGCGACGAGATACCAATATGGGTAGCGGATTACGTTTTGATAAGCTACGGCGAGGGCGCGGTCATGGGCGTGCCGGCCCATGACCAACGCGACTTTCTCTTCGCCCGTAAATACGATATTCCGGTAGTGCCTGTCATACGCGCCGTCGACGGCGAGCTCGCCGACGAGCGCGAGATGACGGAGGCTTTCGAGGATTACGGCGTTATGGAAAGCTCGGGCCCCTACTCCGGCCTTACGTCCGAGGAGGGTAACGCCAGGCTGGCCGAAGACGGCCCGAAGGGCGGTTGGGGCCGGCCGGCGGTTAACTACCACCTCCACGACTGGCTCATAAGCCGCCAGCGCTACTGGGGCGCGCCCATACCGATAGTCCACTGCGCCGCGTGCGGCGAAATCGCGGTCCCGTACGAGGAGTTGCCGGTACTGCTTCCCCCCGAGGACGAGGTGGACTTCACGCCCGCGGAACGCTCGCCGCTCGCGAGTTGCCGCGAGTTCATAGAAACGACGTGTCCGAAGTGCGGCGGCCCGGCGGAGCGCGACGCCGATACGATGGACACGTACGTGGACTCGAGCTGGTACTTCCTGCGCTACTGCGACGCCCGTAACGCCGACGCGCCGTGGAAGCCGGCGCGCGTCAACTTCTGGATGCCGGTCGACCAGTACGTCGGCGGCGACGAGCACGCCGTCAGCCACCTGCTGTACGCGCGCTTCTTCCAAAAGTTTTTGGCCGACGTCGGCCTCGTGCGGGACGTCGAACCCTTCCCCCTCTTCTTCAACCAGGGTATGGTCAAGGCCCGCGTACCGAAAGCCGACGGCTCGTCGTCGATGGAGGTAATGTCGAAGTCGAAAGGAAACACGGTGGCGGCGGGGCCTTTCATCGCCGAACACGGCGCCGACGTCGCGCGCGTCTATATAACGTTCGCCGGCCCGCCGGGCAAAGATATGGAGTGGACCGAGGAAGGGGTCGGCGGCACGGCGCGGTGGCTGGGGCGCGTTTGGCGCCTGGTCGACGGGAATATAGAGGGCGTCCGCGCGTCGGTAGACGCGGCGTCGCTGTCGGCCGCGGAAAGGGACCTCTACGTCGCGACGCACCGTACCCTCAAGCGCGTAACGGACGACCTGGAACGCCTGCACTTCAATACGTGCGTCGCGTTCTTGATGGAGTTCGTGAACCGGCTCTACGCCTTCGAGAACCGAAAATCTCCGGCCTTCGGCTACGCCCTCCACCATTTAATTAAAATGCTGGCGCCTTTCGCGCCCCATATGGCGGAGGAGCTCTGGCGCCGCGCGGGTCACGGCGACACGGTCTTCCGCGAGAAGTGGGAGGAGTACGACGCCGAAGCCACCGCGGCGGCGCTGGTTACGGTCGTAATCCAGGTAAACGGGAAGGTGCGCGGCCGCGTCGACGTGGCCGCGGGCGCGAGCGAGGAGGAGGTCTTCGCCGCGGCCTCGGCGGACGCCAACGTCGCGCGCCACCTGGAGGGAAAGGCCGTAGCTAAAAAAATCCTTGTGCCCGATAAGATTTTTAATATAATATGTAGGTAACATTCCGGGTTCCAGGCAAACAAGGATTGGCGGGGCCGAGTAATAGGTAAATTTGACGGTCGCGCCGATCACGGCGACGGCGACGAGGGGGCTGCGGGCATCCAGGCCGTCGTTTTAATATATAAAAATTCCCGTATTATATTACGTTTATAGCCAATCGGTTACATAAAATATATTAAAGCGATTTATTAATAAATATCTAAAGAATAAGACTCGATTTAATGACCACCGAACGAGGGTAAAATGTGGTTACCGGTTAAAAACGTTTTTCGAAAAGGCTTCGGGAGGCGGCAGTATGGGGTGCTTCTCGGACGGGGTAATCTTAGCCGCTTTCGCGCGGCTCCGAAAAAACTTAAAAAATCCTTAACGAACTGACCCGGCGGGAGAATAATGCAATTCGTAAAAAATAGTTTAAGGTTAACGTGGCCAATCAACGTCATAACCCGTAAAACGCACGGAGGTGGATCCTATGCGGAAGGGAATTATCGTTATGGGCGTCCTAGCGGCCTCAGCAACCGTCGCGGTCGCCGCAAAGGACGTTTCGGTATGCTTGGGCGTGTGGGCCGGCGAAGGATACCGGCGCGCCGCGCCGACGTTTAACGCGGCTTTCGGCATCGACGGCAAACCGTTCGGTTACAGATTATCTCTCGACTACCGGAAATGGACGGCGAAAAACAAGGATTACGGTTTTTACATGCTAAATTTCGACAACTACCTCGTCGTGAAAGTTACCTACGACAACCCGGTCGACCTTTACTTCGCACCTCTTATCAGCTACGGAAAAACACCGACTTGGAAAATGGGGCCGCCCCTCGAGGACATAAGTCACGATAACATCGGCTTTGGCGGTAGGTTCGGAGCAGTCGCCGGGTTCGCGGACGGCGAGGGATTGGTCGACTTCTACTTCTCTTATCGCGGCGGTATCGTAGTAAAGGGTAACGGCCTCGATTATCTGGTTACTACGAAATTTGGCGTTGAGGGCCACGTGCCGCTGATTCAGTCCATCCGTCTGAGGGTATCCGCGGGCGGCTTGTCGGATAACTTCGGGTTTTACGAGGGCATGGTCGCTTACTCAACTTTTGGGTCGCCGTTCTTATACCTCGGCCCGGAGTTCGTCTTTTAACCCACAATAAGCCGCGTATAAAAGACGCCGGCCCGGAGGCCGGCGTTTTTCTCAGAACGATCTATATTTAATTTATAAAACGCCGTAATACAAGCGCGGCCGCTGAGGAAGAACAACGTTCCGGCTGCCGTCGTTTCTACGCGTAACGACCCCTGTTCTCCTGCACGTGCTCTACCAGCCGCGCAAGGCCGTCCGCGAATAATACCTTGGGCTCCCAGCCCAGTTCCGCTTTGGCCTTCTCGCCGGAGATACAAATGCGATGTATTTCGCCCGGGCGAAGCGGCTCGCGCCGCGGCTCGACTTTATTGCCCGTCAACGCCGAGAGCTCGGCGAAGATTTCGGGGACCGTAATCTCTTCGCTCGAGCCAATGCAGAGGACGCCGTTGTAACCGCTTTCCGCGGCCAGCGCGTGCGCGTCGACGACGTCGTCGATGTATACGTAATCGCGGGACTCGGTGCCGTCGCCGTAAATCGTGCACGGCTCACCCTCGAGCATCTTCAAGGCGAAGATGGCGGTGACGCCCGCCTCGCCGCGCGGGTCCTGGCGCGGCCCGTAGACGTTCGGGTACCGGAGCGCGACGTAGTCGAGGCCCCGTTGGACGCCGTAGAGGTAGAGGTAGCGCTCCACCGCGAGCTTGGAACAGCCGTACTGGGAGACGGGCCGGGCCGGCGCATCCTCGTCTACCGGCAGCTTCTCGGGCTCGCCGTAAACCGCTCCCCCGCTCGAGGCGAAGATGAACTTTCGGACCCCCGCCCCAAGCGCCGCCTCGATCACTTTGATCGAGCCGATAATGTTCACGTCCGCGTCGAAGGCCGGCTCGGCGGTAGAAATGCGGACGTCCATCTGGGCGGCGTGATGGCTGAGGACGTCCGGCCGCTCCGCGGCGACTACTTCCGCGAACTCGAGGTCGCGGATGTCGAGTTCGTAAAAGGTCGCGCCCTCCGGGACGTTATCCCCCCGCCCGGTGGAGAGGTCGTCCACGACGGCCACGTCCCACCCCGCCGAGAGGTACCGCTCGACGACGTGGGAACCGATGAAGCCCGCGCCGCCCGTGATAAGTACCTTCAATTTACCTGTCCCTTACCTGACGTAATAAGAAAACCGCGGCGGCCATGAAACAGGTCCAACCGAAATCGAGATAAGTCTGCGCCGGGAGTTGAAGCGCCGGGAATATAAAGTCGCGATTCGCAAGACGGGTTAATACCGCCAAAAGCCAACCTACAAAACCGGCTACGATGAAGACGTCGGCCAACCTTTTCATAATTCCTCCGTATCGCGGGGCCGCGCGCCGCGGCCGTTATTTGCTCCAGAACGGTTCGTAATCCTGGCACTCGTTTTCGGTTAATTGCTCCACAACTCCGCCCTCGGGCGATATGACGTAGATCTCGAGGTCGCCGTCTTTATCTGAGGTTATCGATAGATACTGACCGTCGGGCGATGCCGAAGCTCGGCCCTCCAGACTCTCTAACGCAATCACCTCCCGGACGCCCGAGCCGTCGCGCTTAACCGCGAACAGATCGTAGTTGCCGGCCCGGTTGCTCGTAAAGTATATGACCCTACCGTCCGCGGAAAAGGACGCCATCGTGTCGATACCCGGCGACCGACTCAGGTTTCTCCTTACGCCGTCCTCGAGCAGGATGACGTCGTCGTTGCCGCCGTCCTCGATGTAGACCAACGCGCCGTCGGCGGCCGCGCGACCCATAAACTGGTCGCCCTCGCCGGCGACCAATTCCTCGGTCTCGCCGGTCTCAATATTCAAGCGCCAAATATCCTTGTCGCCCCCGGCCATAGACGTGAATATTACCCATTTGCCGTCGGGCGAGAAGGACGGGTCCAATTCCGGGTAGAGGGTATCCGTTAAACGCCGTAGGCCCTTGCCGTCGGCGCCGACGACGTAGAGCTCGTTGTTGCCGTCGCGGTTACTTACGAATACGACGAGCTCGCCGTCGGGCGACAGGGCCGGCTGGTCTTCGTACGCGTCGTCGCTCGTCAAACGCACGACGTCGGAGCCGTCGCCTTCCATTATGTATATATCGTGGTTCCCATCTCGGTCCGAGGTGAAGACGATCTTGCCGGGGTAGGAAGCGAACGCCCCGGCCGCCGCGCAAACCGCGCAAGTTAAAATTACCGGAACGCGCATGGGCCCTCCTGCGAATTCGAACTATCGCCTTCTTTCGGTCGACTTTACCCTTTGCCACGCGGCGGCATATTGTTCGGCGAACAGGTCGTTGAACGGGTCGTCTGCGAGCGCGGCCTTGGCCGCCGACAAGGCGCCGTCGTAGTCTCCTTTGCTCAGCCGTAGCCGCGAAAGCAACGAATACGCCCCGTTCCTCGTTGCGCGGTCTTCGAATTTTTTTGTAACGCCGACCTCCAAGGCTTTGATCGCCTCGTCGACGTCCGACTCCCGCCGCGAGACGTAATACGCGCCAATGTAATACTCGGCAAGTGCCGAATAAGTCTCGCCCCTTTCCGGATATTTTTCTACGAGCCGGTCTATAACCTCCTTGGCTTGGGCGAACTTTTTCTGGTCGACGTATACCTGGACGCGAAGTCTCTCAACCGCGACGTCGTCTTCTGGTTTTTTGGAATATTTTTGGGCGTCGGCGAGCGCTTCCAACGCCTCGTCGTATTCGCCGCGGTAAAGGTGGTAGACCGCCATGCCGCGATAACCGGCCCAATGCTCGGGGCTTAACTTAACGCTCCGTTCGAAACGCTCGCGCGCGAGGTCCGCGGACGCGTCCGCGAACGCCATATAATTGCCGCGCGCCGGACCTTTGGTGGCTTGCGCTCGGCTCCGATATCGTAAAGCCGTTTCGATGTAAACCCACCCGACGCCGTAGTTGACGTCTGCGTCGTCCGGGGCAAGCGCCAATGCGTCTCGAAGGGCCTCCTCCGCCTCCTCGTCGCGACCGGACCGCGCCAGCTTACGGGCAACCTCGAAAAGGCCCTTGGCCTCGGCCCGCTTGCGCGCGTCGCGGACCTTCTCGGCGGCCGCGTAAGCGGGGTAATCGACCGATAACTTGTCGTACAAACGTACCGCGTCGTCGTACTTGCCCTCGGCGTAGCGGGCCTCCGCGCGGGTCTTCAGCACGGCCGCGGGGTCCTCCTTCTCTCCGCACGCCGACGGCATAACGACTAAAAAAGCGACGGCCGCCGCCGCCACCGTCGAAAAAAATATTTCCCTCACTGCGCCTCGCCTTCCAACTCCAGAAGTTCCTCGTAGACTCTCTTGGCCTTTTTTCTCAACCTTTTCGGGACCCTCACGCGCAACGTAACTAATTGGTCGCCAACCACGTCGGTGCCGGGCCGGGGCAAACCAGCCCCTTTTATTTTAACGACGTCGCCGTGCTGGCTGCCGGCGGGGACCTTTATCCTTTCCTCGCCCCGAAGCGTGGGTACGACGATGTTGCCCCCCAAAGCCGCGCGCGCGGGCGAAACGTCTAGCTCGTACAGTACGTCGTCGCGCTCGCGGCCAAACATTTTGTGCGGTTTAACGCGAACCTCGACGTAGAGGTCTCCGGGCGGGCCGCCGTAACGGCCGCTCTCTCCCTCGCCGACGAGGCGAACGCGCATCCCGTCCGCCACGCCCGCCGGTACGTTGACGCTTATCGGGCGCCGCTCCAGCCGAACGCCGCGGCCCCCGCACTTATCGCACGGCTCGCCAACTACTTCGCCCCCGCCTTGACAACGGGGGCAGGGCGTACTCACGCTGAAGAAGCCGTGCCGCTGGATTATTTCTCCCGCGCCGTGGCACACGGGGCAGACTTTCGGCGCGGCGCCCCCGACGCCGCCCGTGCCGTCGCAGTCGCCGCACGTCCGCAACCTCTCGACCTCTACCTCGCGTTCGGCGCCGCGGGCGGCCTCTTCGAACTGGAGCTTTACCCGAGCGAGGATATCGGGACCGCGCCGCGGCCTACGCCGCCGGCGCGCGGCGCCCGTCCCGAAAAGGTCCGATAACAGATCGCCGAAGATGCCACCCGCGGAGAAAAAATGTTCGAATACTTCGTCGAGATCGGTGATGCCGCCGTACCCGCGGCCTTGCAGGCCTTCGTGGCCGTACGCGTCGTAGATGCGGCGCCTTTCGCCGTCGGCGAGGACCTCGAAGGCTTCGGAAGCTTCCTTGAACCTCTCGGACGCGTCGGGCGACGGGTTGCGGTCGGGGTGATATTGCAACGCCAACCGGCGATAGGCTTTCTTTATCTCGTCGAGCGGCGCGCCTGGGGAAACGCCCAAAACCTCGTAATAGTCGCGTTTGGTCCGCGAGGCCATAGGCGTCTATTTTCCCAACTCGAAGGTCACGTACCGCGTGTGGCCCTCCGTTATGACCACGAGCAAGACTTGGTCACCCACGGAAATATCCGACACCGCCCGGTTGAAGTCGCCCACGTCGGAGACGGCCTCCCTATTAACTTCGACGATGACGTCGCCCTTACGGAGGCCGTTCTGGTAAGCGTCGCTCGCCTGCCTTATGCTGCCGACCACGACGCCCTCCTGGTCCTCGGGCAACCCCAGCTTGCGCCGGAGGGAGGGCGTGAGATTACCCACGTTGAAGCCGAGGTCCTTCTCGAGGTCCCGGCCCGACGGGCGCCCTATGGCCGCCACTTCCTCGGGCAACTCGCCTATCTTGACGCGCAAAGTTCTTTCCTTGCCGTCGCGGACTAGCTTAACGTCGGCCAAGGTCCCGACGTCCGTCGCGGCGACCAGGTTGCGTAAATTGTTGGGGTCCTTAATTTTCTCGCCCCGGTACGCGACGATAACGTCGCCCCGCCTCATCCCGGCCTTCTCGGCGGGCCCGTCCTCGTTCACGTCCGCCACGAGCGCGCCCTCCGTCGACTTGAGCTTAAATTGGTTCATGAGCTCGGGCGTTATCGGTTGAATGTAAATGCCCAGCCAGCCGCGCGTGACCTTACCCGTCTTGATGAGTTGCTCCATTATCTGCTTCGCCATGTTTATGGGGATGGCGAAACCGACACCCATGAAGCCGCCGGTGCGGGTTGCGATCGCGGTGTTTATGCCGATAACTTCGCCGTCGAGGTTCACCAACGGCCCGCCGGAATTCCCGGGATTAATGGCGGCGTCGGTTTGGATGAAGTCCTCGTAGTCGGCTAGGCCCACGTTCGACCGGCCGCGCGCGGAAATAATGCCCGCGGTCACCGTATTCTCAAGTTGGAACGGGTTCCCCACGGCAAGTACCCACTCGCCGACCTCGATCCGTTCGGAGTCCCCCAGCTTCGCCGCCGGGAGGTCCTTACCCTTGACCTTTATTACGGCAAGGTCGGTGCGGGGGTCCGTTCCCACGACGTCGGCTTCGTGTTCCTCACCTTTGTTCGTCGTAACCGTTATTTCATCGGCACCCTCGATGACGTGGTTATTCGTGAGGATGTAGCCGTCCTTGCTCACGATGACGCCCGAGCCGGCACCTTGCCGGAGATAATCCTCGCCTTCGGGCCATTCGAAGAACCTTCCTAACGGGCCCTCGCCGAAGAAGTCGAAGGGCGATTCGCCGAACGGGGGATGCGGCATTTTAACGGCTTGGGAGACTTGTACGTTAACCACCGACGGCGAAACTTGCTTAACGACGCCGGAAAACCCCTGGCCGATGCGCCGCAAGGCCTCGAGGTCGCCGGACGTTTGAGGCGCGGCCCTACCCCAAGGCGTTAGATCTAAAGTCCCGGTGACGATCGCGCCCGCGAGGAAACACGAAACCGCCACCGCCAAGAGGGCTGCTTTGGTTTTTAATTTAAATCCCATAACGGACCTCCAGGACCGATAAATACCAACCTTGTTCCTTATGCCATACCGGCCAGTTACGGCCGGTACGTCAACTGGACCGGTTACCCGCTTCCAGTTTTTAAGGCAAAACGCCTTCGAACGGACGGCGAACGTCTAACGCGCCACGACCATCCGCTTCGCGGCCTTGAACGGCCCGGCGGACATCCGGTAAACGTAGATGCCGGGGGCGAGCGTCGAGGTGTCAAGCTCAACTTCGTAAACGCCCGCGCCGTATTGCCCGTCCACCGGCGTTCGGAGCCGCCGGCCGCTCAGATCGTATACCTCGATAACGGCCCGGCCGCCAAAACCTTCGGCAACGCCGAACTTGATGAGCGCTCGTCCGCGCGCGGGGTTGGGTACGCTCTGCGCGAGCCAGCAAGCGACGGGCAACGTTTTGCCGCCCGCGCGCACCAAAACCGGCCCGTACTTATAGGTATGCCCCGTTGCGTCCACGGCCTCGAGCAAATACTCGTAGCGGGAGCCCGCGGCGGCGTCCCAGTCGTTATAGGTATAGGGGCTCTTTCCTTGCATTAGGTGGCGGTTCAACTTGGCGTACGTATGCGCCGAGTCGACGCTCGCGGCCGAGTTTCCGTTCTCGCGTACGCGCCGCCGGTAGAGGTTGAAGCCCGCGAGCATCTTCTCGGACGCGGTCGCCCACCGCACGCGGACGCCTTCCTTCGCGGCCTCGGCCGCAAAGTATTTCAACGTCACCGGCGTCGCCTGCATCGCGGAAATCGTCTCGTAACAGCGGATCCGCCCGGAGCCGTAATCGTTATCTTTACCCGTTTCGCCGAGGTCGAGGGCATAATTCTCCATCCAATTCCGCACCTCGGCGTTGGTAAGCTCGGGGTCAACTTCGAGGATAAGGGCGGCAAGGCCCGCTACGTGAGGAGTAGCCATGGACGTGCCGCTCATGACCGTGTACCCACCCGTTATGCCACGCACCGACGTTATCTGGTAACCGGGTGCGCAGACGTCGGGTTTGACAAGGCCCGGCGGGTAGGGGTAATCGTTCCAGGGGGCGACGCTCTGCCACGTGGTCGGCCCGAAGGAAGAGAAGTACGCGTAAACGTCGTTCTGGGTCGTAGCACCCACGGAAATGACGCCAGGCACGTCGCCCGGCGTCCGTATATTCAAGGGGGCCGGTAAGCGGCTGTCTCTTCGCTCATTCCCGGCGGCGATCGAATAAACCATACCGCCGGCGATGAGGGTCTCGCATAACGTCCGCCACCGCGCCCGATCCGGATTCCAGTACTGCTTCCACCCCAGCGACATACTGGTTACGTCGGCGCCGTTATCGAAGGCGTACTGCATACCTTCCCAAACGCCGGACTCGGTGCCGCTACCCCGGTCGGACAATACTTGCACCGGCATTACCAACGCGCCGGGTGCGACGCCCGTTTGCGTCCCGGCCGACCCGTCGCCGCACACCGTACCCGCGCAGTGGCTGCCGTGGCCGCTGGGGCCGCCCCGCGTCTCTTTCGTATCGTTATAGGTGTTCCAACCGTGATAATCGTCGATATACCCGTTTCCGTCGTCGTCGATGCCGTTTTCCGGGATCTCGCCTTCGTTGACCCAGTCGCGTTCGCGCAGGTCGGTGTGCTCGTAATCGACGCCCGTGTCCGTCACGGCTACGACGACACCCGCGCCGGTAATCTTCAGCTCATCCCAAACACGGTCCGCGGCAACCTTGGCTACACCCCAAGCGAGGCCGCAAGTTACGGGGTATTCCGCGTCGAGGTTTACGCGCCGCACGCCGTCGACGGCGGCGAGGGCGGTGAGGAAAGACGCCCGCACCTTGGCGGCCACGACGTTGACCGCCCAAAGCGGCCTAACGTCGCGGACAAGGTCGCGGCTTCCGGCATCCCTGAGGACCGCCAAAAGCTCCGCTTGGCTTCGCGCGGCGCGTTCTTTCGCTATGCTCCGAACTAACTCGCGCGCCGATGCTTTATCCAGACCCTGAGTCATCGCCTCGAGCGCTTCCGGCGCCAAGCCGCCGTCGAGCGCGAACGTCACCGGCACGAATTCGTCCGCGCCGGCCGTCGCCAGGTGCCGTACGAGCGCAGGCGAGATTTCGGCCGCGGCGCCCACAACGGGCGCTAAGGCTAAGAACGTGACTACCGCGGCCGACGTTGCCGTATTCATTCTCATCTTGATAACCTCATTCGCAAACGAACGTTAAATTATCTTTACGCAGCCATAACCGGTAGGGCTGCGTTTTCGGCGTTCTTATATTTTATCTTATTTAAAACATAAAGCAAGGGCGGACGTCGGTACGTATAGACCAAACTCGTCGCCGCATTTGGAAACCCCGGCCGCGCTTAGACCCGCCCCGCGGCGAAAACGCCTTGCGATCGTGTTTCAAAAAAAACGAAATTATTTTGCTATTTTGTTAAGATTAAAAATTTGAGTCCTTTACATCATTTAATTATAACATCCTTACTAACGCCGGTCAATAAATTTCCCTCGTAAAGTACGTTCCGGCAACGAGTTACGAAGGAAAAAAATCAAATGCGTCGTTTCGGCGGATAAGCATAGTTACCTTCGCTTAGGCCGCCGGCCAGCAAAATGTCGGCGAGCGTTCAGATCGACGTACGCGTTTGGGCGTCCGGTCGGCCAGGCTCCGCGGCCCGCGCGCTAAGAACTTGCTACGTCCCCAACGTTTATTTCAACTTCCCGATTATCTCCTCGACTTCCTGTGCCCCCTCTTCGTAAAATTTCACCTCTTCCGGCGCCAGCTCCTTTAAAACGCGAAGGAATTCGCCGGCGTGGACGCGCTCCTCGTCGGCGACGTCCGTCAACACGGCTCGCGCGAGCTCGTCGTCCGTAGACTCGGCGAGCTGCATATAGAGCTGGACCGCCTCGTACTCCGCGGCGACCAAAAACCGCATCGCCCGGACCAGCTCCTCGTCCGTCAACTTGCGGTCGTGCTTTAACCCCGAAAATGGATTGCCGAACTCAGGCATCGCCCGCCTCCTTATTTGGCGTTGAACGTACCCCGTTAAAGTTTTTCGATTACGTTCTTGAGCTTCGCGCGGACGCCCTCCGCGACATCTCGTAAGGCCGGATTGTCGACGGCGGCCATCGACGCCACCGGGTCTATCGCCGACACCTCCACCTCGCCCGGGGCGTGCTCCTGGACGACGACGTTGCACGGCAGCATAAGGCCGATCTTGTCCTCGGCCTCGAGCGCGCGGTGCGCGGATTCAGGGTGACAGGCGCCCAATATCTTGTAAGGCCGGAAGTCGACGCCGAGCTTCTTCTTGAGGGTCGCTTTTACGTCAATTTCGGTCAGGACGCCGAAGCCCTCTTGCGCCAGCGCCGCGCGCGCCCCCTCGACGGCCTCGTCAAAGGGAACGCCGAGCGTTCTATTGAAATAGTAGTTCATAAAGCATCGGACCTCCTACGAGACACTCTCTTAATTTTTAACTTGCCCCCTCGCGGCGAATTAATTAATACTAAATATATAGCCTTGGGTAAAGAAAAAAATCTTATTGGCCTGGGCTTGGCCTTGCTCGTATTAACGGCGCCCGCTTCAGCGGTCGCGGACGACCCGCGCGCGCAAGTTCGCGCGCTGTGGGTAACGACCGAGTCGCTCTACAATCGAGGGGAGATCGAGCGATTGGTGGCTACCGCCGCGGCCTACGACGTCGACGCGCTCTTCGTCCAGGTCCGGCGGGCCGGCGACGCCTATTATAAATCGGCAACGGAGCCCCGTTCGCGCAAGCTCGAGGGGCAGGCCGAAACCTTCGACCCCCTCGCCGAAGTCATCGCCGCCGCGAGGCTGTTCGATATCGAAGTGCACGCGTGGCTCAACGTCGCCTACGTCTGGCCCGGGCCCGAGATGCCGCCGATGGCGGACCACGTCGCCCACCGGCGCCCGGAATGGGTTACCGTGGGCCGCGACGGCCGGCGGATGACGCGCTACAGCAAGCGCGAGATGGCCCGCGCCGACGCCGAGGGTTGGTACGTCGACCCCGCGGAAGCGGCCTTCGCCGACTACTTCGCCGCGGTGGCCGCGGAGGTCGCGCGCGAATACGACGTCGACGGCGTACACCTCGACTTCATCAGATACCCCAACTATCGCTTCGGCTACGGCAAAAAGGCGCGTACGGCGTACTTACAGGAGAGGGGCGGCCAGGACCCGATACTCCTCGGCTACCACAAACTCGGCGAGGACGTTTTCCGCCCCGCGGTCGGCTACGAGGGCCTTACGGAACGGTGGTTCGACCTCCACACGCTGGAGTGGCTCGAGTGGCGGGCGTCCCGCGTTACCCGGGTCGCGGCCGCGGCGCGGGAGGCGGTTAAGGTAGCGGACGCGGAGACGCAATTTTCCGCGGCGCTTTGGGCCGACCCCGAGCACGCCTACCGCTACGTGGGCCAGGACTGGCTCGGTTGGCTCGAGGGAGGTTTGGTGGACATAGTGTGCCCGATGACGTACTGGGGAGACGCCGCCAGGCTGGCGGGCCTCGCCCGGAGACTTCGCGAACGTCGCGGCGACGCCCGCCTTTATGTGGGCGTGGGCGCTTTCAACCACGACGCGTCGTACACCGCGGCAATCGCCGCGGGCCTCGCCGACGCGCCCGTGGACGGCATTATCATATTCGATTACGGCTCTTGTTGGCGTAAGCCGGCCGCCCTGCCGACGTTGGCGGCGGTCGTTCACGGCGAACCGGCGATATGCGAATAAAAATGTATTGGAGAAAAATCATCGGGACGGCCATCGCGTCGTTGGCCTTGTGCCCTCCATCATGGGGAACGGCGCTCGCGTCGGTCGGGGGCGAGGTTATTACCGACGTCGACGTAACGTTAGCTCTCGGTTACTTCCCCGAAGGGGGGGCCTTACGGGAAGCGGTGACGGCGCTGGTGGAGCGGAAGATCATTTTGACGTTGGCCAAAAACAAGGCGCTTGCGGCGTCCGCGGAGGAGGTGTCGCGCGCGGCAACCCTCGCGGCTAAGGCGCACCGGCCGCCGCCGGAAATCGACCGCGACCTTTCACGCCGCTACTTGGAGGAAGAGGTCGTAATTAAGAAATTCATAGACCTATACGTGTACCCGCGCATACGCGTTGAAGAAGGGGCCCTACGCGCTTACTTTGCGGCGCGGCCGTCGGCTTTTATGAAGAGGCCGCCGCGCGACCGCGCCGCGCTCGAGCGCCTTTACCCGCAATACCGAAACGAGGTCCTCTACCGGTACGTCAAAAAAGAAATAAGACGGCTTTTGGTAGAAGCGGGGAACAAGGCCCGCGCCGACCTCGCCGTCGCGGTCTACATATGATAGCCTTTAAGTTTAGCTTGACAACCAAAGGGGCAACGTGTATAATGTGGTTGGAAAGGGCGTTCCGGCACGACGGTCGACCGGCCACGGAGGTCGTATGGCGAGACGCACCGAAGGCGAGCAGGTAGAAAGGATATTTTTCGAGCACGTCTCGTTCATATACAGGACGATAATCCTGACGGCCGTTATAATCTTATTGGCGATCGCCGCGGCCATCGTTCTGAACATTTGGTGGGTCGCGTTGCTCGGCCTCCTCGGCTTCTTGCCACTGTACCTCAAGCGTAAAAAGCGGAACCGATTTATAATTACCAACGAACGTTTCATCCGCGAACAATTCAACCCCCACCACAATATCGTTGACGTACCGCTGAGAAACATCGTCGGCGTTAAATTGCTCAACCGGGCCACCGACAAATACGGCGACGTACGGGTCGAAACCACGGCCGAATACGGCGATCAGTTATTGGTAGACGGCGAACGGGAAGTAGGCGTGATAATGTGCCATAAAATTCCCGACCACGCCACGTTCGGCGAAATCGTCACCTTCGCCAGGGATACTGCTCTCGGCGCCTTTTAACCCCGGGCGTTTGGAGCCGCCTCCCTCGGGGAGGTTTTTTTTTATCCGAATATCTCTATGTTTAACCGCCGCTTCCTACAAACGGCCTTTACCGCGGCCTTATTAGGGGCCGGCGTCGAGGCGTCCTGGCAGTTGGCTCGAAACCTGCCGGTCCTGCGCGCGCCGGCCTGGCGCACCGCCGTCGCGGACGCCCTCGTCGCCTGGGCGGTTACGGTCGCGCTGTTCTGGCTTTACGCCGCACTTCTTCGCGGGTTGCGCCTCCCGCGAGACGAAAAGGCGGTGCCCACCGCGGCGGCGTACGCTGCGATCTCGGCGCCCTTACTATGGTACGCGATTTACCGCGCCATCCCCGTGGCCAGGCTATCCTGGCTCGTGGCCCTCGTCGCGGGCGCTTCGGCGGCGCCTTTCGCGGCCGCCTCGTTGGCGTACGTCCTCCGGCGGCGCCGCGTCGCGACCGTAATGGCCGCAACCGCCGCCCTCATACTGCTCGTCGTCACGGCATCCACCGTGCTCGAGCAAACGCGTCCCGGCGAGCCCGGCCGCGCCAACTTCCTCCTCATCACGCTTGATACGACGCGCGCGGACCGCCTCGGTTGTTATGGATATCCCAAAGCGCGCACCCCTACCCTCGACCGGCTGGCGGCGCGGGGCGCAAAGTTCGAACGGGCACTGTGCCTCGAGCCCTTGACAGCACCTTCCCACGCGACCATTATGACGTCGCTTTACCCGGAAACGGCCGGCGTCCTACTCAACGCCATGAGACTCCGCGGCGACGTACCCACTTTGGCCGAGAAGTTTCGCGACGCCGGCTACGCCACCGCGGCCTTTGTGGCCTCGAGCACGGTCCAGGCGCGTAACACCGCCCTCGACCGCGGCTTCGAGCATTACGACGACGCCGTAACGCCCCGCGAAGGCTACCACGCCTCGCCTTTAATACCGCTCGCCTTTGCGGAAAAACTCTCGATGCTCGCCCTCGACGAAAATTGCGGCGAACGGCGGGCCGATGAGGTTACGGAGGCCGCGATAAGATGGTTAAAGCAACCTCGACGCCGGCCCTTCTTCATCTGGCTGCACTACTTCGACCCCCACGACGATTACCTTCCGCCCGCGCGGTACGTCCGGCCCGGCCTCGGCAGCCGTTCCCTACAAAAGAGAATCAACGAAAACTGGGCCAAAGACAAGGGGGGGCCGAAATTGCCGAAACGCATCGCGGCCCTGTACGACGGCGAGATAGCGTTTATGGACGCCGAGATCGGCCGGTTCCTGGGCGAGCTCGAGCGCAGGGCCTTGGCGCCGCGGACGCTGGTATTAATTGTAGGCGACCACGGCGAAGCTTTCGGCGAACACGGCACAAAATATCACGGCTTCCGCCTTTACGACGAAGAAATTAAGGTCCCGTTCGTAGTCTGCGATTTGGGGGGAAGCTTGCCGCGGCTCCCCGAGCCCGCGCTTCAGGTTACCACGCTCGACGTAGCGCCCACGACATTAGACCTCGCCGGCTTAGCCGTACCGCGGACCATGCGCGGCCGGCCGCTATTCCGAAATGCAGACGCGACTCCCGCTTATTGCATACGCGTCCCCGACCCCCTCCGTAAGAATAGGGACGCCGTCGGCCGCCTGGACGCGCTCGCGACGCCGGAAGAAAAAATAATCCTCCGGGCCGAAGGGAGCGCAGAATATTACGACCTCGCGGAAGACCCGGGGGAAACGAACGATTTGGCCCGGGAAAGGCCGGCCCGGGTGGCCGAGCTGCGCGTCGCCCTCGAGGCCGTTCGCGCCGGCGTCGAGCCGTCGCCGCCCCCCGCCCGCGAATTAGATTCCGAAACTATGGACAAACTAAGGGCTTTGGGTTATATTAAATAATTATTAACGTGGAACGGCTTAACGTCCGACGTATCGCACCGCCCCTCTTCCTCGGCGCGCTCGTCATAATTTTCTTCCCCAAGCTCGTATCGCTCGCCTACTTGCCGGCGGCGAAGGACACTCTAACTTTTTCTTACCCGGCCCAGCTCGAGTTGTCGCGAGCGCTGCACCGCGGCTATTTCCCCCTCTGGTCCACCCACCTGAACTCGCCCCTCTTCGCCGAAGGCCAGGGAGCTTTCGCCCACCCGCTCGCGATTTTACTCTTCTCGATACTGGCGCCCGCGCCGGCCTCGAATCTCTTCCTCCTCGTTCATATTTACGCCGGCCTGATATTCACTTATTTATTCTGCCGCGACCTGGGCCAGAGCAGACTCGCGGCGACGCTCGCCGCGCCGGCGTTCGGTCTGAGCGGCTTCTTCCTCGCCCGCCTGGGCATCTATACGATAGTAACGAACGGCGTTTGGCTCGCGGGCTTGTTGTGGTTGGCGGGGCGCTTCGTCAAAACGGCGGACGTCAGGTACGCGCTCGCGGGCGCCGCGGGGGGCGCGCTCGCGTTACTCGCCGGCCAGTTCCAACTCGCGAGCTACGCCGTCGTCGCCGCCGCGGCCTACGCCGCGCTCTACGCCCGCCCCAGGAAAAACGCCGCGGTGGCCTTATTGGCCTTCGGCGTCCTGCCCTTAATCCTCGCCGCGGCTCAGTTAATCCCCACGTACGAGCTTTGGCGCCTGAGCGAACGGGCGTCGGAAACGCGCGCCGGCGAGTACTCCTTTTGGCCGCCCCAATATTTACAACTCGTACTTCCGGACCTGTTCGGCCGCGCGCCCCACCCCGCTTTCGCGCCGCTGGGCGAGGCGCAAGTAAACAATTATTGGGGAAGGAGTTCGTTTATAGAATCGGCCTTCTACTTGGGCCTGTTCCCGTTCCTGCTCGCCGTTATCGGCGCGGCGAAGAGACGCCGCTGGTTTTTCCTGGCGCTACTTTTATTAGCCGCGGCTTTCGCCTGCGGCACGTACACGCCCCTCTTTAAGGTTTACAAAATAATCCCGCCCTTCGGCTTGTTCCGGGCCCCGGGCCGCCTTCTGTTATACGCGACGTTCGCCCTCGCCGTGGCCGCGGGCGACGGCCTGGATTACTTTGTCGCGTCGCGCAGTCGCGCGTTCGCGTCAACGGCGCTGGCCGTCGCGTTGGGCGCGGCCGCGGTCGTGCTCGCCTTCAGGCTCGCGCTCCCGCAATTCAAGGCCGCCGTAGATAAAAGGGCCGCGGCCAAGGCCGAGGTCGTAGCGGCGAGTTACGGCGACGCCGACGCGGTGCGGAAATACTACGCCGCGCGGAGCAAGTTAATATTCCGCAACGCGGCCTCCGCGGCCGGACTCCGGAACCGCGCGACCTGGTTTCAGTTCGGCATGCTGGGCGCCGCGGTCGTCATCTTTTGGGGCGCGCGTCGCAACCGGGCCGCCGCGGTCGCGGCGCCGTGCGTAATAATCGCGTTAACCGCGGCGGACCTTTACCGATACGCCCACGGCCTTAACCCAACGGTCCGTGCTTCCTTTGTTAACCGGCCGCCGCCGGCTGCCGCCGCCCTCGGCCCTTTGAACGGCGTCCGGATTTATTCCAACGGCTTCTCCCTCGGGCCGAACAAGCAACTCGGCCTCGGCCTTATCCACGAAAATACCCACGCCATCTGGGGCTACGATTTGCTCGTGCCGCGAGGGTCGCTCAGGCCCGCGGCCGCGGTCGCCGTCTTCGAAGAGCTCGAAGACTTGTACACGACCACGCCCGACCCGGGCGGGAGGCGTTTTACGAGGCCGACCGTACCGCCGACGAAGCTTTTCCGGACGTACGGCATAAAATATTACGTTCGCCTTAACCCCTGGTTTGGAGAGGGGGCGGCGTGCGTCGCGCGAGTGCCGCCTTACTTCGTTTACGAGGACGCCACGGCAGCGCCGCGCGCGCGCGCAATCGCCGAATACCATCTCGCCCAAGACGACGCCGACGCGCTGGACATTATGCAGGGCGACGCGTTCGACCCCGCCGGCCAAGCGGTCCTCTTCGAAAAAGCGGAAGGGCTCGAGGCGGGCCCGGCGCCGTCCGCCGCGGTCGACGTCGCGCACGCTACGCCGCTGGCCGCTAGCTGCCGCGTAAACGGGCCGTCGTTGCTGCTACTCGACGAACTTTACTACCCCGGGTGGGAGGCGAGGGTCGAAGGCCGCGCTACGAAGATTTATCGTGCCAACGTGATATCACGTGCCGTCGTAGTTCCGCCGGGGCGCCACGACGTAACGTTCCGTTTCAAACCGGCCTCCTTTGCGTTCGGCCTTGTGACGTCGCTCGCGGGCTGGTGTGGCGTGCTGGCCGCGCTCGCCGCGATAACGCTGCGCCGCCGGAAACGTAAGAATGCTCAAAGCGAATAAATGGACGTGGCTCGGGATTGCCGCGGCCGCGTTGGCGCTCCGCCTTACGTTGGGAGGCGCCCAACTTCCCTACCATTACCAGGCCGACGAATTCCAGGTAGTCGAACGGGCCCTTCGCGTCGGCGCCGGCGAACTCAACCCAGGCCTCTTCACCTGGCCGGGCACGCTCGTAATTTATTTAAACTTTTTAGGCTTCGCCGCGTACTTCGTCGTCGCGAAGGTGGCAGGTTTGGTCCGCGACGCCGCGGCCTTCGCCGACCTCTACTGGCGAAACCCCGGCACGTTTTATTTTATCGGCCGAGCGATATCGTCGGCGTTCGGCGTCTTCACGGTCGTTATGGCGGGCCGGTGGGCGCGCGAGTCGTTCGGCGCCGCGGCCGGTTTCGGCGCGGCGGCGTTCGTAACCTTGGCGCCGGCCGCGGTCAAGGCGAGCGCTGCGGCCCTCCCGGATATGGCCGCGGTCGCTTT
The DNA here is from genome assembly GCA_011773985.1 of Candidatus Zixiibacteriota bacterium. GTDB lineage: Bacteria > RBG-13-66-14 > B26-G2 > WVWN01 > WVWN01 > WVWN01. The sequence goes on along the minus strand of WVWN01000062.1, from coordinate 87,584 downwards.
GGGAACGGCATCGTTGGCCCTCGCGTCGAAATACGTCAACGAGCCAAAATTGCGTTACTTCGTAGCGGCGGGAGCTACCCTCGGCCTGGGCGCCGCGGCGAAATACCACGTTCTGTTTTATGCGCCGGCGCTCGCGGCGTGCGCGCTGCTGGCGGCCGCCCCCGGTCGCGGAAGGATAAAACCGCTGGTTATCGCGGCCGCGGCCGCCGCCGGCGCTTTCGTCCTCGCCTGCCCCTTCGCGGTTCTCGACGTGCGGTCTTTCGGAGCGGACCTGGCTTCCATTATCCGGCGTCCGGGGATGCCCTATTTTTCCCCCGTTCCCCTGTACTTACTTGGAACGACGTTTCCCACCGCGGTCGGCTGGCCGCTAACGGCGATAGCTATCGTGGGCGCCGCCTCGCTGATATGGCGCCCTGGCCGGCACGCGCTCATGGTCGCGTTGGCCGCGGCGCCGTTCGTGGTCTTAGCTTTGATCAGGCCTATGCCGCCCAAACATCTTTTACCGCTCGTGCCGCCGTTGGCCTTGGCCGCGGGCGCCGGGGTCTCAATGATTCTAAATTTCCGGCGCCGGGCGCTACGCGTATGGGCAACTTGGGGCCTCGCGGGCCTTTGGGGCGCCGCGCTCGCGCTCGACGTCGGCCACGTGATTTGGGCCTGGCGAGAGGACGCGCGAACGGCCGCGGCCAGGTACGTAGCCGCGGAAGTCCCGCCGGGCGCAAAAATAATAGCCGAGGCGGTCCCGCCCGACGTCGACGGGCCGCCGTTGTGGCCGACCAAACGCGCGCTCGAGCGTTTGGTTAAATATTATCGCGTCGCCGGGGGCGGCTCGCCGGGAAGGCACACTTATCAATTGCGGCAACTGAAATACCCGTTCGGGCATCCGACGTACGAAATCTACCTCGTCGCCGAGTTGGGCGATTTCGGAGACGCGCCCACGCCGGCGTACGCGGTGCTAGCGCTCGCCGACGACCGCGACTTCTACGCCGAACAAGTGACGCCTTACGGCGTACCGCTCGAGCCCTGGCACGAAGAGTATTCGGAATTTTTAAGTACGAGAGGCGTTTTGGTAAAGGAGTTTTCCGGTAGCGGCCGTCCGGGGCCGACGGTCAAAATTTACAGGTTAAATTGAGGATACTATACTTTTCCAACGAGGACGTGCCGGCCTCACACGCGGGCGCGGTCCATACCTGGGAAGTTGCGCGAGGCTTAGCGCGGCGGGGCCACGACGTGACGTTGGTAGCGGCCGGGGCGCCCGGGCTCGCGGCCTACGAAAAGCGCGAGGGCATCTCTATTTTCCGGAGGCGGTCCCGCCTCGCGGGCGTCAAGTGCAACCTACGCGCGGGCCCCCTACTCGCGCGGCTGTGGCCGCGGCGTTGGGACGTAGTGATGGAACGTTACTTGACGCTCAACGGCCTCGGCTATCTCTTAGCCGCGGCAAAAGGCCTCCCCTATTACCTTGAAGTTAACGGCCCCCACGTTGAAGAGATCACGTACCGGTGGAACCTAACCGGCACGTACCGGGCGAAAATCTTGGAATGGTGGGTCGACCGGCAGTTCGCCCGCGCCGACGGCGCTTGCGCCCCCAACGTCAACATCGTCCGCCCGGTCGCCCGGGGAAGGGCCCGCAAAATCATCTGGGGCGTGAACGAAGAGCAGTTCGCTTCCACCCTCGCCGACACGCGACGCGCCAAATCGTTTCGCGAGAAGTTCGCGGGCCAAGGGCGATTCGTCGTTCTGTTCGTCGGCTCTTTCCGACCCTGGCAAGGCGCGCGCGAGCTCCCGGCGATAATCGTCCGGACGGTAAAGGTACGGCCCGAGGCCATATTCTGGGTGGTAGGCGACGGCGAGGAGCGGGCCGACGTGGAGGCCGAGGTAGAGAGGCTCGGCGTCGCGGACGCGGTTCATTTCCTCGGTTGGCGGCGACACAGCGAGCTGCCGTACGTCATGGCCGCGGCGGACGCGGGCGTGGCGCCGTTCAACGACGCGTACTATCCACCGCTTCAAGAGTTCGGTTTCTTCTGGGCGCCGACCAAGGTCCTGGAGTGTCTGGCGAGCGGCCTTCCCGTCGTGACGAGCCGCTACGAGGTCCTGAGCGATATGGTGGAAGAGGGACGCTCGGGTTACCTCGTGCCGGCCGGCGACGCGGGCGCGTTCGCGGAACGTTTGGCGGCCCTGGCCGAGGGCGCGCGGCGGCAGGACATGTCATCTTACGCCGAGGCGACGGTAAAAAAGAGATTCGGTTGGCGGCGCCACTGCGAAGTGCTCGAGGGATACCTGCTCGAAGCCGTCGAGAGACGAAAAAGACTTGCAGGGAGGGCTAAAATATTTTAAAATTGTAACTGGGGGTTAGGGGTACGTACTAATACCGAGGTTCGCTCGGAGGTGACGCATGAATAAGAAACTCGCTACCGTGATAATCGCGATTATGTTGTCGGCCCTCGCGGGCTTGGTAATAGCCGCAACGGTGACTTATAAATCGCTTGGTGCTATCAAGGCGAAGTATACCGAGATACGGTAATCCCAGAAGCGTGAGGCATAGCATCCGGCGAGGCCGGCGCCGCTACCCTGCCCGGAGGGGCGGGGTTTTTGTTGCCGGGGCCCAATGAAAATAATGAAAAATTATAAGGGGATTGTAGCCGCCTTAGCCTTGGCGTCGGCCGCGTTCGCCGCCGCCTACGAGAGCCCGGCGGAGATGGTCGAGCGGGCCAAAAACGCCCGAGCCCCGGGCGCCGGTTCGTCGGCCCAAGCCTGGGCGGATGCCGGGTGGCTCGCCCTCTTCGGCGACAACGACTACGACGAGGCGCGCGTATGCTTCGAGCGAGCGTTGGCCCTGGACCCCGCCCTTCCCGCCGCCCTCGAAGGCCACGGAAGGACGCTCGAAATATTCGGCGACTATTCCGGCGCCCTTCGCGAATATCTCGCCTTCGTCGCCGCGGCGCCCGAACACCCCGCCGCCTACTTGTACCTCCACCGCTGCCACGTTTTGGAGGAAGATACCAACGGCCGGAATTACTTTTTGGAATCGCTTCGGGCCCTACGAGGGCGGGACGACGTACCGCCGCTGATTAAAGCCAAGGCTACGCTCTTCCTCTTCGACCGCTTGCACCGCGCGGGCGACTTCGAGGAAGCCGAAGAGTTGCTGTCCTCGTTAAATTTCATAAGGACCTGGCGCGTCGTAGGGCCGTTCGACAACGAAGGGAAAGAAGGCTTCGACGCCGTTTATCCCCCGGAAACGGGACTGGCGGCCACGGCGACGTACGAGGGGAAGGCCCGGCCGGTGAGTTGGCGGCCGCTCCCGGCGAGATTGCCGACCGGCTTCGTAGACCTTACGACCTTACTCGCGCCGGCCGATAACGGCGTCGCCTACCTCGCGGCGGTCGTGGAATCCCCGCTCCAACGGGACGCGTCCGTCGTTATGGGCGCCGCGGGCGCGGTCAAGGTATGGTTGAACGGCGTACAAATTTTCGCGCGCGATGCCTACCACGAGGGTTACTTCGACCAATACTTGGCCCGGGCGCCGCTGTCCGCGGGGCCCAACCTGCTTCTCGTAAAGGTCTGCGGCGACGCGGAGCGGTGGGGCTTCGGCGCGCGTTTCGTAGGAAAAGATTTCGAACCGCTCGCGGACCTCGCCTTCGACGCCGACGTAGGCGCGCTTGCCGCGGCGGCGCGGGTCGCCGGTACCTACCCCCCTCCGACAAGCGACGACCGCGATTTCTTCGACCGCCGTATCGAACGTGGCAACGCCGACGCCTTCGACTACCATTATGCGGCGCTAAGCCACTACGCGCGGGCCGACGCGGACGAGCGCGAAGAGGTGCCGACGAAACTGATGCTCCGCGCCCAGTCGATAATGCCCGACGCGGCCGATTTCCATTATTACGTCGGCGTTTTTGAGAAAGAAGAGTCGAGGGAACGGGCCAGCCTAGCGCGCGCCCTCGAGCTCGCTCCCGGCCACAACCAGGCGCGCCTGGAATTCGCGAGATATCTCTATAATTTAGATAGGCTGCGAGCGGCCGAGGAAGTTATCGACGACATCTTGGAACGAAACCCGACCTTCGTCGAGGCCGGCCAATACCGCGCGAAAATGTATTGGGAGATGGGTTACGCGTACGACGCGGCCCGCGAAGCGTCGGAGCTAAGCCGCCTCGTACCCGATTACCCCTACAGCAAGATGGTCGAAGCCCTGTTCGAAAAGAACTACGGCGACCTCGGCCGGGCGGCGGAACTATGGCGCGCGATTTACGACCTCGACGTCTACTCCGTGAAGGCGCGCGACGGATTGCTCGGGCTCTTGTTAAATCGGGGCGATCTCGAAGGAGGGGAGACGGTGTTGCGCCGGGCCCTTACGGCCGACCCGTACGACATCGACGCGCGCAAAGAGCTAATCGAAACGCTGGACCACCACGGCCTTCACGAGGAAGCGCTCGGCGAGGCCGAGGCCGCGCTGGCCTTCCGGCCCGAAGACTACGAGCTTTGGCGGCTTAAGGGAACGTCGCTCGAGAAACTCGGCCGGCAAACGCAGGCGCGCGACGCGTACCGCCAGGCCATTACGCTCAAACGCAACTACCCCACGTTGGAAAATTACCTGAATTACCTCGAGCCGCCGACGGCAGCCTCGGAGGTGCCGCGCCTCGAGGCCTACGAACTACTGGCGGCTTACCCCGGCGACGAGCTCTACCCGCGCGACTCCGCGGTGTGGCTCCTCAACGACCGGCAGGTGGAGGTTTTCGAGAACGGCACGAGCGCGCGGACGGTCCACCACGTAATAAAAATCCTGACGTCGGAGGGCGCGGAGAAATTCCGCCACATCAACTTCAGTTATACCCCCGGCATGGAGAACGTCGAGCTCAAGCGCGCCGCGGTACTTAAACCCGACGGGACCGAAATCACCGCGACCCAAATCAAAGAATATAACGTCTTCGACGTCTGGAGCCGGCTTTACTATAGCTACGTGAACAAAGTCATAACGATGCCGAGCCTCTCCCCGGGCGACACGATTGACGTCGAGTATAAGATCAGCGATACGGGCGAGAATATCTTCGCCGATTACTTCGGCGATTTCTATTACTTCGGCGATAAAAACTCCACGATACTCGCCCGTTACGTACTGACGGTCCCGGCGCAAAAGGATTATCACTTCGAACGGCTACGGGGCGCGCCCGCGCCCGGAATAACACGCCGCGGCGGCAAAGCGACGTACGTTTATGAAATGGAAAACCTGGCGTCGATAGAAGAAGAACCGTATATGCCGGCCCTGGCGGAGATTCTACCCGTAGTCCAAGTCTCAACCTTCGCCACGTGGAACGACGTCGGGCGCTGGTACAACGGCTTAGTCAAAGACGTCTTCCGCGCTTCCCCGGAGGTAGAGGCTCTCGCCGATGAACTCGCCACGGCGGCGCCGGACGACCTCGTAAAACTTCAACGGGTTTACAACTTCGCCGTCAGTCGCATTCGGTACGTCGGCCTCGAGTTCGGCATCGGCGGCTATCGTCCCCACACCCCCAAACAATGCCTCGAAGCCCATTACGGCGATTGCAAGGACAAGGCGACGCTGATGAATACCCTCTATCGCCAAATGGGCCTCGAAGCTTACCCGGCGTTGATAAGGACCGCGGACCTCGGCGAGCTGGACTACGAGCTGCCGATCCTGGGCCTTTTCGACCATATGATATCGTACGTGGAACTCCCCGACGGCAGAGCGTTTTTCCTGGACGGCACGGCGGAATATCACTCCTACCGGGAACTTCCGACAAACAACCAGGGTATAGACGCGCTGGTCATTTTCGACGACCGCGCCCAGTTCAAACGGACGCCGGTACTGTCTCTTAAAGATAACCACCTCGAGACCAGGACAACCTTTGTACTCCAACCTAACGGCGACGCCCATATACACCGCGTCGTGGAATACGGGGCCGCGGACGCGCCGGCGCAGAGAGAAAGGTTCCAGGTGGAGGCGAAAAGAAAGGCGATTATCGAGGAGTACTGGAACGGCTTATATCCCGGCACCAAGATCTTCAACGAAAAATTTTCGGACGTGTCCGACTTTTCCGAGCCGGTGCGCACGGAATACGACGCCCTCGCGCCGCGTATGTACGACCCGGCGAGCAGTCGCGTCCATCTGGACGCGATAGTCCATAAATCGGCCCTCCTGAACAGGTACGGTAAGAAAGCGTCCCGGCGCTGGCCCCTGATCATTCGCAGGAACACGAAGACCACGGCGGAACTGACCTACGTTATTCCCGCGGGATACGCCGTTGCGGCCTTGCCGCTCGCGAAGGAGTTCCGTTCGCCGTTCGGGGTCGTCGCGCTCGACGTACGCGCGAGCGAAGGACGGGTATCGGTCAAACACGAACTCGAGCTATACGCGCAAAGAATTGGACCGGCCGATTACAAGGCCTTCCGGGAGTTCTGCCTGAACGTGGACGATTGGGAGAGTGAGCCGATAATACTCCAAAAAGTCCGCTGAGCAAGACCGCAAACGCAATATAAAAAAGCGGCCCGACGGGCCGCCTTTTGCGTAATCGCGAAATCAATCTATCAGGTAATCGGGAAGGACGTATTGGGCCGGGTCGACGTGCGTGCCGCCGACCAACACCTCGTAGTGAAGGTGAGGGCCGATGGCCCAGCCGGTCGCGCCGACGAACGCGATGATGTCGCCGCGCTTCACGCGCCGCCCTTCGCGCACTCTCAATTGCGAACAGTGGCCGTATCGCGTTTCGAAGCCGTAGCCGTGTCGTATGAAGACGCAATAACCGTAGCCGCTCTTCACTCCCGCGAACGTCACCACGCCGTCCGCGGGTGCAATTATGGGCGTTCCGTTACGCGTCGCGACGTCGATTCCCTTGTGGAACTGAACGCCGCCGAAAATCGGGTTGCGGCGCCAGCAGAACCCGGAGACGACCCGGCCGGCGCAAGGTTTAACCGCGGGCGTGTGATCGAATATGTGCCGGGTGCGCGCTTGTGCGGAAATTATATCTTCGAACGAATCTCTTTGTAGTTGGGCCTGGCGCAACGCGAGCTCGAGGTCGTCGACGTTTTTATCCCGGCCCGCCTTGACCAAATGTGAGATATCGGTCAGTGGGCCGCCGACGCCGGCCCTTCTCACGTCGTCGGGTATAGCCCCGAGGTCGTGCACGACGCGCAAAGAGTCGTCGAACGCCGCGAGGGCCAGGAGTTTTTCTTGGAACCGTTCCCGTTGGGCCGCGACTTCGTCGAACTGCCGCTCGCGAGCTTCGCCCCGCCGGGTGAGTTCGTCCAACCGATTTACCGTCTCGCGCCGCGACACGTACTGCAAGCTTATAACGAAAAGGCTCGAGGCGAAGATACATAACGCCGCGCCTATGACGTAACATCTGAAGAGGGATATGCGGAACGTTCGACTTGCGCCGGTTCCGCTCGGCGCAAGGACGACAGAAACGCGTTTATTGCGAAGCTTGCGTATGCCTTCGCGTATTCGGGTCACTCGGGTCACGCAACTTTCCCCAGTAACCCAATATTAATTATCGAGAACCGTTTGTCAAGCAAAAAAAACGGCCTTGGCCTCGCAAACCGGTCGATTTAGGGCTGCGGCGCGATATCTATAACTAAAAAATCAGCGGGCCTAAATGCGCCCGCGGACAACGCCAACGCCGACCATCGCCCCGTCAGTCCGCCCTATCGCCGGGGTATATCGGCGATAGCGAGCGGAGGCGTTTCGCCACTTCCGGTAGGACGTCGACCACTTTGTTTATCTGTTCTTCCGTGTTGTCCGGCCCGAGGGTGAACTGTAGGGAGCCTTGCGCTACGGCCGGCTCGAGGCCGCAGGCCAACAAGACGTGCGATGCCTTGAGCGCGCGCGACGAACAAGTCGAGCCGCTCGAGGTGCAGATCCCCTCGCGGAGCAGAAGTAGGACCATCGCCTCGCCCTCGACGTACTCGACGCAAACCGACTCGTGGGTGGGCAAACGCTTTTCGGGATGGCCGTTCAGGTGGAGATACGGAATGCGTTCAAACAGTCCTTCGTGGAGGCGGTCGCGGAGCGCGCGGACGCGCGCCGAGCGGCCTTGCATCTCTTCGGCGGCGACGCGTGCCGCCTCGCCCAAGCCCACGATAGCCGGGACGTCCTCGGTGCCCGCGCGCCGGCCGCCCTCCTGAATGCCGCCGTCGACTAGCGGCTGCACGCGGACGCCCCTCTTAACGTACAGCGCGCCGGACCCCTTGGGGCCGTAGAAGCGGTGGCCCGAGACCGACAAAAGGTCTACGCCGAGCTCTCCCACGTCCACCGGGACGTGCCCAACTGCTTGCACCGCGTCCGCGTGAAACGCCGCCGCCGAGTTCTCCTTGACCACCTCAACCAACGCGCCAACGGGTTCGACGGTCCCGATCTCCAGATTGGCGAGGTTGACGCATACCAGCGTCGTCTCGGGCCGAAGAGTGGCCTTCAAATCGCCCGGGTCGACAAGGCCGTAACAGTCGACGGGAACCGTCGTCACCTCCCACCCGAGCCTGGCCATACTCCGGGCCGCGTTCATCACCGATTCGTGTTCAACCGCGGAGACGACGAGGTGCTTGCCCTTTTTCTCGCGCGCGAGGGCGACGCCCTTGACGGCCAGGTTATTCGCCTCACTTCCCGACGACGTGAAAATAACCTCGCGGCTCTCACAGCTGAGCAGCGCGCCGAGTTGCTCGCGCGCGCGCTCGAGCGCCTCGCGGGGCTTCTCGCCGAAGGGATGCGTCGAGAGCGGGTTGCCAAAGTGCTCGGCGACGTAAGGCCGCATCGCCTCGACGACGCGCGGGTCGGGGCGCGTCGTCGCCGCGTGGTCGAGGTAAATCAATTCCATATATCTCACCCCCGCAAACGGCTCGGGAAAAACCCGGCGCGCGGACGTGCCGGGTTATCTTTTAATATAATAATATAACTCAGGTTATCTTACAACCACCATCTTCCGCGCCGCGACTTCGCCCCCCGCCTCGAGCCGGTACGTATAGACGCCCGGCGCGAGCCAGGATACGTCGACCGCGACGTCGTTGTCCCCCGCTTCGGCCCGGCCGCGGTGCGGCACCGCGACCTTTCGGCCGGCGAGGTCATATATAGTAATAGTCGCGTCACAGGCGGCCGGCACCGAGAACGCGAACGTCGTCGTCGCTCGAGCCGGGTTGGGCGCGTTCTGCGCGAGCGCGAAGGCGTAAACGCGGCTGCCCGCCTCGCTCTCCACGGGGCCCGCGGTCTCGCGTCGGCCGTTTAACGCGACGACCTCGAGCCAATATCGATACCTCTCCCCCGCTTCGACCGCGGCGTCGCGGTATTGGTAGGGCGAGCGGCCTTTGATTAACTCGGCGTTAACCTTGGCCTTCGCGCCGTCGCCACGCGAGGGTTTGCGGTAGAGGTTGAAGCCGGCAAGCCGGGCGCCGGCGTTCGTCTTCCAGCTGAGCTCTACGGCGCCGGGCGCGGGGCTCGCGTCGAAAGACGCTACGGGAATCCCGACGACGCGGCTCTTCTTGCACAGCACCCAGCCCCTTTTATCGAACTCGACGTTCGTCGTCGGGCTTCCGTAGGTAAACTTGAAGCGGTGGTGGCGGTCCTTGACGAATACGGTCTCGACGTGCGTTCCGTCACGCTGGGTGGTAATGGTAAGGTCGATGGGCATGTCGAACAGGGGCGTGACGGCCGTCTGCTTTTGGACCTGGCATATGTTCACGGTTACGGCGTTGGCCGCGGTGCTCCAATCGTATTCATAAATCGGATAGCCGGCTTTGTATACCCAGTCGTCGAAGAATTCCTGGAGGCTCTTGCCGTACTCCGCCTCCATCGCGCGCTGGAGCTCGTGGGTAAACGCGTGGCCGTATTTATGACTCTGGCCGTAATTGTTCCAGGCGCGGAAAAATTTTTCGTCCCCCAAGACGTGGCGGAGCATGTGCATTATCCACGCGCCCTTTTCGTATACGGTGGCGCTCCACGGCTCAGCCGGGTCGTATATGGGGAAGCGGTGCCGCGCGTCCTCGGAGAAGTAGGCCTGGGCGAAGTATTGCATCCGCTTGTAGAAAGCATCCCAACCCTTGTCGTGCTCCTCCCACAACGCGTCGCAATACGTTCCCAAGCCCTCGGTGAGCCAGAGGTCCTTCCACGAGCCGGGCGAGATGCAGTCGCCCCACCACATATGGCTCAGCTCGTGGGCTAGGACGTGGTCCGCGGAGTGGTCCGGGCGCACGTAGTAATGGTTGAGCGTGATGCAGGTCTGGTTCTCCATAGCGCCGAAGTAACCCATCTCGGCCTCGGCTATCCCGTACCTCTCGTCGGCGAACGGGTACCGCCAGAACTTGTTAGAGAAGAAGTTCATCATTCGCGGTACGTTTTCGAAGCAAATCTCGGCGTAGGAGCGATGTTCCGGGAAGACGTAATAATCGATCGGCACGCCGCTCCAGCTCGTGCCGAAACGCGAGTACTCGTACGCGCCGGAGATGCTTACGAGGTAGGTCGCGATGCAGTAGTTCGTAACCCACGTGAAGGTCTTGGTGCCGCCGGGGTTGGCCTCCACGGATTTGAGGAGGCCGTTGGCGGCTACGTACCAGTCGTCGCGACAGGTCACGACCAACTCGAGGCGGTCCGCCTTGTCGTTGGGCAGGTCGTAACAGGGGAACCAGTGACGGGCCTCCTCCATCGCGGAGCAGACGTAAACGCCCTTGTTCGTGAAGAAGAGGCCGCTCTGCGGTTTGCCGTCGTAGTAGACGTAGAGGGCGAAGTCCTCGTTCTTCTGCTTGGGCGTCGCGAGCGTAACCTCCAGGACCCCGCTCGCGTGTTTGAAGGAACAGGCGTTGCCGCCCTGTTTGACCGACGTGACGTTCATATCCGCTTCGAGGTGGAACTGGACCTCTCGTAAGTCGTCTTTCAAACTGGTAGCGGCGACCTTACAACTGCCCGAGATCTTCTTTTGCGCGTCGTCGAGCTTAATATTTATCACGTACTCCTTGACGTCATAGTCGTGGGGGATGGCCGGGCCGTCGGCGAGGCCGCGGCCGGCGTCGAAGAGGTGCGGCACGAATAGCCGCGGGTCCTCGGCTAGTTCCGGCGGCGTCCGAAAGGCCGCCGCGGCCGAAACGGCGGCGAACGCCGTAAGCGTCAACGCAACCTTTATCCGCATAAGCATACTCCCCGAGTTGGCGCGTTCCGATGCCTGAAAAATAAAATTCATCAACTCCCGAATATTCGGCGCATTATAACGGATTTTATTTGCGACGTAAAGGGAATTTCCTCGCCCGATTTGCCTCGCGCGTCGTTTTCGACTATAATAATACCGGGCAGGGTTACATATTAAATAAAAATAACGCAGGCCACGAGCAGGGAGGCGTACGATGTTTCGGTACGTATTAACTGTAGCAGTCGCGCTCGGCGCGGGCGCGACGAGTTCCGCAAACTTTGCGACAAATACGAGACGGCCTCCGAGATAGCGGACGTCCTCGAGAACCGCGAGCCCCGAGGGCGAAAGAAGATAAACATATANNNCGTCCGAATAACGGCAGCGGCGTAGGCCGCGCGCCGGGCAACCCGTCCGGGGCGATTTTTCGTTAAGAAATTTAAATCGGGGACAAAGAGAAGGCTACCGGCTCAGTCGGGGCCGTCCTCAGCCGCGCGCCGCGCGAAAAGCTCCACCGCGGCGCGAAGGTCGGGCCACTTAAACTCGGTCGCGCGGCAAGGCCCCCGGGGCCGCTGGTTGGCGACGCCGACGACCGGCCTGTCGTCCACGACATATATCCCGGCGATAAGCTCGCGCTCGCAAGCGACGCCGATTACGGCGCGGGGGTCCAGGCGCGCGACGACGGCGGGCACGACGCTCCCGCCGGTCAGCACCGCCATCACGACGCCGTCGAACTCGTCGCGCAAGGCCAACAGCTCCGTCATGGGACATTCGCCGCAACGTTGGCAATTTTCTATATCGTTTACGACGGCCTCGGGGCATTCGGGCCGCTGGAGGCATCGCGGCAAAAGGACCAGCACCGGCCCCCGTCGTTTGACCCGTCGCTCGGTCGCCCGCGTTACGGCGTTCGATACCTGTACCGCGGAGTGGGCCATCCGGTCCGGCGTCGAGCCGAAAAGCCGCGCGAAACGCGGCGCCAGCGGCGCCAACCTCACTATTACCCGGCTCGAGCGAACAAAGGGCAAAAGTAGACATTTGGGCGTGTATACCGTCGTTACTAGCCCCAGGTATTCCAAAACTATATAAAGGAATACGATCGCGCCGCCGGCTAAGAAAACGCGCGGAATAACGGGCGACAATTCGGCGAGGCGGGGTACGGCTAAGTACCAAAAAAGGAGGAAGAGGGCCGCCCCGGCGGCCACGAAGGCCCCGAGGGCGCCGAGGAATAGGGCCGGGCCTTGCTCTATGGCGGCTTCGAAGCCGGCCATCGCGCCGGCCTCCCGCCACGGGTCGCCGAGGTAACTTGCATCCTCGGCGTCGAAAGTGTCTTTTTCCGTCACCGGTCGGGCCATTATGACAACGCGCCGCCCGAGAGAGGACGGCGCCGTTATTAAGGGGCGACTACACCGCCCACTATTAAAGGATTAAGCCTCTTCTTCCGGAACGCAGCAATCCACCGGGCAAACGTCCGCGCAGGACCCACATTCGTCGCACTTATCCGGGTCGATGATATATATGGGGTCCCCTTCAGAGATGGCTTCCTCCGGGCACTCCGGAATACACGCGCCGCACGCGATGCACTCTTCGGTTATCTTGTAAGCCATCCTTCGGCATTCCTCCTTCTAAAAGCCTTTACCCGGTTTATATTTATAGGGTCGCGCCGTATTCCCGATGCGCGGGCCAAACATAACAAAAAAGGTTCCCCGCGTCAAGCGGAAAGTAACAACTACCTCCCGGGGTTCAGCAGGCCGCATAAGACTTTGGCTATTCAAGCTAATTGCTTTATTCTTTACAAAAGGCCACCAAGATACTATAATCGCGCCAAAGATAACACCCAACGAGAGGTACGGGCCGATGCTCAACGTCAGCGAAGAAGTTTTTAAAAGGTACGGCCGCATCTACCAACCCGGCGATATGATCGTCCGGGAAGGCGACGTCGGCGACACGATGTTTATCATCCAAAAGGGTGAAGTCAAAATTCACAAGCGCATCCGCGACCGGGAGACGACGTTGGCCGTCCTGAAGGCGGGGGATTTCTTCGGCGAAATGGCGATCATCGACCGGGAACCCCGCTCGGCGAGCGCGACCGCGGCCACCGAGGCCAAGGTTCTCGTGCTTTCGAAGGACATCTTCGAGTCGCAAATCAAAACCAATCCCAAGATAATTATGTCCATCCTCCGCAAGATGAGCGAACGCCTCCGCGCCGCCGACCGACAGATAAAAACGCTCCTCATGCGTGACAACCACTCGCGCGTTACGGGCACGCTTCTCCTCTTGATGTCCAAGCGCGGGACGCCTTCCGAACAGGGCGTCGTAATGGATAGAAAAGAGACGCTGGAAGAGTTGGTAAGCATGACGGGCCTACCGCTCGAGAAAGCCGATGAGGTCCTGGAGACGTTGAGACGCGCCGGCATCGTGCGCTTCGAGAACAACGTCATGGTAGTCAAATCGGCGGATAGTTTGGAACGTTTTATGAACTACCTCGAGATGAAGGAAGAGTTCGGCCTTTAGCCCGACTCAACCCTACGGCAAACATTGGACCAATTCAAATATATCCTCCTCTGGTTAATCGCCGCTTTTTTGATCGCGGACTACCCGCTCCAGTGGAACGTCGTCTTCGAGATACGTTACAAGTACAAGTTCGGAGGCCTGCTCCACGTATCCATTCACGCCCTCGCGGGCCTTTTCCTACTTTACCCCTATCTAACTCATTGGCAAATATGGGTCGCGTTCGGCGCTACGATCGGCCTCCATTATTTCATCGATACTATTAGCAAAACGAACATATATATGTGGCTTCTTGACCAGGCGTCGCATATCGGCCTCGTCGTCGGCGTGGCGTTTCTGGGCCGGCACCTGCAACCCGTACCCCTCCCCGCCGTCGTCGCGGAGTACTATTTCAACGTTCCCTTCGCGTTGTACGTCATCGGTTTTGTGGCGGCTACTTTCGCCGGGACCATAGTCATATTCTTCATCAAGTCGACATTCCGCAAAGGTTACGGCATCAGGCCCATACAACTTTACGAAAAAACAACGGGCGCCGTGTCGCGCGCCATCGCCGTCGCCGCCGTAATACTGGGTTTCAAACTCACGCCGGCGTTCTTTTTTATTGCTCCCGTGCCGGACTTGCTCCGCCTTTACCACGTGGTAACGCTGCGAGGCCAAGATAATAATTATAAAGACGTTTACCCCTCGGACGTGCTAATATCGTTCGTCTACGCCGCGGCCATCGGCGTGGCGCTCGCTTTCGTCTAAAAGAGATGAAACCGCAAAAAAGATTTATGCTCGCAGCCGCGGCGATAGCTTTGGCCGTGGCCGCGGCCGCGTTCGAGCGGAACCCGGGGGGCGACGCGGGCGCCCTCTCGAGTTGGGGCCTGGGGGCCCGGGCGGACGCGTTGGGGCGGGCGTACGGCGCGCTCGCCGACGACGCCGCGGCCGTATACTGGAACCCTGCGGGCCTGGCCGCCCTCGAGCGCACGGAGCTTACCTTCGGGTACGGCGTTCCCTTCCGCGAAGTTAGCGACGTGACTTTGGGGGACGCCGCCGTCGCCAAACCTTTGCTCTACGGGGCGGCGGAAGGGGCCGTCGGCGCGGGCTCGCTTGGGACCCTCGCGGCCGCGTTCGCGTTCCGACGCGCGGGCGAAATATACGAAGCCAACGAAACCGGCCTCACGGGTCGCACCTTCGACGATACGGACGTCGAGTTGTCCCTCGGTTACGCCCACTCACTCGGCGAGAAAGCCGCGTTCGGCTTGGCCCTGAAAAACGTCACGCGCAACGTGGGCGACTACGCCGACTCCGGGTTCGGCGTCGACGTCGGCACGACTTATAGGCCGTTGCCGGGCCTCGGCCTCGGCGCCGTCGTGCGAAACGTCATCGGACCGAATTTCCGGCTCAAAGCGATCAAAGACGTTCCCTCGTTGACGTTCGAGCTGAGCGGCAGCTACGAACTCTTGGGCGTCGCGGCGCCGTGCGCCGCCCTCGAAATTACGAGGGAGGGTTTTTACGACGTGGGAGCGGGGTTGGAGGTAACGCCCGTAAAATACGTCGCCCTCCGGGGAGGATATTACACGGGCGACGAAAGGCCGCGGGCCGGCTTAGGCTTTCACTTCGGCGGTTTCCGCTTCGATTACACGATGCGCTTCGGCGGCCCGCTGGGCGATTGCCACCTCGCGTCCGTCTCGGCGCTCTTCGGGGGCGAACCGCCGCCGTCGGACTTCGTCATCCCAGAGGAAGAGGGCTACATCGAGTTCGAACCGGCTGAGGAGCCGGCCCCGGAAGAAGAGATTCAACCGGAAAACGAAGAAGGGGAAGAATCGCCGGGCGGCGCTGACGTGGGCGGCTCGAGTGGAGAGACGTCCGAGAAACCGTGACGTAACGTCCTTAGGCCGCCGAGAGCCGCGAAACGTCGACGTTCAAAAGTAAAAGCCCCCTTCGCGGGGGCTTTGTGGGCGATGCAGGACTCGAACCTGCGACCCCTTGCATGTCAAGCAAGTACTCTAGCCAACTGAGCTAATCGCCCGGTACGGACGTAGTATACGTAACCCGGGCGCGAACGTCAAGTAGAATTTATGTTCCTGGATGGCGTACACGAATTCTTCGGCGAGACGGTTTGGAATTTGCTCCTGTCGCTCGCCTTCGCGGCGCTCGTCTTCGTCGGCGGCCGAGCCGTTTTCGCCATCCTCAGAAGATTACTCAAGCTCGAGGGGCTGCGTTTCACCGTAAACGTATTTCTCCTCATACTCGCGGCCGAGGCCTTCGAGTACGTCTTCGCATACGAGTGGGTTCCCACGATAGGCCGGATAATCCAAGGGTTAACGTTCGTCTTCGGCATTTACCTGGCTTACCGTCTACTCGAGCACGTTCTCGTCCGTAGGGTCGCGAAAGAGGAAAAACTTGTAGAACTCCCGCGCATCGTCCGCGATATTGTCCGCCTCGCGGTCATCGTCCTCGCGGTCTTATTCGCGCTGAAGGCGTTCTTGGGGTTGGAACCCACGGCCCTCATCGCGACGTCGACGGTCCTTTCGGCCGTCATCGGCCTCGCGATGCAAGACCTGCTCGCCAACATCTTCGCGGGCGTCGCCCTCCAAATCGGCAAACCCTTCCGCATCGGCGACTGGGTAACGGCCTACAACCAGACGGGTACGGTCGTCTCCACCTCCTGGCGCGCGACGCGCATCAAGACGCGCGACAATCACCTTATAGAAATACCCAACGCGAACATCGCGAAGGCGGAGATTTACAATTACTCGGTTCCGACGCCGCTTCAACGGCGCCACGTCGAGGTGGGCGTCGTTTACGCCGCGCCGCCCAACAAAGTGAAGAAGGTATTAAAGGAGGCGGCGCTCGCCGCGCGGGGCGTGTTGAAAGAACCCGAACCTGACGTCCTCCTTACCAACTACGGAGACTTCGCGATAACTTATCGCCTGCGTTACTGGCTGAAGGACTTCGCCGACGTGCCGCGAACGGAAGACCGCATCATGACCAACATCTGGTATCACTTCAAACGGGCCGGCATAACGATCCCCTTCCCCATCCGCGACGTGACGCTACGGCGGCTCGACGAGAAGGTGGAGGCCAGGACGGAGGAAGAACGGCTCGCGCGCGTACGGTCCCATCTGGAAGAGGTCGAACTGCTGGCGAGCCTGTCGAAGGCCGAGTTAAGCAAACTCGCGGCCGCGGCCGGCGAAAGACGGTACGCCGCGGGCGAGAGGATAATTCGCCAAGGCGACGCGGGCAACGAGTTCTTCATCGTCATATCGGGCGAGGTGCGGACGACGGTCCGGCGGGAGGACGGCCGGGGCGCCGACCTCGGAAACTTCGGCCCGGGCTTTTTCTTCGGCGAGATGTCGCTTTTGACGGGCGAACCGCGCCGCGCCACGATTACCGCGGTGACGGACGCCGACCTAATCGTTGTCGGCAAGAACGAGTTCCAGGAAATAATAGCCGTCCACCCCAAAGTCGCCGAGAAGTTATCGCGGGCCATAGAAAAGCGGCAAGCCGAAATCGAAAAGGAACTAGCCGAAGCGGGCGACGTCGAGGCGGCCGCGGCCGTGGAAAAAGAGTACTCGCGGGAGAACGTATTGAAGAAAATAAAGGCCTTTTTCGATATTAAATAACGATTCCACGCGGCAGGGCGAAAATTTATAATATGAAAGCGGGCCGGCCAAAGCTACGAACGCCTTTGCGGCAATTACTCGTTTCCCCAACCACCCTCCGCACGACCAAACTCCGGAAGGCCTATTTCCCGGCCGAACTTACCGACGCGATAGAGGACGGACGCGCGCCGCCGCAGGAATCGAAATACGGCCCCGAACGCGAAAACGTTTTTGTGTTATAATAAAGAAAAGTTTTAACGCGACATCCTCGGCCTCGAGCCTTAAATCGGCTTAAATTGACCAGGGAAAATACGTGGTAGAAAACCCGAAAGGCGCAAGCGCGCGCAACAAGGCCAAGAGCAAGGTCCCGACCGGCGTGTGGATTAAGTGTAAGAGCTGCCGCGAGCCGCTCTTCGCCGCGGAGCTCGAGCGAAACCTGATGGTTTGCCCCCATTGCGACTATCATTTCCTGCTGAGCGCGTACAAACGAATCGACCTTTTGACCGACGAGGGCTCGTTCGAGGAGTACGACGCGGACCTGTCGCCGGTGGACGTATTGTCATTCACGGATAGGAAAGCGTACGCCAACAGGCTCGCGGAGACGGAGAAAAAGACGGGGACAAAAGACGCGGTCGTTTGCGGCCTCGCTACGTTAGAAGGGATCCCGATATCCGTAGCGGCGATGGAGTTCGGGTTCATCGGCGGTTCGATGGGGAGCGTCGTGGGCGAGAAAGTGGCGCGCACATTCAAGCGGGGCCTGGAGAGTAGACGGCCGGTAGTGATCGCGCCGACATCCGGCGGCGCGCGGATGCAGGAAGGCGTCGTTTCGTTAATGCAATTGGGCAAAACGAACGCTGCGGCCGCGGCTCTCGCCGACGCCGGCTTACCCTACGTCGTGGTCATTTCCGACCCCACTACGGCGGGGGTAATGGCGTCATACGCGTCGGTAGGCGACGTCATCATATCGGAGCCGAACGCCCTGATGGGCTTCGCCGGCCCGAGAGTTATAATGGAAACCATTCGCCAAGAACTGCCGCCGGGTTTCCAACGCGCGGAGTTCCAGTTGGAACACGGCTTCGTGGACATCATCGTGCACCGAAAGGAAGTACGAGATACCGTTGCCCGGTTGTTGACGTTGCTAACGCCGGACAATAAATAGAGGTCACGAAGAAATAGCGTTTTCCATGCCGGGCAAAAATCCTTTGAGGGCCATTCTGGCGGGGGGCGCGCGGCCGGTTCTATGGTTGGCGGCCACTTTTTCCGTGGCGTTCTACTGGGCCTTAGCCGAAACGTTGATAATCCGCGGGTGCTTTAACTCCGGCCCCTACTTCAGCATGAGCTTTGCATCCGCCCTCAATGGCCGGGTCGTCTTCTACGCCTTGGCCTCGCTCGCGATTTGGGCTTTGCTCGCGCTCGGGATTAAGTCGTGGCGGCGCCTCCGGCGCCGCGACGCGCCGCTTACAGCCGTCGGCGGCCGGGCCCTACTCATTTTGGGCGCGGCGGCGGCGTGGGCCGACGTGAACCTCGTAGCGACGTACGCCACTTACAGTAAGCTCGGCGCACCGTTCGGCAATCGTTTTTTGTTACTGCCCTTAGCCGGCGTCCCGACGCTGATAATTGTCGCCGGCCTGTTCTTCCTCATAAAGAGGCTTTGGCGGCGTTTCAGGGCTGCGAGGGTCGCCCTCACGACGTCGGCCTACGCTGCGTTAGCTACGGCCGTTGTGGTGGCCGCCTCGTCGTACGGCTACAAATATTACAAGGCCTGGTCGCGCCCGGTGCCGTCGGACCTCCCGGACGTCGTTCTGATAACATTAGACGCGTGGCGCGCGGACATGTTTTCCGAAGAGCGAACGCCGAATATATTCGAATTCGCGCAAAAAAACGCGCTCGTACTTACGGACGCACGCGCCCCTTCCTCTTGGACGTTACCCTCATTCGCCGCGACGATGAACGGCTGTCACACCATAACCAACGTCGCAGGCTTAGAACCCACCGTCGAAAAAAGGCGGACCTGGGCGGAAGTAATGCGCGACAACGGCTACGACACGTTCGCGGTTCTGAGTAACCCCGTCCTGGATGCCGTTCGCTACGTCCACCGCGGCTTCTCCCACTACGATTACGTCAACTTCAACGCGGTACTCTCCGCGATCCATTTTTACGATACGGCCTGGTATTTCGCCCTCCGCGGGAGGGCTTTCAAGGCTGAGGAGCCCGGGAAAACCAGCGAGTGGTTAACGGAGAAGACGTTGGCCCTCCTGCGGCGGCCTTCCGCGAGGCCCAAGTTCATCTGGGTCCATTACCTCGACCCGCACTACCCCTACCAACCGACGGCCGATATCCTGGCGAGGAAAGCGCCCGGCCTCCTCGACAAAAGGGATTACGGTACGAAACGCAATAAGCTATCCGAGGAAAACGTAAGCATAATCAAAACCCTCTACGCGTACGAGGTAGAAACCACCGACGCGTACGTCGGTCGTCTTTTGGCCGAGCTCGAGGCTCGAGCCAACTTGTTGACGGTCATCACCTCGGACCACGGCGAGGAATTTTTCGAGCACGGGAATCCAGAGCACGGTAGAACCATCTACGGGGAAGTCGTGCGGGTTCCGTTGATAATTTCGCCGCCCGCGCGCGAACGTGGCCGCCCGAATAATCGCCGCATTACGACGCCGACGAGCCTGGTCAACGTGGCGCCGTCGATACTGAGCTTCGTCGGCCTACCGGTCCCGGCCACGATGGGAGTTCGAGAAGGGTTCCTCGCTAGCAACGCCCCGCAAAACCCCGAAGTCTATCTAACCCTCCGCCGCGCCGGAGACACCTTCTTCGGCGCCACAATAAAGGAAAATAAAAAGGTTATCATAAAAATCACCGGGGAAGGAGTTAAGACCGAATACTTTGATTTAAAGGCCGAACCGCTTGAGCAAAGGCCGCAACCGCTCGACGCCCAAGGCCAGGAGCTGAAAAGGACGCTAATAGGATGGCTAGCCAGTAGGCCGGACTTCCGGGAAGAGGCGGCCGAGGGTCGTTTATCGTTCGCCGAAAGGGAGGACCTCCACGCGTTGGGATATATGTAACTTCTTTATTCCTTTTAAATCGAAGGCTCGAGCGGATAATAGGCTCGACCCTTCACCGCTTCGTATTGGCGCACGACCTCGTCGAAGTCGTCGCGCTCCGTAGGGATGTAAAGAATACCGTGGCCCGGTTGTTGACGTTGCTGACGCCGGACAATAAATAGAAGTCACGAAGCGATAGCGTTTCCAATGGCGGGCAATAAATCTTTGAAGGCCATTCTTGCAAAGAGCGCGCGGCCGGTTCTATGGCTGGCGGGCGCTTTTTCCGTCGCGTTCTACTGGGCCTTAGCGGAGACGTTGTTAGTCTACCGATGCTTTAACTCGGGCGCATTCTTCAGCCAGAGCTTTTCGTCGGCCCTAAACGGCCGCATCGTCTTCTACGGCCTGGCCTCCCTCGCGATCTGGGCGTTGGCGGCCCTCGGGATTAAGCTGTGGCGGCGCCTCGGACGCCGCGACGAACCGCGTCCGGCCGTCGGCGCCCGCGCGCTGCTCATTTTGGCCGCGGCCGCGGCGTGGTCCAACCTGAACCTGATAACGACGTACTACGCCTACGATAAGCTCGGCATACCCTTCGAGAGCCGCTTTTTACTTCTGGCGGTAGGCGGCATCCCCGCACTTATGGTCGTCGGCGCTTCGTTCGCCTTATTTGCGTGGCTCCGGCGACGTTTCAAGGGCACCAGGGCCGTCCTTACGCGTTTGAGCTATATAGCGCTGGCCGCAGCCTTGGTCGTAACCGCTTCGTCGTACGGCTACAAATATTACAGGTCTTGGTCGCGCCCGGTTCCTTCGGACCTTCCGGACGTCGTCTTGATAACGTTGGACGCGTGGCGGGCGGACATGTTTTCGGAGGAGCGAACGCCGAACATATACAATTTCGCGCGAGAGAACGCCCTCGTATTCACGAACGCGCGCGCGCCGGCCTCCTCGACCTTATCCTCGTTCGGCCCGGTGATGAACGGCTCCTACACCCTTATCAACGCCGCGGGCGTCGAATCCGCCCGCCAAAACAAGCGGACGTGGGCGCACGCGATGTGGGCCCAAGGCTACGATACGTTTGCCGTGTTGAGCAATCCCTACTTGGAAACGGTCCGTTACGTCCTCCGCGGCTTTTCCCGTTACGATTACGTAAACTTCAACGCCGTACTCGCCGCGATCCATTTTTACGATAGCGCGTGGTACTTCGCGACCCGCGGGACCAGAATGACGCCAGAGGAGCCGGGCCGGACCAGCGAGTGGTTAACCCAGAAGACGTTGGCCCTCCTGCGGCGGCCTTCCGCAAGGCCCAAGTTCATCTGGGTCCATTACCTCGACCCCCACTACCCCTACCAACCGACGGCCGACCTCCTGGCGAGGAAAGCGCCCGGCCTGCTCGATAAAAGGGATTACGGGACGAAACGCAATAAGCTATCCGAGGATAACGTCGACATAATCAAAGCCCTCTACGCGTACGAGGCGGAGTGCACGGATGCGTACGTCGGGCGGCTTTTGGCCGAGCTCGAGGCTCGAGCCAACTTGTTGACGGTCATCACCTCGGACCACGGCGAGGAATTTTTCGAGCACGGGAATTACGAGCACCGTAAAACTATCTACGAGGAAGTCGTGCGGGTCCCGCTGATAATTTCGCCGCCGGCGCGCGACCGCAGCCACCTAAGCGCCGGACGCGTTACGACGCCCACGAGCCTTGTTGACGTAGCGCCGTCGGTCCTGACCTTCGTCGGCCTACCGGTCCCGGCCACTATGGAGGGCCGGAAATGGCTCCTTGCGAACAACGCCCCGCAAGACCCCGAAATCTATCTGACCTTCCGCCACCCCGACAACTGGTTCCTCAGCGGTATAATCCAAGACAATAAAAAAGTTATCATTAAGATAGACGGCGAGCGAATTAAGGACGAGTACTTCGACTTAGGTGCCGACCCGCTCGAGCAGCGACCGCTCCCCCTCGACGCCCAAGCGCTCGAGCTGAAAAGGACGCTGTTGGATTGGTTAACTAGTAGGCCGGACTTCCGGGAAGAAGTGGCCGAGGGTCGTTTATCGTTCGGCGAACGGGCGGACCTCCGCGCGTTGGGATACATATAATCTATTTAAAATTGGGAACGCAAACCCGTATTAGCGCCGGCCCCCCGCTACGTCATATTGACGCAATTAAAAAATTAGGCCGCCAATATGGCGAAAATTTCCGGAGGGCTTATTATTGTAACTAATCGGTTTTAAAGGGTTTGTGGCCAATAAAATTTGGCATACTATTTGCGAACTGTATTAATGGGTTATTATGCCATTTAAAAATCGTCTCAATAGGCCCTAATCCTCATTCCTGAAAGGAGCCCAGCGTATGACCGACGTACGCCCCTTAGGAGATCGTATCCTCGTCAAACGCGTCGAAGAAGAGGAAGTAATGAAGGGCGGGATAATAATTCCGGATACCGCCAAGGAGAAGCCTCAGCGCGGCGAAGTTATGGCCGTGGGCCTTGGCCGTCTCGACGAGGACGGCAAACGCGTCCCGCTCGACGTGAAAGTCGGCGACAGCATCTTGTTCGGCAAATACGCCGGCAACGAGGTAACGATCGACGACGAAGAATACCTAATAATGCGTGAAGAGGACGTCCTTGCCGTCGTCGTGGAGGCCAAGGGCGCCAAAAGAACCGCCAAGAAAAAAACCTCAAAATAGCAGGCCCTAGGAGGATGCGTTAATGGCGAAGCAACTGGAATACGGCGTAGACGCGCGCGCCGCAATACAAAAAGGGGTAAAACAACTCGCGCGCGCCGTCAAGGTGACGCTGGGCCCCAAAGGTCGGACCGTCATCCTCGATAAAAAATTCGGAAACCCGGTGATTACCAAGGACGGCGTCACGGTCGCCAAGGAGATCGAGCTCGAGGACCCGTTCGAGAACATGGGCGCCCAGATGGTTCGCGAGGTGGCCTCGAAAACTTCCGATATGGCGGGCGACGGCACCACGACCGCCACGGTCTTAGCCGAAGCCATATTCGACGAGGGTTTGAAAATGGTCACCGCCGGCGCCAACCCCATGGCGATAAAGCGGGGCATCGACCAGGCCGTCGTCGCGGTGGTCGATAAATTCAAAGAACTCTCCGACGAGGTCAAAGAGTCCAAAGAAATCGCCGCGGTCGCGACGATCTCGGCCAACAACGACCCCACGGTGGGTAAACTGATCGCCGACGCCATGGACAAGGTCGGCAAGGACGGCGTCATCACCGTCGAAGAGGCCAAGGGGATGGAGACCACCCTCGAGGTCGTCGAGGGTATGCAGTTCGACCGCGGTTATCTCTCCCCCTACTTCATCACCGACGCCGAGAAGATGGAGTGCGTGCTCGAGGAACCGTATATACTCATCTTCGAAAAGAAAATCAGCGCGCTCCGCGACCTCTTGCCCCTCCTCGAAACCATCGCCAAAACCGGCAAGCCCTTTTTGGTCATCGCCGAGGACGTCGAAGGCGAAGCGCTCGCGACGCTCGTCGTCAACAAAATCCGCGGAATATTGAAGTGCGCCGCCGTCAAGGCGCCCGGATTCGGCGAACGGCGCAAGGCGATGATCGAAGACATCGCCGTCCTGACGGGGGGCCGCGCCATAACCGAGGACCTGGGCATAAAACTCGAAAACATCCAGATGGAAGACATGGGCCAGGCCAAACAGGTTAAAATAGACAAGGACAATACGACCATCGTCGGCGGCTACGGCACCGACGACGCCATCCAAGGGCGCATCGCGCAAATAAAGCGCCAGGTCGAGGAAACCACCTCGGACTACGACCGCGAAAAACTTCAGGAGCGCCTCGCGAAACTCGCGGGCGGCGTGGCCGTCATCAACGTGGGCGCAGCCACCGAGACCGAGATGAAAGAGAAGAAGGCCCGCGTCGAAGACGCGCTGAACGCGACGCGCGCCGCGGTCGAGGAGGGCATCGTCCCGGGGGGCGGCGTCGTCTTCATCCGCGCCATGTCGGCCCTCGACGACCTCAAACTCAAGGGGGAAGAAAAAATCGGCGCGGAAATCGTACACAAAGCGCTCCGCTCGCCGCTCCACCAGATCGCCGACAACTCCGGCGAGGAAGGGTCGTTGGTCGTGCAACGGGTTACGGAGAACGAGCAAATGCCATTCGGTTTTAACGCGGAGACGAACAAATACGAGGACCTGGTCGCCGCGGGCATAATCGACCCGACCAAGGTCGTACGCCTCGCGCTGCAGCACGCCGCGTCCATCGTGGGCCTGATACTGACCACCGAGGCGTTGGTTACCGAGATCCCGGAGGAGGAGAAGGCGCCCCCGGCGCCTCCCGGCGGGATGGGCGGCATGTACTAAGTTCCCCAACTAATTAGCGTGTTTAAGCCGGCCCCGGGCCGGCTTCGCGCTTTTTGACTCAAGATTATTTTTTACTTGTCAACGTAACGTCGACTAGCTATATTATACACGTGGGCGGAGTAGCTCAGTCGGTCAGAGCACGCGGCTCATATCCGCGGCGTCGTGGGTTCGAATCCCTCCTCCGCCAAAGCAATCTAATGCGCCTTATAATTTATGCCGCCGCGACCGTACCTCTGTTCTATGGCGCGGCTCTCGCCATAGGCCGCGAAGACGCCCGGCCCTCCGTAGAAGGCACTCCCCCGCCGGAGCGGCGGGAGGTCGAAAGCCCCCTCGACGACGCGACGGCCCTCAAGCGGGACGTCGAGGTGGGCAAACTCGAGCCGCAAGCGCTCGCCGCCATAATGGCCGACGGCAACGCCGCCCAACGCTACGACGACGTCGCCGACGTCGCGGAGGCGGCGTTGGGGACGCCCTCCTCTACGGTCGCCGCGGCGGAGGCCGCTCGCACCGCCGCGGCCCGCGCGGAAGAACGGATTACCGGCGAAACCGCTGTCGAACCAGCCGAAAGCCGCATCAAAATCTACGCGGGTATCCCCGAATACCAAAACGACGCCCGAATCCAAAACGAGGCCGGCGTCGCCTACTACGCCCTCGGCCGCGTCGCCGACGCCAACGAACGCTTCCTCGCGGCCATAGCCCAAGATCCCAACTACGACGAGCCCCACGCCAACCTCGGCCTGCTCTACCGCCGGAAAGGTTGGTACGAGAAGGCGCTCGCCGAATACGACATCGCCCTCGAGCTGCGCCCCACAAACGCGACCACTTGGTATAACCGAGCCGTCGCGTTGTTGAGGCTCGCGCGAATCGAAAGCGCGGTATCCTCGCTCGAGACGGCCACGAAATTCGCGCCCAAATACCGCCCCCCCGTCAGGCGCCTCGCCCTAATCTGGTACGACCTGGGCGACTACGAAGCGGCGCGACGTTACGCCCAAAATCTGCTGTACCTCCTGAGAACCGACGAAGAGGCCACCGTGGCCGAAATCGAAGCCGCCTCCGAGCTTCTAACGTTGGCCGAGAACCGCCTACAAGGTAAGAAAGCGGAACCGACGTTAACCGTGGAGCGGACGGCGCCGAGTGCACCCGGCCCGTAGACAGGCAGAAAACGAAATAATCGGGAGGTCAAAAATGGGCGATTTCCCCGCCTTCAAAAAATATTTTGAACCTAAAAACAATAAAACCGGTTACCTCGCGACGATCGCGCGGCGGGGCCAGCCGACGCTCAGGCCCGTTTCATTTTTCCTCGTCGGCAGAAAAATCTGCTTTAGTACCTACTCGGGGGACGCCAAGGTAAAACAGATAAAAAAGAACCCCCACGTCGAAGTGTGCATACCCGTAAACCGCGGCCGGTGGCGAGGTTACTACCGCATCGCCGGCGCCGCCGAGCTCGTGGCGGACCCGGCGGCCCGCAAAACGATTTTCAAAAAGGGCCCTTACGCCGCGGAGGGTTATTGGGAGGGCGCCGACGACCCGCGCCTTGCCATCGTCGTCGTGAAGGCCGAAGCGAGCCGCTACTTACCACCGGGCAAATACAAGGAGGTCGAGGTAAATTTATAAAAAACCGACGCCGCCAAATCCAACTTGCCCGAACGGCGTTTTTATGATAGCATCAGCGAAAAGGAGGAACAAAAATGAGGGAAATGTGCCTTGTTTTAGCGGCTGCGGCCGTGGCCTTCTCGTTGTTCGCTTGCGAGGAGGCGTTGGAGAAAGGGAGCATCTCCGGCAACGTAAAAGACGACGGCAAAAATCTCTCCGGCGCCTTCGTCCTCTTGCTCGAAGAAGGAAAAATCCTGGCCGCGGAGGCGCCGCTCTCGAACGCCTCGGTTACCGACTCCCAAGGTAACTACACTATCGTGCTCGTAGAACCCGAAGTAACCTACTACGTCGTAGCCGTGAAAGACGAGAACGGCGACACGAAGTACACGCCGGGGGTCGACCCGGTCGGGTACTACGGCAGATACAACAAAGAGACGAAGCAGTGGATACCTTCGCCCGTCTCCGTCGGCTCGGGCGAGAAAAAAACGGGCATAAACGTCGCGGATATGTACATCATACCCGGCGGCTTTTAAAATTTAACGATGCATTCAACCGCCGCTCTTAGGGCATAGTTCGCTATGCCCTTTTTTCACGACGACCCGTATGGCCCCGAAAAAATACATATTCATCAAAGGCGCCGCGGCGCATAACCTCAAAAACGTGGACGTTAAAATACCGCGCGACCAATTCGTCGTCATCACCGGCGTCTCGGGTTCGGGCAAATCGACCCTCGCGCTCGACACCCTATACGCGGAGGGCCAGCGGCGGTACGTGGAATCCTTGTCCGCCTACGCCCGCCAGTTCCTCGGCCAGGTGGACAAGCCGGAGGTCGAGTACATCGAAGGCCTCTCCCCCGCCATAGCCATCGAACAGAAATCGGCGAGCAAAAACCCGCGTTCCACCGTAGCCACCGTGACGGAAATCCACGACTACCTTCGCCTACTCTTCGCGCGCGCGGGCGACCCGCATTGCTACAAATGCGGAAGGCCGATAGCGGCACAGGCGCCTGAGCAGATGGTGGACGAGCTGATGCGGCTCGCCGCGGGGACCAAGCTCTACCTTATGGCGCCCGTCGTCGTGGGCCGCAAGGGCGAACACCGAAACGAATTCGAACGGCTGCGGCGCGAGGGATTCGCCCGCGTAATCGTGGACGGCGGCGAATACGAGCTCGACGGCGACATCAAACTGAATAAAAATAAAAAACATACCATCTACGCCGTCGTCGACCGCCTCGTAATGAAGGAGGGGCTCGACCGCCGCCTTACGGATTCGCTGGAGACCGCGCTCGAGTTGGGCGAGGGGCTCGCGCTCGCGAGGGTCTTTAACGAAAACAGACACGAAGACCGCGTCTTCAGCAAGCACTTCGCCTGCTCGAGTTGCAACCTCTCCTACCCGGAAATAAGCCCGCGCCTGTTCTCTTTCAACAGCCCGTACGGCATGTGCCCGAGCTGCGGCGGCTTAGGCTTTACGCTCGAGGTCGACGAGGAGCTCGTCGTCCCGGACGACACGCTGTCGCTGAACGAGGGCGCGATCCTACCCTACCGCCGCGACGGCGACTCCTATATCTGGCAGTACCTCGAGAACCTGGCGCGACAGCTGCGCTTCGACCTGGATACCCCTTGGAAAGAGCTGTCGGAACGGATCCGCGACATATTGCTCTTCGGAAGCGAGGGGCGCCGCTTCCGCATGCGCTACGAACGGGACGGCCGCGTATATCAGTTCGTGCACGAACTGGAGGGCGTGATCCCCAGGTTGAAGCGACTGTACCGGGAGACGCAGTCGGAGGAAGCGCGCGAGTTCTATTACGGCCGCTTCTTTCGTAAGGACCCTTGTCCGGCCTGCGGCGGCGCCCGCCTAAGGCCCGAGGCCCTCGCCGTGACCGTGGGCGGGAAGAACGTCGCGGAAACGTGCGAGCTGTCCGTTACGGAGGCGCTCGCTTTCTTCGGCCAACTCAAGCTTGTCGGGAACAAAGCGCTTATCGCAAAGGAGATCGTAAAGGAGTTAAGAGCGAGGCTGGGCTTCCTCGCGGACGTGGGTTTGGAATACCTCACGCTCGAGCGGCCGGCGCCGACGCTCTCGGGCGGCGAGGCACAACGTATCCGGTTGGCGACGCAGGTCGGCTCGGGGCTCGTCGGCGTAACCTACATTTTGGACGAACCTACCATCGGCCTCCACAAGCGCGACAACGAACGCCTCCTGAGGACGCTGTGCTCGCTCCGCGACTTGGGCAATACCGTCGTCGTCGTGGAGCACGACGAGCAGACGATTCGCGCCGCGGATTACGTCATCGACCTCGGCCCGGGCGCCGGCATCCACGGCGGCCGCGTCGTCGCCCAAGGCCGGCCCGCAGAAATCGAGAAGTCGAGGAAATCGGTGACGGGCCGTTATCTGCGGGGCGACGCGCGCATACCGACGCCCGCAGCCCGCCGGCGCGGCAACGGCCCCACGCTCACGTTGCGCGGCGTTCGCCACCACAACCTCAAGAACGTGGACGTATCCTTTCCCTTGGGAACGTTCATCTGCGTCACCGGCGTCTCCGGCTCCGGCAAATCGTCCCTCGTATCCGAGACCTTCTTCCCGGCGCTCAAACGACGCCTTTACCGGTCGCCCGTAAGGCCGGGCGAATACGACGCCATCGAGGGGCTCGACGCCCTCGACAAAGTAATAGAGATCGACCAGCAGCCGATCGGACGGACGCCCCGCTCCAACCCGGCGACCTACACCAAAGTCTTCGACCCCATACGGCAGCTCTTCGGCGAACTCCCGGAATCGAAGGCCCGCGGCTACAAGCCGGGCCGCTTCTCCTTCAACGTCCGCGGGGGCCGGTGCGACGCCTGCGACGGCGACGGCATCATCAAGGTCGAGATGCACTTCCTCCCCGACGTCTACATCCCGTGCGAGGTGTGTAAGGGAAGACGCTATAACCGCGAGACGTTGGACGTTAAATATAAAGGGAAAAACGTCGCCGACGTCCTCGCGATGACGGTGGAGGAAGCGCTCGCGTTCTTCGACGCCCATCCGAGGATAAGACGCGTCCTCCAGACGCTCTACGACGTAGGCCTGGGTTACGTCGAGCTCGGCCAACCCGCCCCCACCCTCTCGGGGGGCGAGGCGCAACGCGTCAAGTTAAGTCGGGAACTCGCGAAACGGGCAACCGGTCGAACGGCTTACTTTCTGGACGAGCCGACTACCGGCCTCCACTTCGACGACGTTAAAAAGCTCCTCGCGGTCCTGCAGCGGCTAGTGGATGCGGGCAACACCGTCGTCGTCATCGAACACAACTTGGACGTAATAAAAAACGCCGACTACGTGATCGACCTCGGCCCCGAGGGGGGCGACGCGGGCGGCTACCTCGTCGCCGCGGGCACGCCGGAGGAAATTGCCCGAAACCGAAAATCTCATACGGGAAAATATCTTAAGGAAGTTTTTTCGAAAAAATAAGCCGGCCCCGAGGCCGGCTTTACCCTTATACCCACCTTAAAGTTTACCCACAACTTCGACTATCCCCGCCACCGCCAGTTCGAATAGTTTCTCACCTATCTCGGCCGAAGCCAGCTTCGCGTCCGAGCCGACGGCGCCTTGCGGGTAATGTTCGCGGAGGTCCTTGGCCCCGGGGTGCCACGCGATGAGGCACGGTTCGGTAAGCGCCACTTTCGAAACGTCGCCGACGAGCTCGGGTCTCAAGTACATAAGCAACGACGTCTCCGCCGGCGTCGCATGGCTTCCCTCCTTCGCCCCGAAAGCCTTTTCGATTAGCTTTTCGACGGCTTCCAAATCGTACCAGTTTTGAATCAGAATATGCGCGCCCTCGTGCTCGTACGCGACCTCGGCCGCCGCGGCGTTGAGCGTTGGAGCGTTGCCGCCGTGGCCGTTGACGACCACGACGCGCTTAAATCCATGGGCCACCAGGAAACCGAGCAAGTCCACGAGTAGGCGGAGATAACTCGAGGGCTTGAGGCTCGCCGTCCCCGCGAACGACGCGTGGTGCAGCGACATCCCGTAACAGAGGGGCGGCGCGACGTAGATCCCCATTCGTTCGGCCGCGGCGCCGGCGACCGCGGTCGCGATTATGTAATCGATGCCGGTAGCGACTGCGGGGCCGTGTTGCTCCACCGAGCCGGTAGGCAGTAACAACCGGTCGTCGCCCTCGAGGTACTTCTCGACGTCGGGCCAAAAGGCGTGGTCCAGGCGCATAGGCATCCTCTCTTCTTACTAAAACCGTGGAACGTACCGCCCCTCGGGCAAGACGCAGGCACCTTAAATAATACCACGCCACGACCTCGACGTTCCATAAAGAAAGGGCCGGCTTCCAAAGCCGGCCTCGACCTAAAGAGGCTCCTTAGCCGCGCGTCTCCAACAGGACGTTGAACGACGCCTCGCCCGAGCTGCCCCAGACCTCGGGCGCATACATCAGCGACGCCTTCGCCGGCAGCGCCAGGTGCCTTCCCGGCTGTTCGGCGTGGATTACGTAGGAGACGGTGTATTCGCCGGCCGAGAGTTCGGTGAAAAAGAACGCCATCTTCTCGTCGCGCCGCTCCCGGTAAAAGTTCCGTTGGTACCAATCGTAGTAATATTCGCGCGCGAGCGCGTCCTCGTCCACCTCGAAGCCGGAGGGGAAATAATCCTCGAGTATCACGTATTCCATCGGCCTTGCGACGCCGAAGGTCACGTCTACCCGGAATCGGTCCCCCGACCTTACGACGCCCGGTATCCCCTCGACGGCCTCCGCACCGCCCTTAGCTAAACGGTAATACTTGCGGCTCACCGCGAAGCCCTCGTTGACGGGCGAAATCTCGTCCTCCTGTTTGTAATACGTAAGCAGCGTCGAGTAATATACCTTTCCCGTTCCGTCGACCTCGACGTCGACGTCGTTTTCGCCCGCTTTAACCGCGCCCTCCTTGTCTCTTAGGTAGAGGTGCAGCTTGGCGGAGGCGACGTTTTCGGGCGTAACGCGCAACGTACCCGCCTCGGCGCCGTTGACCAGCACGCGCGCGACGTAATCGCCCTCGAGCTCGCTCGTAACCGCGAGGTAATCGCTGAGCGCGAATACGACCGCCGCGGTCTCCTGCGTGCTCCGCCAATAGTTACCGCGCCGTTTGAGTGCCAGCCAGCGGACCATTCCTTCTAACTTCTCGTCGTCGGCGCCTCGCGTCGCGACGATGGCCCGCAGCGCCGTTGCCGTCGTCTGTATGGGGCTGTCGTGCCAGCTGTAGTGCCACTCGCCGACGCCGGTGAAGTGGACGAAGTGGCCCTCTTCAACGGCGAGTTCGTCGAGGTCGTCGAGCGCAACCCGGGCCTCGCTCACCAAACCCCGCTTCGCGAGCGCGAGCGCGAGAAGTGAAAGCTCGTACGCGTCGGATTTATTGCGCTTCTTAAAAGCGTGGACGAGTTCGCGGGCCCCCTCGTCGCGCCCCGCCTCCGCCAGCACGTAAAGCATGTAGAGGTACGTCGACCCCTTCTCCCCCTTCGCGCCGTCGAGATGGTCCCCGAGGGATTTCAGGCCTTTGGCGAGCACGTCGTCCCGCACGTCGAAGTCGGCTTCGCGCGCCTTCAACAGGCCGTAGCACACGTAGGCCGTCATGAAGGGGTGCGTCTCGTCGTCGGTCCACCAACCCCATCCACCGTCGCCGTGTTGGAAGTTGTACAACCTCTCGACGCCGGCCTTGACCATTTTGGGCAGCTCCGCCTCGAGCTCTTCGTTCTCCAGGCCCAGCTTCTGCAACGTCTGCGCGACGTATACCGTCGGCAGAAAACGGCTCATCGTCTGTTCGACGCAGCCATAGGGATAGCCGGCGAGGTACGCGAGCGCGTCGAGCATCGTGCCGGCGAGCGAGGGCGCGAGGGATATTTCCAAAACCGTAGCGCCGGTTACGGCGTCGTCCGGTACGGCGACGACTTCCCGGAACGACGCGCTCTCCGCGCGCGCCGACGCCAGATTGTACTCCAGGCCGTGGGGCAGTATCGGTATCGTTAGCTCCATCGCGTCCGACTCGAGCCGCGTCAACGCCTTGGCCGTAAACGTCGTCTCGCCGACGCCCTCGACGAAACAAGGCCAATCGACGCGCGCCTCGCCGTCGGCCGCTATCGTAACGTCGCTGACGGCTTTGCCCTTGACCTTTATCTCCGGGCCGGCTTGGAGTTCCACCTTGACGCGCTGCGCCGACGGCAAGTAGTTGTGAACGACGCCCGAGATTACGACGTCGTCCCACTGCGTCAACGTGCGCGGCGTCTCGAGGCGGATTAGCAAATCCTTGCGCACGATCACTTTGGCCGTCGCCCCGCCGACGAGCGTATCTTTCGTCACCGCGCGCGCCGTCGCGCGCCACGTCGTCAAGCTGTCGGGCATGTCGAAGGCCGCGCGAGCCTTGCCGCTTTCGTCGGTTACCAGTTGCGGCCCCCAGAAAGCGGTGTCCGGGAAATACGCCCGGATCACCGGCTCGACGTACCCCGCGTCTTCCTTCGACTTAGCAGCTCTTATGGCCGTCGGCGCCGGAGCCTCCTCGTAGGCCATCTCGTCTATTAAATTGCCGGCCCCTATGCCTCGCGCTTCCTCGGCGTAGCCCAAGCCGTAGGAGTAAAAGTAGAAAGAGGTGTTCGTAGTGACGTAGCGGCCGCGACGTTCGTAGAAGAATTGGCGGATGTCGGGAGCGGCTTCGGGTTTAATGGCGTAAACCGATTCGTCGGCGACGCCAAGCGAGACCTCCGCGGCTACGGGTCTCCCACGCCAGTCCTTCGCCTCGACGGCAAAGGTCGCGGCCTCGCGCGGCTCGTACGTCTCCTTGTCGGGTTTGATATCGACTGTTAAAAAGCGGTCCTCGGGCGGAACGACGACGTCGGCGACCGCGCACGAGTACGTGTCGTCCGCGACCACTAACGCTTCTAAATAGACGTTAGGAGCAAAGCGCCCTTCGACCGGGACCTTTACCAAGGCCGTATTGCCCCGCGGCCGCACAACCTCCGCGTGATAAAGTTCGTCGCCTTCTATCGACAACAGCGCCGCGGCGCCCGGCCGGTCTATTTGAATCATCACCAAAGCCACGTCGCCCACGCGGTACGTATCTTTATCCAAAGTTAACGTTACGCCCGAGCCCGAGTAATACGAATGGTAATAACTTTCGTCTGCGACGTAGAACGAAACCGTGTACTCGGTTTCGTTGCCGGCCTCGTCGAAGGCCTTTGCCTTTACGGCGTAGTAACCGTTCTCGTCCGGGACGAAGCGGTAGCGGCCTTCGCCGCTCGGGCCTACGCTAACCTCGTCCCGCGTTATCGTCTCCTCGAGCCATTTCCCGCGGCCCGTGGCCTTGCTTTCCACCCACCGCTCGGTAGTAATTTCAAACAAGACGTCGGTCGCATAGGGTCGACCGAGAGGGTCGCGACTTTGAAAGGTGATTACGGCGGCGTCGCCCGGGGCGTAGAAATATTTATCCAGATAAACGTAGAGCGCGAGGCCCGCGCGCCACACGGGCACCTGCGCCGAACCCGTAACCTCGCGGCGGCTCACGTCCGTCATGACGGCATCGATGCGGTACTCATAATTAGAGGAGAGCTCGTCCGCGAGGGCGAGCGTCCCGCGGAAGTGGCCGTCGTCGTCCAGCTGCCCCTCGCCCGCGGTCACTTGCTCCCAATCGTAATAACCGTAATAGTCGCCGGCGTCGTAGTACCAACTATAGCGGTAAGTCCGCCACCCGTACTCGTGTTTCGCGCGGCGGTAAACGGTGTAGTCCACGTCCGCGCGGGCCACCGGCTCGCCGAAGTAATAACGGCCCGTGACGTCGAAGACCATTACGTCGCCCGCGAGGTAGTAATCTTTATGGGTAGCAACGGCCACCTCGTACTCGGGCTTCCGATACTCCTCGACGTCGAAGTAAGAGGTGAATTGCTGGTCGCGGAACCGCGTGTTGACGTGGTAGCGGCCCAGCGGCGGTTCCTCGCCCAACGTAAACTCCGCGGCGAAAGAGCCGAAGGCCGACGTCGTCAACTCAGCCTTAAAGGCGGTATCGCCCGCGGGAACGTTGACCTCGACCTTGACCTCCTCGTCCGGCAGGTTGCGGTACTCGTCGCCCACGTAATGCCGTAGGATACCCTTCATATGGACCGTTTGCCCGGGGCGATAAACGGGACGGTCCGTGTACGTGTAACCCTTGTACCGTTCGCCGGTATAATATCCGAAGTAAGCGTCGCAGAGAGCGACGGTGGACCCCTTCCGGCCGAGAACCGTAAGGCTCGTGTCGTCTTCGGGGAGGACGATGCCTTCCTTGGCGGCCAGGCCGTCGGCGTCCGTCGTCAGGCCCTCGGCGACGCGCGGGAACGTCAAAACCTCGACGTCGGCGACGGGCTCGCCCGACATCCGCTCCGCGGCGTAGGCCGTAAGGCTGCCTTTGTCCGTTTTGACGACTAGCGCGATTCGCGTCACGACGACGAGCGCCGTGGCGACGTTACCTTTGGCCGACGCCTTAACCAGGTACGCCCCTTCCTCTTTAACCGGCAAGCTTACCGTCTTATAATTCCAATAATCGCGGCTCTCGAACTTCTCCCGCCAGGTCTCGATGGGCTTAACGCCCGTAAAGTCTATTCCCGCGAGGGAATGTAAATCCAGGTCCGGGTGCTCGGCCGCGGCCGCGAGGTCGAGAGGGTAAACGGCCATCTCGACATCCTCAAGACCGCGGGCCTCGAGTTCAACCGTGACCTCGTCGCCCGGGTAAAACGCGCGGTTGGAATATAACCAAAGGCGTCGCTCTTCCTCGGTAACGCGGCAGCTCAGCGCCGCGCC
Source organism: Candidatus Zixiibacteriota bacterium (assembly GCA_011773985.1). Lineage (GTDB taxonomy): Bacteria > RBG-13-66-14 > B26-G2 > WVWN01 > WVWN01 > WVWN01. The sequence continues at coordinate 52,631 of WVWN01000062.1, read as the reverse complement.
CAACGCGAACACGGTGGCCAATATCGCCACGCCGTAGCGGCTCGCCGCCGCCAAATTCCTTCTCATTTCCACGGTCGTCACCTCGCTCGGCCGCCTTTCCGTCGTCCCGGTCAAAGGGTACGTTCCTTAACCGTTCGACCGCGGTGGCGGCCGCGGGGTTTAAACGTGAACTTAGGCCAGTTCGACTTGCGACGAGTCGCCGACGTTCAGGGAGGCGGGCTTGCCTTGGGCCGTCGCCCGGTCGCCGATGATGGACCCTTGAAGAATCAGCGCCTCGACCGCGGCGTACTCGCTCACGATGCTGTCCCGCACGATGGAGTCTTTGATGATGGCACCGCCGGCCGCGGAGACGTTGGGGCCGATTATCGAGTTCTGGATCGCGGCGCTCTCGTCTATCCATACGGGCGGGATGATTATCGAGCCCGGCCGCTTCGGGACCTCTTCGACGCGCGCGAGTAGCGCGCGGTTCGTCTCCAGCAACGCGCTCGGCTCGCCGCAGTCGAACCAACCCTCGATGGGAAAGGTTTCGATATCGTGGCCGGCGTCTACCATAAGCTGGAGCGCATCCGTAAGTTGATACTCGCCCCGCGTCTTGATATCCCCCTCCACGACGCGGCCTATACAATCGGCCAGTAGGCCCGAGTCGTTTATGTAATATACGCCCGCGATGGCCAACGTCGAAACGGGGGTCTGAGGCTTCTCGACCAGCTTCATAACGCGTTCCCCGTCGAGAACGACGACGCCGAAGCGGCGCGGGTCGTCGACGACGCGAACGCCTACGGCCGAGACTCCCTTCTTTACGACGCGCGGCAAGTCGGCCTGAAATATCGTGTCACCCAATACGATGAGGAAAGGCCCATCCTTAAAGTAATCGCACGCCTGATGCAGCGCGTGCGCGATGCCGAGCGTTTCCTCCTGCACGACGAAGCGAACCGGCTTCGTAATCTTCTTTTCGAGAAAAGGCCGCAGCTTGCCGCCGAGGTAACCTATGATAAACACGTACTCGTCGGGCTTTACCGAGGAAACTTCGTCGAGGATATACTCGATGATGGTTTTCCCGGCGACGTGCAACATCGCCTTGGGAACGGTGTGCGTATGGGGGCGGAGCCGCGTTCCTTGCCCCGCTACGGGAATAACTACCTTCATGCTAACCTCCCGTACGAATTCACCTTTACAGGGAGCTGTTTTCGCGCAAATATTTTTTTATCTCCGAAAATGCCCGACCGCGGTGGCTCAGGCGATTTTTCTCCTCGGGGGTCATCTCGGCGAAGGTACGTTCGTAGGCCGCGGGTACAAAAACGGGGTCGTAACCGAACCCACCTTCGCCGCGGGGCGCGGCCGCGATTCGCCCCGCGACCTCGCCGCGCGCGAGCCATTCCCCGCCCCCCGGCGTCACGAGCGCCGCCACGCACACGAAGCGCGCCTGCCTTTTTTCCGGCGGTACCGCGGCAAGCTCGCGGAGAAGTTTCTCGTTGTTTGCTCGCGGGTCGCACGCCGGGCCGGCGTAGCGGCTCGAGCGTACGCCCGGCGCGCCGCCGAGCGCGGCCACTTCCAACCCCGAGTCGTCCGCCAACGCCGCGAGGCCGAGGGCTCGAGCTACCGCGCGCCCCTTCGCCAACGCGTTCTCCTCGTACGTCGCGCCGTCTTCGGCGGGCAGGTCGACGACGCCGAAGGCGTCAAGCCCCAATACCTCCGCGTCGACGCCGACGATCGCGGCGACCTCTTCCAACTTGGCCGCGTTCCGTGTCGCCAGAACGACCCGCATTTGAAATTCCCGCTAATTGAATATGACCAACTTCACGTCGTCGATTATCACCTTATATGAGCCGGGATTATTTTTCCCTCCCCACGACGTCAATCCATCGGCCTCGAAGCCTACGCCAACGACGTGCGAAAGGTCCAGCGCGTACCCCGGCTTTAGGACGTAGGAACCGCGGCGTTTGAAGGCGAATTGGGGTTCACCGGCCCGAAGTAAATATTTCGTCGAGTACGAGACGCGCGTCCAAGCGCGAGGCCGAAGAGAAATTCCCCGGCGATATTGCCGGTCGAACGTCAGCGCCTCGTCGTCCAAGAGCAACAGCCAAATGTCGACGACGAAGTAGTTCGGGTTATATAGCGCGAACTCGAGGCGGTGATGTTTGGAGAAATCCTTTAAACGGGGATATAAACTAACCACGCGGCTCGTGCGCCCGCAAGGGAACTCCGCGGCGAGAGCGACCTTACCCTCGCGAACGACGTCTCTTTCTTCCGACACCGCGAGCGCGTCCGCCTCGTCGCCGCTCAGCCAGAACGCCGCGTCGATCCCGGCCTCGAAGTCGAAGACGGGCAGCAAACCCTTCAGCCCTCGGTAAAGCGTAACGACGCCGCCGCGGGTCTCGGCGTCGCTGAACCCGGAAGCCGAAACTCGGATAGCTTCCCCGCTCTCGCGATAACGCAGCCGGTAAGAGCCGTCCTCGCGCGTATAGGTCGCGAAAGTTGCGGCGCCGACGCGCACGTTGCGCAGCGTCCTACCCCCGGCGTCCACGACGCGGCCGCGGATATCTATGGGTACACCGGCCGCGGGGCCGCCCGCTACTTCCGCAAGCATAGCCTCCCGCAGCTCGAATATTTGATTATTCGAGAGAACGCGGGTGGAAACGTCCCGCAGATCGTCGACGGCGTACGGGAGCAGCGCCTTCAACCTCTCCTCGACGTACGCCCGGCCGCGCTTTTTCGCCACCATCTTGAATAGCGCCCAATCTTCCAAACCTTGACGGAGCAGCTCCAGGCGGACCGACGACACCGCCCCTTCGACGCCCGCCGGCGCGCCGGGATAGAACCACGTTCCTAAGCCATTGCCGAATGCCGCGGGGGTTCCCGCCATAGGGTCGTCGAGCCAGGGATTCCTCGGGCGGACCGCGTTTGCCGGCGGCCCGAGGGCCGCTAAGCCGGCGGCGCGCCACAGGTATCCGTACCAAGAGATGAGCCTCGCGCCTGCACGCCGGCCGTCCAAGACGTCGCCGCCGCAACCGTCGGCGCGGATGAAGTAACGATTTCCTTTGGGAAGGTTACGATAACGCTCAGGCGACAAAGCGACGTCTGAAAATCTTGGTATCCAATAGGAAACTGCCGCGGCGAGCGAAACGCCCGGCGCGCCGCGGTAGGGCGAGCCGGCCGCGGCAAGGGCCGGCGCTCCTGGCCACGCCGCCGCCGCGGCCCGCAGGCCCCGCCACCAAGCCGCCGAGGCAGGCCCATCCACGAGCGGCAAGGGCGAACCGCCCTCGAAACCGGCCCACACGACCGGTTCGGGCGGCTTTCTTTTGCTTAATGCGTTATAGAGCCTTTCATATTCCTCGCCCATATCCTCTAACGACGGCATCCGACCGTCGGCCGCGGGAGAGAGATAAAAGAAAACGGGACCCACGCGCGGCGCGGTTTCCGCCCATTCCTCCGCGGCCCTTTTCTCGCTGGCCGTCAAGCGCCGCTGGCAATAACCGCAATCGAAGGGCCGGACGCCCCGGCTCGTTAACAAGTCCAAATACGGGGCCAACGCCTCTCTCTTAACCGGCTCGCGGGCCCTTCCCCCTTCCCACGCCGCGACGGCGCGGTAGTCGGGCTCGAGGAACGCGGGCGGCAACGACGACGCGTCCAGCGCCGGCTCGAGTACGGTTACGCGCAGTTTCAATTCCTGGGTCTCGGCTTTCTTCGCCGTAACCGTAATGTCGCCGGCGTATTCGCCCGGGCGCGCGTCGCGCGGGACCTCGACCACGACGAACAACGGCTGCGCGTCCCCCTTTGCGAGATCGAACGGTTCGGCCAACGGCGGCAGCGGGTCGGGCACGTCGCCCGCGCGGCCCCTGTAGTCGCTCGCTTTCTCAAGGGTTAAATAATATTCGAAAAAGACGGAGATGCCGTTTTTGGGAATGCGCGAACCGGCAGGCCCGACGAGCGGCGAAATCGAAACGTCGACGTCGTTCACGTTGCCGTAATCAGCGTTGACCACAAGTTGGAAGGCCTCGGTTTCGCCGCGGAGCGCGGTCAGTGAAACTACGGTGCCGTCGTAAATGTAATTTTCGGGTTCGTAGAACGCATCCCGCCCCACCAGTTCGTCCGGGCCCGTCGCCCAAATTTTAAACTTCTCGACGAACGTGACGCCATAGTATTGGGTAAATATGTCTACCTTCTCGAGCCGCCGTTCGCCCAGGCGGCAGCTGATAACGACCGACGCCAAAACAGCGATACCCGGCAAGATAGCGCGCCGCACGACTTAGCGGCCTCCGGTCCGCCGAGCCCATAAATACCGTTCGCGGCCCGCGAGGTCCCTACCAACCTCAACGTCACCCACGCGCCCGAATATCTCGGCTACGGCCCCGGCTTGATTCTCGCCAATCTCCACGGCGACCGCGCCCGCGGCGCTCAGGAGCCTTACCGCCAGGGCCGCTATCCGGGGATAGAAAGTCAAGCCGTCCGCGCCGCCGTCCAGCGCGCGTTTCGCCTCCCAATCTCGCACCTCCGGCGGCAAAGCCGGTATCGCGGCCGTCTCGATATAAGGTGGGTTGGCGACTATGAGGTCGGCACGAGGCAGCCGCGATACAACGCCTTCGTCCATTACGTCGCCGATTATCACTTCGACGCTACGCCGATGCGCCGACGCGTTGGCGTCGATTAACGCCGCGGCCGTAGCATCGACCTCGACGGCTACGACGCGAGCGTCGGGGCGCCGCGCGGCCAAGTAAATCGCTAGCGGCCCGCTGCCGGCAAACAGGTCCAAGATCACCGGTTCTCGCATCCCGGCGACGAGCATCTCCGCGGCGAGGGCCAGTCCCTCGGTCTCAGGCCGCGGTATAAAGACACCCGGCCCCACGGCTACGATAAAACCCAGGAATGGCGCGGACCCGACTATCAATTGAAGCGGCTCGCGCTTGCAGCGGCGTGCGGTCAAGCCGGCTAACCGTCTCACCGCAGCGTAGCCTACTACATCGCGGGTACGCTTTGCGAGGTCTTCTCGCCTCCACCCGCACGCCCGCGCGACCAACGCCGCGGCGTCGGCCGGCGGCGAAGGGACCTCAGCCCGCGCCAACCTCTCTTCCGTCCAGCGCCGGAGTTCGCCGACGGTAAAGCGCTTAACGTCGGCAATGGCCACCGCGGTTGCCATCACAGCTCCTCACCCTCGGCGGCAAGCATTTTTTCCCGCTCGGCCGCGGCCAGGCCGTCCACCACCTCTTCCAGGTCGCCGTCCAAAACCTCCGGGAGGCGGTAAAGCGTTAAACCTATGCGGTGGTCCGTGACGCGACCCTGAGGGAAGTTGTAAGTGCGGATCCTCTCCGAGCGGTCGCCCGTGCCAACCATGGTCCGGCGACGGTCCGCGCGCTCGGCGGCGGCCTCATCCCGGGCCTTGGCAAGCAACCGCGCCTGCAATATCTTCATCGCCTTCGCCCGATTTTTAATCTGGGAGCGCTCGTCCTGACAGGTTACTACCACGCCCGTCGGCACGTGCGTAATCCGCACCGCGGAATCGGTCGTGTTGACACCCTGGCCCCCCGGGCCGGTAGACCGGAATACGTCGACGCGAATGTCGTCGGGCGAGACGTCGACCTCGACCTCCTCCGCTTCGGGCAGGACCGCGACCGTAACCGCGGAGGTATGCACGCGCCCCTGGCTCTCGGTCTCGGGAACGCGCTGGACGCGGTGCACGCCCGACTCGTATTTCAAACGCGAATAGGCCCCCTTTCCCTCGACGCCGAATATTATCTCCTTGAAACCGCCGATGCCGGTTTGATGGGAGTTCATAACGTCGACCCGCCACCGGGCGCGTTCGGCGAACCGCTCGTACATCTTGAAGAGGTCCCCGACGAACAACGCGGACTCTTCGCCGCCGGTCCCGGCGCGTATCTCGACTATGACGTTGCGTTCGTCGTTGGGGTCCCCGGGCAAGAGGAGCAGGCGGAAATTCTGCTCGGCTTCGTCTCGCGCGACTTTGAGTCGCTCGAGCTCGGCACGGACGAGCTCCCTCATCGCCGCGTCGTCGCTCTCCAGAATGGTGCGCGTATCGGCGATCTCGCGCTCCAAGGCGCCGAGGCGCCGTCCCGCGCCGGCAAGTTCCTCGAGCTCGCGACGGCGCCGGCCCAACTCCGCGAGGCGCCTGGGGTCCGAAGCCACCGCCGGGTCGGCGAGCTTCTCGTTTAGCGACACCAGCTCGTCCTCGACAGCCTTCATCGATTTCAAAAGGTCGGCCATAACTCATCCCCCGCCTTTAGGGGCGCTCCCGGGCGAATTTACGTCGAGCTCCCGCACGCGGCGAAATGACGAGAGGGCCACTTCGATCATGGTATCGTCCGGCTCGCGCGTCGTCAAGAACTGCGTCAATATACCGGGTAATAGAAAAAAATTTATAACCTTGTTGTCGGGCAGCCTGCTCCCCAACCGTATGAGCTCGTAGGCCACGCCGGCAATGGGTAATATGAGGGCCAGCCGGACAAGTAATTTCGTAATAAAACTAAGGTTCGCCGGGAGGAGAGTGAATACCACCGAGTGGAAAAGTATTAATATTAAAAGTAAAACGATTATAAATGACGTGCCGCAGCGCGGGTGAAAGCGGCTGGCCTCGACGACGTTTTCGGCGCCCGGTTCGCGGCCGTGCTCGAACGTGTTTATGACCTTGTGCTCCGCGCCGTGATAGGCGAACAAACGCCGTACGTCGCGGAGCGTCGAGATAGCCAACAGGTATCCCAAAAAGACGGTTATCCTCAACAGGCCGTCTATCAGGTTGAAGATGAACGACCCCTCCGCGGTAACCCCGAGCGGCTTCTTCAGCGCGTAGGCCAAGCCGTAAGGCACGCCCACGAAGAGCACCAGGCCGAAGGCAAGAGAGAACGCGACGACGCCCGCTTTCTCCCAAAACGACGCTTGCCGCTGCTTTCCCCCCTCCTTGGGAGGCTCGGCGACTTCCGCGGAAAACATCAACGCCTTGATGCCGAGCGCGACGGATTCGTATAACGCGGCGACGCCCCGTACGAAAGGCAGCCGCCACGGGAACTTGACGGTCAAGGAGGGGTGTTCCCGCGCGTCCGTAATTATCTCGCCGGCGGGGTTGCGCACGGCGACGGCGTACGCGCGTGGAGAACGGAACATCACGCCCTCGATCACCGCTTGGCCGCCGATGAACGGGCCGCGCGACGGGGTCGCTCCCGCAGAATTAAACACACGACATTTTAGCATAAAAGTTGACGGCCCGAACTACACTACCCTTTGCGGGGCGTTTCCTACGGGTGTCGGCGCCGTTACCCTTTCGTCGCGATAACCGCTTCGACGTTTTTAAGCTCTCGAGCCGCTTGCTCAGCGTAGGGCGACAGAGGGTGGTAATCGAGGATATATTGATACATCTCGGCCGCGGCCTTCGGCCGACCGGTTTCGCGGTAACACTCGGCAAGGTCCATCGCGACCGGCACCGCGGGAAATTCGAACTTATGACTTTCGAACACGTCGCGGTATTTGCTAATGGCGGCGCCGTACTCGAGCCGCGCCTTATAACAATCGGCTACCCCCTTGGCGGCAAGCGCCTTCTCTAAGCCGGAAGCCTTATCCTCCAACGTCTTAAAAAGTTTCTGCGCTTCGTCGTACTTACCCTGGTCGAAGTAGAGGGACGCGAGCGTATACTTCGCGGCTCGGCCGGTCGCGGTATCGCCGTAACGTTCGACCACGCTCTCGAGCTCGCTCGCCGTCTTAGCGTCGATCTCGTCCTCGGCCAATTTGCGTTCTTCGCCGGACTTCTCCGCGGCGTCTCTTACCATATCCGTAATCTTTCCCTGGGCGCGAGCGTAGGCGCGCGCGGCGCGCACCTCGCGGTCGTGACGGTACGCGAAATACCCGCCTATCCCCGCGGCCACGACGACAACCGCCGCAACCGCGGCCGCGATCACCCTCCACCGCTCGAGGACGGGTTTAACGATTTTTCGAAGACGGGTTTCGGCCGCGGCCTCCGCCGGCTTTCGCGCCCGCTTCAATATCGGCTTTACTTTCCGCTTTTTTATCTTCATATTCCGGCCATCCAATCGCCTAAGGGCCGTACGAATGCAAGCCGCCGAATATTAAATTGGCGAACAAAGTAAACACCGCGGCGACGAAAATCAAGACCGCTAAAGCCGCGGCGCGGGCCCCACGCCAACCGCGAGCGCGGCGGGCGTGTAGATACGCGGTGGCGATAAGAAACACGACGAGCGAGGCCGTCTCCTTCGGGTCCCAGCTCCACCATATCGACCACGCCTTTTGCGCCCAAATGGCGCCGGCCACGAGCGCGCCGATAGTAAATAGCGGATACCCTAAGGCAACGGCACGGTACTCGACGACCTCGAGGCGTTCCTTGGAGGGCAGCCGCTCGCTCGGGCGGTCCGACCGGAAGAGGCGTAAAAGCGCCGCGGCAAAAGCTACCGCGAACGCGCCTTCCCCCAAGCACGCCAACACGACGTGAATGGTCAACCACCACGACTGTAAGGCCGGTATCAACTGCGCCTCGATGTCCACGGGGAACAACGACGCCAATACGACGAGGAGAAAAGCGACCGGCATCACGATAACGCCGATGAAAGCGCCGCGCGTTTTTAAATAAAAGAGGAGGAAGAACAAAACCGCCGTCCACGAAAAGAAAACGAGGTACTCGTACATACTCGTCGTTGGGAGGTGGCCCGCGATCACGGACCTTCCGAAAAGGCCCGCCGTCATAAGGAGAAAACCGGCGAAGGCCACCCACGCGCCGGCGTCCGCCAGGGCCCGCCTCCCTACCGCGGCCCACACGAAGAACAACAGGGCCGAAAATACGTATAGAGCGAAACCTATTTTCAATACGGCCAACTTTTTCAGGTAAATCTCGAGCGACAGCTTCGCCGCCGACGGATATCCGGGTTGTAACACGAGCCCCGCGGCCAACGCCTTCGCGCCGCGGCGCATCGCTTCCGCGTCGCCCGCCGCATAAGCCTCATCTACTCTACGCGCCGTCGCCCACAACCGGCTCTGCGGCTCGAGACGGCGCCACCCGGCCTCAGGTTCCCGCGGCACGAAGAGTAACCTCGACAGCGCCAGCTCGTCCAACGCCGCGGCCTTATCGACGAGCTCTCTTACGGCTTTTTCGACCTCCCCGCCCTCGAACGCCTCGGGCGAATGGACAACCTGGGGCATTACCTTAAGCTTAAACTCTTCCAAAGAAAGCCACCGGTCCCTCGCAACGCCCGGCACTTTGCCCCCCTCCACGAAGAGCAGCCGGCCTTTCGTGCGGTACTCCTCGTCCAGGACGGCAAGCCAAATCGTCGCGTCGGCGTCAAGGCCCAAGTCGCCTTCTTCAACTTTCCCCGAACCCTTGAACGAACGGTAGCGGTAATCCACAAAAGCAGGCCAGGGCATCGGGCGGTTCGCCTTCACGGCAACGCGCTCGAAGGCGCGCCCGAGCCGTGCCTTCTCGACAAGCTCCAGCCGCTCCGAAAAATCGGCCTTCGCCCCTGCGGCCGACGCGCCGCCGACCGCCGCCGTCAACAACGCCAACCACGTAGTCGCTAAGCGCACCGCTCTATGGTTCCCCCTTTGCCTTTGCTACCCAACGGTCGAACGCCGGCTTGAGCACCCGCGAACCTTTGCTCGAGCGCGCGGCTATGAATACGCGGCCTTCGCGCACGTACGCGAAAATCTCGTCAAAACGCAAAAGCGAGGCCGCGGCGACGCCGAGCGTAAACAGTATGCAGCCGACGTAGAAGAAATCCAGGCCCGGGTCGCGCGCCACCGTGAGCCCAGTAACCGGCGCGCTCTTATCGCCTATGAACGTGAACAGGTAATCGCTCCCCGCCACGTTGACGTTTACCTTTTCGTAGAAGGGAAATTTAAACCGCTCCTCGCCGCCGCGCCCGAGCAATACGCCCTCCAGAAAACGATACCGAAGGTCCCGACCCTCCCCTTCCCCCAACGTGACCTCCATAACGTCGCCGCCGTCGCCGACGACGATACGCGAGCCCGCGGCGAAGAGGTATTCCCGCCTTCCCGCTTGCCACGGCCCGTCGTCCGCGCTGTAACTAATATTCAGCGGCCGGGCCGTGAAACCGGCGGGCGTTTGCGTGTAAGACCGCTCCCCGTGCAATTTGAATAGGACCCCCGCCACCACCTCGCCCGCGTCGTTGACTACGTGAACGAAAGCCGCAGGGTTGTAGTCGCGACCGCCGTCGCCGAAAGCCGCCGCGTCGGCCGTAAAACGTTCAAAATAATCGAGGAAGCGGAGGCGAAGGCCGGTATCGCCCAAGGCCGCCGCTTCCTTCGGGGCCAGCGTCACGTCGCCCCCCTCGTCACCCGTCTCCCACGAAAATGTCGCCCGGCCGTATTCGCCGGCCTTTACGCCTTCCTTCAATTTAACCGCCTCGAGGCAAAGGCCCCGCGCGCCCGCGGCGATCATGTCGGATTGATATATGCCCAAGCCCTTATGTCGGAGGGGTCCGTTAACTTCGAGCTCTTTCGACGCCACTTCCGTGCCGTACCGGAGCAGCCTAACCGCCGTTCGATACTCGAAGACCTTACGCGTATTACCGTCGACGATTTCGTCTACGTCGTCCGCCCAAAGCTCGAAGCCGTCGCCGAAAGCGGGCGGCAGCGCTACCCCGTACCCCTGGTAAATAAAAATTTCCTCCCGGTGGCCTAAAGGTCTCAGGAACCCGCCGACGAAGATTACGAGGAGGCCGACGTGCGTCAAAACTTCGGCCAACACCGCGTACGGCCGCCTACGCCCGTACAATACGTCGTCGGCCTCGCGCCACGCGAACGGCAACCGCTTTAAGCCGCGAGCCACCGCCGGGAAATTGTCGGCTGGCCCGGCCTCGACGCGAAAACCGGCGGCCGCGGCGGCCGCCGGCGACCGCGCTTTTCGGGAAAAAGCGGTTAATATGCGCGGCAGGCGGCGTACCATACACGTTAGAACGACGGCGGCCAGAAAAAGCAGGATGGCGGTAAAATACCAAGCCCCATATATGTCGTTTAAAGTTAATAAATCCAGTATTTTAGCGGCCCAAGCTTTATAATGTACTTCATAATAACTCCGTGATTGTTTTTGAGGTATCAGGGCGCCCAGAAGCGAGACCGCCGCGAGCACCAACGTCAAATATACCGCCAAACGGCGCGACGTTAAGAAGTCAAAAAATTTCCTCATACTTACTCGAATTAATAAAGCCGACACCACGTCCAGTCTGCCATAGTCGCCAAAATGTCGCGGGCCTCGCCGGCGGGCACGGCCACGAGCGCGTCCTTGGCCTTTTCCGCGTAACGCTGCGCGGTACCGCGCACGTCGTCGAACGCGCCCACGTCGGCTAGCAAACGAACGAGCTCACCCTCGGCCGATTCCCCCTCCCAAATGGCCGCGACCGCGTTGGCGACTTCCCCGCCGCAAGGGGACTTTAAACCGTAGATCACGGGCAACGTGATCTTACCGGAGCGCACGTCGGCGAATCCTTCCTTGCCCAACGATTGCCCCCGGGCGGAGAGGTCGAGGCAGTCGTCGGCTATTTGAAACGATATGCCTGTATTCAGGCCATATTCCGTAAAGGCCTCGAGGCCGTCGCCGTCATACCCGGCAACGATCGCGCCGACCTGACAAGAGGCCTCGAGCAGCTTAGCCGACTTCAACGTTATCATTTTTATATAATCGTCCTCTCCCACGTCGAGGCGCCCCTGGCGCCATATCTCCAAAAACTCCCCCGCCACCATGCGGTTGGTCGCCGCGACGACGACGGCGAGAACGTCCCAATTCTTTATCTCGTTTATGAGGAATTGGAATACGCGCGTATATATGTAATCGCCGCCCAGTATCGACAAGATGTTGCCGAAGCGGCGGTGGGTCGCCGGGCGCCCCCGGCGAAAGGGCGCTTCGTCGATAACGTCGTCGTGCAGTAACGTCGCGAGGTGAACGCATTCCACGCAGGCGGCAACGTCGGCGACGAGCTTTTGGTCCATACCCGCGGTCGCGGCGGCGAGAAGCGTCAAGCGCGGCCGGAGCCTCTTGCCGCCCGAGCCCGCGGCATAGCGCACGACCTCAGTTACGAAAGGTAAATCCGCGCCTAAAAGCTCGGCGATCTTTTTTTCCGTAGCGGCGAGCCCTTCGGCCAACAAGCGGCTCGAGTCGCTCATCACCCGACGTGCGTCCCCGGCGAGCATCTCGCGGTCATTTTCAGTCGTCACGATTACACGTCCTCACGCATTAGATTCGCCGTCTCGGTGATGACTATGACGGAATCGGGCGTTACCTCCAAATAACCCGCGCCTATTTCGAAGCGGCGGCGGCGCCCCGCGGAAACTAAGGTTAGTTTCCCGGGTTTGAGAGAAGTTACGAGCGGTATATGCCCCGGGAGGACGCCGAGATAACCCTCGGTCCCGGGAGCTACGACGGACGTGACGCAGCCGTGAAATTCGACCGCCGCCGGCGTCACCAAGCTCAGGTTCATCTCGGTGGGAAGAGCTATCGCCGCTCTCCTTTCTCGAGCGCGCGCGCGACGTCGCAGCGGAAAGCGAGGCGATTTACGACGACGCGGCCGTCGACGCGAACGCCGAGCAACGCGCCATAACGGCGGACGCCCTCCTTGCCTTCCGCCTCCACGGTCCTCACGGCACCGCCCTTAGCGGCCTCGCCTGCTTCAAGCAAAACCTCCTCCGCGGCCCAAAGGCTCGCCGGGCAACTCGGGTGGCACAGGAACTCTACCCCCTCGCCCTCGCTCCACTCGGCCTTCAGGAAAGAAGGTTTCCCGGTTGCGCCATAGGTTATAGCCATCAAAACGCGGTCACCGTCTTCGTCGACGACGTCGAAGCCGAAAGTGCGAAAAAAAGCCTCCGGCATAAGCGACCAGCTCCCGGAAGGCGCTTCCCCGCGCCACGCGATCGCCGCCGCGCCCGTATTGCTCGCGCGGGCCTCGCGGATGACGCCCTTCGTCAGCGCCCCCCCGACGCCCCGGCGGCGGTAGGGGGAAATAACCCATAAACAATCTACGAACAGGTAATCCCTACCGTCTACCGGGTAAAGGGTCTCCTCGATGGGGACGTATTCCAACAAACCCACGGCCAGGCCGTCGGTTAATAGCGTCAACTCGCCGCAGCTAACGCGTTCCCCTTCGAAGTCCAAAAAGCGGGGCGGCTTAGGGTCCAGGGCTATAAGGACCGTCAGGCCGCGGGGCGCCATCTCCTCGAGCCAATAGCGCCGGCGCCGTCTTATTTCGCGCGTTTTCGCGTCTTTACCGCGCCCGGCACAAAACGCCGCGACCTCGTCGAACTCCGCGGGCGCCGCGCGGCGCACTTTTATTATCCTCGTGCCCACAGCCGCTCTTTCGTTTTCACGACGACGCGCCGGAAAGCTCTTTCGCCCGGTCCGCCGCCTCGTCGATCGTCCCCACCATGTAGAACGCTTGCTCCGGTAGTTCGTCGAACTCGCCCTCGACTAACTTTTCGAAACCGTCGACCGTGTCCTCCACCTCCACGTAGCGGCCCTTTTTCCCGGTGAACGCTTCCGCGAGGAACATAGGCTGGCTCAGGAAACGCTGGATGCGTCGGGCCCTGCCGACTATGACCTTGTCCTCGTCGGAGAGCTCGTCCATGCCTAAGATGGCTATAATATCCTGCAGTTCACGATACCGTTGTAGAATCTGTTGGACGCGGCGCGCGACGCGGTAGTGGCGCTCGCCGAGAACGCGCGGGTCCAATATCCGGGAAGTCGAGGCGAGGGGGTCCACCGCCGGGTACAAACCCAGCTCCATTATCTGGCGGGAGAGGGCCGTAACGGCGTCGAGGTGGGAGAAGGTCGTGGCCGGCGCCGGGTCCGTATAATCGTCCGCGGGGACGTAGATGGCCTCAACCGCGGTTATGGAACCCCGCGTCGTCGACGTAATGCGTTCCTGGAGGTCTCCCATGTCGGTCGCCAGCGTCGGTTGGTACCCGACCGCGGACGGCATACGTCCCAAAAGCGTCGAGACCTCCGAGCCTGCTTGAACGAAGCGGAAAATGTTGTCTATGAATAATAAAATGTCTTTACCCTCGACGTCGCGGAAGTACTCGGCCAACGTGAGGGCGGTAAGGCCGACGCGGAAGCGCGCGCCGGGCGGCTCGTTCATCTGACCGAAAACCATCGCCGTCTTCTCGATGACCCCCGACTCCTTCATACTCAACCAGAGGTCGTTGCCCTCTCGCGTACGTTCGCCGACGCCGCCGAAGACCGAGTAGCCGCCGTGCTCGGTCGCAATATTATGGATCATCTCCATAATGAGGACCGTCTTGCCTACGCCCGCCCCGCCGAAGAGGCCGGTTTTGCCGCCCTTGGAAAACGGCTCCAAGAGGTCGATGACCTTGATGCCCGTCTCCAACATCTCGGAGCGGGTATCCTGGTCCGTGAGCGACGGCACGGGCCTGTGAACGGGCCACCGCTCCACGCCCTCCACCGGCCCGAGTTCGTCGATGGGATTGCCGACCAGGTCTATGAGCCGCCCGAGCGTGGCGGGCCCCACCGGGACCGTAATCGGGCCCCCCGTATGATAGGCGGCGTCGCCGCGCACCAAACCGTCCACCGGCCCGAGCGCGATGCAGCGGACCTGGTTCTCGCCGAGCTCCTGGGACACCTCCACCGTAAGGACGCCGCCCTGGCGGCGAGGAATCTCCAGCGCGTCGCGAATGGCGGGCAGGTTATCCCCGTCGAACTCGACGTCGACGACCGGACCTATAATTTGGACTATCTTACCTTCTACTCTCGTCGTCATAACGATAACAATTTTGGCTCGGGCGCTCGGTTAAAGAGGGATTTCAAGTCTCATCGCCAGGCCGCCGAAGGCGTAATCCAACAGGCGGCCCCAATAGAAACGGCCGAAGGCGTAGGTGCCGACGCCGACGCGGTTAACGGCGCCCAAGCCTACCTCGGCCAAATTGTAAGGTTGGCCCGCGAATACCCGCGCGTACTCGCCGAAGAGCCCCAAATTGTACCAACCGAAAGCTACGTCGGCGCCAATCCCGGCTTCTAAGCCGTCATAGTGGCTCGTATAATCCACGTCCAGCGGCGAGGTCAGGCCTTGGGGGCTGGGGGCTTCTTTAAACTTTCCCCGTACCGATAATTTCCGGTAACCGGCGAACGGCCCCGCGCGGATACTGGCCGACGGCGTGAGCCAATACCCGGCGCGGTAGTAGCTGCTAAAGTTGCGCCGGATGACCTTCTCGACCTCGATCCCCTCGTATACGCGTGCCTCCTCCGCCCTTGCGTCCCAAATGCCCGCAAACCAAAATCCAACTTTCGCCCACAGGTTACGGTAGCCGACGCCGCCCGCGAGCGTTATCTGGCCAAGCTGATACTCGAGCGGAAAGTCGACGGGTTCGCCGCTTCCGTCGGTCACGCCGTGGCGTTCATAGCCGCCGATGCCCAGGTATAAATCGGTCAATATCGAGAACCGCGACGGCGCGCGGCGCTTAAAGATAGCATAGTTGAAGTCGGCATCTTCCCGGTAAATTATTTCGATAACCGCGTCGAGGTCTTCCGCCACGGCCTCTTCCGCGCGCAAGGCCCCGGCCGTCAAGACGCCTTTTCCGAACCCCCCGGCGAGGACCACGCGCCTCAAGAAGGCACCGGCCAGCGCCAAATTTTCCTCGGTTGCGCCCCCGGGCAGGGAAGCCTCGGCCCCCGCCGGCCCCTTCAAAAGAAACGAAGTGGCCGCGGCGTAGAACTCGACGTTTATCTCTCCCCCACCTTCAGCTTTAATTTCGAGAATGGCCGTACCCCAGCGCTCGTTCAAGGCCTCGACTTCGCGCGCGACGAGTTCCAGCTCCGGCCCGCGGGCCCCCGTCACGGCTACTTTCAACGGCAAATCCTCAAATCTCCGTGCCAAGACGTAACCTTCGTAAAGTTCCTCGAGCGGCGCGTTCTCGAAGAACAACTCGACGAAGTCGCCGCGGTAAGGCCCCGCCGTGGCCAAAGGCATTAACGGCACGTTATGCCACATCTCCGCCGGCGTGGGCGCGACCGGTAAATACGGGATTACCGTGACGGCGTATCCCGGGGCCTCCGCGATTATACGGCCCGGGCCCCGCGGCGCGGCGATGAGTTTGAAGAGGCCGTCGGGGCCGGCGGTCGCCGTCTCGCCGCCCAGCGTAACCTCGGCGCCCGGGACGACCGCGCTCGTACGCAGGTCGTATACCTCGCCCGTAACGGCCGCGGCCGAAGCCAACGTCGGCACGTACGAAAAAATCAACGCGCTTAATCTCAGCAACCGGCGGCCTACGCGGCCCCCCACAGAACACCTCCCTTGTTCGGCTAGCCGCTGGCTCCCGTTTCATTCGCCAATATGATATGCAAACTATCGCCCGGCACCAGGTGCCCGCTGAAGTGAACGCGCGCGGCGACGTCTACGTTCCTCATCAATTCCGCCAAAGACGAGCCGATGGCGAATATATCGTCTCTCTCCGCCTCGGCGCACCACAGCTCGCCGTTGTGGTAAGCACGGAATCTAACGATCATCGTTGTTGCCTTACGCTTCCTCTCGTCGCGCGGCGGTTAAACCGCCTCCGCGGCCGAGGTGATGTCGATCAGCTCTTTCGTTATCGCGGCCTGACGGGCTTTATTGTAGTCGAGGCGAAGGTTCTCGAGCATTTCCTCGCAGTTGCGCGTCGCCGCCTCCATCGCCATCATGCGGGCGCCGTGTTCGGAGGATATATGCTCCTGAAGGATCCGCCAAACCTGGACGTTAACGTAGAGCGGCAAAAGTTCGCTCAGGACCGTCTCGCTGTCGGGTTCGAATATATACTCCAAATATTCGCACGCTTGCGGCGCTATCTCTCCCCTCGGGCCGACGACCTCCTCCGGCAAGAGCATCTCGTCGAGTCGGATCGGGAGAACGCTTCGCACGTTTACGAGCTGACTTCCCGCGGAGAAGAAGTGATGGTACAAGAAATCGACGCGGTCGACGTCGCGCGCGAGAAAAGCCTCCGCGGCCGTGCGGCCTATGGCGCGCGCGTCCTCGTACGTTACGCCCCGGAAAAGGCCGACGTAACTCTCTATAATTTTAAAGCCCTTGCGCCGAAAAAAATCTAAACCTTTCTTCCCCACACATATTATTTCCGCGTATTGGCCGAAGCGCTCCAGGTGCTCCTCCTGGTAAGCCAACGCGCGCCTTATGACGTTGAAGTTGAATGGGCCGCACAAACCGCGGTCCGACGTTATGACGACGAGGACGGCGTTCTCGTCGCCGCGGTCCGCGAGTAGCGGGTGGTACGCCGGCTCGCCGCAGGTGGCGAGATGGGATATTATCTCGGCGAGGTGGGCCGCGTACGGCCTCATCGCCATCAACGCCGCCTGCGCGTTTCGCACCTTGACCGCGGAAACGGTTTTCATCGCCGCGGTAATCTCGCGTATCTTCTCGACCGAAGCGATGCGCTGTCGAACGGCCCTCAGCGTCGTCATTACTTAACCGTCACCCACCGCGTCACGACCGTCTCGGCGCCCTGGCCTTCCCACTCGAGGCGGGCGAGGTCCGGCGCGCCGGCCGTCGCCGGCGCGACGCCCGCGGCGAACGCCAGGCGGTAATCGCCGGGCGCCTTGGGCGCTTTTACCTTAAGCTTCACGTCGAAGGTCCTGGCGACAAAAGCGGACATCTCGTACGACTCGCGCGTGCGGAAAAAGGCCCATTTATAACCCGCCCTATGACCCAAAGGCCCCGCGTCAACGTCATCGAGCCGCTTCAATTTCCCCTTAGCGGCGCCGTCGAAATTTGCCTTCTTCGCCCCCGCGCCTTCGGGCAGCGAAACCGCCAATATGCCGAAGGCCGGCCCTTTAGCTTGTCCGGAAGAATCGGCATCCGCGCGAACGACGAGCACAACCTCGAACTCGGAGCCGGGGCGAACTTCAAGCGGTTGGACGACGTCAATTACGCTCAAACAGGAGGCCGCGACAAAAGGCAACGCCGCCGCCGGCAGCGACATTACGAGCCGGCGCATCACTCAGGACGCACCCTCGCGCCGCGCCTCCCTGCCCTCCGCCGTTGGCTTCTTCTGCGCCAAATAACCGGACACGAACGTCGCCGTGTCGTCGTTAAGTTTTTCGTGCAAGTCGTCGGCCAAGTCGCCGGTCTCCCGGATGGCGCGGCCGTACTCCGGGCGCACGGTTCGCATATATTCGAGGAATTTGTCGCCGCATGCCGCGACGAGCTCGAGCGGCACGCCGTCGAGGCCCCCCGAGACCGCGGCGTTTATTATCAAAACCTGCTCCTCCACGGGCATAGGCGAGTACTGGTCCTGTTTGAGAATTTCGACAACGCGCTCGCCCCGCCGTATCTGGTCCTGCGTCGCCTTGTCGAGTTCGGTCCCGAATTGTACGAACTTCTCGAGCTCTCGGTATTGGGCGAGCTCGAGGCGCAGCATCCCGGCCACCTTCATCATGGCCCGGTTCTGGGCGTTCCCGCCGACGCGGGATACGGAAAGGCCGGCGTTAATGGCGGGACGTATCCCGGCGTAGAAAAGGTCGTCTTCGAGGTAAATCTGGCCATCGGTTATGGAAATTACGTTCGTGGGTATATACGTAGTTATGTCGCCCGCCTGCGTCTCGATTATGGGTATGGCCGTGAGCGAGCCGCCCCCCATCTCGTCGGACAGCTTCGCGGCGCGCTCGAGCAGCCGCGAGTGCAGGTAGAAGACGTCGCCCGGGTAGGCCTCGCGGCCCGGCGGCCTCCTGAGGAGCAGCGAGAGCTGGCGGTAAGCCCAAGCGTGTTTCGACAGGTCGTCGTACACGACGAGGGCGTGGCCGCCGTTATCGCGGAAATATTCGCCCATCGCGCAACCGGCGTACGGGGCGACGTATTGCAGCGGCGCCGGGTCCGACGCGCCCGCGCATACGACCGTCGTGTACGACATCGCGTCGTGTTCCTCCAGCGTCTTTACGACCTTCGCGACGGTGGAGGTCTTCTGGCCTATCGCGACGTAAATACACACCACGTCGGTCTCGCGTTGATTGATGATGGCATCCACGCATATCGCGGTCTTACCGATGCCGCGGTCGCCGAGAATGAGCTCGCGCTGGCCCCGGCCGATGGGCGTCATCGCGTCTATGGCCTTAAGGCCCGTCTGGAGCGGCTGGCTCACGGGCCGGCGCTGCACGACCCCCGGCGCCCGGCTCTCGAGAGCGCGCGTCTTGTCCCGCGGTACGGGGCCGTGGCCGTCGAGCGGTTCGCCCACCGGCGTAACCACCCGCCCCAACAGGTCCTCGCCCACGGGGACCTCCAGAATCCGCCCCGTGGCGCGCGCGACGTCGCCTTCCTTTATGCCGCGGTCGTCGCCCAGGATAACGACGCCCACCGTGGTCTCCTCGAGGTTCATGGCGATGCCGTAGATGCCGCCGCTGAAAAGGATCATCTCGTTATACATGGCGTCGGAAAGGCCGTAGACCTCGGCGATTCCGTCGCCGACCCCCGTCACGATGCCGGTCGTCGCGACGTCGAGCTCCTTACGGTAACGCGCGATTTCGGCCTTGAGAATTTCGCTGATCTCGTCCGGCCTTATTCTCACAAGACGGCTCCTAAGGCGCACCCCCGGTTCCGCGAGGGGCGCCGGCCAGCGTCTCCTCCATATCCTTCAAACGCGCCGCGAGCGTGCCGTCGACGACGTGGTCGCCTATGCGGAGGCGCAAACCGCCGATAACGCCGCCGTCGACGACGGCGTCAAGTTCGACGCGCTTCCCGGTCAGGCGGCCGAGGACCGCGACGAGACGCTTTTTCAAGTCGTCCGCGAGAGGCAGGGCCGACGTAATCTCCGCGGCGACGATCCCGGCGTCGTCGCGGTAAACCCTTAAGAACTCGTCGTAGATCAACGGCAGCAACGAAAACCGGCCCTTCTCGATTATAAACCTCAAGAAGTCGAGCGCGATTTGGCCTTCGACGATCTTTTTTATCAAATTTATTTTATTCTCGGCGGCGACGGCCGGGTGCGTCAAAACTCTTCTGAGGTCCTCGCGTTCGGCGAATATTCTTACGAAATCGCCCAACGAGTCCATAACCCGGGCGACTTCGCCCTGCGCGTAACTGAGCTTGTAAAGCGCGCGGGCGTAACGCCGTGCGATAACCGAGTCCAGCATCTTTAACCTAAGAACCCGCCCGGCGCTCGAGCGACTTGCGGCCCTCGAGTTCGGCCAAGAACTTCTTCGCAAGTTCGCGCTCGCGGCGGGAGGTCCTCGTTTCCTCGAGCACGCGGCCGGCGATATCTACCGCCATATCCGCCATCTCCGCGCGGATCCGCGCGACGGCCTGGCCCTCCCCGATGGCGATCAGCTCCTCGGCCTTCTGCAACAGCGCGTCGGCCTGACGCCGCGTTTGCGTCAGAAGCTCCTCGCGGTGGCGCGCCGCCTCCTCGTTTACGCGCTTGAGGATGGCGGAGGCCTCCTCGCCCACGTCGGCCATCTTCTTCTCGTAGCGGGATTTGAGGGCGGCCGCTTCGTCGCGGGCCGCGGCCGCGCGCGCCATGTCTCCCTCGATGCGCTCCCGCCGCTCGCGGAGCACGGGCGCGAGGAGGATCTTGTATATCACGGCGACGCAGACCGCGAATACGACGAATATCGCCAGTTGGTAGAGGAATAGGTTTAAATTCAGCTCAAGCATAGTTCGCTCAGGCGAATAGGCCGGTTAAGGGGTTCGAGAAAATCAGGAGCAACGCCACGACCAGCGTGTAGATGGCGAGCGTTTCGATGAAGACGATGGCGAGGATCATCGGAACGAACAGTTTGCCGGACGCCTCCGGCTGCCGCGCGATGCCGTGAAGGGCCGCCGCCGCGGTGATAGCCTGCGAGAACGCGGCCCCGACGGCGGCAAAGGCCATCCCGGCGACGGCGAAGAGTAGCACCGTCGAAAGGCCCTTGGCCGCGGTATCGGCGAGGGGGGCCGGTTGCGCCGCGGCCGCGGCTTCGCCCTCCGCGCCGTAGGCGGCTCCCACAGCCAACGTTGCCACAATTAGTCCGGCCAAAGTCCACGCTTTTACGCCCATATCCGTAAAGCCTCCTTAAGTGAAATGCCGGCTCGACGGCCTTCCGCCGCTAATGGTCCTCCTCGCCCCATCCCACCGCGGCGCTAAAATAGAGGATGGGCAGGAAGGCGAAGATGAAAGCCTGCAAAAAGCTCGTAAGGGCCATTAGGGCGTAGACAAACGGCATAACCAGTTGCGCCATGGCGTATTGGAAATGGCCGCCGTCGAGCTTGAGAAACGGCAAAAGTTCATTCGCGTTTATTACGATGTTATTGAGGACGATGACGAACGTATCCTCTCCCCGGATGTTGCCGAAGAGGCGGACCGTCAGCGACAAGGGCCTGAAAATTTCGCTGAAGGTCTCGAGGAGTATGAACACCGGCCCGAGCGCCAGAACCGGCCCCATCTTGTGCCGAAAGTATCTTTTGAAGCCCAATTCCCTTATGCCGACGTAGAACGTGATTACGAAGACGCACGCCGCCATGGCCGCGTTCACGTTGACGTTACTCGTGGGCGAAACGAAACCCGGAATCATACCCGCCAGGTTGGCGAACAATATGTAGATGAACAGAGCCAGGCAGAACGGCAAGTACTTCACTATCCTCGGGCCGCCGATATCGCGGAGGAAATTTTCGCCCGCCCCGACCACGGCCTCCAGCATCATCTGGACGATGCCGGGCTTCAACTTGGCGCGCCGGCAAATTACGAAGAACGCCGCCAAGACGGCCACCGCTACTATGAGGGCGTTCGTGACGACGACCGCCTCGTGCTGGTGGAGGCCGGGGAGCGGTAATCCCCATTCCAAGCCGACTTTAAGTTCTTCCATATACTATCGAACCGGCCGACGGCCGCTTCGCTTTCCTAAAAAATGGACGACTAAAAACGCGGGGGCGATGGTGGCCACGACGGCCGCGCCCAGCGCGGCCGGTAACGCGGGCACGACCCGCGCCCAGAGCACGGCGAAGATAATCGCGGGCGGCAACGCGGCCTTAAACAACAACGCTAATAAGCCCCGCGCCAGGACGCCGCGGCCCCCGCGCCGGGCGGCCTCGAACCAAGCAACGGCAAAAAGGGCCAGGAAATAAAAATCCGCGGCCACGGCCCCCGCGCCCAACGTAGCCCCTAACGCCCATTCGCCGCCCCCCCACAGCGCCGCACCCGCGACCGCAGCACCGACGGCGACGATCAAGCTAAAACCGTAGCTCGCGGCGAAAGGTATTTCCCTAACGTCGTTCATTTCAGCAAACGTGGCGTTTCACGTAACACCACGTAGATAGCCGCGGCCGTGCCTAAAAAGCTAAGCGCGAGGGTAAACGCGGGCGAAGTCCCAAGCCACCTGTCTAAGAAGTATCCTCCAAAGAACCCTCCGAAGATAACCGCCATAAAAGTCCATACCAAGTTTACGACGATCGCAGCGTTCCGGAGAAAGCGGCGGCCGCGGCCGGGCCCGTTCTCTTCTCTTAACGGCAAGGCCAATCCGTTCTTGTGACCTAAGCGAACAGCCCAAATTTTTCGCAAAATATAACATTTTGGCCCGTCAAAAACAAGCCAATTTGATTCGTAACACCGATAGAAAAAGAGGGCTTACGCCCTCTTTTCACTCCGGAGTTTTGAGGTCGCCTATTGGAACAACGCTTTGATGCGGCCCATGGACGTCGGGGCTATACCCGTCTTGTACTGCCTTCCGCCCATATCTTTGCCGCCCTCGCCCGCGCCCCTGCACGGCGACTTCTCAGTCAGCTCGTAGTCGTTGTTTTTATAGTCTTTGAACAGAGGATCGGCGTGAATCTCACCAGTACCTGGTGATGGGAAGAAAACCTTCCACGAGCCGCCGCCTCAACCCGGGCAGAAGTACATGTAGTTCCCGCCGTTGTGCCGATCTACGTCGTTGTATAGGACATTTAACGAGGTCGTGTATTGATGCTTGGCTATCCCGTAATTGTAGCAGCTTGCCTTATTGTTGTCGAAAATGATGTTGTTCTTGACCGTGGCCGAGGAGTACGCCCAGACGTAGATACCGAGCCCGCTTTTACAAATCGTGTTTCCGTCGACATTGGCGCTGGCCTCGTCCGCGACGTAGATGGCGCCCGAATAACCGCCGTCGTACACGCAACACCCCGTAATGTCGAGGACGGTACGGGGTTGGGTTACGAAGATATTGCCTCCGTCAAGGTTGCAGAGCGCGCCGTTGCCGCGGATGCAAGATTTCTTTCCTTGTATTACCGCGCAGCCGCCGGTGTACGTCACTTTCGGGTCGAGGACCAGAAGCTTGTCGTACCCCTCTCCCGCCGGCGCCGCGTTATACGCTTGCTGGAGGTTCTGCGCAAGCGCCGCCGGGACGATCAGCGCCAGAGCCAACAATACGGCAAAATAACGCAAATTGCTTCACCTCCTTAGTTTAATATTATTCGTCTTCCGGTAAACCACACGTTATTACCACATTGAACCCTTATTCCCTAATTAAATACCTACCACATTTTAACCCAAAATACAAGTGAAAAATGTACGAATTAATTTAAATATTCCAGGCCCTTTTATCCCAAAATCCCTCACTCTCCCTGGCCCGCAACTTCGTCCCGCCGCCTTTTAAGCCAACGGCTCACCAGGTTCCTGGCCGGTTCCGCAAAGGCGATGCCGAAAGCCACCGCGGCCGCGACCATTACCGCGCCGAAGACGATGATGAAAACGGCGATGAGGAACGTAGTCGTCAGGTAAAGTTTCTCCAAGGCCATAACCGCGCCGACGAACAACACGCCGTAGCGGACGGCCTTGCCGACCGCGGCGGCGTTCAAACCCTCGGCTTTGCTCGCCCAAACCCTGGCCAGGCCGGCGAGGAACGAACCCGCGACGTGCGCCACGAAGAGGATAGCCGCGGCGAGAAGAATGCGCGGCAAGTACAGCAACAAAAAGTCGAATATGCGCGTAAGTAGCGCGAAACCCAGGATCTCGGCGCAAAAATCCAAAAACAGAAGTACTATGACCCACCAGACAACGCGGCGTACTATCTCCGCGACGGAATGTTTTATATCCCCTTTCGCGAGCGCGCCGAAGCCCAACCGCGCAGCACCCTTCTCTATGGGGAGGGCGAGAAAAACGCGTCGCCCGAGCCGCGACAACAAGTACGCGACGAGCAAACCGGCGCCGAAGACCGCCGCGGCAACCAACAGCACGGGCAGATAACCGGCGATGGCCCTGACGGTCTCGAGGAAAGGTTGCGTCACGGTCTGGTCGAAAAATTCCCGCATAACGATATCTTACGAGGCCGCCGCGCCGGAGAGCAACCGCTGCAGCCTGCCGCGCCGGACGGGCAAAAATTTCTTGATAACTACGACCGTATTGCCGACGCGTTCGTAGACCTCTTCCGGAATCGATTTGAAGAGGAGTTGTTCCCAAGCGCCGCCCTTGCGCGCGCCCATTACGACGAGGTCGCCGGGTTTCACCTCGGACATGACGGCCTCGGTGACGTCGTCCGCGTGAACGACTTCCCTCTCAAAACCGTGCCTGCATTCGACGTCGCACAAAACTTCGTCCAAAACGCTCCGCGCCGTATACCTCGGGACGCCGAACTCGTCCGTCGCTCCCGAGACCGTCACGACGCGTAACTTCGCCTCGAAGCGGTCGGCGAACGCGGGCGCAAGCTCCGCCGCGAGGCGGGAGTTGGCGCTCCCGGAAACCGCGACGAGGACCCTTTTGACGTCCGCCAGGTCGTCGGCCCCGGGCCTCACGACCGCTACGTCGCACGGCGCGTGCTCGAGCACGGCGTCAATAACCGTGGCCAACAGCCTATCGCCCAAGGTACGGCGGCTGACCCGCCCCATAACGATGAAGTTGCAGTTCTCCTCCCGCGCCGTCTCCAGGATGCCGTACGAGAGGCGGTGCGCGATTTTTATCATGCGTTTAACGTCCGTCACGCCCTCACGTTCGCAGATTTTCTCCGCCAACGTCAACTGCGGCCGGTAATCGCCGGCGCGGGCGAATCCTCGCTCGAGCGGAACGTAATACGGGACCTCCACTACGGAAAGGAGCAATATCTCGGCGTCGAACTTCTTCGCGATGGCCGCGGCGACGGTGACGAGCGACTTCATCGTGTCCGGGTTGGCGATTGGGACCAGGATCTTGTACTCCTTGCGCGCCTGCTTGGCCATCAGGAACCGTATGACGCGCTCGCGCTCGAGGGTCCGCTTGGCGCCTTTAGAATACGCCAAATAAACCAAACCGCCCGCGGCCAGGTAACTGATACCCAAGAGGTAAGTGCCCCATTCCATAAATAGCATCATCAGCAAGTTCGACGCGATGCCCAGCACAGGTATCAGGTGACCGAACGGGAGGCGGAACGGCCGCCTGAGCTCGGGGCGGCGCCGCCTGAGCATTATTACCGAAAAATTAACGACGATTAGGGCGAAGAGTAAGCAGAAGTTGGTCAGGTGCGCGACGAACCGCACGTTGCCCATTACCGCGATTATTATCGCCAACGCGCCCGTCGCCGCGATGGCCCAGTGCGGCGTCCGAAAGCGGGCGCCCACGCGAGCCAATAGAGCCGGCATGAAGCCGTCGCGCGCGATCGCGTAAGTTACGCGCGACGTCGTGAGAACCGCCGCGTTGAGCGCCGAAATCGTCGATAAAATACCGGCGATTAACACGAACAACAAGCCGTAATCGCCCAGAACCGCGGCGGCGATGATCGCAAGCGGCGCAGGTGCCCTCCCCAAAACTTCGTAATCGATTATCCCAACCGAAATCAAAACCACCAAAACGTATATGATCGTGGGGATCGTTAGCGCTAAGAGGATGGCCCGGGGGACGTTTTTTTCCGGATTTTTTACCTCCTCCGCGGCGTCCGAGATCTGCTCGAAACCGAAGAACGAAATATAAATAAGCGAAGTCGCGGTGAGAACGCCCGCGACGCCGAAGGGCGTAAAATCCTCGAACCGTCCCCATTCTACGAACCGGAAACACAGCACGACGAACACGACCAAAATCGCGACTTTGGCGAGGGTGAAGAGGTTTTGGGTGTGTCCCGCCTCCTTCGTACCCTTGACATTTAAAAGCGCCAGAAGGGCTATAAGGGCCGCCGCCGGGATGGCCCGGTTTAACGTATAAGGTAACGCCAATTCGACCAACGGCGTAAAATGCTCGGCAAAACCGATCGAGTAGAGGGCCGCGGATACGACCAAGCCGAAGACCATGGACCAACCGGTGATGAAAGCGGTGAAGCCGCCGATGGCCTCGTGGACGAAAGTGTAACCGCCGCCGGCGATGGGAATCGCCGCGGCCAGCTCGCAATAGGAGAGGGCCGTGAAGAGCGTCATCAGGCCGACGACCAAGTAGCTAACTGTCGCCGCGGGACCGGCGACGCCCGCGGCCAGGCCCGAGAGGATAAAGATGCCGGCGCCGATCATCGCGCCCACGCCCAGCATCGTCGCGGTCAAAAGGCCCAACGACCGCGTCAGCCGGACCTCATGCTCTTCGCCCGGTAGCGGAATTCGCTCTGCCATAACGTCCTGCGTTACTAGCCGTTTTCGGAATTATACTAAAAAACCCTTAAAAAACAAGGGAAATCGGGCAACGAGGCCCGAGAGACGTTGGCCAATAAATTTAAAATCCGGCAAATTTAACGATTTATATAATAAAATAATCCCGGAGCGGCATTTAAATACTTCGAACTGGTTTTAACGTTTATCGGTCCGCTCGACGTGGACGTAAAACTCGGGCTCTTTGGGCGAGCCGCCGATGTGGAACTCCGCGACCCCCGCGCCCGCGTATTCGACGCGCCCCTCCCCGGCGAACATGTCGGCAAGATTTTGAAACGTCATATTCTCGGAGCGGAACGTGACGTCCAACAAGAGGTCCGTCGCGCGCCCCGCGAAGTGCCACGTGGCTTTCCCGGCCCGGCAAGAACCGTCTTCTACGGTCACCGCGGCGTTCTGCAGCGCGAAGCGGAAGCCGACGTCGTCCAAAAGCACGCGGACGTTGCCCGGCGCGAGAACGAGGCGGCCTTCGCTCAGGCGCCCCGTCGCGCGGTGGGCGACCTTGCCGCGGCGCCAGGTCGACGTGCCCTCGAGCGCCAAGTCGCCGGCCGCCTGTAGGAGGTAGCGCGGCTTTCCCGCGAACGATATGACGTCGGCCGCCTCGAGCGCCTCCGCGTGATACTCGGCCGAGCCGGCCTTTTCCAAAAAAGAATACGCCGCCGAAAACGCGAACGCCTTCCCGCGCGTAGTTACGGCTTCGAGCGACGTTTTGAAACCGTCACCTGAAACGCGGCCCTCGACGTCCGCCTTCCTCAATATAACCGCGTCGCCGCGTTCGCCGCGGAAGACGACGCGGCCGCCCCTCCCCCCAAATCCGAAATCGAAAGGCGCCGGTGCGCGCGCTCGCCCGGCCTCCCCCGGCTTCCCCACTTCGCCCCGCGGCGGGGGCCCCGCGGCCTCCTCCCGCGGGGGTCGTCCGGGCCGGCGGGCCGCCGGCATCTCTTCGGCTTCGCCGACGGCCGCCCGCGCCTCCGCGCTGGGCGTTCCGGTTTCCGGCCGCCGGGTCTTTAGCGCGTAAAGGTAAATCGTGTAATCCTCGGCGGTGAGTTCTCGCAACAAGCGTCCGTCGAATCGCAATAAAAAAACCGCGGAAGGCCGGAGGTTGACGCGTACGCGCGGGGCCTCCCCATTTAAAATCCACGCCGCCCTTTTTACGAAGACGACGTCGCGAAATTCGAGCGCGAACGGGAAGACGTACCCGACGTCGCCGAATTTCACGTCTTCGCCGAAGCGCGCGGCCAAGGCCTCGCCGGCGCGTTCGGGAAGCCAAACCTCCAACACCCAACGACCCACAAGCGCCCCAGCGGCGACGAAGAAGAGGATAACCAAACTTATAGCTGCCCCTTTAACGCTCACGACTCTCCTTTCCTCGCCCCGTGCAAATAGTCGAAGAGGGCGCGCGCCGAGGCCGCCGTCATCTTGGGCGCCCGCCCCAGCTCGTCAACGGAGGCGGCCATAATCTTTTCCAACGACCGGAAATGCTTAAGCAACGCCTTCTTGCGCGCCGGCCCGATGCCCGCGACGTCGTCGAGAATGGACTTCGACGCGGCCCGGGCGCGCACTTTCCGGTGATATTCAATCGCGAAGCGGTGCGCCTCGTCCCGCACGCGGGCCAGGAACAGCGTCGCGCCTTCACTTATGACCGCGGCGTCGCTACTCCCGGCGACGAAAAGGCGGTCCGGGTCCTTGGCGAAAGCGGCCACCGTTTGCCCCTCGAGGCCCGCCGCGGCGAGGGCGCGAGACGCCGCGGCCAGTTGGCTCGAGCCGCCGTCGACCAAGAAAACGTCCGGCGGCCTCTCCTCCCCGCCCCTTATCCGGGCGAAGCGCCTTCGGGTTATCTCAGCGACCGCGGCTAAGTCGTCCTGGCCTCGTACGGTACGGATGCGGTAGCGGCGGTAGGAACCTTTATCGGGGACGCCGTCTTGGAACACGACCAGACTGCCCACCACAGACTTGGGGCCCGTGTTCGATACGTCCACCATCTCGAGCCGGCACAGCGGCCCCTCCAAAGCCAACGCCGCGCCCAACTCCTCGAAAACCGACGCCAACTCGCCGCGACGCGCCTTGGACAGCTCCGACGCGTCGATAAAATATTCGAGGTTTTTAATCGCCACGCCAACGAGATGATGATATTCGCCCCGCCGCGGCGCCACGACCGATACCGGCCCGCCGCGCTTCTCCGCGAGCGACGCCACGAGCGCCTCGCGCGCCGGTAGCGCCCGGGCGACGGCGACCTTCGGCGGTATTTCCGCGCCGGCGCCGTAATGAGCCAATATGAACTCCTCGAGCGGATTGCCCGCGGGCGCGTTCGTCCTGACGGCGACGCGATCGACGAGGCGACCCTCGCGCACGCGCAGGACGACGCCGTAAAGGTCGTCGCCCCTGACGTCGCAAACGACGGCATCCGCGTTGGTATTCCTGCGGGCGACGGCATATTGGTCCGCGGCGGCGCGGTGCAACCCGCGTACGACGTCCCGCCATTTCGCGGCCTCCTCGAAGGCGAGGCGCGCCGCGGCGTCGGCCATACGCTTTTCCAGCTCCCCCAGCACTCCCGCCCGGCGGCCGGTTACGAACTTTACCGCTTTCCCTAAAAGGGATAGGTACTCCTCCGCCGAAATCGCCCCGACGCAAGGGCCGAGGCAAACGCCGATCTCGTAGTCGAGGCAGGGGCGGCGAGGCGGCTTGCGCTCGAGGTCGTATTTGCAAGTTCGCAAGCCGAAAGCGCGGTTCGTCAGCGCGACGGTCTTACGCACCGCCTTCGCGTCGGTGAAAGGCCCTATATAACGACCGGTACGTTCGTCGTGCGCCTCCCGCGTGACGAATACGCGCGGGAATTTCTCCTCGGTTACTTTTATATAGGGGAAGCCCGTAATGCTTACATTGTATTTGGGTTGAAACCTGTTGATCAGATTCATCTCGAGCAAGAGCGCCTCGGCCTCGTTGGCCGTGAGGACCAACTCGACGCTGGCCGCGTGCTCCAACATCGCGACGGCCTTCGGGTCGCCGAGCCGCTTGCCCGTAAAATATTGACTCAACCTCTTCCGCAGCGACTTGGCCTTGCCCACGTACAACGGCTTACGCGCGGCTTTGAATATATAACACCCCGCCTCGTCCGGGACTTCGGCCAAACGGTCCTTTATGTCCTCGAGTCGAAACTCCATAACTTAAGGCCGGCCGTTAAACGTCCGCCGGAAGCCAACGGGTCAGTAGCCTTGAAACTTTAACTTGCGCCTTCAAATGCTTTTTTATCGGGCTCGTATGTATTTATTTTATAAGTGTTTAAGAACTCTTTTATAGAAATAACTTTAAAATCCGTAATCATTCTATTTAACTTGGAAAACGTACCTCGTCGCCCAAGCCGTTGGGAGAAGCGCATTTTTAACGACGTATTATGCCGGTAGGCCGATATCTCGTCCTCGTCCAGTTCGTACGGGTGGCAGTAGTGGACTCGCGCCCACCCTCCCCGGACGCCGGCGCTAAGCACGGCTTTGAGCGCCCGGTAAGGCGTTACCCTCGTATAACCGCCGCCGGCCGCCGGCAACCTGACGCCCAGCACCTCGAAAGTCGGTAGCGGCAGCTCGACGATACTCAGGCCGCCGGCTAGTAATACGTTCCGGGGTTCCCGGGGCCACCAGCGTATCCCGTACCGTCGGCCGCGAAAGGGGAAAATGCTCGAGTCGACAGCGTATCCCTCCTCCGCCAGAACTTCCAAAACCCATAGGGAATCGGCGCCGACGCCGAAATCGGGCGCGCGATAGTACCGGGGTTTGACGCCCGTGATTCCCGCGAGGCAATCGCCGACCCGCCTTAATTCCTCGCGGAAACGTTTGCGGCCGAGCGAATAGGCCGGCACGTGATTGTAACCGTGCGCGGCAACGTCGTGCCCCGCGGCGGCGACGGCCCGGGCCGCTTCGGGAAATTTCGCCGCGGCCGCCCCCAAGATGAAGAACGTCCCCTTCGCACCCGCCTCCTCGAGCAACGAAAGGATCCGGCACAAACCTTCGAGGAACCGGTCCGTAATTGGTCGCTCGGGTCCCAACGTCGAGTTCGCCCAATCCTCGACGTCGACCGTAAAAACCAGCGGCGGCTTAGATTCGCCTTTATTCAAAATCCAACAGGACCACGTAGTCCATACCCGCGCCCGGGATTTTGATTATCTCCACGTCGCGCGCGCCGCATCCCTCGACCGCGGCTTCCACCCGGCGCCGGTCGTATAAATAAAGGGGGCATCTCTTGACTAAATACCGTACGCGCCGTATCGGCGAACGCCACCAGGAGATGCTGGGGAAAGAGACGGCGGCTCGAGCCGACGTTGCGTTCGCGACCTTCCGCATAAAGGTCGCCGCGTCGCCGACGTAGTCCATAACCCCCATCACCACCGCCGCGTCGAACCGCTCGCCCGGCTCCCACGAGGCGAAATCAGCTTGGACGAGCTCGACGCATGCCGTCATCCCCATCGCGGCGACCTTCTCGCGCGCCAACGCGAGCATTGTTCCCGACAGGTCAACGCCGACGACGCGCGACGCGCCCCGCCGCAACGCCTCGACGACATAGGGGCCGGAGCCGCAACCCACGTCCAAAAACGTCTTCCCCCTCAAATCGCCGAAAGCGTTAAACGCAATCCTGAAGCGGTCGAGGACGTCGTAGCGGAACTTCCGGTCTAGCCACCTCACGAGGGCGCCTCTGCGGCCGTCGTAAAACGTATCGAAGGAGACACCTCCTCCTTCGAAATAGGTACGTACCGCGCGCGCGTCCTCCCGTTTCTCCGCCATAACGTCAGCGCGTCAAACCGGCGAACAGGCGCCGCCGCCTTATCTCTTCGCGCGAAAATCGGCGCACGTAACAACACCATAAGCCCGAGGTTATACCCGCGGCGTAAGTCAAATGCAACGCCGGGAATACGACAAAGGCTTTAAGGAAACTGCCGAACCCCTTTTTAATACCAACGAATATGGAGGCGACTACGTCCGCGCCGACGTAGGCGGCCGCCAACGCTCCCCCCGCCAACCATATATACGGCGTTACAAATCCGGCCGCGGCCGCCAAGGCGAGCACGCCGAAGAACGCCGACGGCACGAGCGGTTTCCAAGCGAGGAAGCGACCGTGCTTCTTCGCGACCACCGCCTTCCAAAACCCGTATTGATTATACTGCTTCAACAGGCCCCGGATCGAGCTGCGGACGTAATACTTCGCCCTCATATCCTGCGCCTGGTAAACTATGCCGCCCGCGCGCCGGATCCGGTAAAAATAATCGTCATCCTCGTTACGCGCCAGCGCGTCGTCGAAATTACCTACCCGCGCTAATATTTCGCGGCGCCAAACGGGACACGCTACCGCGTCTATCGGCCCCTCCCTCTTGCCGACGCGGACCGGCGTATTACCCGTCGAGAAGATATTACTAATAATCGCCGCGACGAGAAGGCTACCTTCGCCCGCGGCGACGCGGTCAACGGGCCCCCCCACGGCCCATATCTCGGGGTGCTGCCGGAGAATCGCTACGCCCTTCTTGACGTAGTCGGGCGGAATTTCGGCGTGAGCGTCTACCCGAACGATGTAGTCGCCGCGCGCCGCGGCGTGACCTATCCTCATCGCGCTGCCGGCAAATAAGCCCGGGTTATCGATTATTTTTATGCGCGCGTCGCGGGCCGCGATCTCCGCCACTATATCTCGCGTACCGTCGTGGCTATCGCCTTCTACGACCAGTACCTCCAGACGGTCCGAGGGCCAATCGTTCGCGAGCACGGCGCGCAAGGCCTTCCCGATGTAGTTCTGCTCTTCCCGGCAAGGAATTACCACCGAAACGTAACCGGCCTCGGCGTCGGTACCGGCTTTTTTTAATTCGCTAATCTTCGCTTTCGGCACGTTCTCCCGACGAAGCTCACTTCGCACGTTGAAAAACTTGTAGCCTATAAATTCTACTTCGGCTACGCCTACCGCGCGGTTTAAAACCGATCGTATACGCCGCGATTCTTGCCAGGGAGGGCCGCGCGGGCCCCTACCGCGTCAATTTACTGTAGACGCCGCGATTAATGATCTCTTGCGGCGTGGAACCTCTCACGTAAAAGTGCCATACCCCGGCGAGAATACCGGCCGCGTACGTCAAGTGGAAGGCCGGGAAAATCGCAAGGGCTTTGAAAAAATCGCGGAAGCCGGTTCTCGCGGCCACCGCCGTCGACGCCGCGACGTCGGCGCACAAATACGCCGCCGCCAATATGCCGCCCGCAAGCCACAAGTACGGAACCGAAAATCCCGCCACGAGCGCTAAGGCCAAGGCCGCGAAGAACGCCAACGGCACGAACGGCTTCAAACCGAGGACCCGCCCCCGTTTCTTGCTTAGGAACACCTTCCAAAAAGCGTATTGATTGTACTGTTTCAATAATTGGCGAACGGAGCCGCGAACGTAATACGTCGCGCGCATCTTCTGCGTCTGGTAAATTATACCGCCGGCACGCCGCAGCCGGTAATGGAAATCGTCGTCCTGGTTGCGCACGAGCGTCTCGTCGAACTCGCCCACGCG
Organism: Candidatus Zixiibacteriota bacterium; assembly: GCA_011773985.1. Lineage (GTDB taxonomy): Bacteria > RBG-13-66-14 > B26-G2 > WVWN01 > WVWN01 > WVWN01. The sequence goes on along the minus strand of WVWN01000062.1, from coordinate 19,628 downwards.
CTCGAATACTTCACGCGGCCATACGGGATACAAAACGGCATCTACCGACCCCTCGACGCGGCCCACCCGGACCGGCGTATTTCCCGTAGCGAAAATATTACTCGCGATGGCCGCGACGAGCCGCCCCGACTCTTCCGCGGCGACGCGGTCCACCGGCCCGCCTACCGCCCATATATCCGGCCGTCCCCTGAGTATGGCGACGCCGGCCTTGAAATAATAGGAGGGGATTCGCGCGTGGGCGTCCACGCGAGAGATATAATCGCCGCGCGCCGCGGCGACGCCTATTTTCATCGCGCTCCCGGCGAAAACGCCCGGATTATCGACCAACTTCACGCGCGGGTCGCGCAAGGCCATCTCGGCCACGAGGTCGCGCGTGCCGTCGGTACTTCCGCCGTCGACGACCAGGACCTCGAGGCGGTCCGCGGGCCAATCGTTACGCAGTACGGCCTCGAGGGCGTTCTTTATGAACGCGGCCTCGTTCCGGCACGGCACCACGACGGAAATGAACGGCCCGTCGTTTGCTTCCTTTCGCCCTTCCTCGTGGCCATCGTTTTGCCAAGGCATGCTTATTAAATAATATCAGAAATAAAAGGAACCTAAAAGGGCGAAAAAAAACCCGGCTCGAGCCGGGCTTCATCCGCTGCGCGTAGTCGGCCTATTTCTTCATCTTCAGGACTTCCTTAACTTTGGCGATTATGTTGCCCGAGTTCATGCCGTACCGGTCGAGGAGCTCGCGGGGGCTGCCCGACTCGCCGAAGGTGTCCTCGATGCCCACGATGCGCATCGGCACGGGGCAATGTTGACATATGACCTCGGCGATGGCGCCGCCCAGGCCGCCGTAAACCTGCGCCTCCTCCGCGGTAACAACGGCGCCGCATTCCCGCGCGGCGGTCACGACCGTATCTACGTCCATGGGCTTTATCGTATGGCAGTTAATGACGCGCGCGTCGATACCTTCTTTCGCCAAGGTGTCCGCAGCGACCAGCGCCTCGTACACCAACGGCCCGCAAGCGATTATGGCGACGTCGTCGCCGTCGCGGTAAACCTCCGCCCGCCCCACCGTGAAGGGCGTCTCCTCGGTCGTGATTACCGGCACGCCCTCCCGGCCGAAGCGCAAATATACCGGGCCTTCGTGGGAGGCGGCCCAAATGGTGGCCTTTTGGCACTCCGGCGCGTCGGTCGGCACGACCAACGTCATCCCGGGCAGGACCCGCATCAGCGGTATCTCCTCGAGCGACTGGTGCGTCGGGCCGTCCGGCCCTACCGAGATGCCACCGTGCGCACCGCCGATCTTGACGTTCAGGTCGCCGTAGCAGATGGACGTACGGACCTGGTCCCACGCCCGGCCGGCGACGAAGACGCCGTAAGTGGTCACGAAAGGGACGAGGCCGGTCCGCGACATTCCGCCGGCCTCGGCCAGCATGTCCTGCTCGGAGATGCCGAAGTCGACGTGCTTCTCCGGGAATTTATCGCGCACCCATATGGTCCGCGTGGACTTAGCCAAATCGGCGTCGCACACCACGACCCGGTCGTCGTGCTCGCACAACCACAACAAGCCGTGGCCGTAGCCGTCGCGGCTCGGGACCATGTCGACGCCCTTGCGGTAATCAGCCAAATGCATGTCTTCGCGTATGCCGCCCATGTCTTGTCTCCTCTAAAGCCGTATCGAATTATTGCTAGCCGAGCCAGTCGAAATCGTGTTTCATATATTCTTCCCACGGCGCGGTGAAGCCGAGGTCCGCGAGGGCCTGTTGTACCTGCTCGCCCTTCTTGGGCGCCGCGCCGTGCCAGTCGGCCTGGTTCTCCATAAAGGAAACGCCCCTACCTTTTATGGTATTGGCGATGATCATCGTAGGGCGTTTCTTCTCCAGGATGAACCGCTGGTAGGCGTACGTCAATTGGCGGAGGTCGTGGCCGTCGACCTCGATGACGTGCCACTTGAAAGCGCGCCACTTGTCCGGCAGCGGGTCGAGGCCCATAACCTCTTCGGTATTGCCGTCGATCATCAAATAATTGCGGTCGCATACGGCGCACAAGTTGTCGAGGCGGTAGTGGGCCGCGGTCATGCCGGCCTCCCATATCGCGCCTTCCGTTTGCTCGCCGTCGCCCGTCAGGACGAAGACGCTGTTCGGCTTGCCCTGGCGTTTAAGGCCCATCGCGGCGCCGGTCGCGAGGGAAAGGCCCTGGCCCAGCGACCCGGTCGAAAACTCTACGCCGGGCGTCTTCAGGCGGTGTGGGTGGCCCTGGAGGATGGAGTCGAGCTTCCGCAGCGTCCAAAGGGTCTCGCGCGGAAAATAGCCCCGCGCCGCCAGGACCGCGTACAAAACCGGACACGCGTGGCCTTTGGACAGGACGAACCAATCCCGCTCCTCCCAGGCCGGGTTCTCCGGGTCGTGTTTTAGTATGTTCCAGAAGAGCGACACGAGGACCTCGACCGCGGAAAGCGAGCCGCCTGAGTGCCCGGAGCCGGCCTCGGCGAGCATGACCATTATGTCCCGCCGGATCTTGCGACTGATTTCTTCAAGCTCTTTCGTCTCGACCATAGCGTCTCCTAAAATTTGATTAAATTAGCAAAGAGCGTTTAACGGACATAGCGCCGATTATACGCGAAAATGCGGCGGGTCGCAAGTGAAAATATACACAAATTAACGTTTAAAACGTGACCGGGCCGTATTTCGGGCCGACATTAGCAAATGCGAAAAAAGGGCGGGCGGCCCTAAACGCCTAAGCCGAAGACGCAAAAAAGCCGGGCCTGCGCCCGGCTTTCCTTTTATTCTGGCCTTAACCATTCCCAAAGTAAATTACGCGTTCACCAGGCCCACGATCCAGAGCGTGTAGAAGACGCCGATAAGCACGCCCCAGAACAGCGCCTTCTTGCCGATGAATTTGTTCTCCTTGCTTATCGCGCGGAATATGAAGGCGATGGTGGAGCCGACCCACCCGAGGAATCCTATCTCCACGACCGCGGCCCATATATTGGACATAACCAAGCTCCCGTCGTCGCCCTCTTAGGTGAAGCCCCCGCCCGCGCGCGGCGCCGGGCGGGGGCATTGCGGCGAAGCTAAGTCGGCTCCCCCGGCGCTACTCGCCCGGGTGCGGGTCGAAGATACCCAACAAGACGTCTTCCGTCGGGTCTATTTTGGCGATGGTCCCGATGTTGCGCATTATCTCGAGCGTGTAGTAGAAGTCCTTGCCGTAATCGTTATACTTCATCTTTTCCGGGTGTGAGCGGTTTCCTTTTGTCCACCTGGAACCTTCCCACGGGTCATACAATTCGCGGTGGTTCGGACCTTCCTCGGGGAGCTGCCACTGGCAGCGGCAGATAACGTCGGCCGCGGAACCGAGCGACGTACGCGTTAAATAGGCGGAGATGCGGGCGCCGCCCTCCTTAGGCCAATTGCCGGCCAGATTGAACAGGGATACCGTCTGGTCGCTACTCCATAAATAATATGCGCCCGGGGGGTTGAACCTCGTGTCGTCGGGCGCCTGGTATGTCGGGACGGACCCGGTGCTGTTGGGTATAAATGAGCCAAGGCCGCTGTCGAGGGGAAGCCAAACTTTCGCTATGTCCGCGGCGTTAAGGTTCGATATTACGGGCGGGAACTCGAAGCCGTTGTCGTCTATGTGGCAGTCGGACAGCGTGGCCGGCTCGGTATCCAGCCAGCCGCCCGCGGCGGTATAATTGCTCATGGTAGCGCTGAAATACCAGAAGTCGCACACGGGCCCGGTGTAAAACTTGTGGCCGTACGCGTTGTTAGTATTGCTCGTATCGACTTTAGCCGTTTTATACGCTTTCTTGGCGGTGGTCTGCAAGACGCGTATGCCTTTCTGTTGGAAGCCGGGGACCGTTTCGACGAGCTCCCAGTCGTAGCTCGTCGACGGGTCCGGAACCGTATGATATTTTTTTTCTTTACCCTTGTCCTTGGGATTCCAAAGGTACCAGGTAGACCAAACCAGCGCGAGCCAGTCCTCGTGCGAGCCCCACTGGCGGTTGTTCGTAAAGCCGTCGCCCGGAATCGCCATGCCGCCCTTTTGGTACCAGAAATACTGCATGGTACCGCCTTTTAAGTCGTTACCTTTGGCCTGCTGGTTGGGCTGTATGGTGTGCGTCGGGTCCTCCCAGCGGAAGAAGAACCAGATACGCGGCGGGTTGACGTACGTGTAGAGGGCCTTGACCCAGACCTCCTTCACGCCGCTGCCCTTGCCCATAATCGGCTCGGTCTTGATGATGGTCCACGGCGTACCTTGCCAAGCCCAGTAGTCGCCGCCCTTCGGGATTCCCGGGTTCAATTGCTCCGCGACGCCGTCTACGAGCGGGTAGACGTTCATGGCGTAATTTACGGGAACGGCGTTGGGGCCGGAGCCGTCGGCGTTCCAATCGAGGGTGCAAACCGCGGCGCCGTCGTGGTCCCAGTTGGTATTGGGTTCCTTAGTTTCGGCGTTGCCGTTGCCGTCGCATACTAGGAGCGAGAAGGTTTGGTCGTTGTACTCGACTTTTGGTTTCGTTATACCCGGCTCGTCCTCGCACGCCGTGAGAAGAAACGCGCCAGTGGCCAACGCGGCCACACCGGCCGTTAACACCATATATCGTTTCTTGAGCCTCATCATTTGTCGCCCTCCTGGGTAAAATGAAGGCCTCAATTTCTGTCGTGGTTTCCTTACGGCCAACGGACCGATAAACGGCCGCGGCCACTTTTTTTATTTTGAAAAAACTACCACACCCCCTGCGCCGTGTCAAGTCATTTTTTGCCGCCGCTCAGCGCCGGCCCCTGCCCCAACTTGAAACAATTCAGGCGTTTTCTACCGTCGCTTATCAACAATAAATCGGCGGCGACCGTGGGCGGCATCGCCGCGTATCGCTCGAGCCGCAACAGCTCTTCCGTACCTTCGGGAGCCGCGACCCATACCCGGCCGTCCTCGCACGCCACGACGGCCCTTAGGCCGTAAGCCGCGATGCCCACGACGTTGCCGCCCGGCTCCACGGCCCAGAGGGGCTCTCCGTCGGCCGCGCCGCACGCGAAAAGGGTCCGCCGGCCGGGGACGAAAAGCGTATCGTCTACCGCAACCGGCGCCCCGGCCAGCGCCTCGCCCAGCTCGCGGCGCCAAATCTCCTCCCCCGTACGCAGGTCGTAAGACGTGAACGTTCCCGAAGCCGCGGCCACGTTTACGCGCTCGGCAGTCACGGCGGCGTACAAGCCGCTCGACGCCACCTTCGCCTCCCATATCGGCAAGTCTTCCGAGGGCCGAACCGCGGCGATAAGGCCCGCGCCGGACCAAATCAAAAAGAGGCCCCCGCCGCCGTATGCCGCGCCGACGACGTCCTCTTCCAACCTGACGCGGCCCACCTCTTCTCCGGATAAGCCGTCGTAAAATACGGCCGCGGCCTCTTCGCCCACCGCGACCACCCCCGCCCCCGCCGCGGGATAAACGACGCCCGGGCCGGCCGCGGCGCGCCATACCTTCTTGCCGTCCGCCGGCCTTAACGCGTACACGCGGCCCTCGGGGTAAGGAACGTATTGGTAGATCAGGCCGCCCTCGACGACGGGCGCAGCGGGCAAAGGCGCCTTAAATCGACGCGACCACAGCTTCTCGCCGTCGTCCAGGCGTAACGCGTATACCCTTTTATCGGCCGCGGCGTAGTACACGCGGTCGCCGGCGACGAGCGGCGGCGCGTCGGCGGGAGCGCCCGCTTTGAAAGACCACACCAGTACCGCGGCAACCGTCAAGGCGTCCACGCCGCGATTATAACGCAATGGGGAGGCCGTAGCAATCGGCTCGTGCCTCGAAAAGCCGCCGGTTACTACGAACGTACGCGATATTTTTTGGTTGCATATCTAAAAAGGTTATGATAAAAAATAATAAACGGTTCCGGGAGAGGCGCGTATGCTCGACGACACGAAATTAAAGAGTATCGAGATATTCAAATTTTTATCGTCCGACGAATCCCGCCGGGTTCTGGCCGACGTAGCGGAGGTCCCGGTAAAAAGCGGAGAAGTCCTTTTCGAAGCCGGGAGCGTAGGCAACGAGATGTACATCATAAGAAGCGGGCGGATTAAAGTTTTCCGCGTCTACGACGGCGACGAAATAACCTTCGCGGAATTCGGCGAGGGCGACGCCTTCGGCGAGATGTCGCTCATAGACGAGTATCCGCGCTCCGCCTCGGCAGCGGCGCTGGACGATTGCGTCTTGCTGTCGCTAAGCAGGCCGACCTTCAAAAAGATACTCGAGAAGGATTCTCAGACGGGCGTTAAACTACTGATGGCCATCGCCGAGGTTTTTTCGAAAAGAATGCGAAAAACCGACAAGCTACTCGAGGCCTACCACCTGGTCAATAAAGCGCTGATAACCAACGAGGAGTTTCGCCAACTCTATACGGCGATATACTCGTAAGGCAAGCGACCTCTTCATTCGTTTAAAGCCACAGGGAAACGCCGTGACGAAAAAGGAAATAGCGGCGCAGGTTGCGCTCCGCACGGGCATAACGCACAAGCGGGCGGTAGCGATAATCGACCAACTTTTAGCGGAAATAAAATCGTCCCTCGCCGCGGGCAATAAAACGGAAATAAGAGGGTTCGGCGTATTCAAGGTCCGGCACACGAAAAAAAAGGTCGCGCGCGACCTCAGCACGAACACGGAAATCGTCATCGCGCCCACGCGCCGCGTCAAGTTCGTACCCGGCAAGCAAATGAAAGAGAAACTGAACAGGGCGTTGGCCCCCGCGGAATAACTGAGCCGACGGCGTATAAAAGCCGCGTCGCCGAGACGCGGTTTTTTCTTGGCCTCTTGGATATTTAAGAAAATTACACCCTCGGCCCCGCCGCCCTAACCTCCTCGGTCGCCATATCTTCGAATTGTTCGAAGTTCTTGACGAAGCGCTTAGCGAGCTCCAGAGCCTTAGCGTCGTACGCGGCCTTATCCTTCCACGTATTCCGGGGCCACAATACCTCGGCCGGGACGCCGGGGCACGACTTCGGCACGAGCACGTTGAAGACGGGCTCGAGCTCGAACTCCTGCTTCGCGAGGACGCCCTCGAGCGCCGCGGAGAGCAGGCCGCGCGTCACGCCGATGGCCATTCGCTTGCCGACGCCGTACGGGCCCCCGCTCCAGCCGGTGTTTACGAGCCAACAGTCGGCCTTGTGTTTCGCGAGCCGCTCGCCCATGAGCTTCGCGTATACGGTGGGGTGGCGCGGCAAAAACGGCGCGCCGAAAGCCGCGCTGAAGGTGGCCTGGGGCTCATCGATCCCGGACTCGGTCCCGGCCAGCTTGGCGGTGTAGCCGGAGAGGTAATGATACATCGCCGTCGCGGGCGTGAGCTTCGCGACGGGGGGTAGGACGCCGAAGGCGTCCGCGGCGAGGAAGAAGACGTTTTTCGGGTGGCCGCTGACGCCCTCGGTTATGGAGTTGGGTATGTACTCGACGGGATACGTGGCGCGCGTATTCTCAGTGATGCTGCCGTCGTCGTAGTCTATGGCCCGGGTCGCCGGGTCGACGATAACGTTCTCCAAAAGCGAACCGAACCTGATGGCGTAGTAGATCTGCGGCTCGTCGGTCGCGGAAAGGCGAATAACCTTGGCGTAACAACCGCCCTCGAAGTTGAAGCAGCCGTCGTCGCTCCAGCCGGTCTCGTCGTCGCCGACAAGGCGGCGTTTGGGGTCGGCGGAGAGCGTCGTCTTTCCGGTCCCCGACAGGCCGAAGAATAACGCCGCGTCGCCATCCGCGCCGACGTTGATAGAACAGTGCATCGGGCACACGTCGCGCGCGGGCAACAGGTAATTCATTATCGTAAAAATACCCTTCTTCATCTCGCCGCCGTAGTTGGACCCGGTGATGAGGATTATATTCTTCCTCAAACCTACGGCCACGACGACGTACGAACGAACGCCGTCGGCTTCGGGCAGGGCGTGGAAGTCGCAGGCGTTCACGACCGTGAAGTCGGCCTTGTGCTTCGCGAGTTGCTCGGCGGTGGGCCGCCGAAAAAGGGTTCGCGCGAAAAGGGAGTGCCAGGCCTTCTCGGTCACGATCCGCACGCCGTAGGAATATCTGGGGTCGGCGCCGACGAAGCCGTCGAATACGAAGAGCTCCTTGCGCGAGAGGTATGCCGTGACCTTCGCGTAAAGCCTGTCGAATACCGCCGGCTCCATCGGCACGTTCACCTTCCCCCACCAGATGTCTTTCTCCGTCGACGGCTCGCGCACCAAATATTTATCCAAGGGCGAACGCCCCGTCCGGTCCGTCGTCGTCCTCACGACGAGGGCGCCGTTGTCCGCCAACTCCCCCTCGCACCGGCGGAGCGCCGCCTCGACCAATACCGGCGTCGAAAGGTTGCGGTATACGTTTCGCCCGGGTTTGATGCCGACGTTCCCCAGACCGTAGTCTTCCACCACAACTACCCCTCTTACGCGTTAAGATTTACGCGGCGGATCTCACAAATTTTAATTATAACTTAAAACGCCCCCTTTAACAACCGATTATTCCGCGGCCGACAGCTCGCCGACGTCGTTCAAGGGGTCCCGGTATATTGGCGTCGTGTATTTTTCGACGAATTCATAAAAGACTTCTTTCGTTCGCTTTTCGTAATAGGGCCAAGCCTTCTCCTCAAACAGATGAAAGACGTGGACGTGCGTTATCCCCCAGCGGCGGGCGAGCTCGTAAAGGCCTCGGGCGTCCGCGCCCCCCTCCGCGGCCAACAGGAACGCCGAAGCCTCGAAAAAAGAATCGTAGGCCGCTTCCCGCTGTAAATAAAGGGTGTGATTTGTGAATACCATCAATACCTTGGCGTCGGGAGGCGTGTTCTCGTTTATAAACTTCTGCGCCCGGTAAAAGCCGCATTTCTCCTCCAAAAACTTTTCGCGCCCCTCGCCCGCGAGGTAATCGAAGCCCTCGAGCGTATGGAGAATCCCGCCCACGTTATACGCGAGGCCCGTAAATATAATTAACGCGGCCACGCCGAAGCGCCACACCCCGCGCGCGAGGGCGCCGAACCGGCCCTCCGCCGCGGCCGCCGCACCCGCCGCGGCGACGGCCAGCGCCGCGAGGCCGCCGTCCATAAAACGTAGCTGCTGCGGCCCGAGCGACCAAAAAGCCACAAAAGCCCAAGCGAAGGCGACGAGCCGCCCGGCCCGCCGGAAGGCGACAGCCGCGAGGGCCGCGAGCGGCAAAAGGTAAGGCAGATACAGGCCGGCAAAGCGCCTATACTCGAAGTCGGCCTCGACCGAAATCCGATAAGGTAATAATAAATAATCGTACCAGCTTCTCCCGGCGCCTATGCCGTGTTGCCACGCGACGAGGCGCTCGGCCTGTTCGGGCGAGAAATCGCGGCCCCCCAGGATGCCGTAGAACAACGGGAACAACGGGTTGCCCCTTTCGACGTACGCCTTCACGAGCCAGGGGACGACGAATGCAAACGCTACGCCGAGAATTAAAAATAGCTCACGCCAACGAAGGCGGCGCCGCGCGAGGTCGTATATGAAGACGGGCGCGAAAGCTCCCAGAACGTATACCGACGTGTATTTCGTTGCGAGCGCCGCGCCCAAAAATATGCCCACGGCGAGAGGCCGGCGCGGCGGGTTTCGCGTTTCCGCGCCGTCCGGTAAAAAATACACGTACAACGCGCCGACGACGTAGAGCATCAAAAAATGGTCGACGTGCGCGCCGGGCATAACGACGAAAAAAACGGGCGAAAAGAACACCAAAAACGCGGCCGCGGCGGCATAAAATTGTGGAAGCCAGAACCGGCCCAACCGGTAGACGAGGGCCACGACCAGGAGCGATACGGCGAAATATGACGCGTTGGCGCACGTCAAACCGTCCCACAACATCGCCCACAGGTAAAACATCGTCGCGCCCAAAGGCATCGAGGAATAAACGTTGTTGGGGAGATACGCGAAGGCGTGCGCGGCCGCGTATTTATGCGGGACCGCCAGGTGATACGTGAGCGCGTCCCAGTAGAGGGGCGGCTCGGCCGCGGCCAACGCCAGCGGGAAAGCCAACAAACCGCCCGCGAAGAGCCAGGCCGCCGGGCCCGCCTCGAGCTCGCCGAACCACCGCCGGACCCGCGCGGGCGCCTCCGCGAGCCGCCGGACCCAGGGGTAAAAACCCGCCGCCAAAACCGCGACCACGATCCCCTTAACCAAAAAGCCGTACGCGACGTGCGCGGCCGCGAGCGCAAACGACGCCAGGCCGAATACGACTACGCCCGCGGCCGTCGCGAGCTCGGGCGGAACGCCGGCGCGGTACCCGAGCGACGTTAACACCCTCCTCCCCACGAAATACGCCGCGAGCCACATCGCGCCGAAGAGGACCAAGTGCCAGAGCTTAGCCAGCAAGACGCCGATTATATTACGGTAAATATGCGGCGCGGCCGCGTTGAACGCGAGGAAAGCCGCCACTGCCGCCACGACCAAGAAGGCCCAGATATACTTCTTCAACGCCGGCCTCCGACCAACTCGTAAACCCTGTTTGAACGGTCTTGATATATGACGACGCCGTATCTTTCCAGGAAGTCGTAGAAGACCTCGCGCGCGCGCGGCTTATAATAAGGCCAAATTCTCCACCCGTAAGAATGATAGACGTGCACGTGGGTGCAACCCCATCTCCGCGCCAACGCGTACAATTCGTCGCCGCTCTCGGCTTTTTCCGCGGCCAAGAGCAGCGCCGACGCCTCGAGGAAGGAATCGTAAACGGCGTCGCGTTCCAAATAAAGCGTATGGTTCGTGAAAACCATCAATATTTTGGCATCGGCCGGCAACTCCCTATTGATAAAATCTTCGGCCCGGTAAAAACCGATGTAATCTTTTAGAAATTGCTCCTGGTCCATACCAATTAAATACACGTAACCCTTGGTCGCGTTTAATATGGCGCCGGCGAAATATGGGATGCTCACGACGAACAGCGCCATTATGGCAAACGAGCGCCAAATACGCCTGGGCCACTCCCCCCAACCCACCTCCGCCGCGGCCACGACACCCGCGGCAACGGTCGCGAGAGCGGGGAGCGCGGCGTCGAGGAAGCGCAATTGCTGCGGCCCGAAGAACCAGGCTAAGAGATACAGCCACCCGTACGCGATTAAACGGCCGGCGCGCCTGAAGAACAGAACCGCCAACGCGGCGAATGGAAATAGAAACGGTAAATATATCCCGGAGAACTCCTTGTAGCTGACGTCCGCTTCGACGGAAATACGATAAGGCAATAAGATTAGGTCCATTATCCCCCGGCCCTTCCCCATTCCCCGCTGCCACGCCAAGAGGCGGTCCGCCTGTTCCGCGGTGAAATCGGCGCCGTCGAAGACGCCGTAAAATAAGGGGAAGACCGGGTTGCCGCGCTCGACGTACGCCTTGACGAGCCACGGCAAGACGAGCGCAAACGCGACGACGAGCGTTTTTAGAAGCCAAGTCGGCCTGATTCGCTTTTTTATTACGTCGTAAATCCATATCGGTACGAACGCCGCGGCCACCGCGTAAGCGGTATACTTCACCGCGACGGCCGCTCCGACGAACACGCCGAACGCCAACCAACTGCGGCGTCCGGCCAGGCCGCTGCGACTAGCCGATTTGAAATAAATATATATCGCGGCAACGGCGAACAGGACTTGAAAATGGTCGTTGTGCGCGCCACCCGCGGCGACGATTACGGGCGACGTGAGGATTACGAAAACGCTCGCGAGCGCCGCGTAAAATTGTTCCAACCAGATGCGGGCGACGCGGTAAGTCAAAGACAGCGCCAGCACGGTCGCGACGAGGTGCGACGCCTTGGCCGTGATAAGGCCGTCCCACAAATAGGGCCATAAGTAAAAGAGCGACCCCCCCATAGGCATAGAGGAGTAGATGTTGTAAGGGAGGTAGGTGAAGCCGTGGGCGTCGGCGTAAGCTTTCGGGACGGCGAGGTGGTACGTGAGCGCATCCCAGTAGAAGGCCGGCTCGGCGGCGACAAGGGCGATGGGCAACGCCAGCGCGCCGGCCGCCACTACGAGGGCCGCGGACGATACCTCGAGTTCCCGGAGCCACCGTCGGACGCGCCCCGCTACCCTCGCCAACTCGAGCCGGTAAAAAAAGACCCCCGCGGCCGCTGCCCCAATCACAAAGGCCTTGACCAACCATCCGTAGGCCACGTGTACCGCGCACCCGGCGAAGGCGAGTAAAACGTACGTCGCGACGCCCAACGCCGTCGCGAGGTCCGGCGGCCCCCACCCTTTCCCGAATAGAAACCTGCCGACCGTCCGGCCTACGACGTACACCCCGAACCAAAAAACGAAGAAGAGGCCGAGGTGCCAAAGCTTACCGCACACCGCCGGGAAAGGATTCGAGCCGTACCGCGGCGTTGCGACGTTTAACGCGACGAAAGCCGCGGCCACGCCAACGACGACGACTAAAGAAACGGTCCTCGTAACTACGGCGCGCATAGCCCTATCCTACGTCCTCGCCGACCGCCGAGACCAGCTCGTAAACGTCGTTGTACTCGTCCTCGTATACGACTACGCCGTAGCGTTGGACGAAGTCGTAGGTGACTTCCCGGGCGTGAGTCGAGTACGACGGCCATACGCGCCCCTCATAAAAATGATATACGTGGACGTGCGTAACGCCCCGCTCCCGGGCGAACCGGTACAGTTCGCCCACGTCTCCGGCCTTCTCCGCGGCCAGCAGGAACGCGGACGCCTCGAGAAAAGAATCATATACGGCCGGGCGCTCGAGATACAATATTTCGTTGGTGAACAACATCAACACCTTGGCGTCCCCCGGCAACTCCCGATTAATAAAACTCTGCGCCGGGTAAAACGGGCATCGGCGGGAGAGGAACGCCTCCCGGTCCATCCAAAACAAGTACCGGTGGCCGGGCAGTGTATCGAGTATGCTTCCAGCGTTATACGAAAGCCCCAACGCCAGAACGGCAACGACGACGAACGCCCGCCACAACCCGACTACGCGGCGGTACTGCGACGGCTCGACCGCGGCCAACGTTCCGGCCGCGGCTATCCCGAAAGCGGGCAACGCGCCGCCGAGGAATCGTAATTGCTGGGGCCCGAGCGCCCACGCCAATAGGTACACCCAACCGAACGCGACGACCCGCCCGGCTCGCCGGAACGCGCCGACGCCAATCGCCGCCAACGGCAACAGGAAAGGTAAATATATCCCGCAGAAATCCTCGTAGCGAAACCCGGCCTCGACCGAAATGCGGTACGGCACGAGCAGCAAATCCACTACGCTCCGGCCCCGCCCCATAGACGCCTGCCACGATATCAGGCGCGCGGCCTGCCCGGCGTCGAAATCCCGGCCGCCGAAGACATCGTACAACAGCGGGAACGCCGGGTTGCCGCGTTCCACGTACGCCTTCGCCAACCACGGTACGACGAGAAGAAAAGCCACGCCCACCGTAATCGCCACTTCGCCCGCGCGAGTCCGCCTTTTTATAATGTCGTAAACCCAGATCGGCACGAAGGCGACGAAGGCCGGGTAAGACGTATATTTCACCGCGAGCGCGGCGCCCAGGAAAATACCGACCACAACCGCGCGGCGTTTTCCCAGACGGCCCGCGCCCCCCTCTCTTCCCACGTACGCGAACAGCGCCGCGACCACAAATAAAATCGAGAAATGTTCGACGTGCGCCCCGCCCATAACGGCGTGCACGACCGGCGTTAAAACCACGAACGCGGCCGCCAAAACCGCGTAAAATTGGCTCAACCACCGCCGCGCCAGCCGGTACGTCAACGTCAACGCGAGAATTGTGGCGACGAGATGCGACCCGTTGGCCGTAATCAAACCGTCCCACAAATAAGGCCATAAATAAAAAAGCGACGCCCCGAGAGGCATCGACGAGAAAACGTTATACGGCAGGTAAACGAAGCCGTGGGCGTCCGCGTACGCCTTCGGTACGGCGAGGTGGTACGTGAGCGCGTCCCAAAAGTACGGAGGCTCCGCGGCCACGAGCGATACGGACAGGGCCAACGCCCCGGCCCCCACGACGAGAGCCCCGGACGACACCTCCAGTTCCTCGAGCCAACGCTTGACCCTGGCGGGGACCCGGCCGTACTCTAACCTCATAAAGACTACGCCCGCGACGGCGGCGCCTATTACGAAGGCTTTGGCAACCCAACCGTACGCGACCCCTGCGGCGCATACGCCGAAACCCAGCACGACGAACGCTACGATACCCAACGCCAGGGCGAGGTCCGGCGGCCACGTGACGCGACCGGCAATCAACTTCTCGCAGCCCCGCCCGACGGCGTAGACGGCCAGCCAGAAAAACAGGAAGAGGGCCAGGTGCCAGAGCTTAGCTATTAATACGTCGAGGAGGCTCAACCCCTCGCGCGGCGTCGCGGCGCTCAAAAGGGCGAACGTCGCGCCCACCGCGACAACGACCGCGGCGATAATCAAGCTCTTCACGGCCTTAGGCATCGGCGAACATATTAAAATCAAAAACGCACCGTCGCCACTAAAAAAGCCGGCCCAAAGGCCGGCACCTTAGCCCACCGCCGTTAAAAGCTCACGGCTAAGCCGGCGTCGAAGGTACGCCCGGGCATCGGGTAATCGTAGATAGTCTGGTACTCCTCAGCCGTGAGATTTTTTCCGGCGACGTAGATTTCGGGATAATAAATCCTGAACGCCAAGCGCGCGTTCAAGAGGACGTAGGCGTCGAGCCACGCCTTAAAAGGCCCGAACGTAACCGGGTCATAGTCCGTATATTGCTGGCGGCCCACGATTTCAGTCGAAACCGACGGCGTCAGCGCGAAGGCGCCGCCGCCGAAGTCGTGGCGGTAGCGGAGCTCGGCGAACTCGGTATGGACCGGCCGATAGTCGAGCTGCTCGCGAGTCTTTTCTTTTTCGCCCTTGGGCGGCTTCACCTTGGTTTTGAGGAACGTTCCGGCGAGGGCGATTTCCAGGCCGGGGAGGGCGGCGAGCGGCGCGGCCTCGATTCCCGCCTCCACCCCTTGCACGACGGCGCGGGAGACGTTCTTGGGCGGCCAACCGCTTATGAGGTCCTCGTAATCCGAGTAGAAATACGTTAAGTCGACCTTTAAGCGTTGTCGCCACCAAAAGGCCGGGCCCGCCTCGTAGGTCCAACTATACTCCGGCTTAAGGTCCGGGTTCCCGGGGCCGAAGCCGGTGTCCGGCCAGAAGAGCTCGTCGAAGGTGGGCGCCCGGAAGCCGCGCCCGGCCGCCGCGCGCGCGCTCACGTAATCGTTGAAGCGATACCGCACGCCGAGTCGGGGCGAGAAGGCGTCGCCGTAAATGCCCGACGAGTCGTAGCGGAGACCCAGGACCGTCGTGAGCTCGCCGAAACGCAAATCCTCCTGCGTAAAAGCGGCCCACGTGTCGCCGTCGCGTTTCCCGATCTTCGTGCTGTCCGTTTTATCTTTTTCATATTCGCCGCCTAACGCCAGCCGGTTCCACTTCAGGAGTTGATAGAAGAAAGCGGCGCGGCCGCCCAAAGCGTCGTTCTTGTGGGTGTCGTCCGCGGCGAATGACGGGTCCCGATTAACGTAGTGGCGCTCCTGGTTTTTAAAATTGAGGCGGGCATTCGCGGATAACCGCTCGGTTAAGGCGCCGTCGAAGCTGGCGTTAGCACTCGTGAAATCGTCCTCCTGGCGCGCAGAAGGCGACGGGAAAGATAGCGGCCCGGGTACGCCCAGCTCCGACGTTTGATATTGGCCGCGTACGGAAACGGTGGCCTCCTCGCCCACGGCGTACGAGAACTTGAGATGGCCTCCCTTCCCCTCGTAATCGTCGTTTTCGCGAAAGCCGTCGGAACTGCGGTAATTGCCGCCCAGCGTAACGCCGGCGGGCCCAAAAGGAACGCCCGCGGCGAGGTCCGCGCCTTTTTCGTCGTAGCTGCCGTATCGGCCGCCGATTTTTACCATAGGTTTGTCCGGTACTCCCCGCGTGATGACGTTCACAACGCCGGCGGTCGCGTTCGCGCCGTACAGGGCCGACGAGGCACCCGCCATAACCTCCACGCGCTCTACGTCCTCCAAGGCGACGGCGTTGAAGTCCACGTCGCCGCCCTGGTGGTTATTTATCGGCTGGCCGTCCACCATGACGAGCGTCTGGTTCGCAAGCGCGCCGCGTACGGCCACCGTTTTGATCGCGCCCGCGCCGCCGTACTCGCGAACGTAAACGCCTTCGGCGCGCGCGAGCCCTTCCGCGAGGTTATCCGCGGCTAACAACTGTAAATCCGCCGCGGTTATGGCCTTTATGCCGAACGGGACCTCGGACTCGCGGGCCGGTTCGCCGATCGCCGTTATCACGATCGGGTCGCCCGGGAAAACCTCCACCTCCTCGGCGGCAACGTCTTCGGCGGGGGCCGCGGCCGCGACGAGCAACGCAACGCCCAAAGTAACGCTAAGAATTTTTTCCATTTCTCGCTCCTCCTTTAAGAACTTATTTCCGGGAAAATGAACCTTCTACCTTCGACGGTCCCGGTCCTGACGGCGCAGCCGTAGATTTTCGATAACCTATCTTCCCGGAACACGTCCGCGGGCGTACCGTCGGCCGCTATCCCACCCCGCGCCATGATAGCCACCCTCGGGAAATGTGCCGCTAAGTTGAGGTCGTGCAAAACGGCGACGACCGTTAAACCCTCCTCGGCGTTAAGGCGTTTGAGCAACGTAAATATCTGGGCCTGGTGCGATATGTCGAGGTGGGCCGTCGGTTCGTCCAGGAAAATCATTTCCGTCCCCTGAGCGAGGGCGCGCGCCAACGCCGCGCGCTGGAACTCGCCCCCGGAGAGCTGGCTGACCGGCCGGTCCGCGAGTTCCGCCACGCCCGTAAGCTCGAGGGCACGCGCCACCATCTCGCGGTCGGCCGCGCCCGGCGGGCGGAACGGCCCCAAGTACGCATACCGCGCCAGCATGGCGAGCTCGGATACGCTGTAAGGCAAGTTGACCTCGCTGTACTGGGGGACGAACGACAACAACCGCGCGACGTCGCGCCGGCCGTATCCCCTTACGTCTTTGCCCGCGAGCCGCACCTCGCCCTTAGCCGGTTTTAAATAACCAGAGAGCAGCCGTAAAAGCGTGCTCTTACCGGCGCCGTTGGGGCCGACGACGGCGACCATCTCGCCCGCCCTCACGGCCAAGCTGACGCCGGCGACCGCGGGCCCCGTAGGCCAAGAAAAATATAAGTCCGACGCCTCGATGCGCGGCGCCTCCACGTCAATACCCCCTCCTTCTCAGTATCGCGAGGAAATAGGGCGCGCCGATAAGGGCCGTAAAGACGCCCACGGGGACGATGGGCATGCTCAAATAGTCGGCGGCCGCGCGCACGAGAACGTCGCCGACGGCCACGAGGCTCGCGCCCCCCAAAGCCGCGGCCGTCAAAAGCGGCAGGTGGCGCGGCCCCATAACGCGACGCAACGCGTGCGGAACGACGATGCCGACGAAACCGATCGGCCCGACCAGCGCGACGGCCGACGCCGTCGCGAGCGCGCCGCACGCCAAAATTACGAGCTTGAACCTCTCCACCGAAAGGCCCAGGTGAAAGGCGCTCTCCTCGCCGAGGGCGATGAGGTCCAGCGGCCGGGCGAGAACGACGAACAGGCCGGCGCAAACCCCCACCACGGCCGCGGTAAAGCCGACCTTCAAAGGCGTTATGTCCGGGTTGGCGAGGTCGCCCATGAGCCACAGGAAAACCGCGTGCTGGTCGCGCGCCGGGACGACCGCGAGG
This sequence comes from Candidatus Zixiibacteriota bacterium, assembly GCA_011773985.1. Classification (GTDB taxonomy): domain Bacteria; phylum RBG-13-66-14; class B26-G2; order WVWN01; family WVWN01; genus WVWN01. The sequence goes on along the minus strand of WVWN01000062.1, from coordinate 1,974 downwards.
ACCAATAGGATGAGCGACGTGAAGAACGCACCGACCATTACGCCGGCGAGGAGGAGCGCGTGCACGGAGAGTATCCCCGCGGCGCGGGCGACGACGACCCCGGCACCCACCGCGGCCAGCGCGCCGACAAACGCGAAGACGTTGACGGCCGAAAACGCCGCCACGCCGCCGCTCAGGCCGAGCACCGTCGCGACCGCGGCGCCGAAGCCGCCGCCGGCGGCGATACCCAAAATGTAAGGGTCGGCCAACGGGTTACGTAGCAAAGCCTGAAGCGACGTGCCCACGGTCGCGAGGGCGACGCCAACGCACACCGCCGCGCCCAAACGCGTAAGGCGAACCAGGATGACGGCGTATTCGTCCGCGGGAAGGACGCCGCCCCCAAAAAATTCGGCCAACGCCCGCGCCGATGCCGCGGGCCCCAAGCCGGGGCCAATCAACGCCGAGGCGGCGCATACCGCGGCAAGGCCCCCCAAAAGCGCGACAAAAGTTTTTACCCTACGGCCTACTTCCATCCCTGCCTTGCACCTCGTTTGCGGTAAAAAAGGTCGTGTAACAAGGCAACGCCCTCGCCCAGCCGCGGGCCGGCACGTAAGACGAGGTCCGGATTCGCCTTGTAAATCCGGCCCTCCTCGACCGCGGCGACTCGGCTCCATCCGGTTCGCGCCGCCACGACCTCCGGCGTCGCGGCGTCGTGACACAAAATTATTACCTCCGGGTCGCGGGCGATTACCGCCTCCGGGTCGATGCGCGAATAGGGCCTCGGCAGGCCGGCGCCGACGTTGACGCCGCCCGCCAGCGATATCGCCTCGTGGACGAACGAACCCTCGGCGACGGTCATAAGGGGTTCGGGCGATATTTCCAAATACACGCGCGGCCGCGCCGCCGCCGGGACGTCCCCGGCTTCCGATTCCACCGCAGACAACTCGGCGTCGAATTCGGCCAAAAGGGCCGTCGCCCTTCTTTCCTCACCCACCATAACGCCCACCGCCTTTACGTTGCGGCGGAAGGCCGCGATATCGGAAGCGAGGAACGCGACCGTAGGTACGCCGAGCGACTCGAGCTGCGCTACGATACGCTTTTGTTCGTGGCCCGTCGTAATTATGAGGTCGGGCTCGAGGGCCGCGACGCGCTCGATCGAAACGTTGGAGAAATCGCCCACGGACGGCAACGCTCGTGCCGCGGGGGGCCAATCGCATCCGCGAACGACGCCGACGACGCGGCTGCCCGCGCCGACGGCAAAGAGCAACTCCGTCATCTCGGGGGAGGTAGAAATAATGCGCCGCGGCGCTACCGGAACGGCGACGGCCCGGCCGAGGTCGTCCGTGAACGGCCTCGTTTCACCCGCGGCCGGGCGCGGCGCCGGTTTGCCGCAACAGTAAAAAACGACGACGAGCAATGCCGCGAAAGGGACGGTATAGTTTTTTATAACCATAAAAAAAGCCGGCCCGACGGCCGGCGCGATTAATTTATTACCCTCGTCGCCCTACCCGTCGTAGGGTTTATCCGGCTTACGCCGGAGACAAGCGGCTCGAGGGTAAGTTTCCTGGCTCGCGGGTCGTCCTACCGGCCGGCGCCTTCCCGGTTTCCCAGTGGCATTTTCGCCGGCTTTCGTCGCCGCTTACAGTGGCGGGGCCGCGGCGGTCTCTCACCGCCTTCCGTACGCCCCGAGCCGATATTCAATTGTGCGCGCGTTGCCCCGTGGCTCCGCGCTTTCCTCTCTCGAAGGAATATAATAAATCGAGGGCACGAAGTCAACCTTTTTCCACGAACCCGTCGTGAAAATGGACCGACCGCCCGGCGTACGAAAAAAGCCCCGCCGTGGCGACGGGGCTTCTCGTAGCCTGGCTCAAAGCCCTCAGCGGGCGACCACCATCTTCCGCGCCGCGACGTCCGCGCCCGCGCTGAGGCGGTAGAAGTACACGCCCGCCGGCAAAGGACGCCCGGAATCGTCCGCGAGCGCGTACGACTCCTCGT
>WVWN01000012.1 GCA_011773985.1 Candidatus Zixiibacteriota bacterium | reverse complement strand
ATAAAGGTTCGTTTGGAGTGTCACATATATGTAACACGATTTCGCAATACGTGGCTTTTTTCGATATAAATGCGCCGTTTGATACGGCGCGTATCTATTTATGAATCCAGTAAGTTACGGATATATAAAGGTTTATCGATATGGCCCGAAATTATTTCGTAATCAACAGGTCGCGGGTTCGAATCCCGCTCCTGGCTCAAAAGCCCCCTCGACGGGAGGGGGCTTTTTCGTTCCCTTATGTTTATTGGCTGGCGCGTTATTAGGGGTTCTTGTCGAAGATCCACTCGAACCCTCTTTGACCGAGGTCGCCGGCGAAGATAAGTTTTACCGAATCCGGCCGGCGGTCGCCGTAGAAGTTCTCGAACTTTGCGGAAAACCCGCCTTCGTAATAAGTATATTTTCTGTCGGCACCGAACAGGCCGACCTTTTCCCATTGCGACGTTACGTCGGGGTACCCGCCATACTTTACTATTTCGATCGGGTAGACGCGCTCGCCTGCCTCGTTCAACAACCATAGCCTCCAATAGTCGGCGTTGCGAAGGTCCCAGGCGTTCTCGTCGCAGCAATTGACGTAAACGTCGAACTTTAGGTGTTCCGCGTGCCTCTTTTTAGACGCGGCGATGTTGGCCTCTACCTCCGCTTTCTCGAGCATTTTCTCTTTCGCTTCCTTGAGGATCCACGCGTAGTCCCGGTCGAAGCTGTCGAAGCATACGTTGACGTATCCGGAGGGGCCCCACATATAAAGGCCTTTTTCGCTCATGACGCCGAGTACGCTGGTCGCCGTCCACTCGAGGCCATAATTCTTGTTTATTTTCTTGAAGTCCTTGGGTTTGATCTGGGAAACGTCGTCGGTGGGTAGGAAGAACGTGAGTTTCTTTTTCGTTTCCCACTCGAGTTCTTCGTACTGAGCTCGCGCAACGAGGTTTGCGCAGCCCAAAATAGCAACGACGGTAATTAAGCGTTTCACTTTGCCTCCTCCTTTTCGAAAGACGTTAGTTTTTAACCGGTCCTTTTACCCTATACCGGCCGCCCGTTTCTTCTACAAATTTTTAACATAAATGGCTATGGAGTTAAACCGGAAAATTCTTTTTCCGCCGACGCGTAGGCGCTGCGTCGGCGTCGTGGTTTAAAGCCGGTTAATAAGTCGCGCGTTCGAATCCCGCTCCCGGCTCAAAAGCCCCCTCGGCGAGGGGGCTTCGTATACGTCGGGGCAAGGTTAATTTATTTCCGCCTTAAAATTATTTTGATAACCTCGCCCACCTCGGGAGCGCGGAAGAGGCGGGCCAACAAGACGTACGCGGGTACGGCGGCGACGACGACGGCGAGGAGGGCGGCCGCCTGCGGTAGCGTCCCCGCGGGCACATAGCGCTCGAGCGCCGCGCGCACGGGTATGAGCAAGGCGCCCAAAATTACGCTCGCGCCGCCGAAGCGCAGGCCCGCGAGCGCGATCCGCCGGAAGCCGATCGGCCCTGCGGCCCGGCGCAGGCGGTGGAGGAGATACCCCAACGTACAGGTCGTCGAGATCGATATCGCGAGCGCTATGCCCGGGCCTTTGAATAGTATGGCGAGGATGACGGTAAAAATCAGGTTAGTGGCCAAGGCTACGACGCCGCCGCGGATAGGTTCCTTGGGGAGCTTGAGCGCGTAGAAGGCCGGCATCACGATCTGCATTCCGATGAAGGCGAACAGCCCCACGGCGAAGGCGCCCAGGATGACGGAGGTCGCCGCGGCGTCCGCCGGGGTGAAGGCGCCCCGTTCGTAGATTACGCGGACCAGCGGGCCGCCCAGGACAACTAGGCCCGCGGTGGCGGGCAGCGATATGAAGAGGGACGCGCGCAGCGCGAAGGAGACGAGGTCCTTGAAGGTCTCGATTTCGCCGCGCGCGGCGTGGCGGCTTATCCGCGGCAGCAGCGCGTTCGCGAGCGAGAAGCCGAAGACGCCCATCGGGAATTGCAAGAGGCGCTCCGCGTACGTGATGAAGGAGACGGTCCCGACGGCGACGAAGGAGGCCGCGGCGGTGCTGATGAGGAGGTTGACGCGGACGACGCCGATCGAGAACAGCGCCGGGACCATCAAGAGGCCCACCTTCTTTATGGCCGGGTCGCGGAAGTTGAAGCGCGGCCGGAAGCGAAAGCCGGTTTTGTAGAGGCTCGGGACTTGCACGAGCACCTGCCCCACGCCGCCGGCCAAAACGCCCACGGTGAGCGCGTAGATTTGCTCTTGGGGCGTCGTGCCGAAAAGAGGGACCAGTACGAACAGCGAGGCGAGCGCGAAGAGGTTCATAACAATGGGCGCGGAGGCCGGGACCGCGAATCGGTAGAACGAGTTCAGGATGCCCATCGCGAGCGCCGACGTCATCATAAACAACATGTAGGGGAACATTATCCGCGCCAGCTTCAGCGTCAGGTCGAAGGTCGCGGGTTGGCGGACGAAGCCCGGCGCCATAACCGCGACGACCGCGGGCATGGCCAAGATGCCCAGGATCACCAAGGTCGCGACGCAGGTGAGGAAGAGCGTGTACAGCGACTGCGCGAAGCGAAAGGCGCCGTCGCGGCCTTCCTGCTCGAGTTGTTCCGTAAAAACGGGGACGACGAAGGCCGACATCGCGCCTTCGCCCAGGAGGCGACGGAGGACGTAGGGAATGACGTAGGCTATGCGGAAGGCGTCGGTGACCCAGTTGGCGCCGAAGATGGCCGCGAACGCGATTTCGCGCGCGAGGCCGAGGACGCGGCTCACGACCGTCGCGGCGCCGATTACGCCCGCGGCGCGGAAGTAGCGGCCGCGGCCGCTGTCTCGGGGCGCCCTAATGACTTGCTCTGCGGTCACGTTTATCGTACGATTGGCCTATGGTGTGCGTCGCGTTGATCGATAGAGACGGCGTGTTGAACCGCGACAGGCCGGATTATATCAAAAACGAAGACGAGTTGGAGGTTTTCTCTTTCGCGCGGGCCGCGCTCGAGACGTTCAAGGATGCCGGGTGGTTGGTATACGTCGTGTCGAATCAATCGGTGGTGGGGCGGGGCCTGGCGTCGGTGGCCGCGGTCGAGGCGACTACCGCGAAGCTGGTCCGCGCCGTCGGCCCGGTCGACGGCGTCTTTTATTGTTACCACAGGCCGGAGGACGAATGTGGCTGCCGTAAGCCCGAGCCGGGATTATTACTTCAGGGTCTGGCCGCGGCCGCGGCCGCGGGCGCGCTCGAGGAACGTTGGATGGTCGGCGACAGCGCGCGCGACGTCGAGGCCGGGCGCCGCGCCGGGTGCCGGACCGCGGTCGTGCTCACGGGCCATCTGACCGCGGAGGAAGCGCGCCGGCTCGAGCCGCCCCCCGACGTCGTCGCCGACGACGTCCTCGAGGCCGCGAAGCTGATAACGGCCCCCCGCGGGGCCTCGTATTAAAAAAAACGGCAGGGCCAGGTCCCCGCCGTAGAGCCACGTCGTTTATAAGCGCCCGGGTCACCAGGCGCCTTCTTCTTTTTGCACTTCCAAGTTGAAGACTAAGATGTTGGCGGCCTGCAGCTCTTTCATCACCGCGATGATCGCGCTGTATTCTACGCCGCCCTCGGCGCGGACGTTGGTAATTATTTTATCTAAGGGGACGCCGACGTTCACGGCGTCGATGCGCGCCCGCTTGACCATGTTCGTGACGTCGCCTTGCCGCTCGATCCTTTCATTATTTACGTAGATTTGGCCGTCGGCGTCGACGGTGACCGAGATGATGTTTATGTCCTTGGGGATTCTGACGCCCGCGGCCGCGGAGGGCAACGTGACCTCGACCGCCTCCGGCTCTTTGAACCGGGCGGTCATGAAGAAGAAGATCAAAAGCAGTATGATGACGTCCACCATCGGCGTCATATCTATGCGGATACTTACCCGCCGTTGCATTTTGCGCAGCATATCTTTCGAAACCCCTTCGCGCCCTTAGCCGCCCGATGCGGCCTCCGCCGCGGTCTCGGGTATCTCTTCGAGTTGGAGCGAGACTTTCCTGACTTTCGTTCGTTCCGAGGCCAGCTTGAATTCGTCCAGGACGTCCATCATGTTTTGGTATTTCGCGTCGGGGGAGACGTCGATGATCGTGACGAGCTCCGGGTTTCCCTGCTGAGAGGCGCCGATGTACTCGCCCAACTCTGCCAACGTCATCTCTTTGCCTTCGCGGTTCCGCGTGTCGACGACGACGACGTCGCCTTTCTCGTCGACCTTGACGGTGAGGACGTTGGATTCTTTGACCTTGACGTATTTTTCCCCGGCCCCAATTTTGGGCAGCTTGACCTCGACCGCGGCCGGTTCCTTGAACTGGGACGTCATGAAGAAGAATATCAACAGGAGGATGATGACGTCCACCATCGGCGTCATGTCGATATGGATGCTGACTCTCCTTCGGCCGCCCCGGCCTCCTCCCGCTGGTACGTCGGCGCCGGCCATAATTTATTCCTCCCCTGATATTAAGAGGCTCAGCAACTCGTTCGAGGATTCCTCGAACGTGAAATTGAATTTATCTATTCGGTTGAGATAGTAGTTGTACGCGACGATGGAGATAATCGCGACCGTAAGGCCGCCGGCGGTGTTGACGAGCGCTTCCGAGATACCGGTCGCGAGTTTGTTCGGGTCCGGCCGGCCCTTGGCGGCGAGGGCCGCGAACGAGCGGATCATCCCGATGACCGTCCCCAGGAGGCCCCACATCGTTCCGATCGAGGCGATGGTCGCGATGAAGATGAGGTTGCGCTCCATCAAGGAAGCTTCCATCGCGTTAGTCTCGGAGATGGACTGCTGGACCTCGGCGCGCGTCGTCGCGGCGTCGTATCGGCCTGCTATCAGCTCGTACTTCTCGAGGCCGGCGGCCATTATGCGGCCCACGACGCCTTTCTGGTTCCGGCAGGCGGCGATCGCGCCTTCGTAGTCGCGCTCCTTGATCCGTTCCTTGAGTATTCTCAGCAGCCGGACGTGGTCGAACTTACCCTTGGCCGCGGCGTAGAGGGTTCCCCTTTCTATTATGAAGAACAACGTCAGCATGAAGAGGAAGAAAAGTATGTCCACCAGGCCGCCGCCGCGTGCCACGACGGCGCCACCCTGGCCCAGGACGTTGGCGTGCTCGGTCTCGTATTCGTTCTCTTCCGTTCGCACCGCGCCGCCCAGGCGCGCCAGCGTGTCGAAGACGAACGATAGGTTCCGGCCCATGATGAAGAACCACGTGATCCACCACCCGAGGTAGATTATGAATAACACGAATATGATCGTGATTATTATCTTTTTCATCCTTTCCGTCCTCTCCTAGCGCTTTTAGGTGCTCAGGTTGTCGAGCTCCGCTTTCTCTCCGCCAGCATACAAAGCTCGAGTAGGTTACCCGACGCTTCTTCCATCGAGAACACGAGGTTGTCTATCCGATTCAAGAAATAATTATAAAATATTACGGCCATAATCGCAACTATCAACCCCCCCGCGGCGTTCACGAGCGCCGTCGCGATCCCCTCCGCGAGCTTCGTCGCGGCGACTTTTTCCGCGGCGCCCGTGGCCGACAGGGCGGCGAACGATTTGATCATCCCCATGACGGTTCCGAGCAGGCCGATGAGGTTGGCGATGGAGCCGATGGTCGCGATGGGGATTATGTTGCGTTCCAGGAGCGCGCCTTCCAGGACGTTGGCCTCTCGCAACGCCAGGTCCATTTCGTTCCGGAGGCCCCGCTCCGCGAGCCGGCCGGTCAAGGCCTTGTATTTCTTGATTCCCGCGGTTACTACGCGCCCGACCGAGCCCAGCTGTCCTTCCGCGCTCCGCTCCGCGCCGTCCAAGTCTCCTTTGGCGATGGAATCTTTGATGCGGGGGAATACTTTGCCGTACGGGACCTTACCGCGAGCGACATTCAGTGCCCAGAAACGTTCGAGGGCGAAGCCTATGGTGAGGATGGATACGAAGAATAAAACGAGGACCAGCGGGCCCGCGTCGTAGATCATCTGCATCGGTCGCTTCTCCTTCCATTTCGTAAAAATTAGGATAAACCCTTTTGCGTGTCAAGCGTTTTTTTGTCGCGCGTTCCCGCGCCATTAGAAGATAATCTCGAAGTTGCCGTTGACGCCTATGGTGACGAAATCCAGGCCGGCGCTGGTAAGGTTCTTGTAGCGGGATAAGGTCCCGGTCACGTCGGCGCGCAGGTTGGTCGTCACGTAGTAGCCCCCGGAGGCGGTGTACTCCCACTCGTCGGTGTCGTCCTGGGCGGCGTTGACGCCGCGCACCTTCGTGAAGGATACGCCCGCGGTCAGGTTTAGCTCGTTGCGCCAGCGGAGCGTCCCCAGTATCGGGACCTTGAAGCCGCGCGGGTTTGCGACGTCGTAGTAGACGGTGAGGGAGGGGTTCTCCTCCTTGACGATGCGCTCGTCGCCGACGGGATTATTCTCCCGGTCGAGCTCGCGCGCGATGGTGTAGCCGTAGTTATAATCGGCCCGCGTCCGGAAGTTCCGCGTCCACGTCGCCCGCCAGGAAATTCCCGGTTTATGCTTTATTTCGTAATCCTCTCTTACCCGGTCGGTGCGTTTCCGGTAATAGGTTATGTCTACCGTGGAGCGGTCGAGGTAGGCGGCCACGAGGGGGAAGTTCGCGGTTCCGTAGAGCTGGATGTCGACGTCCGGGAAGGTCGTGCTAATCGTTCGGGAGGGCGAACCGGTGGTATTAACGAACTCGTTGGAGTAGGAGTAGTCGAAGTCGGTCTGGATGAAGTCCCAGTTCTCCCATTTCGTCCCCGTGCGGTAGCTCAGGAACTCGAGCGGCCGGAAGCGGTTGTTGACGGTGACGCTGTAGCGCCGCCGCGAGTTCACGAACTTTTCGGTATCCGCGAATTCGCGCATCACGTGGTCCCGCCCCATGCGGTACGACATCGGCGCGCGGCTCTCCATACCGGTGTAGCTCGAGGAGCGGATGAGTTCGTAGCTCGGCGTTATGGACCACTTGTTAAGGCCGCGCGCGCGCTCGCCCGTCAATTTGCCGACGTCCACCGGCACCATAAAGCTGTTGGTCGTCGAGAGGGAGATGTCCAGCGTCTCGCCGCGGCCGAGGTTGGGGCCGCGGTCCATCTCCGGCAAGCCGCCCCCCTCGCCGCTCAGCTCGGCGATTTCCCGGTAGCTGCTCGTATAAGACGTCCCGGGGCGTACGCCCTTGACGAAGAAGTAGTCGACTCTCATCCCGTACGATTCGTCGAAGGATTCCTCGGTTTTATCCTTGCGGTCGCGCGTATACTCGTAGTCGTAGGAGGGCGTTATCTCCAGGTCCTCGAGCGGCTCGAACTTCACGGAGTTCCGGTTGTCGTCCGTCACCCAGTCGGTGTTGGCGGGTTCCTTCTCCTTCTCGCCGTACGTCGTCTTCTGGAACTGGCGGTCGAATTCGCTGCGGACGTTGACGGGCAAGTAGCGTCGCCGGGGGTGGACCTCGTAATCGGCGCCGCCGCTGTACGTGTCGGACTCGACGGTTCGCGCGAATTTGTAGTTTACGGAGTCCGAGTTCCGGAAGTCGAAGTCCCAACTCGGCAGCTTGTACTTGCTGAACGAGATGCCGATGCGCCGCGAGACGCCGACGGTCCGCCCCTGGCTGTAGATGGATTTTTTGGGGTCGTACTTCTCTTCCGTGACGGTCTCGGACTTGGTCACGGAGCCGGAGACGGGCATTCGGACGTTCCACAGGTCCGGCATGAACTTCGAGAGCTCGAGCGTGGCGTCGGCGTTGCGGCTCGCGGTGGTGGTGCGGGCCGCGGCCGTGGTGCCGATCTCCTCGAACCCCGCGCCGACGTCGCGGAAGCCGCCGCTCACCTTTATGAAGTTGCCGAAGTCGAGCGCGGTGCTCGCGCGCGCCGCGGCCCCGACCTGCCTCTCCGGCTCGAGCAGCTTGATGTCGTTTACCCACACCTCCCGGAACGCGAGGAATCCCCCCGAGCCGCCGTCCCGCGGCTGCTTCGTTCGGACCCCCACGCGCGTCTCCACGATGTTGAGGAACGAGGGGTCGCCCACGATGCGGTAGTGGCGGTAGGTGATGGCCTCGCCCGCCTCGATGAGCGGTTGCCCCTTGACCTGCAGCGCCAGGAAGCGCTCGAGGTCGACGTCGACGGGTATCCAGGTCTGCTTGCCCGCCATCTGCGTCGCGTATTCGTAGTAGTTGTCGTCGTCCGCGCCGAAGCGGATGAAGATGATGTCGTTGGCGGATTCGCGGCCGCCGTTGTCCTGCGGCGTGCGGTTGAAGTAGTAGAACGCCAGGCGGCGGTAGTGTGAGTAGTCCTGGCTTTGATAGGCTGTATAGCGCGTGGACCCTTCGGGCGCCGGCTCTTCGTCCAGGCGGCCGTTGCCCGCGCCGAAGTGGTAGGGGCCGACGCCCACGTCCTCGCCCGGGTCGAGGATGCCGTTGTGGTTCGCGTCCTCCGTGTCGTATTTGTTGTTGCCCGCGCCCCACCTCGTGAACCCCTCCTCCGTCATCACGCCGATGTCTTCCCAGTCCGTGAGGATGTACTCTACGACGAGGGCCTGTTCGCGCTCGAGCGTCTTCGTCTCCGGGTCCTCGCGCGGGGCCAGCGGGACGTAGTCGCCGTCGTGGCGGCTGTCCTTGGTGGATATCTTCATCTGGTTGAGGCCCTTGTCCGGCTCGAGCTCCGGGTCCTCCCACTTCATCGCGGAGAAAGACAGCATGCCGAGGATGAGCGCCGAGCCCGACGGGAAGTCGTCTTTAGTCTCGGCCTCGAGCCAAAGTCGCAGGACCTCGATCGCCGTCGCGTCCGGGAGGCCCGCCGTTTCCGCGGTGTCGAACTGGAGGGGTACGCGAAGGACGTACCAACCCGGGTTCAGCGGGTCCTTGTCGCGCGGGCCCCGCACGACGTACGGCGACGAGTTGTCGAGGACCTCCTCGAGCTTTATCTCGTACGTGAAGTAGTCGTCCCGGGTGTCGAGGACCGTGTTGCGGTTGTTGTCCTCGGTATCTATTACATTTTTGTTATTTATCTTCGTAAAAATATTACCCGGCGGTTTGGGGGGTTCTGCGGGCGGTTTTTGGTCTTTCGTATTATTGAAATCGTACCCGACGTCTTTGTCCGGCGCGAGCCTTCCCTCTCTGTCGAGTTCCTCCGTGCCCAGGACCGTGTTGCCGTCGGCGTCTTCATTTACGGTCCCGAGCTCGAGGTGGAGGACGCCCCCCCGGACGTCGTCGCCGGTATCGCCAGTTAAGTTGTTGAGGTTCATCAATATCTCGACGTATTCGAAGCGGGCGTCGGTGAAGTCGACGCCCGTCGTCGAGAGGACGCGGTGGATGCCGGCCCATTTGTAGGGTTTATCGGGCCCTCCCGGGTTATTGGGAAGGGCGCCGACCACGAGGACCTCGAGCGTGTCCCGCGGCCAATCCGGGTCCACCTCGTTGAAGAAGGTCGGCGACGTCTTGAGCTCGAGGAGGCGGCTGCCGCGATTGCGCTGGTTTAAACCCTCTACTGCGGGCGCGCTCGCGTGTTTCCAGGCCTCCACCTTCATCGGCATCGACGAGAGCTGGCGCGCGTCCTCCATGTCGTCGACGAGCGCCTGGCCGACGGTGTTGACGTCCTTGTAGGACCGCGCGAGCTCGGCCTCGACGTCGAACGTGGAGCCCTCCGTCGTGTGGGCGCCGGGGACCGCGTCCGCGAGCGCCGTCATGAATTCCGGGTAGAAGCGGTAGCGGGCGTCGGCGTCGAAGACGAAGTGGTTCGCCGGGGCCTCCTCGAGCTTGGGGATTTCGCCGCGGGGCGGTTTGGAGGTGAACTCGGCGATGAGCGTCGTCGCGGCGTAGCGGTCGTCGTCCGGGCCGAACTGGAACCGGCCTCCCACGAGCGACTTCGTGAGGAGCGCGAACAGCGGCTTGTACTCGTACGTCACCTCGAGCACGGCCCCGGGCGTCTCCGCCCCCTCCGTCAAAAGCTCCAGGAAGCCGGAGTCGTAGTCGATCCAGTAGTCCTGGTTGGGGACGAGGACGCGGCCGTCGAGCGTGACCGTCTCCGAGCCGGGGATGATGTTGGCGTGGAGAAAGAACGACGGCTTGAGCGATTGATACTCGAAATGGAATTTGAGTTTGCTTTCCACGTCCGGATGGTACGCGTCAGGCCCTTCTACTTTGCCGTTGTCGTCGTAGTCGAAAGGGAGGTTATAAAGGTAATTGTCACCATTATAAATTCGCCTTTTAAATTCTCGTTTTTCGGAGAGAATATTACGGTTTATATCCGGGACGATGACGTACCCGTTCGTGAAGTCGATGAAGTCGGCCTGGTCGACGCGGCCGTCGTCGTTCTGGTCGAGGCCGTACGAGTAGAGGTAAGTTTTACCCGGGAACTTGGGGTCGTTTTCGCTGTTGTTGTTGTCCAGGAGCTTTACGACGAGCGTAATGGAGCGGATGTTCGTGCTGCCGAGGTAATACCTGTTGCGGAGCTCGTATCGCTGCATCGGGCCGGTTAACGTTGCTTCCTTTATACATTTCAACCGCTCGTCGAGGTTTAAGACGTAGCCGCCTTTGCCGTCCGGCTTGTAACCTATCGCGTGTTTGAAGGTGTTGCCGCCGTCCGCGATTACGTACGCGACGGCGAGTTTGTCCTGCTGGTTTACCGTCGTCTTGAAGGTGATTATTCCCTTTTCGACGTCGACGTCGTATTCGACGCCGCGCGCGAGCTTCCTCGACGGCAAATTTTTTTCTACGAGGGGCTTGCCGATCGGGCCTTCGCCGTCGCCCCGGCTGTCGTCGAATTGGTACGCTTCCAACCTGTACTGCGTGACGCCCGGCGGAAACTGGCCCGTCGCGTACTGGACGAACACCTCGACGAGCGGCTGGCCGCCGGCGTCCTTATAGATTTTACGGTCTCCTTCGAAGTACGTCTTATCGGCGCCTTTATCGTAATAAGTGTGCAGTTGGAAGAATTTGCGCGCCGCGTATCCGGTGTCAGGGACGATTATGCTGGTCAGCTCGGCGCCGCCGGTGAAGGTCGCCTTCTCGGTGCGGCCCTTCTCGCGCGAGGCGATGGCCATGAGGCGCGCCCACTTGTACTTGAGGTCCACCTTGGCGCCGAAGACGGCCCGGCTCGAGGAGTAGGAGATGAACTCGGTCGAGGGGAGCGAGAGCATGATGTCGCCGAAGGCGGCCTCCTGGACGAGCTCGTCCGGGTCGCCCTTGTAGACCACCGAGACCTGGTTGCGCGTCTCGTTCTCGCGCGTGTCGTCGTAGTCGACGTAGACGTGGGTCTTGCGCAGAACGGTCCCCTCGATGCGGAGCTGGAGCTCGCCCTCCATCGTGAAGTCGCCCGCGGGTTGACCCTTCTCGCCGTAAATCGGGTTACCGCCGGGGTAGGTCGTCTTCGAGTAGCCCGCGGTGAAGAGCTTGCGCCCCTCGAACTTTATGTCGGACTCGCGGCCCAGCTCGATGTCGGGGATGAGGCCGCGTTCCTCCTCCCACGCGTAGAACTCCTCCTCCTCCTTTATGGCGCGGTAGGAGTCCCTCATCAGCTCGCGGTCGAAAGGCTCCTCGAAGCCGGAGGCGTAGAAGTAGCGCGCGGCGCGGGCGATGTCGCGCCAGTCGCGCAGCCACGGCTCGAGCTTGAGGTCCTCGAGCAAGGCCCAGCTCTTGAAACTCAGGGGGAATTCTTCGCCGAGCTCGTCGGCGAGGCCCAAAACGCCGGCGTCGAGCCAGGCGTCGCGTTCGCGGTAGGGGAGGAGCCGCTCCTCCTCTTCCGGGGCCGGCTCCTCCTCGGCGGGCGCGGCCTCTTCGCCCGGCGCCTCCTCGCCGCCTTCCTCCCCCGGCAGGACCTCGTCGACGGCGGCGACCCAGGCGGGCCATAACATATAGGCCGCGAGCGCGGCGGAAACCGCCCACGCGGCCGCCTTAACACGCGATTTATACACTATTCCATATTAATTTTACCATAACACCTCGAAACGTTACAGCGTGAAGTTAAAAAGCCGTCCGCCCCGCGATAATTGACTTGATTCGACGGCGGCGTAGGGTATAATCTCGTAAACGTCCGGCGTACCCATAGAGAAACGAGGGAAGAATTAAGATGAAAAACAACCGCTTCGTCTTAGCGCTCGCGGTCGCCGTTCTGCCGCTCGCCGCGGCCGCGTCGCCCCCCCGATACGTTTTCGAAGGGCTCTGGGGCAAGCAGGGCACGGGCGAAGGCGAGTTCTTATTTCCGACCGGCCTGGCCGTCGCCGCCGCCGGCCCGGTTTACGTCGTCGACTCCGGGAACAACCGCGTTCAATACTTCACCTCGAGCGGCTCCTTTCGCGGCGAATGGGGCTCGCCCGGGGCGGGCGACGGCCAATTCCGAAACCCGGTGGGGAGTGCGGTCGCCGCGGGCGGAGACGTCTACGTCGCCGACTCCTTCAACCACCGCGTCCAGTACTTCACGGCCGCGGGGAGCTTCCTCGGCAAGTGGGGCACGTACGGCAGCGAGGGCGGCCAGTTCGCCTATCCCGAGGGCGTGGCCGTCGCGGCGGGGGGCAACGTCTACGTCGCGGACGCGGCGAACAACCGCGTCCAGTACTTCACCGGCGCGGGTAGTTTACTCGGCTCGTTTGGCCGGGCCGGGACCGGCGACGGCGAGTTCCATTACCCCCGGGACGTCGCCGTCGCCCCCGACGGCAGCGTCTACGTCGCCGACAGCGCGAACCGCCGCGTCCAGTACTTCACGGCGGAGGGGAGTTTCCTCGGGAAGTGGGGCTCCTACGGGACGGGAAGCGGCCAGTTTACGCTGCCTGTAGGCGTAGCGGTGTCGCCCGGCGGCCTCGTCTTCGTTACCGACCGGCATCGGATCCAGTACTTCACCGCGGCCGGGAGTTACGTAAGTCAGTGGGGTCGGCGCGGGACCGGCAACGGCGAGTTCACGGACCCGGTGGCCGTGGCGATGGCCTCGGGGGCGCGCGTCTACGTAGCCGACCTCCGCAACCACCGCGTACAGTACTTCGGACAGGAGAACCCGGCGGTCGTGCCGGCGTCGCTCGGCAAGGTCAAAGCTTTATTTAAATAAAAGCGGTTCGGCCTACCGGAAAGCCGCCTCCGCGGGCGGTTTTTCCTTGGCGCGCGGCGTTACGGGTTCGCGGCGCAGGAGCCGAAGGTGAAGGCGAACGCGGAGACGCCCGGGCGGGTCGGGTGGAGCGAGAGCTCGCCCGCGTCGTACTTCCGGGCGTCGAGCAGGCGGTACATTCTGCCGACGGAGACGTCCACGTAGGAGCCCGCGTCGTCGAAGGCGACGTCCGCGCCCGCATCTCTTTTCGCTACCGACACCCCGTCCCTTTTTACGTAAACGCGTATCGTCTCGCCCGGCGGCGCGGCCATCACGGCGTTTATCTCGTTGGCCGCGAACGGCACGAGGATGTAGTTTTCGCCCGGCGGCCCCGGCTCGCCGGCAAAGGTCGCCTCCTCCTCGCCCAGGCGCCATTTACCGCTTAAGTAGAGGTGGCCTTCGGCGTGCGGGCCGTCGTCTGCGAAGAGCTGCGTTCGGCCGGGGAGGGGCGGCTTTTCGTTGCCATATTTGCCGCGCTTGTAGCCGCAGTAGAGCTCGGGCGTGCGGGGGTAGCAGTAGGCGCCGGGCGCGTCTTCGGGCCGCACGGGCGCCATTATCGGCGGCAGCTCCGCGTCGGCGTCCTTTTTTCGGATAAGGCGTTGCAGAAGCTCCTCCGCCTCGGCGTAACCGCCTTCGCCCGCGTGGTCGTAAACTATTTTGCCGTCGCGGTCGACGACGTACTTCCGCGGCCAGAAGCGGTTCGCGTAGGCTTGCCAGATTTCGTAGTCGTTGTCGAGGACGACGGGGTACTCGATGCCGAACTCCTCCACCGCCCGGGCGACGTTCGCGCGGTCCCGGCCGAAGGCGAACTCGGGCGTATGGACGCCGACGATGACGACGCCGTGGGCCGCGTAGCGGCGGTGCCACTCCGCGAGGTACGGCAGCGTGCGTATGCAGTTGACGCACGTATACTCCCAGAAGTCTATCAGGACAACGCGGCCGCGAAGGCCCTTCATCGTGAGCGGCCCGGAGTTAATCCAGCGGTCGGCAGGATAGGCGGGGAACTCGGGCGCGTAGACGCTTACCGATTTGCCGAACATCATATTTTTACCCCTGCACGCGGTTCCCGCGGCCAGTAGCGCGACGAGGGCAGCCGCCCCAACCAGCGAGTTTAACTTCATTTATTTTAATTTTAACATATATGACTATTTTGGGCAACTATAACTCGAGCCGTTCTCTTTTTCCCCGTCGGCGTCGACGGCTCGGTAATAGAATAAGAATGAGGTTTTAGGCTAGCGTAGCGGCACAGGTTGTCCCTCGCGGCGGCGCCGGTTTGCAACCCCCGCGTAAATTTGTTATATTACTAGTAAGAGGATAAGGGCGTACGTTTGGCGGAAATCGCATTCATCGGGAGGTTCGTCATGCGAGGAAAAATTATCGCGCTCGCCGCGGGGGTCGCGACCCTTGCAGCCTCGGCTTCCGCGGAATTCGTCTACGAAGGTAAGTGGGGAACGCTCGGCTCGGGCGAGGGCCAGTTCCGTTATCCCCGGGGTGTGGCGGTCGCGCCCGGGGGGAACGTGTACGTCGTCGACAGGCACAACCACCGCATTCAGTACTTCACGCCGACCGGCTCCTACCTCGGCAAGTGGGGCCGGCTCGGCTCGGGCGAAGGCCAGCTCGATGATCCGCGCCGGGTCGCCGCCGCGCCTAACGGCAACGAGTACGTCGCGGACACCGGCAACTACCGCATCCAATACTTCACCTCGACAGGTAGCTTCCTGGGCAAGTGGGGCTCGGAGGGGGTCGGCGACGGCCAATTCGATACGCCCCGCGGCCTCGCCGTCGCGCCCGGGGGTAACGTCTACGTAGCCGATACCGACAACTCCCGCATCCAATATTTCACCGCGAGCGGGTCCTTTATCGGCAAGTGGGGCAAGGAAGGGTCCGGCAACGGTGAATTCGCGTATACGTGGGCCGTGGACGTCGCGCCGGGGGGGAACGTGTACGTCGCCGACAAGAACAACCACCGCATCCAATACTTCACGCCCGCCGGTTCCTTCCTCGGCAAATGGGGCTCGTGGGGCTTGGGCGACGGCCAGTTCCGGTCGCCCACCGGCGTTGCCGTCGGCCCGAACGGCGACGTTTTCGTGGCCGACTTAGGTAACTACCGCATCCAACGCTTCACCTCGAGCGGCTCCTTCCTCGAGAAGTGGGGCAAGAAGGGGACCGGGGACGGCGAATTCGACTACGCGTGGGGCGTGAGCGTTTCCCCCACCGGGGAGCGCGTCTACACTTGCGAGATGCACAACCACCGCGTCCAGTATTTCAAGGACGTCACCGCCGTCGCGCCCACCTCCCTCGGCCGCGTGAAGGCGTTGTTTAAATAGCCGAAATTCGGGTGAAACGCAAGGCCGCGGCCTTTGACCTTTACCGGGCCGCGGCCTTTTCGTTTGCCACGGCGGTTGTAATGTGATATATAATATAACGAAAAAGCAATAAATACGGGCCACGCAACGTTACGCGGGAGGTTAGTAATGAACGGTAAGGGACTAGTACTGATTACGGCGGCGTTTTTCGTCGCAGGCGGCGCCGGTGCCGCGTACGAATACGCTGGTAAGTGGGGCTCGAGCGGGTCGGGCAACGGCCAATTCAAAAACCCCAGGGGCGTCGCGCTCGCCCCTAACGGCAATGTGTACGTAACCGACTACCACAATAACCGCGTCCAGTACTTCACCTCGAGCGGGCGTTACCTCGGCAAGTGGGGCTCCCGCGGCACGGGCAACGGCCAATTCAAAGACCCCACGGGGGCCGCGCTCGCCCCTAACGGCAACGCGTACGTAACCGACTTCGGCAACAACCGCGTCCAGTACTTCACCTCGAGCGGGAGCTACCTCGGCAAGTGGGGCTCCCGCGGCACGGGCAACGGCCAATTCAAAGACCCCTTGGCCGTCGCAGTTGCTTCGAACGGCAACGTATACGTAACCGAAGACGACAACGAACGCGTCCAGTACTTCACCTCGACGGGCAGCTTCCTCGGTAAGTGGGGCTCGAGCGGGTCGGGCAACGGCGAGTTATCTGGCCCCTCCGGCGTGGCGATTGCTTCGAACGGTAACGTATACGTCGCCGATACGCAAAACCACCGGGTCCAGTACTTCACCTCGAGCGGGAGCTACCTCGGCAAGTGGGGTTCGTTCGGCTTCGGCGAGGGCAAGTTCATAGGCACCTTCGGCGTTGCGGTTGCTTCGAACGGTAACGTATACGTAACCGACTGGGGCAACGACCGCGTTCAATACTTCACCTCGACGGGCTCGTTCCTCGGCAAGTGGGGCTCGCGGGGCTCGGGCAACGGCCAATTTGTGGTTCCCTTCGGCATCGCGGTTACGCCGGACGGCGCGTACGTTTACGTCGCCGACCAAGGGAACAGCCGCATACAATATTTCGTCGACGACCATCAGGTAGCCGTCGCGCCCGCCTCCCTCGGCCGCGTTAAGGCGTTGTTCCGCTAAGGGCGCAAGGCCTTGCGCACCTGCTAAGCCGCGGCCTTTGACCTTTACCGGGCCGCGGCCTTTTCGTTTGCCACGGCGGTTGTAATGTGNNTGTAATGTGATATATAATATAACGAAAAAGCAATAAATACGGGCCACGCAACGTTACGCGGGGGGTTAGTAATGAACGGTAAGGGACTAGTACTGATTACGGCGGCGTTTTTCCTCGCGGCCGCCGCCGGCGCCGCGTACGAATACGCTGGTAAATGGGGCTCGAAGGGTACGGGCAACGGCCAATTCAGTAACCCCGCGGGCGTCGCCGTGGGGCCGTGGGGCGGTAACGTATACGTCGCCGGTACGGGGAACCACCGCATTCAATACTTCACCTCGAGCGGGAGTTACCTCGGCAAGTGGGGCTCCCGCGGCAGGGGCAACGGCCAATTCGACTATCCCACCGACGTTGCGAAGGCTTCGAACGGTAACGTATACGTCGCCGATTCTTGGAACCACCGCATTCAATACTTCACCCGGAGCGGGAGCTACCTC
>WVWN01000079.1 GCA_011773985.1 Candidatus Zixiibacteriota bacterium | reverse complement strand
TTCATACCCAATCTCTCGGCCATAGACCTACTCTTAAACTGCGGCCCGAAGAGCCTGGACGTGATAATGGGGATAACGGCGTAGCGAGCCGCGACGTTTCGCACCGAAAATGAAAATGCCGCCTGCCCGGGCGGCCCTTGGGAAATCGTCCCGGGAAAATCCCCTCCTCATAATTCCAAACGTTCGATTATCCGCTCCGCCTCCCCGCGGTCCTTCTCGAAGACCATTATGTCACCCCAAAAACCCTGGCCCATAATCAGGACGCCGTCGTACCACGGGACCTGCTGCGAGACGATCCGCGCCTCGATCCCCGCCTCCCGAAGCGCGTCGGCCACGCGCACCGCCTCCGGCTCCGAGCGCGCGCGAAAGACGACCGCCGTATCCTCGTACGAAAGTAGGATGCGCCGCACCTCTTCGATATCGGCAACGATCTCGACCTCTTTCCACTCCGCCAACTCAGCCAAACTCTCGTCGGCGGTCAGGTATATCGCCGCGTCCGCGGCGACCGCGAGCCGCAAGCCCTCGTCGCGGCCCTCGTCCTCGTAGGCCTCCACCTCCCGGCCCGCCTCGAGCTCGACGCCCTGCCGCCACAGCTCGTCCGTCAGCCCGCGGACCCTCTCATCCGGCAGGCCCTTATCTTTGAGAAGACGCCCCACCTCGGCGAGCGTACGGCGGCTATACCCTATCCTCGCCCGGGCGTACGACAACGTCGGCAGTATGGGTCGTGGGCTGTTCTCGAGCAACAGCTCGGCAAGCGGCGCCGGGTCGACGACGACTATTATCTCTTGTTCCTGGCCCACAGGTTTTCCTATCGTCCGGCTTCTTCGGACAAATACTCGAAGTACTTTAACCCCTCGTCGCCGGGGAATCTTTTCTCGAAGTCGTCGCGGACCTGGCGCGCCTCCTTCGCGCGGCCCTCTTTATAGTACGCCTCCGCTAAGGCGACGCCCAATAACCGTGCGGTGTCGTCGTCGCACTCCCGCCACGCGCGCTCGAGCAACGCGACGCGGTCGCCGCGCGTGTCGAGGTCCGCCGCGAGCAAGGCCGCCCGACCCCGTATTGCCCAGGGCAGCGCACGGTTCGCCGCCATCTCGCGGAAAACGGTGTCCGCCGTCGACGCGTAGCCGTCGGCGAGAAGCGCGAGGGCGTTTACGTAACCCGCGAGCGCGTCCGGTTTTATTTTCTTCCTATACAACAATAAAACGCAATCCAACGCCTGGTTCGCCAAAGGGGCCGCCGGTTCGCGACGGCCGTACGCCACCAACTCGGCCGCGGCCTCGTCCCCTTCTCCCTTTTCGAGATGCGCCGCGGCGTCGCGCAGCGACCCCTCCCCAACGTCCCGTACGGACGAAGCGGCCAACGCCGGCGCGAGCACCAATATAATTAAAAAACGGCGCATAGGTAGGACGTCACTCGCCCCCCGCGAGGCGCCGGTAATATTCAGCTAATGCCTCCCTAAGGTCCGCCGGGACGTACCCCGCCGATGGCGGGCCGCTGGCGGGCCTGGCCTCGGGCCGCGGCGCCGTCAGGCGGCCGGGCAGCGGCGCCACCGTCGGGGGTACGTAGTCCTTGGCCGGTTCGGACCGGCGCCGGCTCGAGCGCCCCTGGACACGGAGCGCCCGGGTCGACGAGAGCATGCGCTCGAGCAACTTTTCCTGCTTCTCGATAATGCGTTCGTCTAGGCGTCCCGCCTCGAGCTCTCGCTCGAGCTCCTCCATCTCGCGCGCAAGGCCGCCGAGGTCGCCGCCCCTTTCGCCGCGTGAAGCGCGGCCCCTCCTCGCTAACTCTTCCAGCCCCCGCCGTATCAACGCCTGCTCCGCGGCCAGCCTCTCGAGCGCGAGTTGGAGTTCCGAGGGCGACATCCCGGGCATAATAGAAAACAACGACTTACCTTGCCGGTTGACCTGGCGTTGTCCTTCGGCGAGCGCCTTCATCTGTTCTATCATCTCGGCCAGGCCCATCGACGAGGCGGCCGCGGCCACGTTGGCCCGCGCCTCCAGCAGCGCCGCCGCGATTACGTTCAGGCCGGCCAAAGCGCGCACGTTCGCTTCCGCGGCCGCGCGAAGATTGCCCAACTCGTAATTGCGCGCGCCGGCCTCCATCTCCTCGCCGGCGTCGGCCAACGCCTCACTTATCGCCGTCGGCACCAAGAGCGACTTTTCCGCCGCCGCCCTCGCCGCTTCACTTATACTCCCGATCTCCGCGGCCACGTTCTCCTGACGGCCGGCGAAAGCCGGCCCCACGTCGCCGCCGCCCAACTCGGCCGCCAACGCCTCCGCCCGGTGCGACGCCGCAAGCACACGTTCTGTCGCCCGGTCCATTTCCGTGAGCAGCGCGCGCCGCCGCCCTTCCCGGTAGCGCGTCGACAATTCCCGGAGCTCGGCGGCTAATTCTTCGAGTTCTTCTTGGGAAACTTTACCCTCGACGGTCGCCTCTCCGATTTCCCCTCGCTCGAGTTCCCGGGCGGCTTTCTCGGCGGCACGGCGCGCCCGCCCTTCGGCGAACTCCTCGGCCACCTTACGGAGTTCGGCCGCCACTTCGGGCGCCACCTCGTCAAAGGCGTAGGCCGACTCCCGCACGTCGTCGCCGAAGGCCGGAACGTCGCGGGCGAGCTCGAGCTGTTGACGCGCCGCATCCGCGGCCTCGATTCGCTCGACGACGTCCTTTTGCCGTTGGGCGAGCTCCTCGGCTCGAGCCGCGAGGTTGCGCAGGAGCTCCTCGCGCTGAGCTTCTTTCAAAATGTCGATGACGCGCTCGAGGCTGCGTTCCAGCTCGGCCTGCTCGAGTTTAACCTGTTCCATTAACTCGCGGACCCGCGCCGGGTCCACCTCGCGCAGCGCCTCGGAGAGTTTGCGGAGAGCCTCCTTTGACTGTTCGTCTAGCACCTCGTTTAGCAGGCGATTGGCCTCGACGATCTTGGCCGCGAGCTCCGGGCTGATAACGTTGTCCTGGGCGCGCTCGAGCAACGCCTCGAGCCTTTCCGCGGCTTCGGTTAACTCCCGGCGTAACCTTTCCTGTTCGCCTACCAACTCGCGGAGTTCAGGCCTGGACGGCATCTGCGCCTTGGCGCCCGACCCCGCCTCCTTCAATCGTTTACGTAAACGGCGTGCCTGCTCGCGCAAGGCCGTCAGGTCCGACAGGCCTTCGGCCATCTCCTCGCTCACCTGTTCGAACATTTCCGCGGCCGTGGGGAAGCGAAAGCGGTACGTCGGCGACCGCCCCGCCTTCGGGCCGTTCACGACGTCGTTGTCGAACGCCTCGACGTAATACGAGACCACGTCGCCCGGGAAAAGGTCGAAGTTCGGCGGGATGAGGTCGACGTCGCCTTCCAGCTCGGCGCGGCCGGCGCCCGTGCCTACCGCCCCCGCGAGACGCTGGCCGGTGGTCTCGTTGTAGTAGACGACGCGAACGTCGCCCAGGCCGAAGTCGTCGGCGCAGAGGAACCGCAGCCGCGGCGAGTGCGCGGTATCGGTGATGATAAGGTCCCTCGTCGGCTCGACGACGGTAACCTCCGGCGGTTTGTCCGGCTCGACGGCGACCTCGAAACGGGGGGTGGTCGCGGAGCCCCATGGTGACGTCGCCTTCAAACGATAAACGCCGGCGCGGCCCACGACGAATTTTCCCGTATAAGAATCGCCCTCCCGGGTCAACTCTTCGCGGACCTCGTCCGGCGCCTCCAGCTCCACCGCGTCGGCCCCCTCGACCTTAACCTCCAACCGGACCGTAGCGCCTGCAAGTGCCCGAACGTCGCCCTCGCCGGGCGGCAACGTCCGCGCCGGCAACCCCGCGTAGGCGGGCGGCGTGACCGCGACGCGAAGTTCGCCGAACGACGGCGGCGGCATAACCGTTACCTTAAAACGCCGACTCCTCTCGCCGCGCGCGACGACGTAGTAGCGGAAATCCTCGGCGCCGGCCTTAACGGCCGCCGTTAGTTTCCGCGGCCTCCGGCGCTCCATCGGCGTCCGGCTTACGGCGCCGCCCCGCTCCACCACGACGGCCCCCTCGCCCGCGAAGTCCCGCCGCAACGTCGCCTCGACGGTTATCGTCGCGCCCACGCCCACGCGAACGTCCCCCGGCGACACGGCGGCGATAAGGCCGCGGTCCGCGGGCGAGGCGCCGGCCCAAGCCGCAAAGAGGCCGCCCAGGAACCCGGGCGCGACGACGGCCACGACTAACCACGCCGCGAGCGCCGCCAAAAGCAGTACGAACGGGCCGTAGCGATAACGCCGCGCCAACGGCGCGTTTAGCGCGGCCGGCACGTGTCTCTCCACGTCGCTGATGAACGCCTCCGCCATCTCCGGCGAGGTTCCCCGGTCCTCGCCGGCCGCGGCCGCTACGTAGTAGGCCGAAGCCAACCGCCGCCTGAGCGAGGGTTCCCGCGTCTCGGCTTCGGCCATCGCGCCGCGCAAACGTGCTTGCGCTATTAATCGGCGGCCCAGGAGGCGCCAGAGGAAGTACGCCGCCGCGGCCGCGAAGGCGCCGGCGCAAGCCGCCGCCAGCCACCGTCCCCAAAGCGCGGACAGCCCGAGCGCAAGCAACGCCGCGGCCGCGGCCAACGCGACGACGCACGCCGAAGCGGACGCCGCGACCGCGGCGAGGCGCCGCCGCCGGAGGTGGGTGACGGCCCTGAGTATCTTCCGCGACCGGTCCATAAGCGTTCGCGTACCCTACAATTTTAACCTATTCTCAAAATAATGCCAATACAATTAACGTCCCGTCGCCGGCTCTCGCCGTAACAGTTGGCCTTTACTAAAAACCCGACCTTTGTTAAAATCGAACCTCATGATGACCAACTTAAAATTTCCACGGCGGGCCGAGGTCGCGATTTTGGTTCTGATATTCGCGCTTGCCTTGGCCCTGAGGCTATGGTGCTTCTATCACAACCGGTTGCCGGAGGCGGACGCCGGCAACATCCTCGAGGTGGGGCGCAACCTGGCGAAGGGCCGCGGTTACGTCACCTACGCCAAGTGGGATTTCTACGGGGAACCGGGGCCCATCGTCCGCGCGGAAGGGAACCGGCAACCGCTCGTGCCGCTCGTGGCCGCGGCTAACTTCTCGCTCGGTGCGGATACGGCGACGCCCACGCGCGCCGTTACCCTTATCGCGTCGCTGGCGGCACTCGCGCTATTATATCTGCTTTTAAGGAAGTGGCTCGGCGCCGGCCTCGCCCTCGCGGGCTTAGCGGTGGCGGCACTCGAGCCGGCCTTCCTGTGGTTCTCAGTCCGCGTCCAGCCCGAAGTTTACTTTACCTTGCTTTTCTTCGGCGCGCTCGCGGTCGCGGGCAACTTCGAGCGAGAGCGGCCCTCCTTGGTTAGACCCCTGATGGTCGGCGTACTTTTAAGCCTTTCGTATCTATGCCGCCTGAACGGGGCCCTGCTCCTTCTCGCCTACCTCGTAACGTTGTTCGTCGTCTATCGGCGAAGGGGGTTCGCGCCGGCGGGGTTTACGCTGTTGGGGTTCGCGGCGGTGGCGCTGCCCTGGTGGATCCGCAACGGCCGCGCCTTCGGCGACCCGTTTTACTCGCAGGTTAAATACTTCATAATAGCGCCGACCTTCGACCAGATATGGGCCGTCAAAAGATACGTACCGAGCTGGTCGGGCTTCTTCGCTTCGTACGACTTCTTCGGCCTTCTCGGCCGGTACGTCCGCGGCCTGTGGAGCGCGCTCGAGCCCTTCTTTATCGGGAACCTCCACTTCGGCGAAGCCTACAAAGGGGCGCCGCTGGTGGCGTTCGTGCTGCTCGCGGTCGTGGCCGTCCCCGTACTTCGGCGGCGCCGCGTCCTCCTATTCCCGACCTTCGCCCTCCTGGCGCACATCCTCGTCTTCGCCGTTTACGGCCGGAACCTTTTCCGCTACTTCTTGCCCTTCTACCTTTTGATTATACCGTTGGGGTTGGCGGGCGCGTTGCGCGTGGCCGGCCTGTTCGAACGCCGCCGCGCCTGGCTCGCCGCGGCGCTGGTAGCCGTCCTGCTACTGCCCCTCGTCAGGCCCTTCGTTAAAACGCTGAGGCAGGACGACCGGGCGGAATACGAAAGAATCCACGAGGCCGCGACGTGGATCGCCGAAAGAACGGGGCCCGACGAGGTCGTCGTAACATGGCCCCGCGTCAGCGGCCTGTTATATGAATACGACCGGCCTACGCTCTACTGGCCCGGGGGCGGCATCCGCGAAGCGCTCGCGGTCCTGGCGCGGTACGGGGCGCGGTACGCCGTCGTCGAACCGCGCGCGCTCGCCCTCCGGCCCGGTTTGAAGGCGATATGGTTCACCGGTTATACGGGCCTGCGTAAAGTACCGGACCGCGTCTCGGAGGACAAACTCACTATCGTGCGCGTCGACTACGGCGGCGAGGCGTTCAAAGAAGCCTTCCGCCCGGAAGAGACGAACGTCGTGGTCTACGAAATCGACCAGGGCAAGCTCCGCGAATCCATATACGGCGCTTACTTAAGCGGCATCGAATGAGGCCGAAGCAATCTTAGGGGAAAGCAAACGCCCGCGCCTCTGACGGAGGGCGAAGTACTAAAAGCAGACAAGGGCAGTTCAAACCGGGCGTGACGATTAGACCAAAAGCCGGCCGATTACTAGCGGCCGGCTTTGCGATAGCCAGGTCGTATCTCAAAGATTTTTAGCCGCGGCCCATCGACGACGAGGTCGTAGAAACGCTCCGCGGCCAAGCGTTTGCGGTGGTAGGGTTCCATATCCCAAACGATAATGTAGTCCACCAACGACTTGCATTCCTCGGCGTCGTAAAGGTATCCGCCGATTATGTCGACGGCCGGCGGCCGCGAACCGTCGTCGCGGAATCGAATCGGGAAATAGGGAAGGTCCGCCTCGTAATTACACAAATTGTACAACCGCGCGCGGAGAGCATAATAAGCGCCGGCGTGAAAGGTCGCGCGCACGCGCCCCGGCCGGGCGTCCGAAAAGTCGAAGTAGGCCATGCCGGCGCCGGGCCGAAATTCGTAGTCGGCCTCGTTGAACTCCCGTAGCACGCGGTCGAACTGGCGGTAGTAGTAAAAATTACCGCCCCAGGCCGCGCCCGCAAACGTCGCGGCCAAGACGAGCGCCGCGGCGTCGCCCCGCTTCCCGAAGCCGTCGCCCCCCCAGATAAAGACGAACAGGAAGAAGAGGACCGCGAGCCGCGCCGATACCGCCGAACCGCCCGCCGCGGCGTCGGGCGCCGCGAAGCATAAAACCAAAAATGCGACCGCCAAAAGGCCGAAGGCGTCGCGCGGCCCGGGCCACGGCCGCCGCCCCGATTTTATGGCGACAAAGGTCGCAACCGCCGCGGCCAACGCAATCGCCACCGCCAAAAAGCCCACCGGCCTTTGGCCGGAGGCCAAAGTTACCAACGGCCAGCCGCGAAGCAGCAGCGGCGCAAGGTCCTTCGCCGCGAGCCAAAAGGTATCGCCCCCCGTCGGGGTAGATAAATAATAAATCGGTAAAATCCACGCCGGCAACAGGCCACCGAGAAACAAGGCCCGCCGCCGCAAAGAGCGGCTCGCCGGCACGACCCCCGCCGCCATAAAAACGTTCAACAAATAAATGGACCCGAGCAAGAGCAGCGCCGCGAGCAGATGGCAGAAATAAGCCGCGGCGGCGAAGAGGTTCAATACGACAACCGCTTTAACGCCCAAGCGGTCCCGGCGCCGCCAAAAATAGGCCAGCGCGCCCAACATAACTGCGACGCCGAGGGAATAGTTGAAAAAACCCATCTGGAAGGGGAGGGCAACCGAAAACGGGAGCGCGGCCACCGCCGGCGCGTACGTCCGGACGCCCGCGGCCCGGGCGAGTCTATAATACGCGAAAACGAACGAGAGAATATAAAACGAGAGGAAAAGCTTCTCCGCGACGAGGGGCGGTACGAAAATCATCAACGGCGCAACGACCGCGTAGTAGGCCCAGTTGGGCACGGGCCGCGCCCGCACGTAATACCTCGCCTCCAACCCCTGCTCGCCCGGGAGGAGAATGTCCCTCAAGGCCGCGGCGTTGGCGAGGTGGCTCGGGCCGTCCTGGGTGGGAACGTAACGCACGCCCCAAACGAGCGCGACGTAAAGGACCGCGAAGACGACGAGTATTATACGACCCGGCATTAAGAGGGGCGTCAACCCGTAGGGCGCAGAGCCGGCGGGGCCGCCGGGCCCGTGACCCGTTTGTAAATTATTAATTTTCCTTTAAAATATACGGGCCGGTATCGTTCGAAGAACGGCCTGAGCTGCGTCAAGAACGGATTTATGTCGTATGATATCACGTAATCGGGAGCGGGGCGAGCAGTTTCGACGTCGTAAACGCGGAGGTTGGTGAACGTGCCGAGGTGGCTCGGCGGGACGACGCCCGGAACCCATTTTATGGGGAAATGGGGCACGCTCGCGCCCATATCTACGAGATTACCCGCCTCGTTCGATACGACGTAATAGGCCACGGCTTGGCGCAGCGCCTCTATCCGCCGGCCCCGCACGGTGGGGTCCTTTATTATGGGCAAGAGGACCGCGCCGGGACCCACCGCGCAACGGCCGGAGTTAAAAATTTTAAGTTTCGCGTTCTCGCGGCCGTAATACCGCCCGAGCGGGACGAGATTCGCCAGTGCAAGGGCGGCCGCGACCCACGTTGCCGGGCGCGCCAGGGGCCGCGGTATATTCGCAGCCAACCACGGTACCGCCAATAAGAACGGGAACAACGCCATCCGTTCCGATAGATAATACGCCCCCGGCGGCACCGCCCCCGGCGCCGCGAAATATATGGCCACGAACAACGCCGCCAACGCCGCGAAGCCGTCCGGGGGCCCCAGACGTACCCGGCTCCCGCGTAACCGGTTCGCGACCGCCGCCGTTAAAAGTAACAAACAAAACGACGCCACGGCCCACGCCACCGGCCTCTGCGCCGGCCCGAACGAAACAAAAACGTTCGCGGAAACTAATTCCCGCGCGAGCCAGCCCAAGGCGTGGCGGGAACGCTCGCCCCCTTTCGGCGTAACGACGAAGTAATACAGCGGCAGAAGATAGGAAGGAGCAAGATACAGCGGCGCACGGAACAAACGACTGAGCCGCGGCGTCGCCGGAGCCGACCAAAAACTCATAACCCAAACCGAAATAATCGCGGCCATCGCCGCCGCCAGGTGGGTGAAATAACAAACCGTAACCAGGAGGTTGAGGACGACCCAGAAGCGCCCGTCGGCATTCTCGCGGCGCGACCAGAAATAGGCCGCCGTCAGCAGGAACAACGGTAGACCCAACATGAAATTAAAAAAGCCCATCTGAAAGGGATACGACGTCGCGGCCACGAAGAACAACAGGCCGAGGGCGGACGGCTTTCCGGCCCCGGCCTTCGTAAAATACCACGCGGCGACGGCGAAGGCGATGACGTACCAGGATAGGAAAATCTTTTCGGCGACCAACGGCCGGAACGCCGCGAGCAAAGGCGCCATCGCGGCGTGGTACGCCCAATAAGGCGCGGCGGTCACGTTGAGGGCGTAGTAGCCTTCGTAGCGACCCTCGCCGGCGAGTAAAGACTTGAAAACGAAAGCGGAGGAGAGGTGCGCCGGCCCGTCCTGGGTTGGAATATACTCGAACGCCCAAAAGAAGAGCAGGTACGCTCCGGCGACGGCGGCATAAATTAAAAGTAAGCCCCGTTCCCCCGAAATCTTCTTAATGTGGATAGGCTGTTACCCTCCGTGCGTTTTATCCCTCTTCCTCCTCGTCCGGCCACTTAGGCGGTACCCATCCCGGCGGCTCCGCGGCCAGCCGGTAAATGTACACGTATTCGCCGGGGGTCTCGACCTTCGCGATGAAATAATAATCAGGTCCGACGTCGCGGCCAACCCTTAGCCGTTGAAGGAGCGCGGCGCCCGCCCCCATTGCGAAATATGCGCCCGGGTCGGCGCCGGAGAGGCTGTCGTAACAAACGTACGACACGCCGACACGCCGGGCACGCGCCGTAAACAAGGCGAAATCCGCGGTGCGGAACGCGCCCGGCCAAGACGCTCTGGGACCCGCCGGCCCAAAATAATAACCGAAAAGTGCCCGGTCGGTTGAGACTACGACATCCGTGGGGCCGGCGGCCCGCGCAAGCCATGACGCCGCGCTTTTGAGCGACGCCCGGTAGTAACGCATACTTTCGCGCTCGAGCCGGAAGACGTTGACGCCGCTGTCGGCAAACAACGCCAAGGCCACGATGACGGCCGCGAGCGCGGCCCAGCGGCCCGGGCTAAACCGTTCCCCCAAAAATCCCCACCACGCGCACGCCGCGAGGGCGGCAAGCGGTACCACGCCGGCGAAAAACAACGTAACCGCCGAACCGGCGCGCGAAATCCCCAGCCGCCACGCCAACCCCACCGCTAAAGCGCCGAATAGCACGCCGGCGACGATATACCACGACCGGCCCGTACGTATCTTCGCCCCGAGCGAGCTTACTGCCCCGCCCCCCTCCAAGAAACCGAGCACCATTACCGGCCATATCGGGAAAACGAACCGGCGGTAACTGAACGGGAAGATAACGTGTATCAACGTATAAATTAGCGCGAAAGCCAGAAATACCCTCTCGCCCGGGCGGCCCCGCGCCGCTATTCTCACGAGGCCGATCAAGGTAACGGCGGCGAAAGCGCCCGTAACAACCCACAACGCCGGCTTGGTGGGCCCGAAGAAGGAGGTGGCGAGCTCGCGCGGGAAGGCCCACCCACTCGCCGTCAGCGCCTCGATTTCGTCAACGTACGGGTTGGGGGAGCCCGTCTTTAAGTAACCGGCCAGCAACCAACCGCCCGCCGGGACGAGCGCCAGGAGCGCGTAAAGAACCAGGCGGGGCCTACGGGGCCAATTCGGTATATCGCATACGGCGACGAGCGGTATCAACGCCAGGGCCTCGTAACGGGTCGCCGCGGCGGCGCCGGCCCACAAATACGTCCACCCCGTCCCGCGCGCCGCGGTCGCTACCGCGGCCAAAATAAACAACAGGTAAACCATCTCGCATAGGGGCATCGCCGCCAACAGCGGGTATTGAGACGAAGCCGCGACCATCGCCACCGCCAAGGGCGCCCACCTTCCGAGCCGCGGCCTCGCCCAGTAATACATTAACGCCAAGACGCCGAGCGCCGCGGCGATATTGATAACGCTCGCCGCGGTCAGGAAGGGGTCCGGGCCCGGCGCGACCAGCCGGCCGAGGGCCATCGCCGCGGGGTAGGCGGGCCCGCGTTTAAATAAATTAGGCAACTCGAGTCGCGCGAAACTGGCGGCGACGACCCGAAACGATAAATAATCGGGCGGCGGCGCGGCAAAAAAGTTGTAATGCGTCAATATGAAGATGAAGGCGAAAGCGAGGATTGCGGCCAGCAGTAACCGCTCGGTCGCGGGAACCTCCCAAGTAAACCGCCGCCTTAAAGAGGCGGCGACGCGGCGCCCCGGCGCCGAAAAGTTCGCAAGCCTACTCCGCGTACTTGACCTCTAACTCGTAAATCGACCACCAATAAGGCGCCGCTTCGCTGACGGTTATCAGTACGTATTGCACCTCGCGCGGCCGGTCGAAGTTTATGGTGGTTATGCCCTTTTTCGTCGCGCCAGTGCCCCCCGCCGCAGCCTCCTCCCAATCGTTGCCGTCGCGGGAAACCTCGACGACGAACTTCCGCGGAAAGTCCCGGGGAGAAGGCTTGGTGTTCAACACGAGGCCGGCGACCTTTCGCGGACGGACAAATTTGAGCTCGACGAAGAAGCCGGGTTCCATATTGGCCACCGAGGTCCACCGCGTAGCCATCGAGCCGTCGTGAGCGTTTTCGAGGTTATCCACTTTGAGGGCGTCGGGGTGCATCGGGACGTCGCCCAGGCTATCCGCAATGAGGGTGAATTCCTCGTCGCCGACCGGGGGCCCGCCGCAAGATAACGACGCCAACCCGGCGAGAACGGTCGCGAGGCAAATCGCGCCCCTACTGGTTATTCTCCGTATATTTGCCGCCATCTAACTTTCACCTCGCGCCTTCGAGACCCCGGGTATAAATGCCGTGAAGGTCGAACCTCTGCCGGCCTCGCTGCGCACCTCCAACCGGCCGTGGTGGACCTCTTCCACGATACGTTTCACGAGCGACAGCCCCAGCCCCCAGCCCTTCTCCTTGGTGCTGTACCCGGGCGTGAATATTAAACCCATCTCGGCGGGGTCTATACCGACGCCGTTGTCGGTTACGGCGACGGCCGCGAAATCTCGGTCCTCGCGCGCCTCGACGACGATACGGCCTTGTCCCGGCGGCAAATCCTTCGTCGCGTCGACCGCGTTCTTGACGAAGTTCTCGACGACCCACTCCACGAGCACCGGGCTATGGGGAACGACAAGCTTCGCGGGCGTCACGGACTCGAAAGTTATCTTGGCCTGGGCCGGCGCGCGCCGTCGGCCGTAGGCCAAAGCCCGCTCCAGCAACGGCACGACGTCGCCCTCGCTCAGCCGGACCGGCGCCCCTATTTCCTGGAAACGCGCCGCCACCTTCTCGAGGCGCTTTATGTCCTCGCCCATCTCGTCGAGGGGTTCCCGGAGGGCCTCGTACTCGCCGGCCCGCTCGCGCAAGTGCTCGAGCCAACCGATAAGGGAGGTGACGGGCGTCCCGAGTTGGTGGGCCGTCTCCCGCGCCATACCAGCCCAAATGGCCTGCTGTTCCGTCCGCTTCAGCCGCCGGTAGGCCAAAACTCCCGCGACCGTAAACGCCGTTATCAGGACCAGCTCGAGGGCCGGGACCCAATAGAGCAGGCGAATGGTCCGCGGCTCGCCGTAGTGGAACCGGCCGAAGAGGCGGTCGGCGGGCCGGCCGCTCTTTGCGTCGACCGCGTAGCGCGTTATGGGTATGGGGTCGTTGCGGCGGTCGAGGTCGCCGGCGAAGCCCTTGACGAGCTCGAGGTTCTCGTCGGGGTCGGGGCCCAGCCGCTCGTTGAAGCCGGGCCACCAGACCTGCGGCGTCCCCTCCGCGTCCGTGGCGACGGTGGGGAAGTTCATCGTACGGCCTATATCCTGCGCCAGCATGATGATGACGCCCTCCATCCCCGGGTCCTGAAGGTCGGAGGCCAAAAGCGTCTGGACAGTGGCGTAGGCGTTGCTCGTAACGCGGAATTCGCGGCGGAGGCGGCCGATAACGAAAAGCGTATGGACGATGAGCATCGCGGCAATAAGGGCCAACGCTACGACGAAATAAACCTCGACGAAGCGCCGGCGCCTCCTGAGCGCCAGCACGTTCTCGCGGACGTACGGGCTCCTGTTTGTTTTTCTGTCGGCCATAGGCGCCGGACCTCCGGCGAAAATATAGCACGCGCGGGGCCATAAATCAACGGCGGCGTAGCAGCGGAGTATGGCGACGGCGACCGCGGCGCGGAGGGCCGTAGCTCGCGAAGGTCGTACGTCGGCGACGGCAGATAAGGCCGGCCAAAGGGCGCGCGACCCGCTAGTACGGAGCCGTTGTTCGGGCACGCGAGCTATTTCACGACGGCTTAGGCTTCGCGTATTGGGTAAGGATCGCCCGGGCAAGCCTTTTTTACGTAAATAGATATCAAGCGTCGTATGCAATTCGCGAACCCTTTAGGGGCGCAAGGCGTTGCGGGCCTACTTAAGCCCCTTGTCCAAGGCCGACCCTCAGCTAGAGCCGTTTCGCGCGGGGGCGGGCCGGCCTAAAGACCGGCCCCTACATGTCTTGCCTCTGGCCGACATCGCCCTCGCCCTTAAATTCCTTTCCCCTTGACTTCGACCGCGATTTCTTTTATTATCAAACGAACGTGGGGGTGTGGCGCAGCTGGAAGCGCGTCTGCATGGCATGCAGAAGGTCAGGGGTTCGAATCCCCTCACCTCCAAATGAGGGCCAGGGTGCGGCCGGCCGCTTCGGCCGGCCTTTCCGCCGGAGGTAAAACGTGACGCTGATTCCGTGGGTGGTCGAACAGACGGCGCGGGGCGAGCGCCAGTACGACATCTACTCCCGCCTCCTCAAGGAACACATAATCTTCATCGGCGCGCCCATCGACGACGACATCGCGAACCTGGTAATCGCCCAACTTCTCTACCTGGAAAAAGAGGACCCGGAGCGGGACGTGCTGTTGTACATAAATTCGCCGGGCGGCTCGGTGTCGGCGGGCTTCGCCGTGTACGACACGATGCAGTTTATCCGCTGCGACGTCGCGACGTATTGCCTTGGTATGGCTGCGAGCATGGCCGCGGTCATCCTCGCCGCGGGTACGAAGGGCAAACGCTACGCCCTTCCCAACTCGACCATCCTTCTGCACCAGCTCGCCGGCGGCTTCAAGGGCCAGGCCACGGACATCGACATCCACGCCAAAGAAATTCTGCGGCTCAAGCAGCTGCTCAACCACGTCCTCGCCGAACACACGGGCCAGGACCTCGCCACCGTCGAGCGCGACACGGACCGCGACAACTTCATGACGCCGGAGGAGGCCGTCGCGTACGGCATCATCGACGAGGTAATAAAAAACCGCGCCGAAGTCGAAAAGCGCGATAGTAAATAGGGCCGCAACCCCGGGAAGCAGAAGCCGGCTCGAGCCGGCTTTTTTCGTGGACCGGGTTGCCGGCGCTGCCGTATTATTTTATACTCGACGGCGTCGTGAAAGACGCGCTACGCCGATACGTACCGCCGGCCGCCGTGGTCGCTGCCGCGCTTGCCGTCCGCCTCGTTTACTTCGCCGAGTTCCGCGACTTCCCCCTCTTCTTTGCCGCGACCGGCGATACGGTGGAATACGCCCGCCAGGCGCATACCATCCTCGCGGGCGAGCTCCTGGGCCGCGGCGTCTACTTCCACTCCAGCCCGGCGTACCCGTACTTCATAGGCGCCGTCAAGCTCGTGACGTGGGGGGGCTTCGCCGCCTTTCGGGACGTGGCGCTCCTCCAGCTGCTGGTATCCGTCGCGACCGCGGCGCTGGTCTTTCTGCTCGGCAAACGGCTGGCCGGGACGGCGGCCGGCGTCGTCGCGGGCCTTATCTACGCGCTCTCGCCGACGGCCGCGTTCTACGACGGCGAGCTGCTGATGGACTTCTTGCTGCCGGCGGTCCTCGCCGGGGTAGCGCTGTTGGCGTCGACGAAGCGCTGGTCGCTGGGCCGCGCGGCCGGCGCGGGGGCGCTGATTGCCTTGGGCGCGCTGGCCCGCCCCAGTTACCTGCTGCTCCTGTTGCCGGCGGCGCTGGCGATATGGTTCCTGGCGGAGGGGACGAGCCGCCTCGCCCGGGGCAAGTACGTCGCGGCGCTCGTCGCCGCCGCGGCGCTGGTGGTCGCCCCCTGCGCCGTTCGCAACTACGTCGTAGGCCGCGACGTCGTCCTCATCTCCTCTAACGGAGGCGTCAACCTCCTCATCGGCAACAACCCGCAGGCCAGCGGGACGTTCAAGGCCCCCGAGCCCTGGGCCGCGCACCTGGAGGCGTTGTCCACCGCGTACGCCGAGGAGAAGGTGGGCCGGCCGCTCAAACCTTCCGAGGTCTCGGCCTACTTCACCCGCGAGGCGGTCAAATACGCGTTAACGCTACCGGACGACTATTTAACGAAAGTGGGCCGGCGCCTCCGGCTCCTCGCGAGCGCGTACGAGATCCCGAACCACATGGACTTCAACTTCTTCAGGCCGCGGAGCGGGGTATTGAAAATCCTGCCGTTCACGTGGGGGATAATATTCCCGTGGGCGTTGGCGGGCGGGGTGCTGGCAGCGCCGCGGCGAAAGTTCTGGCCCGCGTTGGCGCTGGCGGTCGTATATCTCGGCTCGCTCGCCACGCTGTTCTTCGTAACTGGCCGCTACCGGTTCCCGGCGTTCGCGCTGCTGGCCGTGTTTGCCGCGGCCGGCGCCGTGGCCCTCGTCGAAGCGGCGCGGGCACGGGCGAAATGGAAACTCGCCGTGGGCGCCGCGGTTCTTGTCGGCGGCTACGTCGCCGCCTATTGGCCGGCCCCCGCCGACGTCAAGGTATCCGCCGCTTACTCCTACCACCACCTGGGCGGCGCGTACGTCTCCTTGGGGGACGACCGGGCCGCGGCCGGAGCGTACGAGAAGGCCGTGGCGCTCGAGCCGGAGGACGCCTTCTCGTGGAACAACCTCGGCTTAGCCTATATAAGGTTGGCCGACGTACCCGCCGCCGAGCGCGCGCTGGGCCGGGCGCTCGAACTTACCCCCGACAACCCGAGTACGTTGAACAGCTACGGCACGCTCCTTTTGTACCGGGGGCGCTACGCTGAGGCCGAGCGCTACGTCGGCGCCGCGCTGGCGCGGGACCCGAACAACGTGCCGGCGTTGGTCAACTACGGCATCGTCCTGCTGGTCCGGCGCGACCTGGACGGCGCGCTCCGAACGCTCGAGCGAGCGACGGCCTTGAACCCCCGCTACGCCAACGCGTACTTCAACATGGGGTTGGTGTACGAGGCGCGGGGCGACATAGCCGCCGCGGCCGCGGCCTACCGCCGCGCCCTTCAGCTTAACCCCGGCAACGCCGATGCCCGCAGGCGCCTAGCCGCGATAACGGGCCGCGGACCTAGATTTTAAGTGGTCCTATCCGTCGGGTTTGCTCGTCGCTATCCCCGAAAGCAATATACTTGCCGGTTTATACCTTACGACCGGTTCGCTCGTAGGAACGTACGCCGGGCCCGGGCGCCGGCCCACGGCCTGTTGCGGCTACGCCCATTTGTACGTTTCCGACGCGGCGACGCATACCATATATGAAAACGGCGTTCCCATAATCAGGGGAATCCAAACGCCCGTGGGGCTGGGTTATACCGCCTATACGGCGCCCCCTTACGACATGCGTTTGTACGTCATCGACGACGCCACAGACCGCTACTATTTTTACCAAAGGACTACCGGAGGTATCGAACCTGCATCGTTCGGCCGCGTGAAGGCGTTGTTCGAGTAGGGGCGACCGGCCGTTCGCCCCTACCTACCTCCACTGCCGCCGCTCCCCCGGCGGCTTTGTCCTTGACTTCGGCCGCGATTTCTTTTATCATCAAACGAACGTGGGGGTGTGGCGCAGCTGGAAGCGCGTCTGCATGGCATGCAGAAGGTCA
>WVWN01000083.1 GCA_011773985.1 Candidatus Zixiibacteriota bacterium | reverse complement strand
CGCCGCGGAAGAGGCGATGCTCGCCGCGGTCCCCCTGCCCCAACTCGAGGGTATAATAGCTCATACGCGCATCAGCCCCAAATTAAGGCCGGCTTTCCTCGGCTACGCCGCGGGCGCTATGCTCGCGGCGCTGGGGACGGCGGTTGGCGTTTGTCGAATCGGAAACAAAAACGACGCCGATAAGGCCCAAGATGAAAACTTATCCGCGAACGCGGTGGTGGAAAAAACTATTCGGATAATGGATATGCCCACAACCGGGATAAGGCCTAGCGGCCGCGGAACCGCCGCCAAAGGCTACGTCGTATTAGTCGGAGGGGAAGCGGCCAACTATAAAACGCGGAGAATCGATTATATACAAAACAGAATGAAACCGGTATACTCTTACGTGAAGTCTGAATACGCCGCATATATGGTAGCAAACCCGGGCACGACGGAAGGGAACATAACCGTGCGTTTTACGATTACCGCCCAGGGCGGCGTAATAAATCCCGAAATAATTTCGGATAGTATTGGCTCACCCGAATTTAGAGCTAAAGTTCTGTCACAGGTCGCCTTGTGGAAGATCGACCCTGTCGAAACCGGCGTCGTAAAAGTTGTCTACAAATTCAACTTCTGGCGGTGGGGAAGTTACGGTAATCTACCCGTTCATATTCATCGCCGGTGAGGTTTAATATGGGGCAAAAAAAGGCTAAAGTAAAAATAGCCCGCCCCGGCGAACCCGAAGCGGTACGCACGACGATAGTGGGCGGCAGGCCGCCGGCGGGCGGCAAAAGCCTCGCCGACGTACCGCGCGGCGTCGAGGTTTTAATCAAAAAAGCCGCCGTCGACCCGGCGTTTAAAAAGATATTACTCGAGAAGCGCGCGGCCGCGGCCGAGACTATTGCGCTCGTGCTCGAGCCGGCCGAGGCCGCGATGCTCGACGCCGTTCCCCTACCCCAGCTCGAGGCCATCGTCGCCAACACGAAGGTCAGCCCGAAACTCAGGCCCGCGTTCCTGGGCTACGCGGCGGGGGCGATGTTGGCGGCGCTGGCGGCCAAAGCGCCCGCCGATAATGCCGACAATGTCGAGTTAAGGACTTGGGGCGTCGACGC
>WVWN01000037.1 GCA_011773985.1 Candidatus Zixiibacteriota bacterium | reverse complement strand
GGGGCGCGAGGTATGGCGGCACGAGGGCAACTTCGTTGAAGGGAAGAACGAGCTTGCGGCGACGCTCGAGCTGGCGCCGGGCGTATACGTCTACCGCCTCGAGGCCGGAGGCGAGGCCGCGGCGAAGAGGATGGTCGTAGTGAAATAAAGGAGCTTCTATGTCGCTGGCCGGCAACCGGATACTAATTTTCGTGGACGAAGGGTACGAGGACCTCGAGTTCTGGTATCCCAAAATAAGACTTGAGGAAGAGGGCGCGGTGGTGGACGTCGCCGCGGCCCGGAAGGGCGTCTTTCACGGCAAATACGGTTACCCGGCGCGGGCGGACCTTTCGTACAAGAACGTCGACGCCGCGGCCTACGACGCCCTCGTCATCCCCGGCGGCCAAGCGCCGGACCGCATAAGGCGACACAAAGAAGCGGTGGCCATCGTAAAAGAGATGGTTCGTGCGGAAAAGCCGGTGGCCGCGATTTGCCACGGCCCTCAGGTCCTCATATCCGCGGACGCCCTTCGCGGCAGACGCGCGACCTGCTTCGCGAGCATCAGGGACGACGTCGTGAACGCCGGCGCGAAGTACGTGGACGCCGAGGTCGTAGCGGACGGCGGCGTCATAACGAGCCGGACGCCCGCGGACCTCCCGGCCTTCTGCCGCGCCATCATCGCGGCCTTGTCCGAATGAGGCCCGTTTTCAACGGAAAGGAACGGCCGGCTTCCCGCCGGCCTTATTTGCACAGACCGCTTTACGCCTTCGTTTACGTCAACGCCACGCGAGGCGCCGCGCCGCCACGGCCCTGACGCCCTCGCCGCCCGCCAACGTAACGACCCAGCTCCCGTCGCCGCTCGCGGCCACGACGACGCCTTCCCCTATAAAAGTCGACTCGCCGCCCTCGCTCCGCCAGAAAAAGCCGCCGTCGCCGTTCTCGAAGAAACCGTTCCGCGCCGGCGCGGCTATTTTTATTGCCGGCCGGTTCGCCTCTTCGTCCGGCGTCGGCACGAGGCGCCAGGCCGCCGGCAGGTATGGCGAATCGCGCACGTCCGCGGAGAGCTTCGGGCCTAACTTAGCTAAAAACTCCTCGCGGCTCGCGAGAAAGGTCAGGCTGCCGCTTTCCAAATTATAGCCGTACAACTCCAAAGCACTCGCCGTCGGCATTTTACTGCCCCCCACCTCGCGCCCTATCACCAAACGCGACGCGCCGGCCCAATCGATAAAATCGCCGCCCGCCACGGGCAACGCCTCCCGGGCGCCCGAATCCAGGCCGTATACCACGGGCCGCGTAACGTAACCGTTGCCCGCGAAGCCGTCGTAATATAGGGCCGCCGCCAACGTCGCGGCGTTCATATCGAGCTGCCGGCATAAACTGTTCGTCCGCGCGAACGGCGGCTCGACGGTATTGTCTATAACCTCGACTTCCTCCCCCACGGCCACCCTCTCCCAACGCTCGTCGACCGCCGCGGACCAGACGCCGCTCAGCTCGAGGGGCGGCGCTTCCCCCCTCATAAACACGACGGTCCCGGCGTACGGCTCCCCCTCGAAAGTTTTCCAAATGAAGACGGCGAGGACGTCGCCCGCGTCGTCGTTCGCCGCGGCCACATAAGCCGGCGGCCACCAGCGGACGCTCAGCCGGTACTCGGCCGCGACGTACGGCGCCGAGGCCCTCACTTGAAGGGCCGGAAGCAGGCAGAAAGAAACGGCTAATACGATTTTAAATTTACGCATAAAGGGCTCGGGTCGCATAGTTCGCCGGCCAAGGCCGCGGCCGCGGCGCTGACGGCGCTCACGTAATATACCTCAACGTCGCGCTCGAGGCAGGCCTCGAAAGCGCAAAAGCCGGTCGTCGCGACCGCGGCGCCGTTCGAGGAAAGCTCCTCCGCCCACGGGAGGGTACACGAGGGCAAAACCGTCGCGCCGGCGTCCACGAGCTCCATGAGGTAACTCTTGGCAAGGGATTCGAAATGCGCCTGGCGGGAAGCGGGCGAAACCCACAGCTGTACGTCGGAATGAATATGCTTGCCGGCCAGCAGCCGCGCGGCGTCGCGGAGCTCGGCCGCGGCCGCCGCGGGCCCTATAATAACGCGACGGACGAACGCCGCGGAGGCCTCCGCTAGCGGCCGTACCTCGAAGGCGGAGGGCCCTTTGCTCGCCGCGTACTGCGGCTTAAGGTTCGTAAAATCGTATTCGAAATACGCCTCGGCCTCCGACGCGGACGTGCCCGGCGCGCACAATACCGCCGCGGGCCCGCAAAGCGCCGCGGCGCCGGCCAGACCATCCCGCTCGCCCACACCCAAAGCCTCGACCGCAGCCCCGCCGAACTCCAACAACGCGCCCCGCGCCCCCTCCCGGCCGAACTGCGACGCGACGTACAACCCGACGTCGACGCCGCCCACCGCCGGGCCCAACTCCCCCCGGCACTCGATGCGGTGGACGTCGGGCAAATTGGCGTCGAACGTCCCGCCCTCCAATATCCCCCGCAACGAGGCGCTCTCGACCGCCCACACGAGCGAGCCGTTTCCCGATGTCTGACCCCCGGGCAGGCCCAAAGCCGCCACCAAATCCCCCGGGCCGGCGAGGCCCCGCTCGTACAAAACCGGCAGCGCGCACCCCGCCGCGGGGTGGACGAGGCGGAAGCCGAAAGCGCCCGCCTGAGCACGCGCGCGCGGCGCCAACCGCGCCGAACCGCGCCCCCTACACTCGCCCGCGAACAGTATTACGCGCTCGACGTCGAAGGAGCCGCCCGCGCCCGGCCCGGCCTCTTCCAACGCCGCCAACGCCTCCTCACCGCCGAGGGCGAGCGCGTCCGGCCTGAGGCGAACCCGCCGGCCTCCGGCCTCTCCCGCCTCGGCGGTATGCCCGCGAAATATCTCCCGTGCCGTTTTATATGCCGCCAAGAAGGTTGACTACCTCCCGGTCCTCGGTTATAATAGTTACGGGTGCGGGAATGAAAAAAAACCTTTTAATATTTATGACGTTGACCGCGGGTGCGTCGTGGTTTGCGGCGGCCGCGGCGGAGCAAGGAGACGCCGAAGATGACGTCGACCTCCAATACGTCGTCCGCGAAGAAAAGGTCATCAACTTCGAAACCGGGAAGGTCGAGGTCGAGACGGTTATCGAATTCCCGGAATTAGAAATTTTACCCGAGCTCGCCCGCCCGGTCGAAATCATCATTCCCCGGACGAAACCCGATTTCAGTAAAATCCCCTTTACGATTTATAATAACGAACCGTCGCCTTTCCTCCCGGAAGAGTACAAACTGCAATACTACCGCCGCGTGCCCGTCAGGGACGTTCCGCCGGGCAGCCTGGCCAACAGCGACGTACCCCCGCCGGCTGCCGAGGACGAAAACGGGGGCAAAGGCCGCGACGAAACGGGCGAATAACCTCCGACCGCGGGACGTTCCGCCGAGTCGCGAAAACAACATGACCGCACCCGATGCGGCCATATTTTTCGTTACGTCTGCCCGACCCCCCAACTCGCCGCCGGACCGACTAAGCTTTCGCCTTTTCCTTTGGCGAGAGCTTGGCGATCACTTCTTTCGATTCCTTAATAAAACCGTCGACGCGTTCTTTCGCCTCTTTCGAGAACTTTTCCGCCTCCTTCTTGATCTCGCTCGTGGCTTCGGCGATATCCTCCCGCGTCTGTTTGCCGGCCTTCGGCGCGAAGAGTATTCCGAGTATCCCGCCGACGATGCCGCCGACTATGAACGACAATAAAACCAAACCGGAGCCGTCTCTATCCGCCATGACCGTTCCTCCTAATCGGTCTCTTCCTCCTTGGTTTTTTCGTTTTTATCAACCGTCGAGGGCGAGAGGCCGCGCTTAGAAGCGACGAACCGCGCGAGCCACCCACCTACCGCAACGAGGAGAGGCGCGAGGACCGTGAGTTTGGAAAAGATGTTTTCATCCAAGAACCCCACGGCCTCGCGAACCCGTCCTACGAGCAAACGCGCGGCCGACGCTCCCTCCTTCATCACCGACGTCGTGTCCGCCACGTCGGACGTAACCTGTTCCACGTTCTCGGCGGTTTTGCGCACGCTCGCCGAGGTAGCCGGCACCTCCTTGCGGACGTCGGTAAGAATCTGATTAATGCGCCCTACGGTCCCGGCCCACCGGACGATAAGCCAGGTGAGCGCCGCGGCGATTATTACGATCGCCAACGCCAGCGCCCAATATACGCCGTCAACCGCGGCCATATTACACCCTCTTTCTTACCCTTTAACCTTGAGTCGGCGAAACCGCGCGCAGCCGCTCTACCACGGGCGGCAGAACCTCCAACACGCGGCCTATGTCTTCCTCCGTCGTGTACTTCCCCAGGCTGAAACGCACCGAGCCCCGCGCTACCTCCGGCGGACAACCCATCGCCGTGTGGACGTGGGAAGGTTCCCCCGTGCCGGTGGCGCAGGCCGAGCCGGTCGCGACGGAAATGCCCTCCAAATCCAGCGCCATCATCACCGCCTCGCCGTCTATGCCCGGGAAACAAACGTTCAACGTATTCGGTATCGCGTTCTCGCCGGGCGTCATCACGACCACGGGCGACGGCAGTGCCACGACGCCGTCTTTGAGCTTGTCGCGTAGGCGCCCCAGCCGCTCCGCCTCCTCGGCGCAGCTCGCGACTGTGAGCTCGAGCGCGCGGGCGAGGCCGATTATGCCCGGCGTGTCGTGGGTCCCGGCGCGCCGGCCGTCCTCCTGGTGGCCGCCGTGTATCACCGGCACGAGCTCCACGCCACTTCGTACGTAGAGCGCGCCGACGCCCTTGGGGCCGTAGAACTTGTGGGCGGAAATCGAAAGCAGGTCCACGCCGAGGTCCTTGACGTTTACGGGGATTTTGCCCAAGCTCTGGACGGCGTCGGTGTGGAAGAGGACGCCCCGCTCGCGCGCGACCGCGGCCAGCTCCGCCACCGGCTCGACCGTTCCCACTTCGTTGTTGGCGTGCATGATGCTGACGAGGACCGTGTCTTCGCGAAGGGCGGCCGCCAAGACGTCGGCGTGAATTAAGCCCTTGTCGTCCGGCGGCAGGAACGTCACGTCGTAACCCTCGTCCGCGAGCCACTCGCAGGTGACGAGGACCGCGGGGTGCTCGACGGCTGAGGTTATGACGTGGCGGCCGTGGCCGCGTCGGGCGTATGCGACGCCCTTAAGGGCGAGGTTATCGGCCTCGGAGCCGCCGGCGGTGAAGACGATTTCCTCGGCCGAGTCCGCGCCGAGGAGCGCGGCGACCCTTTCGCGCGCCTCGTCGACCGGGCCGCGCGCGCGCCGGCCGAAGCGGTGAAGGTTGAGCGGGTTGGCGAAGTTGTCCGTGAAGAACGGCGCCATGGCCTCGAACACCTCGGGGTCGGTCGGCGTCGTCGAGTTATAGTCGAGGTAAATACCTTCCATATTCAGCACCTGCCGGGCCGGAAATATTAGCAAAAAACGATAAACTACGCAACTGCCATTAATCCGCCTATACAACCGCCTGCCTTTCGCATTGATAATTCACCGTGCGCGGGGCGCCCGGCAGTCGCCCAAACGCAAACGTCGACCTTGAATAAGCAACCCGTTTATCATAAATTACACGAAAAGGAGCTGACGTCCAAAGATGTCCGGCGTCCTCGTCGTCGCGATATCGCTCGTCTTCCTGGCCCTGGGCTATGTCTTCTACGGCCGCTTCGTCGCGCGGCGGCTCGGCGTTGACCCGGGCAGGCCGACGCCCGCGCACGAACGCCGCGACGGCGTCGACTACGTGCCGGCTCGAGCGCCGGTGGTCCTGGGCCACCACTTCGCCTCCATCGCCGGCGCCGCCCCCATCGTCGGGCCCATACTCGCCATCAAGTACGGCTGGCTTCCGGTGCTGCTGTGGGTCCTCCTCGGCGTCGTCTTCGTCGGCGGCGTTCACGACTTCGCCTCACTCATGGCCTCGGTTCGGCACCGCGGCCGGTCCATCGGCGAGGTGTTGGAGTCGTACGTCGGCCCGGGCGGCAAGTACCTGATGCTCATCTTCGTCTGGGCGACGCTGCTCTTGGTGGTCGCCGTCTTCGTCGACATCGTCGCGGAGACCTTCGTCGCGAGCCCGCCCGTCGCGACGGCGTCGGTTTTCTTCATCCTGTTGGCCATCCTCTTCGGCCTGGCCGTCTACCGTTTTGAAGTACCGCTCGCCCTCGCCTCCGTAATCGGCCTGGCGGGCGTCGTCGCCTGTGTCTGGGCCGGCTTCAACTTCCCGCTGAAGCTGTCGTACGACGCGTGGGTCGCGGCCCTCGTCGCGTACATCTTCGCGGCGTCGGTGGCGCCCGTATGGGTCCTGTTGCAGCCGCGCGACTACCTTAGCTCGTTCCTTCTTTGGGCGCTCCTGGGTGGAATCGTCGTCGGCGTCTTTTTTTATAATCCGACCTTCAACGTCCCGGCCGTCGGCGCGCTGTTCGGCGCGGGCGTCGGCGAACCG
Source organism: Candidatus Zixiibacteriota bacterium (assembly GCA_011773985.1). Classification (GTDB taxonomy): domain Bacteria; phylum RBG-13-66-14; class B26-G2; order WVWN01; family WVWN01; genus WVWN01. Next base: position 15,228 of record WVWN01000037.1, on the reverse strand, counting down.
GCCTTCCCCTTCCTCTTCGTAATCGTAGCCTGCGGCGCCATATCCGGCTTCCACGCGCTCGTCGCCTCCGGCACGACGGCGAAACAGCTCAACAACGAGCGCGACGCCAAACCGGTAGCCTACGGCGGGATGCTCATCGAGGGGTTGCTCGCGGTGGCGACGGTCGTCGCGGTGGGCCTGTTGGCCGCGACCGAGCGGGAGGGCACGCCCGTCTCAATATTCGCCGCGGGCGCGGGGCGTCTTCTCACGGCGCTGCCGGCCCTCCGGCTCGGCCCCGAGGCCGCGGGCGTATTCTGTGCGCTGGCCGTCTCGGCTTTCTGCCTGACGTCGCTGGATACGGCCACGCGGCTCGCCCGCTTCGCCTGGCAGGAGATGTTCGACGTGAAGGCGCGGCCCGAGCGCTTCCGGCCGGTGAAGAACCGCATAACGGCCACGGCCGTCGCGGTCGCGGGGGGCGCGTTCCTCGCGTTCTACGGCGCCGACGCCGTGTGGCCCATCTTCGGTGCGGCCAACCAGATGCTGGCGGCGCTGGCGCTCCTGGCGGTCGCGGCGTGGCTCGCGGCTCGAGGCCGCCGGCGCCTCTTCGTCCTCGTCCCGATGGCCTTGATGTTCGTCATCACGCTCTCGGCGCTCGGCATCAAGATATACGAATACGTTTTCGTCGAATTAAACTTGGTCCTCCTGATAATATCCGCGGCGTTGATGGCGCTGTCGGCCGTGCTTGCGGGGCTGTCGGCGAAGGCGGTGTTCGGGAGAAGCCCCCCGGCCGCCCGGCCGGCGGAGTGACCGGGGTCGCGTTAAAAAACGGGCCGACCTCAAGGTCGGCCCCTACACTTACTAACGGGGCATACAGCTGCGCCCCTTCTACCGGTATAACGCCTTTATCCGCCCCACGCTCGCGGGCGAAACGCCTACGTCGGATACGAAGAGCATCCGCAGCGCCAGGTTGGGCTGCGGGAAGACGTTGTTGATGCCCCAGAGGTACGTCCCGTCGAAGGCGAGGCCGCAAGCGCCCACGCCGGCCACCGGCCAGTTCGCCGAATCGATTATCGAGCCCGCGGTCGTGAGCTTGTATATCTTGCTCTGCGGCCTGGAGCCGAACGGGTGGTCCGCGAGCCAGAGGAACGGGCCGCCCACCGTCTTGTCGTCGTAGGCCAGGCCCCAGGGCTTCGTGACCGCCGTCGGCAGCGTCGCCAGGACCGAGCCCGTCGTCGTAAGGCGCCAAATCCGGCTAGCGGTATAGTCGGCGAAGTAGAGGCTCGAGCCGTCGTACGCCAACCCGGAACCGCGCGTCGCGCCGGAAGGATAACCGAAGCTGGTAACGGTCGAGCCCGTGGCCGGGTCGATTTTATAAATAAAATACGTCTTAGCGGCGTTGGTGGAATATATGTACCGTCCGTCGTGCGCCATGCCGTACGGCTGGTACGGGTCCATCCGGAACGTGCCCAGGAGCGAACCCGCCGGGTACGTCCGCTTGACCAGGTGGTACAGAACCGCGGTCCACAGGTACGTGCCGTCGTACTCGACGCTGTACGCGTACCACGTCGTCGGGCCGACGGAGTACGTCGCGACGAAGGAAGATACGACTTGGACGTAGCTCGCGCCGGCCGTCGCGGCCAGCGCCGTAAGCGCCACCGTCACCGTTAAAAGCCGCCCGCCCACCGTTGACCTCCTTTACGTTAAACGCGTTAAAAATTGAACATCGGCCCGGCGCGCACGAACGGGCCGGACAAATCGACCTCGGGCGCCGCGGCCATCTTCGTGCCCACTTGCGTAAGCTCGCCCGCCGGCACCTTCATAAAGAAATAACCCGCCTCGCAGCCGACGCCGAGCCACGGCAGGACGCGGTACTGCGGCGCCACGAACGCTTGCGCCGACCAGTTAAAACCCTCCAGCTCGGACACGTACGTCGCGGACTCCGGGAAAGGCACGTTCCCGAAGCGGTAGGGTGCGCTCGATATCGTCTTGGTATATGACAAGTGTAGAACGCCCGCGCCGCCGCCCGCGAAGAAGCCCAACCGCTCGCCGAAATACATTTTGTAACCGGCGACGGCCTGGTGGACGCCGAAATCTATTTCACAATTTTTGACGACGCCGTCGTCGAATATCCGCCCCGTCGAGAACCCCCAACCGCCGCCGTAATACCCAATCTGGAGGCCGTTCGGGAAGTTATAGCGGAAGGTCCCGCCCATCATAAACGTGTAGGCGGGCGTCCCGAGGGCGAGGACGTCGAACTCCTCGCGCACGCCGTCGAGGCTCGGAAAATTCGGGCCGAGGTAGAAAGCGCCGCCGGTCCCGACGGGCCGGTAGCCCTGGGCGCCGGCCGAGGCCGCGGCGGCCGCGACCGCACACACAACGGAAACTAATCTCATCCCTGCTCCTTAGCTCGGCGTTTCAACTTGAGTGCCGGCGGTCGATTTGGCCTTGGGGAAAAGGAGCACCACCAACGCCGCGACGACGAGGGCTTCCACCGCCCACGCGACCATCCACGCGAGCGCAAGAAGGTCCGGCACGTCGAGGTAGCGGTAAACGCTCGCGGCGCGCGGCACGACGCCGACGAGAAGTAACAGTAACCAAAACAAGACGAACTTTTTCCAAAACCTTCCGGGGCCGGCGCGCTTCGAAATCGCGAACGCCAAGACGTAGAAGAATCCGATGGCGAGGTCGAAGAAGAGGCCGAGAAGGACCATTTGAAAATTTTGGCCCTTGAAGAATTCGACTTCCGCCCGGAGTGGGCTCAGAACCAGTTGGGTTAAAGTACCCAATATCGAAAGCGCCAACCCGGCGACGATGCCGACCAGAAGTATCCGACCAAGTTTGTCCATAAAATCCTCCTTCGGCTTGCGTTTTGACAGAAGATAACACGGCGCGGAAATTTAGTCAACGAACTAAAGGGACGCCGGCCCCCGAATTACGGTATTGCCGCGGCCCTTATAGTGTTATAATAAACAATAATATTATTCCTCGAACCTTCCTCGAAACCCGCGTCGCGCCGGAACGTTGAAGGTAATAATCGCCATCCCCTGCTATAACGAAGCCGAGTTACTGCCGGTTACGCTGGCGGCGCTGCCGCGCGAGCTGGCGGGCGCGGACGCGGTCGAGACGTTGGTCGTGGACGACGGCTCGAGCGACGGCACCGCGGACGTCGCGCGCGCCTGCGGCGTCACGCACGTCGTGCGCCACAAGCGCAACCTCGGCCTGGCCGCGGCCTTCCGCACCGCCCTCGACGCGGCGCTCGCGCGCGGTGCCGACGTGATAGTAGGCACGGACGCCGACAACCAGTACGTCGGCGCGGACGTCGCCAAGCTCGCCGCGCCGGCCCTGGCGGGCGAAGCCGACCTCGTCATAGGTTGCCGCGACTTCCGCGCCGTCACCCACTTCTCGCCCCTCAAAAAAGCCCTCCAGCGCTTAGGGAGCTTCGCCGTGCGGACTCTCTCCGGATTAAAAGTGGCGGACGCGACGAGCGGGTTCCGCGCGTACAACCGCGAGGCCGCGCTGCGGCTCGTCGTCCTGTCCTCCTTCACGTACACTTTGGAAACGCTCATTCAAGCCGGCTACAAAGGCCTTACCGTTAAACAAGTGCCGGTCCGGGTGAACCCGCCGGCGCGCCCGAGCCGCCTCTTCCGCTCCATCCCCTATTACGTCCGGCGGTCCGTCAACACGATAACGCGGGCCTACCTCCTCTTCCGGCCGCTCCGAATATTGGGCACCGTAGGGGTGATAACTTTCGGCGCGGGCCTCTTCCTCCTGGGCCGCTTCTTATATTTTTATTTTACTCTACCGGGGCCCACGGGCCACGTCCAATCGCTCGTCGTGGGCGGCGTCCTGATCCTGCTCGGCTTTCAGGTCGTAATAATAGCGCTGTTGTCGGACCTCATCGCGGCCAACCGGCGCCTCCTCGAGGACGTACTATACCGCATAAAATCGAGTCAATACGACCGCCGATGAAACGCTTACTCGTCTGCTCCTCAACGTTCCCCCTCCGCGAAGGCGACCCGCGGACGGCGCGGTTCGTCTACGACCTCGCCGCGGCGCTGGCCGAATACTTCGACGTAACGGCGCTCGCGCCCCACCACCCCGGCGCGGCCCTCGCGGAGAAGTTGGGGCCGGTAGAGGTCCGGCGCTTTAAATATTTCCTGCCCTCGGCGCTGGAACGTCTCGCCGACGGGGCCGGCATCATGGCGAACGTGAAACGCAGGCCGCTGGCCAAAATGCAGGCGCCTTTTTTGTTGTGGTGGTTCCGGCGCGCGGCGCAGCGCCTCCTCCGCGGCACGCGCGTCGACGCCGTAAATACCCACTGGCTCGTCCCAGCCGGCTGGGCCGTAGGCCCCGTGGCCGCGGGCGCGGGCATCCGCCATTTATTAACCATCCACGCCGCGGACGTTTTCTTTCTCCGCCGCGTGCCCTGGGGCCGGCGCGTCGCGGCTCGGGTAATCGCGACCGCCGACAAGATCTTCGCGGACAGCGAATTCATCGTCGACGAAGTAAGCCGCTTGGTGGGCTTCGACGTGGACGCCGTCGCGGCCACCGCGGGCGTCGACGCCGCCTCGTTCGCGCCCGACTACTCGCCCGCGGAAGCGAAAGCCAAGCTCGGGTGGCCCGCCGCCCCTACGGTCCTGTTCGTCGGCAAAATGATAGAGAAGAAGGGGCTGGTTTATTTAATAAAAGGGATGACGGAAATTAGAGCGGCACTACCCGCCGCTCGCCTCGTCGCCGCGGGCGACGGCCCCTTGCGCGGCGATTCGGAGAGGTTGACGCGTGAGCTCGGCCTCGCGGACGCGGTATCCTTCGTGGGGCCGAGGGGGCACGACGAGCTGAAGTTAATGTATAACGGCGCGGACGTTTTGGCGGTCCCGTCGGTGGTCGCGCGCGACGGCGAGACGGAGGGGATGCCCTCGGTCATACTGGAGGCTTTCGCCGCGGCCTGCCCGGTCGTGGGAAGCCGCGTCGCCGGCATACCGGAATTCGTCCGCGACGGCGAGACCGGCTTCCTTGCCGAGCCGGCCTCCCCCGAAGACCTCGCCGCGAAAATAATCGAAACGGTCCGGGCGGGGCGCGAGCGCTTCGCGGCGACGTGCCGCGCGGCCGCGGCCGAACGCGACTTCAAAAAATTGGCGAAACTCTACGCCGAGGCGGCGGAGGCGTAACGGTGACGCTCGCGACCCGGTGGCGCGAGGTGCGCTCGAGGGAGGCCGGCCGCCGCGGGTATTTTTTTCTGACGCCTGGCCTCTACGCGCTATACCGCACGTTCCTCGTTAGCGGCGCGCGCCACGTAAAAGGGCGCGTACTGGACGCCGGAGCCGGCTACGGCGCCTGGCGGCCCGTGTTGACGGGGCGCGGCGACGTTACCGCGGTGGACTTCTCGGCCGGCGACCGGCCCGACGTCGCCGCGGACCTCAAAAGCCTTCCCTACCCGGATAACACGTTCGACGCCGTCTTCTGCTCGCAGGTCCTGGAACACGAGCGCGAGCCGGCCGCGGTGCTCGCGGAATTGCGGCGCGTGTCGAAGCCGGGCGGGACGCTCGTCCTCACGGCGCCGCACCTGAGCAGGCTTCACGACGCGCCCGGCGATTACTTCCGCTTCACGGCGTACGGCCTCCGCCTCCTCGCCGAAAAGGCGGGGTTCGTCGCGGAAGAGGTCGTACCCTGCGGCGGCCTGCTATCGTTCCTGGGGCATAACGTACACGCTCTCTCGCTCGCCGCGCTCGAGCCGGTCCCGCTGGTCGGGCGGCTCGCGGCGGTGGCGGCCAAGTTGGCCTCGCCGGTATGGGCGGCGCTGGACCGCGCCCTCGACCGCGACGGCCTGTTCGCGTTAAACTGGATGCTCGTAGCCCGCAAAAAATGAAGGGCTGGCCGGCAGGTTACGCGTCGCCGCCGGACCAACTCGCCCGGCTCGCGGACGTGCGCCGCGCCGTCCGTAAAGGCCGGAAGATAAGGCGCGTCCTCGAGGAGGAGTTGGGGCCGGCGCCCTGGCCCGACGTCCGGGGCCTCGACCTCGGCTGCGGCCCCGGGGCCATCGCGGCTTACCTCGCGAAAATCGCCGGGGCTTTCGTCGGCCTCGACGTAGACGAGGCGGCGATAGAAGCCGCGCGGGCCCGCTTCCGGTATCCCAACCTGGACTTCGTATACGAAAAGTCGCCGCGCCTCCCCTTCGACGACGCCGCATTTGACCTCATTATCGTCAATCACGTTTACGAACACGCGCGGGACGCCGGGACTATGTTCGCCGAAGTACGCCGCCTCCTCAAGCCGACCGGCCTCGTCTACCTCGCCGCGGCGGGTAAATACCAAATATTCGAACCCCACTACCGCCTCCCCTTCCTCTCGTGGTTGCCCCACGCCTGGGCGAACCTGTATTTGAAGTTAGCCGGCCACAACGAACGTTACGACGTAGCCCTGCTGAGTTATCGCCGATTATTTAAATTAATCTCGCCTTTCCACGTCCGCGAGTACACGGCCGCGGTCGTGCGGGACCCGCGAAAATTTGCCGCCGCGGACGTCGTCCCGCGATGGCCCCCGCTCCAACGTTTGCTCGCGGCCGCGGCGCGCCTTGCGCCCGCCGTCGCACCCACGCGAATATTCGTCCTCAGCCGGCGAGGAGATGACGACCGATAAACGCTATTGGCGGCGCGTCGTCTGGACGGCGGCGAAGATAATAATCGTCGCCGGGGCGCTCTTCTTCGTCGGCAAGGTCCTCGTCGAGAATTGGCCCGACGTGCGGGCCGGTTGGCGCGCGCCCCGGCCCCTCCCGGCCCTGGCGGCGACGGCGGCTCTCTTCGCCTCGTACGTCGCCCTATTCAAGATATCGTTGGCCGTGCTCCGCCGCGTCGGGTACAGGCTGGGCTTTCGCGCGGGGTTGCGCCCCTTCTTCTACACGCTCCTCGGCCGCTACGTCCCCGGGCGCTTCGCCGTCATTCTCGGAAAAGTTTACATGTACGAAAAAAGAGGGGTCCCGCGGCTTAGCGCGGGGCTGGCGGTCGCCTACGAGAACATCTTCGCCGCGGTCGGCGGCGTCGCCATCGCACTCGCGGCCTCGGCGACGATTCTAAGCGGTACGTTTTCCTGGGGGGCACTCGCGCCCGCCGCGGGCGGCGCCGTCGCGTTCGCGGTTTTAATTCACCCAAAAGTCTTAAGGCCGCTTCTGGCCTGGGCCGCAAGGAAGACGCGGCTGGGGGAACTCGGGCCCGGTACGCTCTTAGGCCGCGGGCGGTCCGTCGCCTTCGCGCTCGCCTACGCCGGGTATTGCATCTCGCTCGGCGTCTTCTTCGCACTCTTCGCCGCGGCCTTTGTATCGGTAGACCTAAACGTCGCCCTCCGCGCGGGAGGCGCGTACGTCGCCGCCGCGGTCCTGGGGTACGTAGCCGTCTTCGCGCCCTCGGGGCTCGGCGTCCGCGAAGGCCTTTTGGTAATCTTGCTTCAACGCTACATGCCGGTAGGCGAGGCCGCGTTCCTCGCGATCGCGAGCCGCGTCGCCGCGGTGGCGGCGGAACTCGTACTGGCGGCGATAGCCGCGAGCGCAGGAAAAGACCCGCCGGCGATAGCGGCCCGAGGCCGAAGCGCCGAGGCGGGTAAATTTTAAACAAAAAAACCGCCGGCCGGGCGGGTTTAGGCTGGCACGACCCGGGAAGGGTCAATACGCGCCGCGCATAAACAGGACCACGGGTATCGTTTTGAGGAGGATCTTGAGGTCGAGCCAAAGCGACCAGTTCTCGATGTAGTAGATGTCGAGGCGGACCATCTCCTCGAACGTCAAAAGATTACGGCCGCTGACTTGCCAGAGGCCGGTGACGCCCTGCGGGACGGTTAGCCGCTTCATCTGCCACCGCTCGTATTCGTCGACCTCGGCGGGTATCGGCGGCCGCGGCCCGACGAGCGCCATGTCTCCCTTTATGACGTTGATGAGCTGGGGGAACTCGTCGAGGCTGAACTTGCGCAAAAACCTTCCCACGCGCGTCACGCGCGGGTCCTTTTTAATCTTGAAAATGGGCCCGTCCATTTCGTTGAAGTCGGCGAGCTCGGGCAGCATCTCGTCGGCGCCGACGACCATGGAACGGAACTTGAAGATGCGGAAAGGCCGGCCGTCTTTGCCGAGGCGCTCCTGGCGGTAGAAGATCGGCCCTTTGGAATTGGCCTTTATTAAAATTATAACCAAAAGCCAGAAGGGAAATAGTAAGACGACGCCCGCCAACGCGCCGGCGATGTCGGTGGCGCGCTTGACGTAACCCTGCCAACCCTCGAGCGGCGACCGCCACAACCGCAGGAGCGGGATTGAGCCGACTTGCAAGACCGAAACGCGGCGCGTCACCAACTCGTAGAGGTCCGCGATAACCATAAAAGGTATCTGCCGTTCGCGCAAGTCGAATACGACGTTCAAGAGGTGCCGGTGGGCCGCGGAGGGGATGGCGACCAATACCTCGTCGATGTCGTGGGATACGATAAGTTTGGGCAACTTCTCGAAAGGCCCGAGGACGCGGACGCCCTCGTAGACTTTGCCCTTCTTCGCCGGGTCGTCGTCGATAAAGCCCACGACGGAGTAGCCGAACTCGGGATGCAGTTTTATCTGGTTGGAAAGGATCCTTCCGCTCTTGCCCGCGCCGTAGATGACGGCCCCCATTAACCCGATGCCGCGTTGGGCCAGGAAGCCGACCACCTTGCGGAGGGTGATCCGCCACAAATCGATTAAAATGAGGCTCACGAAGAAGTTACTGACGATGACGGCTCGCGTATAGGGTAGGTTGGGTATAAGGACCGAAATCGCCATCATCAAGAACGCGGCGATGATGAGCGACTTCATCACGAGGTAGAGCTCGTCGAGGCGCGCCATCGAGCGTTGGCGGACGTAGAGGCCCCGGTTGAAGAAAACCGCGACCGATACGATGCTATAAACGAGGGAGACCTTGAGGTAGGCCGCGGGGCCGAAGAGAGCGCCGGCGTACCCCCCGGAACCGGGTTCGCGCAAAAAGCCGGCCAAGCCGAGTATATTCTCCCTGAAAAATAGAACGGCGAACGTCGAGAGGTTGAGCAAAAGGAAGTCGACCACCAACTTCACGACGCCCACGACGCGGTGGTAAATCTTCTGGCCGGCTATTGCGGCTTCGGGGGACACCTAACTTGAAAGGGGGCGCGGCCCGGGCACGCCCGGACGCACACGCCGCAAATATATTGATTGGTAATTCTTTTTTTGAATTCGCGCAACTTCTCGAGGCAGCGCGCCCGGTCCCAGGCATCGGCAGTCGCGCCGATAGCGCCCGCCGGGCAAACCTCGCGGCAAGCGTCGCATTCGCGGCAGCCGCCCGCGCCGGGGGCGTCCGCGTCAAGCGGCGCGGTCGTGAAGACGCTGACCAGTCGCACCGCGGCGCCGAACTGCGGCGTCACGAGCAAATTGTGCCGGCCGATAAAACCCAGGCCCGCGAGTTGTGCCAGCCGCGCGTGGCTCACGGCGCCCGCCACTCGCTCCCAATCGACCACCTGCGACGCCGGCACCGCCAACGTCTCGTGGCCCCGCCCCTCCAGGAAGGACGCCACGCGGCACGCTATGGCGTCCAGCGCGGCGTTGACTACGCGGTAATGGTGGGCGTAAAGGCGCGTGGGTTCTTTCACGCAGGTCGCGATTACGCCGCGCGACAAAGGAACCGCGGCCACGACCGCCCGCGGGTAATCGCGGAACGGCGCGGGCACGCCGCCACTCACCGCGGCGACGCCGACGAGCGCCGCGCCCCCGGCCCGCGCAATTCGCTCCACGTCGGCCCTGTCCAGATTCACGGCCGTAGTAGTCGCCACGAAGAAACGCCTCAATTGGCCGCTCGAGCCGCCAGCCGTTGGCGCGCGGCCTCGATCTTCCTCACGGCCTCGGCCGGAATCAACGACCGGTTGTTGTCGTCGATCGGGTACGAAATGTGTTTACTGGTGATGCCTATTACGCGCGCCCCGCCTTTGAACGCGTCGGCGGCGGCCACGCTCAGTTCCTCGAAGACTACGTCATCCCAACGAATGTTCAGCGACGTAATGACGTAGCCCGGCTCGAGATAATTCTGGTTCGAGCCACAGCCTATTATAAGCTTTTTACGTTCCTTAGCGACCGCGGCGACGTCGGCGTTGGCGCGCCCCGCCGCGGCAAATATCACCGCGGCCCCGCCCCCGAATAGCTCCCCGGCTAAAGCGCGCGCCCGCTCGCAAGCCGTCGGGGCCGCGAAATCGTCGCCCAGATAAGCCACCGCCACGTGCGCGGACGCGTTTTCGGAGAGAACGCCGTCGCGATAACCCGCCGCCAACCCTTCCGTTGTCGAGTCCCTTCGGCCGCCGAGGAAGCCGTAGCTACCCGCCGGCACGGCCGCGGCCGCGGCCACGCCCGTTAAAAAACCGGCTTCGGCGGCCGGAAAGCTTAAGGCCGCGACGTTCGGCGCACCCTGTCCGCCCCCGACGATTAAATAATTTACGCCGGGGTACTTTTTCGCGAGGCCGTGGACGTACGCTCCCCATATGGGAGACGCCACGACGACGACGTCGACGCCTCGGGCGCTCGCCTCGTCCAAACAGGTACGACCCTTGGCCTCGGTCCCCGGCTCGTATTCGCAAACGCTGGTGAAGACGCCGCCCTCCTCCGCGAAACGTTGGCACCCTCGCCAGACCATGTCGTTCTTTCCCTTGTCGCCGAGGCCCCCGGCGTCCGTCACGACCGCAACCTCGAAGCACTCGACGTCGCGGCCGTTGCCGCAACGGTTCAACGCCAAAAGGGAAAGGACCAGGAAAACTAATGTTGTCGTCGTTCGCATAAACTTTGGCCGAATAAGATAAAAAAAACGTCCGCCGGCGGACGGCTCTGAATGGCCCATAACGTTCGCTTAAACCTACCGGTAATCTCGAATCAGTTCCCGACGCGCGCGGGCCCGAACCACACTTACTGCCGCAACGTTATTGAACCGCGTCCGCGCGCTTAAGCTTGCGTTCCCACGTTACGGTGGGCGCTTTACCACCACCCGGGGCCGCGGCCGCACGCCTTTTATTTTATTAAGTTTAATTCTAATAACGTACGTTCCCTATGTCAAGACTTTTCGCAACTGAACCCTTTAGGGTTGCCCCGCGAAAAAAAACTTGCTTTTAATTAGCTTATCATATAATATATTAGCCGTAAACGCTAAACCCAACCAAGGAGGACGGAATGAAGCTATCGGACTTATCTTTCCTACTTGCCGTACCCCTCGTCACCGCGGGAATGGCACTCGCTTACACAATGCCTGGAAAGGCGCCCTACGACGGCCTCATCTCAGTCGACCCGGGCGGCCTGCCCATCCAGCCGGAAATGCTACACCTGAACGTCGGCGCCGGGTACTGGCGCGCCACTAAAGAGTTTAACGACGACGGCGACAGCGTAGCCAAAGCCGAGGAACCGAACGCCCTACTCGTCCCGCTGGACGTAGGTTACGCGTTCAACGAGCATTACATGGCGGACCTAACGTTCCAGATCCTACGCCCGAGCAAAACGTGGGAACCTGGTACACCCGAAGAGAAAACGGTAAACACTTTCGGCATCGGCGACATCTGGGTCAAAGCGCGCGGGATTTGGGAAGGCGGCCCGGACTTCTTCATCGGGCCGCGCCTCGCCGTAAAGATTCCGGTCGGTAAGGTCGACTACGAATCCGAAAAACCCAATTTGGGCGACGACCAGGCCGACATAGACGTCGCCGCGGTCGCGGGCAAATACGGCGAAGACACCATATTCAAGATGAGCGGCCAAGCCGGCTTCCGGTACCGTATGGAAAAAACGGGCTACTCGAAAACGGTAAAATATCCCGATCCCAAAGACCCCAAGAAAACCAAATCCTACACGGGAAAGGTCGATTTGACGCCGGGCCTGATGATTTACTTACACGTCGAACCCGGCATCGGCACCGGCCGCGACCAGAAGTTCCAGATCTACGTGCCCATCGGCTACGCGATGTCGATGGAAGACGATATTACGTACCCGACGGACTGGCCGGCCGAGGTCCCAAAACGCGAAGGGCTTTCCCATTCTTCCCTTTACATAGGCCTGTACCCGAGGTACGAGCTCGACGAGCGCAACGCCATCGGCCTGAAGTTCGTGTACCCCGTGTTCGGGAACAACACGCCACAGGGCATGTACATTACGCTCACGTACGCCGCGTTTATCGCGTTGTAGGAATTACCGGCTCTGACGTCGCGCCGGGCGGCCGCAAGGCCGCCCTTTTTTTATTACCTTTACGTGCTACGGTAGGCTATGTTATAATTAATAAAATATGGACTTCGACCTCTTGGTAGTCGGCTCCGGCCTGGCCGGCTTGTACACGGCGCTCGAGTTCGGCGACCGCGGCCGCGTCGCCCTCGTCACCAAGCGCGGCCTTACGGACGGGGCCACCGCGCTCGCCCAGGGTGGCATCGCCGCGGTCACGTCGCCCGACGACGACGTGAACCTCCACGCCCGCGATACGATACGCGCGGGCGACGGCCTGTGCCACGAGGACGTAGTCAAGACGGTAGTACGCGAAGGGCCCCGGCGCGTCGCGGAACTCACGCAACTGGGCGTCGAGTTCACGAGAGGAAAAGGCGGCGGTTACGACCTCGGCCTCGAGGGCGGACATTCGCGACGGCGCATCCTTCACGCCGCGGACCTCACGGGCAAGGCGATAGAGGACGCGTTGATAGGTACGTTGAGGCGGCGGGCCAACGTCGAAATATTCGAAAACCGCCTCGCGCTCGATTTAATCGTGGAAGGCGACGACGGCCGCCGGTGCCGGGGCGCGTACGTGCTGAGCGCCGACACGGGCGAGATCACGCCGTTCGCGGCGCGGGCGACGGTCCTGGCCGCGGGCGGCGCGGGCAAAGTCTACCTCATAACCTCTAACCCGGACGTGTGCACGGGCGACGGCATCGCCGCGGCCTGGCGCGCGGGCGTCGCCGTCGCCAACATGGAGTTCTTCCAATTCCACCCCACGTGTTTGTTCCGCCCGGGCGCGAAAACGTTACCCGAGCGGTCCTTTCTTCTGTCGGAATCGCTGCGCGGCGAGGGCGGCATACTGTTAAACAAAGACGGCGAACGTTTCATGCTTAACTATCATCCCAAAGGCGGACTGGCGCCCCGTGACGTCGTAGCCCGCGCCATCGACGAGGAGATGAAGAAGGCGGGAACGGACCACGTTTACCTCGACGTAACCTCGCTCGGTAAGGAAAAATTGGTGAAGAGGTTCCCCTACGTATACCAAAAATGCGGCGAATACGGCATCGACCTGGCCGTGGAGCCGGCGCCGGTCGCACCCTCCGCCCACTATTGTTGCGGCGGCGTCCTAACGGACATCCAGGGCCGCACCGAACTTCCCGGCCTGTACGCCGTGGGCGAAGTCGCCTGCACCGGCCTCCACGGCGCCAACCGCCTCGCGTCGAATTCGCTCCTGGAGGCGGTGGTCTTCGCGAAACGCGCGGCCGACGCCGCGGCGGATGAAATAAAATCCGTTCCGGAAGCGGGCGTGGCCGCGGCCTGGGGCGGCGACCACGGCAACGAGCACGAGCCGGTAGCGATATCTCACGACTGGTACCTCGTCAGGCGGACGATGCGCGACTTCGTGGGCATCGTGCGTAGCGACCGCCGCCTCGAGATGGCCGCGGAAAGATTGGCCGCCATCCACCGAAACGTGGACAAGGTCCTCGCAACGGCCCGCGCGAACTACGACCTGATCGAGCTACACAACATCGTAACCGTCGCTCAGTTAATAGTAAGCTCGGCGCAGGACCGCGCCGAAAGCCGTGGCCTCCACTATAACCTGGACCACCGCGCGCGCGACGACTGCTGCGCACGCGATACGATATTACGCCCTGACAAGGTTTCATCATTAAAACATAGTTAGCACAACCCTAAAAAAATAATGCGTTTCCGTAACGGGATTTATTGTTAATATTTTGTGGAAAAAAACCGCCCCCATAGCCGTTTATTATTGATAAATAAAGACTTACAAATTTCGCGCGAGTAAAAAAACAATTGTTGACAATATCCATCTTTACCGAATAAATTATGCGCGGCCTTAAAATCCATACGTATAACATACCCAAGACGTTTAGGTTAACAAAAAATACGCTTAGGCTAAGCGATAACTCCAGATAAAGGGGCGATAAAATGAGAGCGACCAAAATCGGCGCTACCGTAGTAGCGGCCCTGGCCGTCGGGGCGGCGGCCGCGGATACGGTCTATTGGACGCGGGCGCACGCGGACCCGGGCCGTCTTATGGCCGACCTGCAGGAATACGACTTCGACGTGGGCGACGCCGTACCGGGCGAACACTTCGACCTCATCGCGTCGGCCGGGGATTTAAATGCCCTAGGCCTCGAAGGCATCGCGTACGACATCCTGGAGGTCATCGACACGACCGACGCGCCGCCTTCCGAATACACCGAATACGACGAGCTGGTAGTGGAGCTCCAGGCCCTGGCCGCCGCGTACCCGAACATCTGTGCCCTTCACGACGTCGGCGACACCTGGGAGAAGCGCGAGATATGGGCCCTGAAGGTCTCCGATAACGTAACGGCGCACGAGGCCGCGGAGAAGGACATACTTATAGACGGTAACCACCACGCCCGCGAAATTATGACGGTCGAGGTCCCGCTCTACCTCGCCAAACAGCTCTGCGAAAAATACCCCGCCGACCCGGACGTGAAGCTCATCGTCGAAAACGTCGAGACCTGGATAGTACCGATGCTCAACCCGGACGGCCACAACTACGTATTCAAGTACTATAATATGTGGCGTAAGAACCGCCGCGACAATGGCGGCGGCGTATACGGCGTCGACCTCAACCGCAACTACGATTACCATTGGGGCGAGGGCGGCGCGAGCCACAATCCCAGGTCGAACACTTATTGCGGCCCCTCTCCCTTCTCGGAGCCCGAGACCCAGGCTCTCCGCGACCTCATCAACGACGAGGACCACCAATTCATCTATACCCTAAACTACCACTCCTACGGCCGGGCGATGTTATACCCTTGGGCTTATACCTACGGCCACCCGCCTGAGCCTGATTACACGTATTACAAAAATCTCGCCGGGTACTTATTAGAAACGCTATCCGGGTGGCGGCACGGCAACGACTGGGAGATACTCCGTTACCTCGCGAGCGGCAACGCCGTCGACTGGGAATACGCCGGCGAAGGCCACGAAAGAGACTGGGGCTTCACCTTCGAAATAGACACCTCCTTCCAACCCCCCGCCTACCAGATACCCATCAC
>WVWN01000085.1 GCA_011773985.1 Candidatus Zixiibacteriota bacterium | reverse complement strand
CCTGCTCGCTCGCCGCCGCCTACATCGCCGGCAACGCCGTGATGGACCGCTGGCACGCGGGGAACGGTTAACGGCCGTATACAAACGATAGATGTTCTCGAGCCGGAGGCTTAGGCCTCCGGTTTTTTTATTTATTTTGGGGGGGGATTGTTCTCCGTCTGGGGTTACTACTACGCCTCGTAAAAAAGGCGGCCACGGCCGCCTTAGCTCAGCGGTATATCGCTTTTACCTTGCCCAACGAAGCGGGGAGTAATCGCGACGCGCCGCGCGCGTCTATGTCGAACTCGAGTACTAAGTCTGTGAGAAGGTGTATGGCCCAAATTGCGGCGCCGTACGTCACCGGCTTGGACGAATCGCCGTACGCTAGGTGCCATACGGACCCAGTAAAAGGTGTGTGCCACGTACTTACGAGGGAGCCAGCCGGGAACGTCGTTATGCAGCACGGCCTACGGGAGTAGCTCGCGCTGGCTACGAAATAAGGGCCTTCGCCGCGGTTACCGCGGTGCGCGTACGCGGCGCCGCCGCAGTAATTCATTGCGGCCGGCCAACCGGCGCAATTCCACGAACCGGCGTAAACGCCGTACCGCGTATAGCGGCGAAAAAGCCCTTTGTCTCCCCTCGCGTTTACGTGGTAATATTCGCCGTTCCAGAAATTATTACGCGCGCCGCTACTCACGCGGAACGACGTTACTGGGGAACCGCCCCGGCTTATAGAGAAAATTTTTAAGTAGTACGTCCTGATGTCGCATAACGCCACGTACCCGCCGCCTAGGTGCGTACGGGAGCCGCTGTAAAGTGCATATGGATTACCGGGGTCTATTTGCACGCGCCGTACGGACGAACCGGATAGCGTATATGTCTTCAAGTAGTTGTAGCCGTACTCGCGTTGGGACAAAAAAATGTAATTACCTTCGCAGTGTATGCCGTACTCGCAACTACGTTCTATAGCGAAAGAACTAATTATTGACCCTATCGTCGCCCAAGCCGGCGCCGCGGCTAAGAACGCCGCCGGTACTACTACCGACGTTATAGTCAACCTTTTCCCCATCGTTCCTCCTCTCCGAAGCTCCTCTCCGGAACGGTCCCCTTTTCTGTATATCGTATAGCACTTTTGGGCGGCCCTGTCAAGCAAAAAAAGCGTGAGTTAAGAATCCCGGCTTGATGCGAATTTATGTCAAATAATTTTTAAACGCTTATGCCGGAAAACAACGATTGGAGCGCGATGAAGGCCGCGGCCTGGCGCGGTAAGGTCGGCGAAATGCTCGAGGGCATGCGCGCCGACCTCCGCCAGCTCCGCGCCGACGTCGAGCGCGTA
>WVWN01000086.1:86598-87364 GCA_011773985.1 Candidatus Zixiibacteriota bacterium | reverse complement strand
CAAGAGGCCGCAGCATCGAAGTATTTCTTTCATATCCCCTATCCTTAATACCTTTTTAGACAACCCGGGCCGTTTTGTCAAGACTTATTTTCGCCAATTCAAGATTTTAATATTTTTTATATTTTCTATAATTTAATAAGCGAAACTTTTATACTTTACCAAATAACTAATATTAACTTCCTTCGCTTAGTATATATTTACTTAAAAAAAGCTAACCTTCCTTAATCGTCCGTCATTAGATATTATCCTTCGGAGTTCGGCAAATAGGATGCGGCCCCGCTGAGCGCCAAGAGGCCGCAATATCGCAAAAATTTTTTCATATCCCTACACCCGGCGAACGTTATAGCGCGCGTCCGGCCCCGTCAAGTTCTTGATTACCCAAACTAACGAACGAAAAAGGCGGCCTACGACGCCGCCCTGAGATTCTCTTCGCGCCCGCGCGGCTAGTCGAAGCCGAGCTGCTTCTTGGCCTTGTCGCTCATCATGTTCGGATTCCACGGCGGCTCGAAGACGACGTCGACGTTGGCCTCCGCCACCCCCTCGAGCTTCTCGACGGCCTGCTTCGCCATCTGCGCCATAAAGTGGGCCATCGGGCAGCCGGGCGCGGTCACGGTCATCTTTACGTTAACCTTGCCGCCCTCGACGTCGACGCCGTAGACCAGGCCCAGGTCGACGATGCTGAGGCCGGGGATTTCCGGGTCGTTCACCGCACCCAACGCGTTCAAAACGTCTTCTTTGGTTACAACCACCGCGGGACCTCCGAGTC
>WVWN01000086.1:49894-86586 GCA_011773985.1 Candidatus Zixiibacteriota bacterium | reverse complement strand
GATTTCGACCAGCTCCAAAAAATCGCCCTCCGCCACCGGCGTCGCGTCGTAACGTTCGCGGGGTAGCACGTCGCGGTTCAGCTCCACGACCACGCGCGACGCGTCGACGCTAAGGCGCTCGAGCAGTTCGCTAACGTTTATGCCGGCGGGAAGCTCGCGCCTCTCGCCGTTAATCGTGACTTCCATGCGGGTCTTCGACCCGGGCCTTCCGCGCCTCGCGCCCCTCCTCGATCAACTCGACCAGGTCGGGGCGGAGGTCGTTCTTGGTGAGGTAGTCGAAAATCGCGGCGTCGAGCGCCTCTTCCCCCAGGACGGAACAGTGCATCTTCTGCTTGGGGAGGCCGCCGAGGGCCTCGGCGACGGTCCTGTTCGTAATCCTCAGCGCCTCCTCGAGCGTCTTCCCCTTAACGAGCTCGGTGACCATACTCGACGTCGCGATCGCCGCGCCGCAGCCGAAGGTCCGGAACTTCACGTCCTCGATAACGTCGCCCTCGACCTTGATGAAGAGCTCCATCATATCGCCGCACACGGGGTTGCCGACTTTGCCGACGCCGTCCGCGTTCTCGATAACGCCCACGTTCCGAGGCCGGTAAAAGTGTTCCATTACTTTCTCGCTGTACATATAGTTTCCTCGGGCGTACCGAGATTAGACGGGAACGCGCTGCAGCCGTTGCGCGTCCGTTAACACTTGGCTTAGATTCGTGTCGTCGAGTACCCTTTCTATCTCCGCGCTCAAATTTTCCCAAACGATCCTGGCGGCACAACGGTCCCGCCTCGGGCATAGCCGTTGCATAGCGCGCCGGCTCCTGCCTCCGTAACAAGACTCGGGCGCGACGCAAGGCGCTACCCCAATCGGCCCTTCGACCGCGCGTACGACGTCGCCGACCGTGATCTTCGCGGCCGGGCGTGAAAGCTTGAACCCGCCCCGGGGCCCTCGCA
This sequence comes from Candidatus Zixiibacteriota bacterium, assembly GCA_011773985.1. GTDB lineage: Bacteria > RBG-13-66-14 > B26-G2 > WVWN01 > WVWN01 > WVWN01. The sequence continues at coordinate 85,647 of WVWN01000086.1, read as the reverse complement.
CGCTCTTGACCAGACCCGCGCGCCTGAGTTTGACGAATAGCTGCATCAAGTAATCGGCTGAAACCGCCATCTCCCTGGCAAGTATCGACACTGACATCGGCAGGCCGTCCCCGTTCTCGGCGAGATGTAAAAGAGCCCGTAGGCCAAAACGGCCCCGCGTCGACATACGCATAAAGAACCTCTTGGATTAAAATACGTTAAAACTTATAAAGGGTTTGTATAAAAATCCATTTTCCCTATTGGTAAAGTCTATCATATACCCCTCCGCCCGTCAACGCTTAAAATAATCTAATAATGGCCCGAAACCTTAGCCGCCGAGCCGGGAACGCACCGCCCTTCCTACGCCGTACGCACGAGCCGCCGCGCCCGGGCCAGCACCTCCTCCACCGTTATCGCCTCCATACAATTGAAATGTTGGCAACGTTCGCCCGGGCACCTCGCGCACGCGTAACCCGAGGGCACAACGACCGCGGCCACGTTCCCCCGCGGGCCCCACCGCGTGGGCGAGCCGGAACGAAGCGGCGAGAAAAGCGATAACGTCGGCGTCCCCACCGCGGCGGCCACGTGCATCGGCCCGGTATTGGCGGATACGAAAAGCCGCGCGCCCGCCAACAAACCCAAAAGCGCTCCGAGCGGCGTATCGCCGGCGACGGCCACGCGGCCGGCCCCCTCCCCCGCGACGTAGGAGGCGAGCTCCGCTTCCTCGGCCGCACCCGTGACGACGACGGCCCCGCCCAAACCCTTCCCCAACTCAGCCGCCAAGCTCCGGTAATGCCGCGGGGACCAATTGAGCGACGAGCCGCCGCTCCCCGGGTGCACCACGACGTAACCTTCGCCCCCCACGCCCCGACGCGCGAGCAACGCCCTCGCCGCCGCGCGGTCCTCGCCGGTCACCTCGAGCCTCGGCGCCGGCACCTCGGCCGGAACGGTAAGCCCCAACCCCTCCAAATATTTTAAATTATACTCTATCTCGTGACGCGTCGAGGGCGAGCGATGAAGCAAGACTCGCCGGTTGTAGAGGATCGAGTAAGCGCGGTAGCCGTTGCCGACGCGGACGCCGACGCCCGCGCACCAAACGACCAGCGTATCGACGAAGTCGGGGTGAACGACGACCGCGGCGTCGAAGCCGGCGGCCCGCACGGCCGCCGTCGCCCTGCGGAAGCCGCGCCAGCTCTTCTCGCTCGAGGCGATAAAGGTCTCGACGGCGCGACACCGCTCGAGCAGCGGCGCGACCGCGGGCCTCGCCATCGCCCCGAGCCGCACCTCCGGCCAAGCCGCCCTGAGCTCAGCGAGCAGCGGCAGCGTCAAAACCCAATCGCCGAGGCGGTCGTTGCGCGCGATTAAAACGCTACGTATCTCTCTCGCCGCCTTTCACGTGCCCCGCGAGGAGGGGAGCGGAAAGCCCCCACAAGATGACGAAGACGACCAACATAGCCGGGTCCGATACGACGTCGCCGACGAGGCCGCTGACGAGGACCGCGGCCGTCGCGGCCAAGAGGCCAAGGCCGAGCGCGCGCACCCGCGTATCCCCGCCTTCCGCGCGGAACGCGGCCCACGCCGTCCGCGTCGACGCGACCACGATCCACACGGCCGCGGCCACGGCGAGGAGGCCGCTCTCGATGGCCAGCCGCAAGTAATCGTTATGCCACCCGATCACGCCGGCCACGGGCGAATAAAATCGCGTCTGATACGGAAACACGACCTTTATCGTCTGCGGCCCGAAGCCCGTCAACGGCCTGTCGAAGACCACCGCCAGCCCTCCCTTCCAAAGAATGTCGCGATAGTTCTCGAACGCCGGGTCACCCAACGAAAAGCGGCCCGAGGCGACGCCCGCGGGCAAAAGCCAAACCGCGATAGCGGCCGCGGCCGCGACCAGCAGAAGTACGCCCCATATGCGCCGCTCCCTCAGCGCGCCGATCAAGCCCACGCCGCCGGCCAGCGCGAGCCACTGCCCCCGGCAAAAAGTCAGGATTAGCGCGCCGAACGGCAACAGCGCCGCGGCGCCGAACCAAGCGCGCCGCCGGCCCGACGAAAACGCCGCCGCGGCCAAAATCAGGCACAGCGCCACCGCGAGGATCTCCGCGAAGGTCGTATAGCCCCCGGTCCGCGAGGCCACGCGCTCCACGTCGCCGAGCGCGAAGTCGACGAAACCCACGACCGCGGCGACGACCGTCGCGGCCAGAAAAATATAAATGCCCGCCAGGCGGCGAGCGCGCGAGACCGGCATATGGGCAAGGGGATAGTAGGCCAAAAGGAGCCCCGATTTTTCCAGGCCTTTCCAGCTGAGTACTGGCTCGAGCGAAGTCAACGTCGACAGGATGCGAACGACGAGGAAAGCCGCGATCGGAAAGTCGAGCGGCAGTAAGCGGAGGCGCCGCCAACCGTTCTTCGCGACGTAGACGCAGAACAACGCCGCGACGATCAGGAGGCCGAAATAAGCCATCGACGTCGCGAACAGCGGCGCCGGCGCAAGCGCTATTACGCCGACGAAAAACAAATCCTCGAGGCGCTTATTCGAAGAAGGCTGCCGGTCCGTTTCGACGCCCGACATAATATTATTTAATTACAGCTACTTTGCCGAACCGCTTCGCGCCGTGCCGGTCCTCGCTCACGAAGAGGTAAACGCCGGAGGCCGCGGGGTTCCCGCCGGCCGTAATCAGCGGCCACTCCGCGAGGCCAGACTCGTCAACCACCGTCGCCCATACCTCCGCGCCGCCGAGGTCGTAAAGTACGAGCGAGCTGCCCGGGGCGACGCCGGCGAAGCGGATGTGGCCGTGGCCTTTCGACGGCTTGGCCGGGTTGGGGTAGGCGACAACCTCCGACGGCGGCAGCGGCCCCGCCCGCGTCCCCGCGAGCGAGGCCGCCGCGGCGAGGTTTACGCGCGTCACGTCCGCGCCGAACGCCGGCGTGAGATGTTTCGGTAAATCCTCCGTAGTATGATACCACGGGTAAAACTCCTTGCCGGCGTACTCTATGGACAGGAGCGCCGGGTACCCGTAATCCCAAAACGACTCGTGGTCGCTGCCGCCCCGGCCTCCGGTCATCGGCCGCACGACGCAGGCCGGCACGTACAGTCGCGCCGCCTCGCGATACGACGACAGAAGCTCACGCGAAAATTCATTGTAATGGACCCGAACGTCGTGCACGGGTTCGTCGAGGTAAGATATCATATCCATATTAAATACGCCGCGTATATCCGCGCCGGCTTCGTACTCCTCGCGGGCGTAAGCGCGGGAGCCTATAAGGCCCTCCTCCTCGCCGGAGAAGGCGACGAACTTGAGGGTACGGTCGAAGCGGAAGTCGGCTAGCGCCGTCGCGGCCTCGAGCAGGGCCGCGGTCCCGGAGGCGTTATCTTCGGCGCCCGGCGCACGGTTCCACGGGTCTTGGGAGATGGAGTCGTAGTGGCCGCAAAGCACGTACGTTTCGTCGCCGCGGCCGCCGCCTCTCTTCGTGGCCTCGACGTTATCCCACATTATGGGGTCGCGGTTAATCATCTTTACCGCTTCCCAACTCTCGCCGCCGTCGGTGGTATGGATAATCGCGGCGGGGCCGCCGACGACCCAAGCTTCCTCCCTGCCGACGATCGATATGCCCGTGTAAGTATAGTAATCGCCGAAGGGGGTGCGCTGCCGCGTCCAGTTCGCGCCGCCGTCGTCGGTCCGATAAACCTTGCCGCTCGAGCCCGCGGCCCAACCGCGCTTGTCGTCCGCGAACGCGACCTCGGTGAAAAAAGGCCAGGCCGGGAAATAACCGGACACCCGCCGCCACGTTTCGCCCGCGTCCTCCGAGTAGAGGATGGTCCCCTCGTTGCCGACTATCGCCGCGTGGGTCGCGTCGGCGAACGCCATACGCCGCATGCCGAAGCCCTCGGTCTGCGGCACGTTTTTCACCTTCCACGTAGCGCCGCCGTCGTAGGAGCGCATCACCAAGCCCTCCATACCGAGGGCCCACCACTTAGCGGCCGTCTGCGCGTACACGCCGAGGATTAACTTCTTCGTCGGCGTCGCAACCTTGCGCCACGTCGCGCCGCCGTCCGCGGTCCGGTAAACGGCGCCGCGGTCGCCCGCGGCCACGCCCCGCGCCGTGCCAAAAAAATAGACGTCGCGCAAATAATCGCTCGGGTCTTCCAGCTCGAGCTGTTTCCAAGTCCGGCCGCCGTCGTCCGTGCGCGCGAGAAAACCCAACCCACCCACGACGAAGCCCACGTCGTCGGTCACGAAGCAGCCGTGGTCCAAGCGGCCCTCCGACTTATAGGCCTTCCACGTCCGGCCCCGGTCGTCGCTCCGCCAAACGTAGCCCCAAGTAGACAGCACCCACCCCAACCGGCCGCCGGCGCGGAAAACCGAGTCGGCGAAGTAATCGTTTTCGTTAGGTTGGTAGACGTAGGGGCGCCGGCTGGTCTCGTAGCCCAGATTGCGGAAATGTTCTTCGATATAGGCCGCGGCCTTTTCGATCTCCTCCGCGTAGGAGTAGCGCGTCTTGATCGCCGCGAGCTTCTCTATGTGCTCGAAATAGCGGTCGGCGCGGACGCGCGCGACCATTTGGCCAACGAGCGGGTCGTAGGAGATTCGCGGGTACGTAACGTCGCGCGGCGCCTTCAGCGGCTCTACGCCGACCCGTTTGAGCTCGGCGCCCAACGTCGCGAGCCGCTCGACCGCGGCCGCCTCCCCGCTTACGACGTACGTCCCGCCGAGTTGGGCCAGGACCGCGACGCCCGCTACCTCGGGCAACTTTTCGCCCGGGCGCGGCCAGGCCAGATACACCGGCCCGGGCGGCACGCCCAGGTCCACGTACGCGTAACCGTCGAGCAGGCCGAGGCTGTCGGGGAACGTGAGCACGAGCGCGAAAGAGGGCCTCGCCTCCACTACCGGGACGCCTCGCGCGAGCAGCTCGTAAGCCTGGGCCGGCCTTTCCAACGTCACCGCCGCCAGCGTACGCTCGGCCCCGGCGGCCGAAGCGGCAACGACGGCGAGCGTTATGAGAATCAATACGTCGCGCATATCGCCGCTTCCTATCGCAACTGGACGCGCCCTCGCCCCGCGAAACGCTCGAGGGACCGGATCAACTGGCGCGTCGGCTTACAACTGAACTCGGCGCGGGCGCGGATGACGACCTCGCGGCCGTCGCGGCGCACGTGGAAGTAGACGGGGCACCGGCCCGCGTTGCGCCCTATTATCTTCTCCATATCCGCGAGCAGCTCCGCGTCCGCGTTCTCCGGCAGCATTATGTGGACTTCCCGCGCGAACCGATACTCGGCGTCCTCGAGAGAGGTAACGTCGTCGGCGATAAGCTTATACGTTCCCTCGTCGTACTTGACGCGCCCCTGAACCAGGACCGGCCTGTCTACGAATATGACGAACTCGGCTTTCGCGTAGCAGTCCGCGAACGCCACTACCTCGAGGGCGCCGTCGTCCTCGAGCGTGAAGAACGCCATCTCGCGACCCTTCTTGTCGGCGATGGTTTTAATTCGCCCCACCATTCCGCCGACCCTCGCCGCCGGGGCCGCGCGGCCGGCCAAAATATCGCCCACCGTGACGGCGTCCTGTTTGGCCAATATGTCGCGGTAGCGGTCGAGCGGGTGGCCGGAGATGCTGATGCCGAGGAGCTCCTTCTCGTAACGCAGAAGCTCGAGGTGGTGCCACTCGTACCCGTCGCTTTCGACCTTTTCCGGCTCTTCCCCACCGGCCCACGAGCCGAGAAGGCTCCCTTGCCCCGCCACGCGGTCGCGGCTCAACCTCTTACCCACCTCCAACGCCGCGTCCACCTCCTCGTACAGCGACGCCCGGCCCCTCCCGAAGGAGTCGAACGCGCCCACCTTGATAAGGGACTCGATTACGGCGCGGTTGACGGCTCGGAGGTCGACCCGGCTGCAGAAGTCGGTCAGGCTCGTGAACGGCCCGCCGCGCTGGCGCGCGGCGACGATTTCGTCGATCGCGGCGCGGCCCACGTTCTTTATGGCCCCCATCCCCATCCTGATGCGTCTCTCGTCCTCGACCCAAAAGTTATACCAGGAGACGTTGATTTCGGGCGGCAGGATCTCGATGCCCATTTGCCGCGCGCTCCTGACGTATTGGACTATTTTGTCGGGGTTACCCTGCTCGGAGGTCAAGAGGGCGGCCATAAACTCGGGAGGGTAGTTGGCCTTGAGGTAAGCCGTCTGGTAGGAGAGGACGGCGTAGGCCGTGGCGTGAGCTTTATTGAAGCCGTACTCGGCGAAGGGCGCCACGACGTCGAAGATCGCCTCCGCCTCCTTCCGGGCGTAACCGCGCCCCTCCGCGCCCGCGACGAAAGATTCGCGCTGCGCCTTCATCTCGCGCCGCTTCTTTTTGCCCATGGCGCGGCGGAGGATGTCCGCCTGGCCCAGCGAGTAGCCGGCGACCTCGCTCGCGATCTTCATCACGTGTTCCTGGTAGAGTATGGCGCCGTAGGCGTCGGCGAGGATGGGCTCGAGCGAGGGGTGGATTAGGGGCGCCGCAGCCCGGCCGTGCTTCCGGTTTATGAATTGCTCCGTGGCGCCGGAGCCCATCGGCCCCGGCCTGAAAAGCGCGAGGATGGGGATCAACTCTTTGAAATTTCGGGGCGCGACGCGGCGACACAGGTCGCGCATACCCTCGGACTCGAGCTGGAATACGCCGTCCGTATCGGCCTGGCAAATAAGGTCGTAAGTGGCGTCGTCGTCGTACGGGATGCGCTCGACGTCGAGGTCCGCGCCGCGGCGTCTTCGGACGGCGCAGACGGCGTCCTCTATGACCGTCAGCGTCTTGAGGCCGAGGACGTCGACCTTGAGCAGGCCTATGGCCTCGACCGCGTTCATGTCGAATTGGGTCGTAACTTCGTTCTTACGGCCGCGGTACAGGCCCGCATAGTTCGTAAGTTCGTCCGGCGCGATCACGACGCCCGCGGCGTGCACCGACGGGTGCCGCGTCAGACCCTCGAGCTGAAGGGCCAGGTCGATGCACTCGCGAACGCGGGGATTGTCCTCGTACTCGCGCTTCAGGACCGGGTTCTCGTTCAAGGAATCCGCGAGGGGGGCCATGGGGTTGATCTCTTTTGAAATCATATCGGCTTCCGAGAACGGAATCTGAAGTACCCGGCCGACGTCTTTAACGGCCGCGCGGGCGGCCATAGTCCCGAAAGTTATTATCTGCGCGACGCTCTCCTGGCCGTATTTCTCGGTTATATAGGCCACGACCTCGTCCCGGCGCCGGTCGCCGAAGTCGATGTCGAAATCCGGCATGGAAATGCGCTCCGGGTTGAGGAACCTCTCGAAGACGAGGCCGTGCTCGATGGGGTCGACGCCGGTTATGCCCAACAGATAGGCCACGAGGGAGGACGCCGCGGAGCCCCGGCCCGGGCCGACCGTGATCCCCCGACTTTGAGCGAAACGGACGAGGTCCCACACGATGAGGTAGTAGGCCTCCATCCCCATCTGCGTGATGACGTCGAGCTCGAACTCGAGCCGCTCCCTTACGGCTTCGCCCGCCTCGGGGAAGCGGCGCCCGAGGCCGCCGTAGGCCAATTCGCGGAGGAACGCCGCGGGCGAAACGCCGTCCGGGACGTCGAAGCGCGGCAGGCGAACCTGGCCGAACTCCAGCTCCACGTTGCAGCGCGCGGCTACGTTGGCGGCCTCGCGCAGCGCCGCGGGAATCTCGGCGAAAAGGGCCGCCATCTCCTCGGGCGACTTTAAATACACCTGGTCCGTTTCGAAGCGCATCCGCCCCGGGTCGCTGAGGTTCTTCCCCGTCTGGATGCACAAGAGCACGTCGTGGGCGCGGGCGTCGCGGGCGTTCACGTAGTGGACGTCGTTGGTCGCGACGAGCTTCAAGTTGTGGCGGCCGGCCAGCTCGAAGAGGCCGCGGTTCACGCGGTGCTGCTCGGGCAGGCCGTGGTCCTGCAATTCGAGGAAGAAGTTCTCCCGCCCGAAGATATCCCCGTACTCGCCGACGACGCGGTCCGCCCGGGCCCAATCGCCCGCCAATATCGCCTGGCCCAGGTCGCTTTTAAGGCACGCGGAAAAAGCGATCAGGCCGCGGTGATACGCGCTCAAAAGTTCCCGGTCGACGCGGGGTTTGTAATAAAATCCCTCGAGGTAGCCCTTTGTCGATAGCTTCAGGAGGTTGCGATAACCCTCGTCGTTCTCGGCCAGGACGATGAGATGGCCGCCCGCCTCGCCGCGCGGGCCGGTTTTCTTTACGAACCTTCCCTCCGGCGCGACGTAGAGTTCGGCGCCGATGATCGGCTTCAACCCTTCGTCGCGCGCCGCCTTGTAAAATGGGACCGCGCCGAACAAGCCGCCGTGGTCCGTGAGCGCCACCGCGGACATGCCGAGCTCGCGCGCACGCTTCGCGAGCCCGCGGGGGCGGCACATACCGTCGAGGAAAGAATATTCGCTGTGGACGTGGAGGTGGGTAAATTCGGCCAAAATGAACACCCGAGGGTTATTATAACGAACGCGGGAGCAGGCCGCAAGTCCGGCAACGCGGCGCCGGGACTACGGCCTGGGAAGGACCTTTTCGTCCGAAGTCAGCCGTCGCGTGGCGCCGTCGAGGCCGGCGAGGAAGAGGTCCCCCGTTTGGCCGCGGCCCACGAGGTAGAAGACGGCGCGCGAACCTCGCGCGAAACGGAGAAGGCCGCCGCCTCGCAGCAAGACCTTGTATCGCTTACGCTCGAGGTCCACGGCGTAGATTACAGCCTCGCCCAAGACGCGCGACGTGCATTCCACGGCGAGATAACGGCCGTCGGGGGAGAGGGCCACGCGCGTGGCCGGCTCCTTGCCCCTTATCGACAACGACGGGCGGCTGCCGCCGCGCTCGCCCTCTATTACGTAGACCTCGTTCAGGACGTACTCGTGCGACTTCTCGTCGGCCTTTGGGGCCACGACGACGACTTTGTCGCCGGATGCGGCGGCCGGCGGCAACCACCCGAGCTCGTGAGCCTCCGGGCCCAAGAGGCGCGTCACGGCTCGCGACCGGAACTCGTAACGCGCCGCCGTCAACCCGCTCTCGAGTATCAAGGCCCCTTGGCCCGGGAAGCCGTAGACGGCCCGCGTCGGCAAGAGGTAGCGGGGCACGTCACTTTCGGGGTCTAAAAGGTACGCACCCGCGTCCATCCGAAAATCGGCGCGGGGCCGCGGCTGCCCGGCCGCTTCCGCCGACGCCGCGGCCGCCTCCGGGAGAGGGGTCTCGGTAGGCTCGACCAAGAACGCGAGCTGGCCGTCAGGTCCGAAGGTCAGGTCGCGGAAGCGCGCGCCGCACCGCCAAGCCGACGTCTTCACCCGGCCCGTTTCGTCCGGCCCGGTCTCGCAAGCGACGCCGCCGGTAAAAGCGGCGACGACGCGGTCCTTAGCCGTGGCCAACTCGCGCTCGTACAGGGAATTGTCGCGGCCGTAGTAGAGGAGGCGACCGTCGGGCGAAAGGGTTACCTCGCTCTGAGGGTCGCACCTGAGGCCGAGCTCTTTAACGCCTTCCGAGGCGGAAACGGCGAGAACCTCGGCGCCGGTCCCCACGGCCCGGGCACCGTAGACGGTGTCGGCCAAATCCTCTTGCGTCGCCGCAGGCCACACAACCTCCCCCGGCCTGCACGAGGCGACGAGGAAGGCCGTCGCAACGGAAATTAAGGGCACGAGTCGCGCGGGCCCGAAACGGGATTTAAGCATATTAAAATTTTAACATAAAAGGACAACGGGGCAAGAAAAACGAGGGACGCGCCGGTGCGCTAAGACTAAAAAACCGGGCCGGTCTGAAGACCGGCCCCTACATTCATTCGATTACGACGCGGGCGAATTTACGTTTACCAACCTTAATAACGAAAGAGTCGCTTTCCGCAAACGTTAAAGGGACATCTCCTTCGCCTTCCTCCAGCCTCCGGCCATCTATTTCCACCGCGCCCTGCTTAACTAGCCTTCTCGCCTCGCTCTTAGATTTAACCAAACCCGACTTCGACATTATCTCCACGGGAGTACCTTTAAGACGTTCACGTTTAAAATTAAAATGAAAAACGGGCATATCCGCCGGCGCGAGGCGCTCTTTGTGCACGCGCTCGAAGCGTTCCTCCGCGCCTTGAGCCGCGGCGGCGTCGTGGTACGTCTCGACGACGCGGCGCGCGAGTTCCATCTTCGCCTCTTTGGGGTGGACGCGGCCGCGAGCGATCTCGGCCTTTAGCGTCGCGACCTCCTCGGCCGTCCTGAGGCGAAGGACCTCGAGATAATCCAACATAAGCTCGTCCGAAACGGACATCAATTTGCCGTAGATCTCCTCGGGCGCCTCGGCCACGCCGACGTAGTTGCCGAAGGACTTGGACATCTTCTGGACGCCGTCCGTGCCCACCAACAAGGGCGTTATGACGGCGACCTCCGGCTCCTGGCCGAACTCGCGCTGGATGTCGCGCACGACCATCAGGTTGAACTTCTGGTCGGAGCCGCCCAGCTCCACGTCGGCCTCGAGCGCCACCGAGTCGTAGGCCTGCGCGAGCGGGTAAAGTAACTCGTGGAGGCTGATGGGCAACCCCTCGGCGAGGCGTTTGGCGAAGTCGTCGCGTTCTATCATCCGGGCGACGGTATATTTGGCCGCGAGGCGGATGACGTCCGCGAAGGCCATCGGCTCGAGCCAACGGCTGTTGTAATCTACCGTCGTCTTCTTCTCGTCCAATATCTTGAAGGCCTGCTCGCAATAGGTCTCGGCGTTGGCGCGGATCTCCTCGGGCGACAACGGCGGCCTCGTCTTCGACCAGCCCGACGGGTCGCCGATGCGGGAGGTGAAGTCGCCCACGAGGAAGACGACCTCGTGGCCGAGCTTCTGGAAGTCCCGGAGCTTACCCAAGACGACCGTGTGGCCGAGGTGGATGTCGGGCGCGGTGGGGTCCAGGCCGAGCTTTACGCGAAGCGGCCGCGCCTCCGCGAGCGACGCGCGGAGCTTGGCCCGCATGTCGTCCTCGGTAACGACCTCGAGCGCCCCCTCGCGTATGAGCGCCAGCTGGCGTTCGACTTCGCCTTCCATCTTGGCCTCGGCCCGCGTCGTCATCCCTTTTTTACCTATCTCGTTTTGGCGTTCGACGGATATAAAAAAGGCATAGGACCTTCAAACGCCCTATGCCCCACCGCCCGGCGGCGAGGCTCTTACTGGTCGTAATACATAGCCTTTATGCGACCCCACGCGTTGCCCTCGGTAGTGGCGGCGGGGCGTTCGCGCGGGCTGTTGATGTTCTGAGGTTGGGGTTTGGGGCGCTCGCGGAAGTCCGTCGAGTTGTCGCCCGTGTCGTAGGAGTTGCCGTTAACCTCGTTGTGCGTGGGGCCGGACTTACGCTCCAGGCTATGCCCCTGGGCCACCGGCTCGTGAGGCGTGCCCTCGAAGAAACGCCAAGGCGCCAGGCCCCACCCGACCGCGTCCCGTACTGCGCCGTTCGGCCGGAGGAGCATGACGCCGCCTCTGCCCTTCGCGTACTCCATCGAGAGCTGGCAGTAGAAGTCGGGTTTATAAGACGAACTCGACCAGGCTCCGCGGTCTTTCTCCCGCCCGATAAGATAGAAACCGTAACCGGGGATGACGACCTTTTCTTTATCTCTCGATAAGGTAACGGTCTCGGGGCCGTCCTTAGCGGCGATACTTATGCGCCAACCGCTAAGGTCGACGTTGTCCTCGCTGGCGTTATAGAGTTCGATAAAGGGTAACGCGCCGGCGCCCGGGGCGTACAAAACCTCGGCCAGGAAAACTTTGTCCCCGGCGCCTTCCGCGGCCCAACTCGCCCCGGCTAACATCGCGCACAACGCTAAGTATCGAGCCTTTCGCACGCCGGTTTACACCTCTCCTATACCATTATGGCAGAAAGGCTATTTTTTGTCAAGCGAAAACNNAAATAGAAAATTAGACGCCCCATATTATAAGTAACTAAACCTAAGCGTCCGTTTCGAATTTTTTCCGCGGGAGGCCGCTCTCTCGCGTCTTCGCTTCCCCCCGGCGGCTATCCCGACCGGCGCCGTCTCGCGCGTCCCCTTTTGCTATATTTATAGATACGCGTCTCCCGCGTTTCCATAACCGCGCGGCAGACTTCCGGCGGCCCTCCGGCTTCCAACGGCTCAGCTCGACGTAGGTATCGCCCGAGCGTCGAGCTAATGGTACTCGGTCCCCTCGCAATTCGGGCACGGCGGCAGCACGTCGTCCGCGTCGTTGAGGCGGACGAGCTGGTCGCAGGTCCCGCATACGTACAAACCCGGCCCCGGTTGTTCGCCGGTCTTGGGCATTTGGGTCACCCCTTTCCGCAACCTGGACCTAGCTACGTAATATAAAATAGACGAATTATACTAACTCACCTCGTGCCGATTGTCAAAAATATTTTGCCGCTAAGCCGAGCCGCGCCGACGGTAAAAGAGATGGGCCCGCCTCTATTATCCGTTATCCGGCCGGGGGTGAGGCCGAGGGCCGGGAAATCGAAATTTTCTATAAATATACCCGGCCCCCTCCGACGCCGACGACGCTCGTGCCGGACGGCTCCGCGACCAGCCCCGTTAACCGCGAAGGCAAGCAAACGGGCCGCGCCGTAAACCTTGCCCGCGCGTCTTGGTTTATGGTATATTCCCAATTAAAAGGGAGAAAACGATGGCCAAGTTCGACCCCAAAAAAATCGCCGTAACGTTCGACGACATCCTCCTCAAGCCGCGCTACAGCGCCGTCCTCCCCGCCGACGTCGACGTCCGCACGCGGTTCACGCGCCACATCGAACTCAACGTCCCCATAGCTTCCGCGGCGATGGATACGGTGACCGAGGCCGGGCTCGCCATCGCGCTCGCGCAGGAGGGCGGCATCGGCGTCGTCCACCGCAACATGTCGGCCGAGGCGCAGGCCGCGGAGGTCAACAAGGTCAAGCGGTACGTATCCGGCATGATCGTGGACCCCTATACGGTTGCGCCGGAGGCCCCGGTCGCCGACGCGCTCGCCATCATGGCCAACTACAAGGTCTCGGGCGTCCCGGTCGTGGACGAGGAGGGCGTCCTCGTCGGCATCATCACCAACCGCGACCTCCGCTTCGAGAAGCGGCGCGACATCCCCGTCGGCGAGTTAATGACGCGCGAGGCGCTCGTAACCGCGCCGGTGGGGACTTCGCTCGAGCGGGCCAAGGAGTTGCTCCACAAGCACCGCATCGAGAAGCTCCCCATCGTCGACGCGGGCGGCCGGCTCAAAGGTCTGATAACCGTCAAGGACATCGTGAAGGCCCTCGAGTATCCGAACGCCGCCAAGGACGAGACGGGGCGGCTGCGCGTGGCCGCGGCGGTGGGCGTCGGCGAGCGCCGCCTCGAGCGCGTAGAAATGCTCCTGGAAAACGGGTGCGACGTCGTCGTCGTCGATACGGCCCACGGCCACACGACGGGCGTCATCGACACGGTAAAGTTGATCAAACGTAAGTTCAAAAAGGTCGAGGTCGTCGCGGGCAACGTGGCCACCGCGGAGGGGGCGGCGGCGCTAGTCGCGGCGGGCGCGGACGGCGTCAAGGTGGGCATAGGCCCGAGCGCCATCTGCACGACGCGCGTCGTCGCGGGCGCGGGCGTCCCCCAGGCCGGCGCGATAATGGAGGTCGCGCCCGTATGCCACAAAGATAAAGTTCCCCTCGTCGCCGACGGCGGCATAAAATATTCGGGCGACATAACGAAAGCCGTCGCCGCGGGCGCCTCAGCGGTGATGATCGGCTCGCTCTTCGCCGGCACCGAGGAGAGCCCGGGCGAGCTCATTCTCTACCAGGGGCGCTCGTACAAATCCTATCGCGGCATGGGCAGTATGGGCGCGTTGGGCGGCTCGAGCCTGTCCCGCGACCGCTACGGCCAGCCGGAAGAGGCCGAGGCGGCCAAGCTCGTACCCGAGGGGATCGAGGGCCGCGTTCCCTACCGCGGGCCGCTCTCGCAAGTGGTCTACCAGCTCGTCGGCGGCCTGCGCGCCGGCATGGGTTACTGCGGCGCCAAAGACATCAAGACGCTCTGGCGGACCGCGGAGTTCGTCCGCGTAACGGCCGCCGGCCTCGCCGAGAGCCACCCCCACGACATCCAGATAACGAAAGAAGCCCCCAACTACGGCGTACGCACGCCGTGGGATAAGAAATAAGGGCCCGGGAGGTCGGCCGTTTCTCCGACAATCGTGTCCCCCGCCCGCACGCTCGGCACCTCGAACGCCGCCGGGATTAATATATACGTAAACGCGCCCGGCGCCGACAGCGACCGACGTTCGAAATGAAGGATAAAGCTAAAATCTTCGCGATCGTGTGCGGCGCTCTTAGCGCCGCCGTACCGTTCGCGGCATATCTGATATCGCTGCCGCCGACCATCACCTTCGAGGACTCGGGGCAGATAACCACGGCCGCGGCGACGCTCGGCGTCTCGCACCCCTCGGGGTATCCGCTCGAGTCGCACTTAGGCCAACTTTTCACGCTGGTACCTCTCGGCCGTATCGCCTGGCGCGTGAACCTGGCGTCGGCCGGGGCCGCGGCGGCTTGTTGCTTCTTATTGTACTTACTACTGCGCCAACTATTTTTAGAACTCGACGCGAGGGCGCGAACGGCCGCGGCGGCCTCCGCGGCGGCCGCGGCCGCGGCCTTCGGCCTGAGCCGCACCTTCTGGAGCCAGGCGGTCGTCACCGAAGCGTACGCCGTGAACGCGCTCGGGCTGGCGGCGGTGCTGTACGCCGCGTTCAACTTCGCCCGGAGGCGCGACGCGCGGTGGGGCTATCTGGCCGCCTTCGTCGGCGGCTTGGCCCTCGGCGCGCATACCTCCTCCGCCATAGTCTCGATACCCGTCGTGGTGTACCTAATCTGGCGGTTCCGAAAGGTCCCGGCCTTCAGCGGGGCCTTCGCCGCGCTCGCGTTCGCTTTGTTCGGCGCCGCGATTTACCTCTACCTCCCGGTACGCGCGGCGCAAGCGCCGGCGATCAACTGGGGCGACCCGCGTACGCTCGCGCGCGCCTACGCGCACATCACGCGTCGGATATACGGCGGCCCGGAACCGGTACGCCTCATGTTCCTGCCTCATCAATTACTCGAGCTGGGGAAATTCCTGTGGTGGGAGTTCACGCCGCCGGGGGTCGTAGGCGTGGCGGCCGGCATATTCATGGCCTTGAAACGTCGGGCCGCGCCGTGGGGTTTTTTATTTTTCCTCCTATTGCTCACCGGGCCGCTCGCCACCGTTGCGCTGGTACTGCTTCTGCAGGCGCACCAGATCCCGGGGATTCAGGTATGGGTTATTCCTTTCTTTCTGTGCTCGGCGCTATTTTTGGGCCTGGCCCTTTTCGAGTTGGCAAGACGACGTCGCGCGTGGGCCCGCGGCGCGGGATACGCGGCCGTCGCGGCGGCGGTGATTCTGCCGCTGGCGTTAAATTTCTATTGGAACGATTACCACAACTTCTATTTCGCCAAAGATTACGGCGACAACTTTCTGCGCACGATCGCGTACCGCGGCCTTAACATAATGTTCGAACGCGGCTCCCTCGGGACCTTTGAGACCGCGTACCTGAAGAAGGTGGAGGGGTATAGGCCGGACCACGTCTTCGTAGATGCGACGGGGAGCGTGTACCGCGAGTACGAGCGTTTCGCCGCCGGCCGGCTTGACGCGCGGGACCCCGTCGCGGCGGGCGCGTGGGAACGCGCGTTCGAGCAAGGCATCCTAAACTCCCCGGAACGTCGCGAAACCTATTACAGCATCTATCGGGAAGAAGTCGCGGCCTACGGCTTCGCGCTCGAGCCGGCGGGCATGTTATACCGCGTGACGCGGCCGCCGTCGAAGCAGCGCCCGGTATCGCCGGTTTGGCGCCGTTACCGGATGAGGGGGGTTGCGGAAGTCGAGGCCAACCCTACCGCGCGCCGTTACGTGGCCGAAGAGTGGGTCCGCGACGCCGTCTGTAAATACAGGACGATGCTGGCGAGGGAATATTTCCTCGCCGGGGAGGAGGACCGGGCCCTCGCCACGCTGGAAGCCGTGGCCCCCGTGGCGCGCGACATGACGGAATCGCTGCTCGAGCTGGCGAACATATACGTCGCCAACGGCTACTTTGAAAAAGCCTTGTTCTTCTACGACCAAGCGTTGGAAGCTTTTCCGCGCAAAGGCATAGGAGACAACGCCTTCAGGCTCCATTACGCCCAAATTCTCGCGAACAAAGGGGTCGCCCATTTATATTCGGGCGACGTGGACGCCGCGGAGGCCGCGCTGCAGGAATCGTTGGAGGTCTACCCCGAACAACGCGACGTCCGGGAAATGGCTCGCCGCGAAAACCTCGAGCGGGCTGCCGAGCATTTGAGCGGCGGCCGGGAATGATAATTTAATCTCATCGCCGAGCCGCCGGGCCGTCGCCGCGGCCATATTTCGGGCGGCCCCCGCACGGGCAACGCCCTCGGCGGGAAATACGAGCACCGGCAACCCGGGCCGTTACGCGTAAGACGCGAGTGATGACGACGACGACCGAAAATAAAAAGCTCCCGCTGGCCGTGGCGCTGGCCGTGGGGGCGCTCGGGCCCGTCATCTGGCTGGCGACCGTGATCCCGGGGGAGGGGCTAAACCTCCCCTCGGACGACGCGTGGATCCATCAGGTCTTCGCCCGAAACCTGGCCCGGGAGGGACGCTACGAGTACAACCCCGGCGAAAGGTCTACGGGCGTCACGGCGCCTTTGTGGACCATGGTCCTGAGCGAGACGCACTTCCTCGGCCTTCCGCCGCGGGCGGCGGCGGTAACCCTTACCGTCGGCAGCCACGTATTGTGGGTGGGGGCAGTATATTGGCTCGTCCTCGGTATCTGGCCCGGCCGCCCCCGGTGGTGGGCGACCTTGGCCGCTTGTATCTTCGCCCTCTTCGGGCCGGTGACGTGGTTTTCGGTATCCGGGATGGAGACGTCGCTGTTTTTCGCGATGGCGACGCTGGCCGCGGCGGCCTTCGGCCGGGGCCGCCACGCCCTAGCCGGCTTTGCCGCGGCGGCAGCCGTCCCGTTGCGGCCGGAGGGGGCCTTGCTCGTAGCCATGCTGTTCGCGTGGTGGGTTATCACGCTCATACGCGAGAGAAGGCGGGCGAACGCCGGCGAGGTCGTCGGGTACGTCGCGATGCCGCTCTTGTTCAACGCACCGTTCGTCATCCAAAATTGGCTAGTTTCGGGGGTCCCGTTCCCCACAACCTATTTCGGCCGCCACTGGCTTTACCTGGGCACGGTGAGCCCCGATACGCGCATCGTATGGTCCGGCCCGCTGATCTTAGCCTTCTATTGGTACCGCTACATCTACGTATGGATGCTCGGGCAAAACGATTTATCCAACGCCATGAAAATACTTTCGGACCCCACGGTACTCAGTCAAATCGGCCTATGGGCCGCCGTCATCCAACTCGTACGCCGCCGGCTGAACGCGGGGTTCGCCTTCTTCATAATCTGGGTGGTCCTCCACAACGTATTTTACGGCCTCATCCTACCCAACTTCGGTACCGCCGGCCGGTACGAGGGGTGCAACTTCGCGTTGTTCGCGATAGCAATAGTTTTCGGCGCTCACCTCATCCTCACCTGGGTTAAAGAGAGCCCTTTTAAAATAATCCCTTACGTATTCTTAGCCGCGGCTCTCGTCTCCGCGGCCGGTTCGTACGTCCACTGGCGGATGATGTACTCCGACAACGTACACCACATAACGACGGTCCACGAGGCGGCGGGCAAATGGGTCGCGCGAAACCTACCGGCCGACGCGCGCGTCGCCGCCTTCGATATCGGCGTATTCGGTTATTATGCCGGCCGTTACACGATCGACGTCGGCGGCTTGCTCGACCGCGACGCCGACAAATACCTACGCACGAAGACCATGAGCCGGTACCTCAAAAAGAAGGATGCCGATTACGTCGTTATGATGGAGATAAATTCGCCCGACATAATTCCTCTGCCCGAACGGCTGGGCTTTTACCGCGACGAGGGCAAAGTCTTCCAATTGGAATTCTTAAAATCCTGGAACCTTAACCCCGGTCGCAGACGGTGGATCAACGTAACGGCGATAGCCTATCCGAGGTTGAGCATTTACAAAATCCACTTCCTCGGCGGCTAAACTTTTCGGGGCGGCATGGCGTCCAATACAAGCGGCAGGGAAACGACGAAAAAAGTCGTGGACGCGGAAGTAGTCGGGCGGGCCTGCGGCGGCGACGGCGACGCGTTCGCCATTATTGTGGAAACCTACCGCGGCCGCCTCTTCGGCTTAGCCTTGGGGATCGTCAGAAACAGAGCGGCGGCGGAAGACGTAGTGCAAGAGGCTTTTATTAAAGCCTATAAAAACCTGAAGCGATTTCGAGGCGATTCCAGCATATACACCTGGCTGTACCGCATCGCCGTGAATACGGCGCACAATCACTTGCGGCGCGAACGGCGCGGCGGCAAAGTCGACCTGGAGGAGGTGGCGCCGGTCATAGCCGCCAACGATCCCAACCCCGCGGCTCGAGCGGCCAATTCCGAGCTGGGGGAAGCCATCGACGGCGCCATCCAACGGCTGCCGCGCCGTCAACGGGAGGTATTCCTGCTCCATTATTTCGAGCGTATGACCCACCGCGAAATCGCGGACGTCTTGGGCATAACCGAGGGGGCGGTGAAAGCCAATTTCTTCCACGCGATACAAAAACTAAAAGGGGCCTTAAAAGCTTATGTTACATAAGGTGGGCTCAGCATAATGGGAAACGACGAGAAAAAAAGAGCTTGCCGTAAATGGCAAATACTGGTCGGCGAACGGGCGCTGGGGACCATAAGCGAGCGCGACCGCGCGCCCCTCGAGCGCCACCTCGCCGGCTGCCGCCGGTGCCGGCAGGCTCTCGCGGAGACGGAAAGAATGTACCGGCTGATGGAGGGTTTTGAACTCGCGAAGGCCGGGCCGTTCTTCGCCGCGAGGGTGGAGCGGGCCCTAAGGGACGAGGCCGCGGCCGGCAAACGCGAAAGGGCGCCCTTCCCGTTGTGGCGTTGGTTGCGGGCGCCGGCGTTCGCGCCCGTGGCCGCGGCCGTCTCGGCCGCGATCATCGTCGGCGTGTTATATTTCAACGTATGGGCGCCGAGCGCTCCCAAGCCGGCCGAGGCCCCCGCGGCCCGTAAGGTCGCGCCGCCGCCGGAGGAGGAGGAGCTCGCCGCGCGCGAAGAGACGCGGGCGCCCCTACGTGAAGAACGGCGGGCGCGCGAGCCCGCACCGCCGTTGGCCGAGGCCGCGAGGCCGCCCGAGCCGACGCCGCTCCCGGGCGAAGTCCCGGCCGCCGGCCATATAGCAACGACGCCGAAAGTCGCGGAAGAGAGTGGCGTCTTCGCCGCCGACGTGCCGCCTTTGACCGGCGTCACGGGAGAAGTAGAAAAAAAGAAAAAGGCCGGGCGGCGGCCGGAACGCCCGGCCGTACGGCGCGGCGCCCGCGGCAGGACAACGGCCGCCGACAAAACGGCGGCGTTCCAGCGGCCAGCCGCCAGCGAATTGGAAGACGAAAAGGTGGCCGCGCCGCGGCCGGAACGCGCGACCGTCCGCCGCGACGCCCGCGGCAGGACAACGGCCGCCGACAAAATGGCGGCGTTCTACCGGCCGGCCCTCGGCGAATTGGAAGGCAAGAAGTTGACCGCGGCGGATGTGGAGGCTTGGATGGGCCCGCGCTTCGAGGCGGAGGTCGAACGGCTTACGGGCGACGACGCGGCCTTCGTCGATTACGTCACGCCCAACGGCTCGCTGATGGCCTACTTTTACGAGCTTCCCCTCGAAGAACAGAGGACGTTGTTAAGCCGCCTGCGGCGCGAAGCGGAGGCCGCGCCCGCGGCGGATATGTTGTTCTCCCATTAACGCGTCGGCGCGCGGGGGTACCGAGATGATGAAAAATGCTACGCGGTTGCTCACGACAACCTTTCTTATGGCCGCCCTTGGCGCGGGTTCGTCCTACGCCGACCAACCGCCCGGGAACGAACCGTCGGACCGCGACGCCGTACGAGCCGCCATAAACGAGATTAAACAAAAAAAGGTCGTCGACGTTTTGGAGCTCGAAGAGGAAGCGGAGGAAACCTTCCTCGGCGTCTACAATCGCTGGGAGGAAGTGCGTTGGCGTTACCGCGAGCGGCGCGCAGCGCTGATGGAGGAGCTGCACCTCGCGCTGACGGGCCGGGGGACGGGCCGCGCGGTCCCGGAAATACTCGACGACATCGACGACGTCGATGCCGAGAACCGCGGCTCCGAGGAACGCCTGCGGGCCGAGTTCAGGTCGTTGTTGTCCGACGAGCAGTACGCCAAACTCCTCCTCTTCGAACACAACTTCAACCTCAAGTTGCGACGCCTCGTCCAGGAGCGGCAGCGCAAGGCGGGGCCGGGGGGCACGGCACGGGAGCGCTGAACCCGGCCGGCTCGAAATAAAAGGCCCGGCTCCGCCCGGGCCTTTTCCGCACTCGCCTCAAGGGAAGCCCGGCGCCGCCCTAGCTTCGCTCGGCCTCCTCGACTAACATCACGGGGATACCGTCGCGGACGGGGTACTTCAGGCCGCACTTGCAGCAGATAATTTTCTCGTTCGCCTCGTCGTACTCTACTTCGCCCTTGCAATCCGGGCAGGCGAGAATTTCTAAAAGCTCTTTATCGACCATGGGCCATACTCCCACACGTTAATATTTGTGAATAAAACGGAGGCCGAGGCCGTAGCGCTGACTCCCCTCGTCTTCGTGGGTGCTACCTACCACGTAGAGGTCCCGCCTAAGCTCGTAGTCTACCTCGGCGGCGTGCTCGAGCTCGCGTGCGCCCGAAATCTCCTCCCGATACTTCCCAGTATAAGACACGAACAGGTCGTGGGTCAAGTGCTGCCCCACCGTAAACTCGGCGTACGGATTGGTCTCCCCGCGCGCGAAGACGTTGGCGTCGAACCGGAAGACGTCCACGCCCGTCTCCCGCCGGACCGCGCGCGCGACCTCGGCTTCGGCGTAATTGCGGACGTAGTCGCTGGAACCCTTGGAGGCGAGTTCGCTCGAGCTGAGGGCGTTATAGTCCTCCCAGGTAACGTCCAACGCGAGAACCTTCATTATTTCATCCTGGCTCAACCCGACCGGCACCCCCCCCTCCGCGTAGCTGAGCTGCAGTTCAGGCTGCCGGAGCGTCCCCGTAACGTCCACGTAGACGACGGCGTCGGCGTTTCCGGGCGTCACGGCGCGGATGACCCGCTTGGCCCGTAACGTGATAACGGGGTTCAAATCCTCGGTGCCCGTAAACGCGACGTCGGCCTTCTCGACCGTAAAATCGCGCTTGAGGAAATAATAGGTGCCACGGCGCGCGTGCAACTCGCCCGTATATACGGTCGCGGTGCCGGTTTTACGGAAGGTAACGTCCGCCTCGAACTCTATTTCCGCGTCTTTGTTTCTAAGCCACAAGTTTCCGGACGCCACCACGCGGACCTCGTAATCCAACCCCCCCGCCCCGGCGCCGGCGGCGCGCGGCGACTCCCCGCCGAAGTCGACGGTGATAAGGCCGCTCGTGAGTTTCACGTCCGCGGTCGCGCGAAGGCCGTCAACGGGCCCGGCGAGGCGCGCGCGGACGTCGCCCAAAACCTGGACGCCGCTTATCGCGCGGATGACGTAGTCCTCCACGTCAACCGCCACCTCGAGCTCTACCGGGCGGATACCCTCGAAGGCCACGTACCCCCAGACCTGGCCGCGCCCCTCGTCGAGCTTAAACTTGAGCGGCTTTTCCCGTCGTACCGTAACCCTTCCGCCCCCGGCCTCCGCTTCGCCCGAGAGCTGGGAGAAACTGGAGCGGAGCACGCGGGCGACCCCTTCCCCATCCGCTACCCCGACGCTGCCGGACACGAGAGGGTTTTCGTACGTTCCACGGAGCTCGAGCCGCCCCCGGACCTTACCTCCCGTTACCAATACTTCTTCCGTAAAGAAATTCGCCGCGCGGAGGTCCAGGTCGACGAAATCGACGGCGACGTCGATCTCGCCCGCCGCGGCAGACGCCTTCCTCACGCCCAAGTCCAGCGGCAACCTGCCGCTCACCACCACGTTCGGCAACGCGCTCTCGGAAAGTGAAAATTCGCGGACTTCTAAGAAGCGGCCGCGGTACGCGAAGTCGGCGCGGCCCTTGGCGAAATATACGCCGCGCGAGCGCAATTCGCTCAGGAGAAGGTTGCCGCGCACGACCGGCGAGGCCGCGGTTCCGGACGCAGTTATGACGCCGTCAACATATCCGCCTTCGACGAGGCCCGGCTCGAGCAGCGAGGCGAGCGCGTTCAATTTGAATTTTGAGAACCATAAGGTCGCGTCGATGGCCTCCTCCCCCTGGCCGCGGAAAAACGACAACGGCAAGTAAGCCGTAGCGCGGAGCGTCCCTCCCGCCACGCCCCCGACGACGGCGGGAATAATCACGCGGTCCTTCTCGTAAGAGGCTTCGCCGCGTACGTAATCGATAGGATGACCGTTTACGACGAGGTTGGAGGCCGCGAAGTTGGCGTAGAAAGAGGGGTCGCGCGTAGTCCCGGTTACTTCTAAGCGGAGGTGGTCGAGCGTTCCCCCCACGCTCGGCCCGGAGCCCCCGGGCCATATGCCGTCGAGCGGGAAACCGCGCGCCTCGGCGACCAAGTTTAAAACGCCGCCCGCGGGCGTGTAGCTTCCCCGCAAGGAGAAATCGCCGTCGCGGTACTTCAGAACGCCGCCTCCTATGACGTAACGGCCCTCCTCCAACGAAATCGTCATCGGCTCCGAAATGCCGACACGCGCGGCGCCCAATTTTAAATCAAGACGGCTCAACTCGCCGCGCGCGACGCTCTTGTCGTATTCGAGCTCGAAGTCGACGGTGTCGCCGTGCGTGCTCTCCACGTACCCGTCCCGAACCTTGTAAATGCCGTCCTCGACCTCGACGTCGCCGTATACCCGGGCGAGGGATAAAGGCCCGGCGTTTATGTCCCAGGCCATAATGCGAACGTCGCCCCGCTCGTCGGCGCCGTAGTTCTCCCAGCGGCCCTCCACCCGCGCGGCGTCACATTTTATGCGGCCGTAAGTCAAACTCTTGAAGACCAATCCCCCCTCGACGGAGGGATGTTTATATGGCCCGGCGACGCGCCCTTCGAAAGACGCCGACCCGGCCAACGGGCCGAGTTTACTCCCGGCCGCGAAACCCTCGAGGGGCACGTCCCGCGCCCTTACGTCCACGTCCAGGGCGCTACGGCCGGCGCTGCCTTTAACGAACAACTCGCCGCCGCCGAAACGAAGGGACAGGCCGGAAATAGACAGTCGCGATTGCGCGTACGCGACGTCCGCGTTCCCGCCGTCGACGTGAACGGGCCCGAGTCGCCCCGGACCCAGGTAAACAGACACGTTGACGGCACAGTCGTCCGCCGTCAAGCCGGTCCCGGAGAAGCGAAAGCGGGCGTCCAACGCGGTCTCGAGATAACCGCTCCGGACATAATTGGCCAGGTTAACGTGAAGCACGCGCCCCTCGCCCCAATAGGCGGGCCGGCCGCCCGCGAAATCGACGGTCGCTTTCGCGTACGTAGGCGTTTGGTTGAGCCGGCCCTCGAAGCCGTTCAAGCGGAACTGGCGCGCGGCGACGTCGAAGTCGTAATAGGCGAAGGCGTCGCGCACGTCGAACCCGTAGCCGTGCGCACTCTCGACGGCCAAACTGCCGCTCTGTTTAAGTCGGTCCGTCGGGCCCACCAACGTTCCCGCGTAACGGCCTCGCCCGAAGAACTCGGGCGGGTCCGCGAAGACCCCCTGCAGAACCTCCCCTATGTCCAGCGGGTCCGCCTGGAATCGGAGGTTGAGGTAGACACGAGGCTCGAACTTGATGGTGCCGTTGGTTCGGATGCGCGTGCGGTTTGAGGCCACGTCTAGGCTGGAGAAGTGCATCAAGCGGGCGTTGATGGCGAGGGAACCGGAGCCGAAATGAGGGATGCGCTGGCCAAACTCCGGGAGATAACAACTACAGTGGCGCAGATCGATAAAGACGGCGCCGCGCGCCTTAGTAAACTTGCACTCGATATCGGCGTCGGAGAACTCCTTCAGCGGGCTGTCGAGCAGCATTTTAAAATAGGCGTCTTCCAAATCGACGTTTTCGATTTCGAAGAAGACGCCTTTGCCTTCCGGGGGCCCTTTGGCGCCGAAGATGCGGTCCAGATTCGTACCGCCGTCCGGGTCCTCCTTGAGGATCAGGCGCGGCCGGACGCAGCGGACGAGGTCGATGACGACGTCTCGCCGGATAAAATGGAGAGGGTTATAACGGACGTGGATCTCATCTATGACCAGGGCGGCGCCGTCGCGCTCGAGCGACGGGCCGTCGGCCAACGCGAAGTCGTAAATATCCAAACCCGTGAGGAGCGTGCCCTCCACCCGGCCGACGCGGCACTCGGTCAGCGTATAGTCTGCCGTATACTCCTCGATGGCGAAGCGCACGAGCGAATGGAAATAACCCGCGCCGTACAACGCGAAGGCCAGCGCGAACACGGCTAGTAAAAATACCAAAGCCGCGACGCCTAAAACCCTCACGAAGACGAGCGCGACCTTGAGCAGTATCACCAAGGCGTCGCGCAAGACCACGAGGGCTCTCTTCAAAGACTTCAACAAGGTCCCGACCCCGCCTCGCTCAGAAGATGTGGCCGAACGCCAAATAGAAATGCCCGGGAGCATGTCCCGCCGGCTCGAGGACCGGCTGGCCGTAATCGAAGCGGATCGGCCCCACGGGCGTGTTATAACGTAGGCCCAAGCCCGCGCCGTAGAGCAGGCCGACCTTGCGCGTCTCGTCCCAGTCGCTCCAGACGTTACCGCCGTCCAAGAAGAGGCCCGCCCACAAGTTGCCGAGGTTAAGGCCTACGCCGGGCAACCGCCGGCCGGCGGTGAACGGAATTTGGAAGCGGAGCTCCACGTTGGTCGTAAACAAGAGGTTCCCGCCGAGGGAGTAGCCCTCGTCCGTCTGGGGGCCGAGGTCCCGTTCCCGGTAGCCGCGGACGGAAAAGGCGCCGCCGGAAAAAAACTTTTCGACGTAGGGAACGTCCTTGGTCTCGGCGTAGGCGCGGACGTACCCGCCCCTCAGGTGTCCCGCGACGGCGGCGGCTCGGCCGACGCGAATGTAGCGGCGGCCGTCGCCGATGACCCGCCAGAAATCCGAGCCCGCGATGAAGCCGCCCGCCGTTTCTTCCGAGCCGAAAAGGTAAACGCCCGCCAGCGGGTTGAAGACGTCGTCGCGCGTATCGTAGGTCGAAGAGAAAATTATGCTCGCGATGTTTTGCAAACCCGCCAAGGCGATAAATCGCCCGCCCGCGCCCTCCTCCGCGGGCCAGGCCACGAAGGGGGATTCGCCCTCCGTTACGAACGTCGTCTTAGTCCTCTTTAACGTGAAGCCGCCGGTCACCTCCAGGTGGTCCGTAATCTCGCGCGTCACGCGGGGCTCGAGGCCGACCTCCCAAACGCGAAGGTCCTCGCGCCGTTCCCTTTGGTAATACAGCGTCGAAGTACCTTTGTACCGGAAACCGAACAACCAAGGTTCGGTATACGTGACCTCCGCGCCGAACTGCGACTCTTCCGTGAGGAAGCCGTACGCCACCGACGTCTCGGTCGATATTCGTTGGTTGTTTCCGAAGACGTTGTTGTGGCCCCATCCCACGGCGAACGACGCCCGGTCCGGCGACTCGTAGCCGGGCTCGAGCTTGTACCATTTAAATTTGTCTTCCCTCACGATAACGAGGATATCCACCAAATCCGGCGAACGTTGCGAGTCGGCCGGTTCAACCTTGAGGTCGCGGTAAAGGCCGGTGCGGTAAATGTTGGCGCGGCTCTCGTCTATCTTCGACGCGCGCCAAAGCCTATCCGGTTTAATCTTATAATCGATCTCGCGGGTGACGATCTTGGGACGCGTCTTCTCGTTGCCCGCGACCAATATTTCGCCGACGTGGTAGACGCGCCCCTCCTCCACGGTAAACGTGACGACGCCGGTACCGCGGTCTATTTGGAGTTCGACGTTGGCGTAGACGTACCCCCGTTCGCCGTAATAACGCCCTATCTTCATAGCGGCTTCGTTCAAAAGGCTGGCGGAGAGGGGCGAGCCGACCTCGACGCCCAGATTTTCCCGCACCTCAAGATAGCGTTCCCGGCTCACGCCCTCGAGTAAAATGTCGGCGATTTCGGCCCGCGGGCCCTCGTCGACGTGGAGTTGGAGTTTACGTTTGCCGGGTTTGACGTCGCGGAAGGCCCAACGAATTTTTACGGCCGGGAAACCCTCCGCGTAATAGGCTTTCTTGACGGCTGCTATCCCGCGCTCCAACATGTAATCGAAAAGGTATTTGTACTGCTGACCCTTCTCGATCCCCAGGAGGTCCTTGATGCGGTCGTCCTTAAAATACTTATTGCCGGCCACCGAAACCTTCGTAATTGTGAAAACCCCGTCGCCCACGTCGTCTTGGCCAGAGACGGCGCCGGCCGCGACCCACGCGGCACAAAACGCGGTGACGACCTTAAACTTCACAAATATATTTTATCACATAATTTACGACGCGCGCAACGCCTCGCCCACGGCAAGACAAAACGCCGCCCCGGAGGCGGCAAACCGGCGGCGCCGACGCGGCCCGAGCTATAAATCGAAGATTACGCGCGCGCGGTAGGTCCCGTCGCGCTCGCGTTCGACGGCGAAGTCGGCGTACGTCACGTTTTTGATCTCGCCGTGAGGTCGGTGGCGTTCGACGTCGATCTCCTCGCCCCACAACGTCGCGGCGAGCTTGGTATCGCGCCGCCCGAAAGCGAGGCCGAATTTTTTGAATACCAAACCCTCCGCGTCGAGTAGATACAGTAGCTCGGCCAGCCACGCGTGAAAAAGTTCGGGGAAGTTCGAGGCCGCGAGCTCGAGGCGTCGCTCCAGTTCGCCACCGACCGCGTCGTAGTCGAGCACCAGTTGATACAACGCGCGCGCGCCCAGGACGAAAAGCTCTTCGCGCGAGGCCGCGCCGATCTCAACGCCGGCGTCCGCGGTGTGCTCTATGTACCTTATGGTTCCCATCCCGTCGGCGAAAACGCGCCCCCGGCGCGCTTATCCCTCGAGCGGCAAGAGCGACACCGCGGCCCACGCCGCTATCGCCTCCCCCTCGCCGATGTAACCGAAACCCTCGTTCGTCTTGGCCTTCACGCCCACCGCGGCGACGTCGACGCCGAGCAATTCCGCGATGCGGACCCGAATCCGGTCGACGTACTTGCCGAGGCGCGGCCGCTCCAAGACGACGATACAATCGACGTTGCCGACGCGCAAACTTTCGGCCTCGACCATGGCCCTCACTTCCGCCAGCAATTTCGAACTGTCGGCGCCTTTGAAGCGGACGTCGGTATCGGGAAACTGGTGTCCGATGTCCTTCAGCGCCGCGGCTCCCAACATCGCGTCCATGACCGCGTGGAGCAAGACGTCGCCGTCGGAGTAACCGGCGAGGCCGCGCTCGTACGGAACCTCAACGCCGCCGAGGACCAGCGGCCCTTCGCCTTTGAAGCCGTGAACGTCGTAGCCTATACCCACGCGCGTCATAGTTCATTTTTATTATAACAACGCGCCGCCCGCCGGGCAAGTGGCGGCCTTCATAATTTTCGTCCGCCGCGGCGGCCTTCCCGATGCTCGGGTACTACGCAAAGGCCGCCCCCGGGGCGGTTCGTCGTCCGCGGTTAAAGGGAGACCTAACCTTTGCCGAGGATGCGCTTAACCAGCGGCACCACGTCGCGTACGTCGGCCACCTCGTAGTCGGCGTCCGCCTCGGCGGCCCACCGCGCCACTTCCGGGCCCTCCCGGCGAACCCAAACGGTCCTGAGGCCTACGCGGCGACCGGCGATGACGTCCTCCACGGGCGAGTCGCCGACGTACAGAATACGCCCGGGCGGAAGGCCCGCCATTTCGCACATCTTTTCGTAGATGGCGGCGTCGGGCTTGAAGACGCCGAGTTCCTCGGCGACCGCGAGCCACGCGAAGTACTTCTCCCAACCGAGGCGCGCGACCTTAGGGCGTTGGATATCGGCGAAGCCGTTGGTGAGGAGGCCGAGCGGGAGCAGCGGCTCGAGCGCCGCGAGCGTTTCCTCGGCGCCCGGCAGCGGGTACGAATAGCTCAAGTAGACGTCGAGGTACTCTCGCCCCAGGGCCGCGGCGTCGCTCGGGGCGGGCGCGCCGACGCGGGCGAAGAGCTCGGCGAAGCGCTCGGCGCGAAGCGTCTTAACGTCCATTTCGCCCGTGGCGAGCTTGAGCCACATGCGCTGGTTGACGTCGAAAAAGAGCCGCACGAAGTCGTCGACGCCGGCGCCGCTCGAGGCGACGTCGTGGCGACGGTGCAGCTCGGCCAACGCCTCGCGCGCGGCGCGGCGATGGTCGTAGAGCGTATTGTCGAGGTCGAAGAAGACGGCCCGGGGCGCGTCCTCGCCGCCGTCGTTCCTTTTAAACATAACCCGAAAAACGCACCCGCGAAGCGCCGGCGGAAACGCGCGCTAGCGCCAGAGCGCCTTGACGCGGCCGAAGGAGGCCGGCGCGACGGCCTTATAGGTATCGAAGTGGATGCGCGCGTTAAGGCCCATGTCTTGAACGGTGCCGGTCGCGGCCTGGTAGTCGTAAGCGTAGCACAGGTGGGCCGTAAGCTTCCCCCCCAGAACGGTCACCTTCTGGCGGGCGCCGGTCTCCCACGTGATCTCGAGAATTAAACTATCGCGGTTGTTGTAGTCGAAGGTTTCGGACATAGGAATCGGATATACCCCTTCGACCTCCGGAAGTTTGTAAGTCGAGAAGCTCGCGACCATCTTGGGGGTATTGCCGCCGTAGTTGGCTTTGAAATCGGCCGTCAGCGCCGCGAGCGGCGTATGGCACAGGTAGAACTTGACGTTGCCGTACTCGCCCACGTAGACGTGCTTCTCCAACTCGAATTCGGTAATCGTCCCGGCGTAATTTATTTTCTCGCGGTCGAACAGCATTTGACAGCGCATGCCGTCGTTGGGCGAGTACCACGGGTGAGCGGAGCCGGTACTACCGACTAAGACGTACACGTTATGGCCGGTGGCGAAAGCCGTCGCCGCGGCCAAAACGCCCGCGACGCAAATTAAAACTGCCCTGTTCATCGTTTTACCTCCTCGCGTCTCGGCGCGGCCTCGCGGCCTACCGGTATAGCGTCTTGATGCGGCCCAACGACGCCGGCATCACGCCGGGATACTTGTCGAAGACGATAAGGGCGTTGTAGGCGATGATGTCGGGGGTCCCGGTCACGGCCTTGTAATCCCAAGCGAAACAGCGGTGGTTGGCCGCGGACCCGTTCTTCACGCGGCACATTACGTTCGACTTATCCGAGGATTCCCACGTAATCTCGAAAAGGAGGTTATCGACGTTGTTGTACGCGAAGGTCTCGGCCATCGGAATCGGGTACGGGCCCTGGACCGCCGGGACCTTGTAGGTGGCGAAGCTGGCGACCATCTTAGGGGTGTTTCCGCCGTAATTTTGGCTGAAAGTCGGCGTCAGCGACTTAAGGCCGGTATGGCAAAGGTAGAACTTGACGTTGTAGAACGTAGCCGAATTGGCGTCGCTCTTTTCCAATTTGAACTCCGTAACGGTGCCGGCATAGTTTATGTACGAATTGTCGAAAAGCATCTGGCAGCGCACGCTCGGCAGCGTGGGGTGCGGCCACCACGGGATGGCGTTCATACCCTCGCCGTACTTGACGTAAACCTCGTGGCCGGTGGCTAGCGCCGCGGGCGCCAGCGTTAAGGCCAACGCCGACGCCGCGATCATTACAAT
This sequence comes from Candidatus Zixiibacteriota bacterium, assembly GCA_011773985.1. Lineage (GTDB taxonomy): Bacteria > RBG-13-66-14 > B26-G2 > WVWN01 > WVWN01 > WVWN01. Next base: position 55,956 of record WVWN01000086.1, on the reverse strand, counting down.
ACGTGCCTTCATAAAGTTCCTCCTTTTAGATATAAAACGTCGCCAATATAACAGCGCGGGCGCCCGATGTCAAACGGCCGAGGCTCGCGCGAAATTCCTAAAACAGGCGCCGCTCCGGGCAGCCCGCCACGCCGCGAGCTTGATAAAAGGGGCTTTATGTGTTATAATTTAAACGCAATAAATGAGCGCGCGCTTTAAACCATAAAAGCTCAAAAAGCGCCTAAGTAATGAAGACGATAACTAAGCGGAGCTCGATTAGGTCTCCGTGACGGAATGGGCCGGCCGCGTACGGCGCCTGACGGTGGTGGAAGACAGCGCAGACGCCGCACAACGCGAGGCCGGCCACCCGGCTTAATCGACTTCCTTGCCGACACGCGGGCCCGTCGCCGGGCCCGTTTCCTTTTTCCGAAATTCGGCCGTCAAGCTAAATATCTCCCGCAGCGTAGTGAAGACGTGCATCGGCGAAACCGTCGAGCGGCCGTGTTCGCGCGGCCGGTGGCGCACGCCCCGCTCGAGCACGGGCACGCCGGCGCGCCTGAGCTTGACCATGAGCTCGGTGTCTATGAAGAATTTATCCGAACGGAGCGCGAGGGACCGGAGCTCCCGCCGCGGCAGGAATTTAAACGAACAATCGACGTCGCGCACCTTAAGGCCGAAGAGGACGCGTACCAGCAGATTATACCCCCACGAGAAGAAGCGCCGAAGCGCCCCCTCGGCCCGGCCCACGCGGTAGCCGACGACGGCGTTTCCGCCGTCGAGCAGGGGTAAAAAACCCGGCACTTGGGCGAGGTCGAACTGGCCGTCGCCGTCCGTATAGAAGACGTAATCGTAGGCCGCGGCGGCGAAGGCGTCGCGCAGGCTCTTGCCGTAACCCTCGTTAGTTTCGTGCGTAATGACCGCGAGCGCGGGGACCTCGCCGCGAAGGGCGTTCAGTATTTGGGGCGTCTCGTCGCTCGAGCCGTCGTCCACGATTATTATCTCGTAATCGACGCCGGCGGCGCGCAGCGTCTCGTCGAGGGCGCGGACAACGCGCGCGACGTTGCCCGCCTCGTTAAAGGCCGGGGCGCAAGCGCTAATGGAAAACGGCGCCACGGCCCCAATATATAACTTCCATGCCGCGAGCGCAATAGAAATTGAGTTCCTCGCGGCGGTAGGGGAAGTTGTTTTTCCGTTGCCCTAATATGACCAATATGATAATATATATCGTAAATCATAATTATAAACGAACTAATACAAACCAAGGAGGCTACGGCTTATGAGGTGCACGCTGACGGCGACAGCCGCTTCGTTGGCCTTCGTTACGGCTACCGCGGCGGTCACGCAGGTCAACATTATTGACTTCGCCTTCTCGCCGCAGACGGTAATAATTCCGAAAGGGGAAGCCGTTCGGTGGACCAACCTCGAGCAGGTTATCCACACCGCGACTTCCGACGCGGGTATTTGGGACTCGGGGGACCTAAAATACCGCAAATCTTATAGCTACAAGTTCAGGAAGACGGGGATATATACGTACTATTGCAAATATTACCTCTTTATGAGAGGGACCATCCACGTTACGGAGACCGCGGTGGCCCCGAGTTCTTTAGGGCGCGTCAAAGCCCTCTTCCGGTAGCGCCGGGATTTTGGCGACGAACAAGCCGCCCGTCGGGGCGGCTTTTCCGCGTCTCGCCGGGGCCGGGGATGACGCGCGCGGCGCGGCCCGCGTCGTCGAAAGCCGTCCCGCTGGCGCGAAGCAAGTACGGCACCATAAAGCGCCTATAAAACAAATAGATGAAAACTACGTTCCCAAACGGGCCCGCCGCTCACGAAGGGGCCGCCGCAAGCGGCCCCGCGGCCTTGACTAAATATGACATTTCGGCTAATATATAAATAAAGGAGGTAATGTTATGAAAAGGTGGGGTTTTCTAATGGCGGCCTCGCTGGCCTGCGCCGTCGGGGCGGTTGCCCTGACGGAAATCAAAATCCAAAACAACGCCTTCGTACCCCAATACGCGGTAGTCCCGAAGGGGGAAATGGTTCAGTGGACCAACCTCGACGCGGTGGTCCACACGTCGACTTCCACCACCGGCATATGGGACTCGGGCGACATCAAGCCGCAAGAGTTTTACAAGCGGAAGTTCAACAAGACCGGTACCTATCCTTATTACTGCAAATATCACGTGTACATGAAAGGGACCGTCCGCGTTACGGAAACGGCGGTAGCCCCGACTTCCTTCGGCCGCGTCAAAGCGTTATTCCGCTAAGTGGCGAAGATGCGCCGACTTTAAAGCCGCCCCCGAGGGCGGCTTTTTCAAGGAGTATAAAAAGCGCCCCATTCCCCGGCGTCTCGCCCTGTACGGCCCAAGAGACCCTCCGGCGCGTACGCGGCCAATTTACCTTGACACGGGGGCCCTCCTCTTTTAAATTTGCCGTAAGTTTTTATGGCCTCGCCGTCCGAAAAACGACCGGCGCGGCGACGCGCCGTTAAAAAGAAGCGCACGGTCCTGGACTTCGCGTCGACGCACGATACCATCCTCGCCGAAAAGCTCGCGACGGGACACGGTTTCGAGGCGGAGGTAATACCCCGGCCGCCGGGCATGACCGGCCGGTGCGGCGTCGCGCTCCAAGTGGCCGCGGCCGACCTGGACGCGTTGACCGAAATGTTCGCTAAGCAAGGGTTGGCCGACTTCAACGTCGCGGAAGGCTAATAGGATTATGGCCATCGAAGACGAAAAAGAAGCAGCGGCATTGGCGGAAAGACTTGCCCGGGAAATGGTCGCCTCGCTCGAGCCAAAAATGTTGAGCGAGGCCAAGGCTACGGGTATGGCGACCTCGGTCTTCGCGCGCGAGCTCGAGGCGTACCGCGCGAAGTTCAACCAGCAGGTCGCGCCCGCGCTCGCGGCGAAGGACCTCTTCGGCGTCGCGGCGTCGCGGTTGCTAATAGAAAAGAAATGACGAAGCGGGTCGCGTGATACCGGGCGGCCGGCGGTTCAAAACCCGCCTGGGGCAACTTCTCTGCCGCCCGAACGCGCGCGAGCCGCGGCGACGACGCCGAATATCACGCAGGCGAACAAGGCCGCGGCCGCGACAACTCCCGCTCCCGCCGCGACGCGCGCCGCGTACGACAACTCCGGCGCCCGCGCGAGCGCCGGGTTCGGCCCCAGCGCGCCGCCGTAAACGGGGACGAACGGCGCGACGCCAGCCGCCAAGACGAGCGCCGCAACCGTCAACCAAAATCCGCCCCGCCACGACCGCGGCCGCCAAGACGGCGCGCGGCCGTCCCCCCGATAGCCGCGGCTCGAGGCGAGGGCGTATCCCCAGGCGGCCAAAACGCCCTCGGCCGCGGTCAACGTCAGGCCGGCCAAAAGCGCCCGCGCCGTCCCGCCGGACGTGGCGAAGCCGCCCGCGAACGCGGCCGCGAGGGAGGCAAGAGCGACCGCCGGCGCCCCCGCGGCGCCGACCGCGAAGGCCAATACGTAACCGGCCGCCTCGGAGGGAAAGACCCTTTTTAAATTAATATAAGCCCACCAGGTCAACCAGGGCGCGGCCGCGGCGTGGGCGAAAAGGTTGACGCCCACCGCCGCCCAATCCAAGTGCGCGGCGACGACGCCCGAGGCGAGGGTCGCCGCGACGAGGGAGCAGACCGCGACGTCGACGCCGAAGACGACGACGGCGAAGCCCGCCGCGACGACGCTCCCGCCGAGGGCGTATCGGTCGTGAAGCGGAAACTCGAGCAACCCGAGCGCGGCTATGAGCGCCGCGCCGCCCACCATTCCCCAGATACTCGTCGGCACGCGGCGCAGGCGGACGACCGCCGCCGCGAGCGAGGCGGCGGCCGCGACCCACGCCAACGCGCCGAGCCAGGCCGGGACCGTTCCGACGGCGACGTACATCTACGAGGACGCTCCCGCCAAAAGTTCCGCCGCCGCGGCCGTTACCGCGGCGGACGTTATCGCCTCCATGCAATAATGCCGGTCCTGGAAGCACCGCGGCGACTTACACCCGAAGCAGGGCGCGTCGCCTACTACCGCGCGGTAGGGGACGCCGAGGGGGGACCACATCGTCGCGTCGCCCGGGCCGTAGAGGGCGACGACCGGCGTCCCCATCGTCGCGGCGATGTGGACCGGCGCGGTGTCGAGCGTAATCACCAGGTCCGCCTCGGCCACGAGCGCAAACGTCTCGAGGAGCGGCAAACCCGCGGCGCAGACGGCCCTCCCCGGACCCATCTCCGCGGCCATCGCCGCCGCGGCCTCGCGTTCGTCCGGCCCCCCCGTAACGAATAACCGCGGTACGCCCCGCTCAGCCAACTCCCGCCCCACCTCGAGCCAACGCTCACGTCGCCAGAGGTACGACGGGTTGGCCGCGCCGGGGTGCAAAATCACGAGCGGCCTCTCGTCCGCCGCGCCCGCGAGACGGATAAACGCGGCGACCCGTTCGCGCGGGCCGGCGCCGGGCTCGAACGCCGGATACCTCTCCGGCCCTGGCGCCTCCGCGTTAACGAGGCGCAGCCATATTTGGGCGGCGTGAACCTCCGGCGACGCGGCCTCGTACAGGAACGCGGGAACGTTGGCCCTCGGCGGCGGCGTCCACCTCTCCGTCAACGCGCCGCCCCGCGCCGCGTAGTCGTAACCGACGACCCTCCCCGCCCGGGCCAAACACGCGAGGTACGGCGACCACCGGTCGGGAACGAAGACGTACGCGGCGGCGGCGCCGAAACGTCGGCATTCCCGGGCGGCCCGGAGGAAACCGCGTACGCCGGGGGCCGCGACGATAACGCGCGCCACCAGACGGTCGGCTTCGCAGAGGGGAGCGAGAGAGGGGCGGCACACTACGGCGATTTCGGCATCGGGATACTTCTCTCGCAAGGCGGCCAGCGCGGGCCTGGTTACCAGCGTGTCGCCGATGCGGAGGATGCGCTCGACGGCCAGGATGCGCCCTTCGCGCGCGGCCCGTTTACGAACCCGCGGCCGCGCCAACGCCAGCAGGGGGCGCAACGTACGCCAAGCCGCGGCCTCGGCGGCTCGCCTTTTCCTAAACCGCCTTTTGAACCGCTCCACGTTGGCGGCCGCCCTCGACGGCGCGGTCATCTAACTTGACCCGGGTTGTGAGTAATTCTTATAATAAAACAACGGAATCGGCGAACGAAAACCATCGGCGCGGCGCGCCGGGGCAATATCGCCCAGGCGGCCGCGCTCGCGCTTTGGAAACACCCGACCCGGGAGGCGCCGGCCTCGCCCTATTCCAAAACGAAACCGGCTCGGCCCAAGGCCGCCTCGAGCTCCTCGAAGCCGGAGTCCAAAAAAGTTCCCGCGCCGTTGTAGTCCTGGACGCCGCCGTTGAAGGTTTTGACGTAGTTGCGTTGGATGCCGGTGCCGCAGCGACCCAACGCCGTCATATAAAGCTCGAACGCGCCCGCGATAAGTTTATGCGCTTCGTCGAAATCGGCGGGCACCGCGAGCGCGTCCATCTCATCCTTGAGCCTGCTCAGGTCGTCGATTATTACTTCGAGCTTCCAGACGATCTTGTCCCGTTCGTCCTGCTCGAGGTCGCTCCCGGGCCAGACGAGGTACGGCTGAGCCTCAATCAATTTGGCGTTGAACCGGGCGGTTATGTCTTGCACCGTATCGGAATAAGCGAGTATGGGGTCCTGGAGTTCCTGGGCCGGGGCGACGCCCGCGGCGAGCGCTAAGGCGAAGAGGGCAGCGAATAATCTCGTGAACATAGCTACCAACCCCTTGCAACAGTCGAGATCGCGACGCCCCGATTTTACTTGATATCGGGCGCGAGGGCAAGGATAATCCGCCGGATAAGTCCTCCGGGCGAGCCGGATTCAGTAACGTGGAAACGACCAGGGAAATTTTATGGGAGATGTACCGGCGGCTGGACGCGGCGTACGGCGACCAGCGTTGGTGGCCCGGCGAGACGCCCTTCGAGGTCGCGGTGGGCGCCATCCTCACGCAGAACACGGCCTGGCCCAACGTCGAGCGGGCGCTCGCGAATCTGAAGGAGGCCGGCCTCCTGGAGCCGGCGAAACTGGCCGCGCTGCCGGCGCCGGCCGTCGCGCCGTTGATAAAGCCGGCCGG
>WVWN01000086.1:3061-49827 GCA_011773985.1 Candidatus Zixiibacteriota bacterium | reverse complement strand
GAGGCCGCCGCGGCCATCCGGCCGAAACTGCTCGCCGTACGCGGCATAGGTCCCGAAACGGCCGATTCGATTCTGCTCTACGCCTGCGGCTTGCCGACGTTCGTCGTCGACGCGTACACCTACCGCGTACTTCGGCGCCACGGCCTCGCCCCAGAAGCCGCTACCTACGACGAGTTAAAAGAACTCTTCGAGTCCAATCTGGAGGCCGACGTACGATTATACAATCAATACCACGCGCTACTGGTCCGCGTGGGGCGCTTAAGGTGCCGCCGGCGCGAGCCGCTTTGCGAGGGATGTCCGCTCGAAGGATTGAACGTCGACGCCGCGGCTTAAAAATTAAGCGAGGCGGGGGCGTCCGTTCGCCGCGCTACGCGTCCGCGGAATATATGACGTTCTGGCGGCCGGCGTCGTCCTCTATGATCAAAGCGCCGTCGTCCGTCAGGTCCAAGGCGGTGCCGGCGAGGCCCGTACCGGCTATGCGGACGCGGCGGCCCAACGTCACGTTCCGTTCCCGCCAGGCCGCGAGCACCGGCTCCGGGCCCGCGCTCAGCCAACGCTCGAGCCAACGGCCCAACTCGTTGAGGACGGCCGCGGCGAGTGCGTTTCTATCGACGTCGCGCGCGCTGGCCATAACGAGCGACGTCACGGGATAAAGCACCCTGCCGGGCAAGTCGAACGGGCATTGGAAGACGTTGACGCCTACGCCGACCACGACTACCGCGGGGTCGCCGTGCGACTCTATGAGTATACCGCCGAACTTAGCGCCCTGCCAAACGAGGTCGTTGGGCCACTCCAACTTAGGCGTCAAGGCCGCGGCGGAGGCGACGGCGTCGACCAAGGCCACGCCCGTCAACAACGGGAGTAGCGTTATACCGCGGGGGAGATATTGTTTCTCGAGTATGCTCGACAAGTAAAGGCCGAGGCGGCGGGGCGACGACCAGTTGCGGCCGTACCTGCCGCGGCCCGCGGTTTGTTCCTCCGCGAGCACGACGACGCCGTGCGACCCGGCCTCGGCGACGAGTTCCCGCGCCTTCGCCATGGTACTAGTTACGGAATCGTAAACGCGGACGACTTTTCCCAGTCGGCCCTCGACGAGATTCGCGACGGCGTCGGCATCCAGTTGCGGGGGAAGTTCGCGGCTATAGCCGCGGCGTTCGTCGCCGGCGACGCGCGCGCCGAGCGCCCGTAGCTCGTCGACCGCGGCCGCCAACTCGCGGGGCGCGAGCGAGGAAGCCGCGGCGAGCTCCGCGCTCGAGGCGCTGCCGTTGGTCGGCAAAGCCTTGTAGAGGAGGCCGAGTCGTTCCCGCTTGCCGTTCGCCATCGGCGTTATATTAAGCCAAATCGGAAACCCCGTCAAGGCGGTAGATTATGGAAGAGAAGCTGAGGAAACTTTGGGAGGTAGTTGCGCGGCTGCGGGCCGAGTGCCCGTGGGACCGGGAGCAAACGCCCGCCTCGATGCGCCGCTTCCTCATCGAGGAGGCGTACGAAGCGGCGGAAGCGATCTCGGAGGGCGACGACCAAAGCCTCAAGGAAGAGTTGGGCGACATCCTCCTGCACGTATTCTTCCACGCGCGTATGGCCCAAGAGCGAGGCGCGTTCACGATGGCCGACGTCGCCGATTTTATTACGGATAAATTGACGCGCCGCCATCCCCACGTCTTCGGCGCCGTCGAGGTCTCGGGCCCGGCTGAGGTAGTGATTAATTGGGAAACGATAAAGGGACGCGAGGAAACCGGCCGGCGGCTGCTCGACGGCATCCCCAAGAGCCTGCCGGCGATGCTACGCGCTCACCGCATCCAAGACCGCGCGCGCTCGGTGGGTTTCGAGTGGGAGGACCCGCGCGGCGTGTTGGACAAAATCGAAGAAGAGGTCGCCGAACTAAAGGCCGAAGTCGAGGGCCGTGACCGCGAGCGGCTCCGCGCCGAAGTGGGCGACCTGTTCTTCTCTTTGATAAATTTATGCCGTTACGTCGACGTCGACGCGGGCGAAGCGCTCAACCTGACGAACGACGAGTTCGTGCGACGCTTCCACGCCGTGCAAGACGCACTCGCCGCGGAGGGAGTGGAGCTAGCCGACGCGACGCTCGAGCAGATGGAGGAGAAGTGGCAGGCGGCCAAATAAGGAGGACGACCCGCCCGGCCGGGTATTAAAGTACCGAAAAACCCGCCGCAAGGCGGGTTTCCCATAAAAAAGAGAACTAATCCACCGCGGCCTGGTCCTCGGCCCCTTCCCCCACCGTGAGGATGCGGATGCGCCGAATGACGTCGCCCTGCTCGATTCCGTCGACGACGTCCATCCCCGTCACGACGACGCCGAAGACGCAGAAGTCCGGGTCGAGGCGGGGGGCGTCCGATTTCAGGATAAAGAACTGCGTCGGGCTCGTGTCGCCGTAAACCATCTGCCCGGTCTCCTCGTCGACCCGCGCCAAGCGGGCCATCGATACGGCGCCGCGCACGCATTTGCGCTCGTCGGGCTCGAGCGCCAACGCGATGTCGGGGTTCTCGCGGCCCACCCGCGTCGCGTCGCCCGCCTGGACGACGAAGTCCGGGACGACGCGGTGGAAGACGATGCCGTCGTAGAAGCCGTCCTCGACGAGCGCGACGAAGTTGCCCGCGGTCTCGGGCGTCTCGTCGGTCAAGAGTTGAATCTCGACGACGCCGCCGTCGTCGAGCTCGAGCGCCGCGACCTTCGTGCCGGCCGGCAGCCGCCGGGCCTCCGCGGAGAGCTCGAGCGGGACCCCTTCTTCCTCGTACGGGATGGCCTCGAACAACGGCTGCTCCTCGGCCTGCGCGGCGGGGGCGAGGGCCGGGGCGACGACGGCCGCCGCCGTTAGTGCGAACGCGTAAAACCTCATGGATGACCTCCAGCGTTTTCCGGCGATTTTATAGTATTACTATATTTCAAAAAGGGCGATTTGTCCACCGCGGAAATTCGGAAAAGCCCGCCTCGGGGCGGGCTATCCTTTATCGGCACGCGAACGGGTAGGAGCCCTAAGCGGCCGGCTCCTCGACTTCCTCGCCGACGGTGAGGACGCGAATCCGTTTTATGACGTCGCCCTCCTTCACCCGGTCGACGACGTCCATCCCCGTCACGACGACGCCGAAGACGCAGAAGTCCGCGTCGAGGTGCGGCGAGTCGCCCGTGAGGATGAAGAACTGCGTCGGGCTGGTGGGGCCGTATTCCTTCGAGCCGGGGACCGCGGCCCGCGCCATGGATACCGCGCCGCGGGCGCACTTGCGCTTATCCTTCTCGACGTCGAGGGTGATGTCGGGGTTGACGCGGCCCACCATCTCCGCGTCGCCGGCCTGAACGACGAAGCCGGGCACGACGCGATGGAAGGGGAGGCCGTCGTAGAACTTCTCGCCGACGAGTTTGATGAAGTTGCCCGCGGTCTTGGGCGTCTCGTCGGTAAAGAGCTCTATTTCGACGAGGCCGTCCGGCAACTCTATCACGGCGACCTCGGCTCCCGGCGTAAGTTCGCCCCTGGCCGTCTCGGACAACGCGAGGGGCGTCTCGACCTCTTCGGCCGCGGCCGCCGTCTCCGCAGGTTCCTCGCCCGTCGCGGGCGCCTCCGCCTTCCTCCTGCAACCCGCGAAGGAAACCGCAAGGGCAAGAACAACCGCCGCTACGAAAAAGAATTTATACCTCTTCATAATCGCGACCTCCTAAGCACAAACGGGACCTTAGACGTGGATAAAAATATATATCAAACGCACGCACTTGTCCAGCCCGGAAGATAAGTCGATTGTGATTTAACTTGACGGCCGGGAATAATTATAATAAACGTATTCGGCGATTCAGGCCCGCAAAGGGGCCTCAAAATCAGCAATGGCGATCAGGGGACGGTATAAGGCGATAACGTTAGCCCTCGCGATATTGGCCGGGGCGGCGGTGGTCAGTTGGTGGTGGCCGCTGGCGACGCCGCGCCTCCTGGCCGCGGGGCCCGCGGTCGCGTTGATAGTCCTATCTTTTCTGTCCGGCTACGTCGACTCGAGCCTCGGGATGGGTTACGGCCTGACGCTCACGCCGATATTAATACTTTTAGGGTACGAACCGTTGGCCGTCGTCCCGGCGGTCGTGGCGTCGCAGCTCGTACTGGGCTTCGTCGCGGCGCTCGCGCACCACGTCATCGGCAACGTCGACTTCAGGCCCGGGACGAGGGCTTTTTGGATAACGTCGGCGCTGGTGTCGACGTCGGTCGTGGGGACGGTGGGCGCCGCGGCGCTGGCGGTCCGCATCCACGAACGGGTACTCGAAGCCTGGATAGGGATGGTCGTTCTGGGCGTGGGCGTCGCGACGCTCGCGACTTTCGGCCGACACGCGAAATTTTCGTGGCCCAAGGTCGTACTATTGGGCGGTTTCGCCGGCTTCAATAAGGGCACGACGGGGGGCGGCTACGGCCCGGTCGTAACCGGGGGCCAGATCCTATTCGGCATCTCCGCGGCCAACGCGGTGGCGATAACGACGCTAGCGGAGACGATAGCTTGCATGGCGGGCTCGCTAACGTTCCTCTTCGCCAGCGGGGGCGTGAGTTGGAAGTTGACGCCCTTCTTGACGGTGGGCGCGGTGGCCGCGGTACCCTTTTCCGCGCTGACGGTGAGAGTACTCAAACCCCTTCAGTTGAAAATTTCCGTCGGCGTCTTGGCCTCGGCGCTGGGTACGTTACTCCTCCTCAAGCTGTTCGTGTTCTAGCGAGAACCCTCTCCGGGCGGGGTTTTTTTATTGCATTTAACCGAGTAATATGATATAGTAAATAGGATAACTAAAGTACCCTTTAAGAGTGGGGGCGAATACGCGGTTAAAATCGTTTAGGAGACGTCGGCGAGGGTCGTGGACTCGAGCTTTTGCGCGGCGAAGTCGCGTATGTTTCGCAACACGGCGACAAGCTTACCTTCCTTCTCTACCGGCGTTGTCCCGTAGAAATATTCGCTCACGGAATCGGTGGGGGCGAGCGCGCCGTCGAAGAGGCGTATGATCTCCGCCAAGTTTATGGCGTCGGCCGGCTTAGCGAGGCGATAGCCACCGCGTTGCCCCTTGGAACTTTTGACGTACCGCGCGCGCTTCAGCGCGAGCATTATCTGCTCGAGGTATTTGTGGGGAATGATTTGGGCCGCGGCCACCGTTTCGACGGTTACGTAATCTTGGGAGTAGTGCCTGGCGAGATAAAGCAGCGCCAAGAGGGCGTACTCGCTGCGCGTAGTAAGTTTCATAAGACTCTCTCCATTATTCCAGTATCCCTATAGGAATAATAATACAAATCTTCTTCCGTGTCAAGTTCTTAATGTTGCGCCGGCGGCCCTATCGTTGTCCGCGAAGATGGCCCGTTCCCAGTTAACGCGTTAAGGAGAAATTATGAAAAAGGGCACGGCCACTTGGCTTTTGTTCGTCGTCGCTTTCATGGCCGTCGTCGCCGGGCACGCCGCGGCAAGCAAGGGCGAGGTCCCCCAGGGGCGAACTATCGAGCTCGTCTCGTGGCTCGCGTTGGGAGTTTTGCTCATCGCGTTCGGGTGCGAACTCGTCGACTCGACGTTGGGTATGGGGTACGGCACGACGCTCACGCCGGTGTTGTTGCTCTTCGGCTTCACGCCGCTGCAGGTCGTCCCGGCGGTCCTACTCTCGGAACTGGTCACCGGCATATCGGCGGCCTTCGCCCACCACCGCGCGCGCAACGTCGACCTGAGGCCCGGCACGCGGCCCTTCAAGGTGGCGATGGTATTGGCGGCGTGTTCCGTCGTCGGGACGGTCGTCGCCGTCCTGATAGCGATTAACATCCCCAGGATAATACTCAAGACCTGGATCGGCGTGCTGGTCTTGGCCGTGGGCATTTTAATTCTGGTCCAGGTAATGCGCCAGGCGCTGGTGCGGTTTTCGTGGGCAAAGGTAATGGCCGTAGGAACGCTCGCCTCCTTCAACAAAGGAATGAGCGGCGGCGGCTACGGCCCGCTCGTTTGCGGCGGCCAACTCCTCTCGGGCATCGAGAGTAAAAACGCGATCGCGATAACGTCGCTCGCGGAGGGGCTGACCTGCGTCGTGGGCGTCACCGCGTATTTATTGACAAAGGAAATATTCCCGTGGCGGCTGGCGCTGCCGTTGGCCGCGGGCGCGCTCGCCTCGGTGCCGCTCTCGGCGTTGGCGGTGAAAAAAATAAAGGCCAAGCCGTTGACCATCGCCATCGGCGTGTTGACGACGTTCCTCGGCATCTTCACCCTCCTCAAGACGTACGTTCTGTAAACCCTCGGCCGAAATTCATAAGGCCGGGCCCCGAGCCCGGCTTTTTTCGTTGCAACTTTTCAGGCCGCGGAATCGTATTACGTAACGAAACGAGCGAGAAAATCCGGAGGCGACGAAATGTACAAATCCTTCATCATAAACCTTTTGGCGGTATCCGCCGCCCTGGTTTTATCTTTCCTCTTCCTGGCCCGCGCCGTCGCGCCGAACCCGGAGGAAACCGCGGCAGTCGGCGCGGCCGACGCCTCGGCGCCGCGGCCTACCTCATCCCAAGCCGCGGACCCCATCGTCATCAAGGCGCTCCCCCCGGACGCGGCCGTGATCGAAGCCCTACCGCCGGACTAAGGAAATCAACCCCTCTCTTCGCGCGAGGCCCGCCTTTGGGCGGGCTTTTTCTCGTGACGAAGCCGCTCGAGCCGCCTTAAGCCGAGCGTCGCTTCCGCGGAAGATTTGACGGCGCTGCGAGGCACGCAAAGTCAAAGGGAAGGTCCCCTCCGGGGGGCCTCAGTTGTTTGAGATTCGTTTAGTTTGACACACATAATCTTTTAGCTTATAATTTATTTTTAAAAGCCCGGCGCCCGGGCCTTTAATTATGCGCCTCTTCGACGCGAAAAAGCGCAAAGTCGTGGTCATCGGCCTGGACGGCGTCCCGCACTCGCTGCTCGGGAAACTCGTCGCCGACGGCGTGACGCCGCGCCTCGCGGAAATAGGCCGCGTCGCCCCCTTCGCCCGCATGACCGTTACGCTGCCCGAAATTTCCGCGGTGTCGTGGCCCTCCTTCGCCACCGGCCTGAATCCCGGCGGCCACGGCGTCTTCGGCTTTACGGACCTCAAGCCGGGCACGTACGACGTCCGCTTCACGAGCTCGGCGGACGTCAAGGCGCCGACCATCTGGGACCGCCTCGGCCGCGTACGTAAGCGCGCCGTCGTCGTCAATCAACCCTCGACCTACCCCGCGAGTTCCATCAACGGCGCGCTCGTCGCCGGCTTCGTCGCCGTAGACTTCGACCGCGCGATAATGCCGCCGGCCCTCCGGCCCAAACTGCGCGCGCTCGGCTACGAGATAGACATAGATACGGTCAAATGCCGCGAGGACCACGATTTGCTGCAAAAACAGCTCACCGCGACGCTCGACGGGCGCCGGCGGGCCGCGGCCCTACTTTGGGAAAATGAAAACTGGGACTACTTCGAGCTCGTCGTCACGGGTACGGACCGCCTCCAGCACTACCTCTGGGACGCGCTCGCCGACGAGGGGCACCCCCGCCACGACTTCTGCCTAAGCTACTACCGCGAGGTCGACCGCCTCGTCGGCGACACGTTCGCGCGCGCGCGGGAGGCGGGCGCGGCGTTCTACCTCCTCTCGGACCACGGCTTCTGCGCCGCACAGCAAGAGGTCTACCTTAACACCTGGCTCGTTCAGGAGGGCTTCCTGTCCTTCGAGTCGGACAAAAACGACTCCCTCGCGGCGCTCGCGGCCGGGACGCGGGCCTTCGCCCTCGACCCCAACCGCGTCTACGTGAACGTCGCCGGCAAATACCCCCGCGGCGCGGTTCGGCCCGGCGACGTCGGCGCGGTTAAAGCGGAGATAAGGAACCGCCTCATGGCGCTGAGTTACGACGGCCGTCCCGTCATCAAAAAGGTTTTCGACCGCGACGAGCTCTACGATGGGCCGCACGTGGAAAAAGGTCCGGACCTGGTCGCCGTAGCTCATCACGGCTTCGACGTCAAAGCCCACCTCGGCAAAAGCGAGGTCTTCGCCAAGACGAATCTCAGCGGCATGCATACGTACGACGACGCCGTCTTCTGGTCGGCCCAACCGCCCCCGGGCGACGTCGTGATAACGGACCTCGCGGCCCTCATCCTGGCGAATTATTAATCCCCGCGGATGTACTCTCGAGCGAAACTCGCAACGGCCTTGGGGGGCGCGCTGGCGCTCGCGCCCGCGGCGTTCGCCTACGTCGGCCCGGGCGCCGGCTTCGCCGTCGTCACGTCGTTCTTCGCCGTCTTCGCGAGCTTGGCGTTGGCGGCCTTCGCGTTTTTAACGCTGCCCTTCCGTCGGCTCGTACGGGCCGTAAGGCGGCGCCGGGCGTTCGCGAAGGCACGCGTAGGCCGCGTAATCGTCCTGGGCTTGGACGGCCTTTCGCCCGATATTGTACGCAAGATGATGGCCGAAGGCAAACTCCCGAACCTCGCCCGCCTCGCCCGGGAGGGCACGTTCGCAGCCCTCGCGACGACGGTCCCGGCGGTATCGCCGGTGGCGTGGTCCTCCTTCCAAACCGGCACCTCGCCCGCGCGGCACAACATCTTCGACTTCCTGAGCCGCGACCGGGCGACGTACCTGCCGGACCTGTCCTCGGCGCGCGTCGGGCCGCCCCGCCGCCATCTCAACCTGGGGAAGTTCCGCGTCCCCCTCGGAAAACCGTCCGTCCGGCTTCTCCGTAAGAGTAAACCTTTCTGGAAAATCCTGGGGGACCACGGCGTCTTCTCGAACGTCATCCGCGTCCCCATCACCTTCCCCCCCGAGAAGTTCCACGGCGTTTCGCTCTCGGCGATGTGCGTACCGGACCTCCTCGGGACGCAGGGGACGTTTTCTTATTATTCGGAAGAGGACGACGCGCGCGTGAGCGAGGGGGGCCAGTGCGTAAGGGTTAGCCGGAACGGCCGCGAGGTGTGGTCGTACCTGCTCGGGCCGGACAACCCCATAAAACGCAAACGCGAGCAGCTGCGGCTGCCCTTTAAAGTCAAGGCCGACGGCGACGGCCGGGCGACGTTGTCGCTCGACGGCTCCCGCATAAAACTAAAGGTGGGCGAGTACTCCGAATGGACGCCCGTGGCGTTCCGCGCCGGCCTGGGCGTCCGCGTGCGGGGCATCGCGCGCTTCCTCGTTATGTCCCTCGAGCCCTTCGCGATGTACGTCACGCCCGTCAACGTCGACCCGGACCGGCCGGCGCTGCCTATATCCCACCCTTACGTCTACGCGGTTTACCTTTCGAAACTTATAGGCCGCTACGCGACCCTCGGCTTAGCCGAAGACACCTGGGCCCTGAACGAGGGCGTAATAGACGAGGGCGAGTTCCTCGAGCAAGTCTGGCGCCACCACGGCGAACGCGAGCGCATGTTCTTCGACGCGCTCGCGAAAACGCGCCAGGGCGCCGTCGTGTGCGTCTTCGACACGCCGGACCGGGTCCAGCACATGTTCTTCCGCTACCTGACGCCGGACCACCCGGCGAACGCCGGCAGAGATACGGAAAAATACGCGGGTGCGATAGAGGAGATGTACGCAAAAATGGACGAGCTCGTCGGCGCGACGGTCGCCGAACTCGGCCCGGGCGACCTCCTCCTCGTGATGTCGGACCACGGCTTCGTGCCCTTCGCGCGCGGCGTAAACGTCAACGCGTGGCTCAAGCGCGAAGGCTACCTCGTAATGAAGGACGGCGCCGAAGGGGGCAAATGGCTCGCGGGCGTCGATTGGGGCCGCACGAAAGCGTACGCGCTCGGCCTCGGCGGCATATACGTCAACGTCAAGGGCCGCGAGGCCCGGGGAACGGTCCCGCGCGAAGACGTGCCGGCCCTCAAAAAAGAAATCGCGGAAAAACTAGCCGGCCTCCGCGACGAGGGGCGGGGCGACGTGGCGGTGCGCGAGGTCTACGACCTGGGCGCGATGTACGACGGCCCGTACCTGGACGGCGGGCCGGAGCTCGTCGTCGGCTACAACGCCGGCTACCGGGCGAGCTGGGATTCGGCCACGGGGGGCGCCGGCGGCGACGTCGTCGAAGACAACGTCAAGGTCTGGTCCGGCGACCACTGCGTCGCGAGCGAACTCGTGCCCGGCGTCCTCTTCTCGAGCGCCCGCGTCACGACGGCGCGGCCGCGAATCGTAGATATCGCGCCGACGATGTTGGACCTCTTCGGCGTCGCGGTACCTCCCTATATGGAAGGGCGGCCGCTCGAGCTGGAACTTACGCCGCCCCCGGCCCGCGAGGCGCCGGTCGAAAATGAAAAGGCGTGATTTTTTAAAAGTAACCGGGACCGGCGCCGCGGTGGCCGCGGCGGGGGGCGTCGCGCCGCTATTGGAGGCCTGCGCGGGCAAAGCCAGGCCGCTCGGGCGCAAAGTCGTCGTCCTCGCCATCGACGGGATGGACCCGGAGCTCGTCCGGCGCTTCGTCGCCCGGGGCGGCATGCCCACGTTCAAGAAGTTTATCGAGGGTAACGCGTTCATGCCGCTGGGCACGAGCCTGCCGCCGCAGAGCCCGGTGGCCTGGTCCGACTTCATCACCGGCGCGGGGCCGGGGGTCCACGGCATCTTCGACTTCATCCACCGCGACCCGGAAACCATGCTCCCCTACCTCTCGATATCGCGCTCGACTCCCCCCTCCAAAACCGTGAAGCTCGGCCGCCTCGTCATCCCCCTCACCGGCGGCAAGGTCGAAAACCTGCGCCGCGGGCCGTGCTTCTGGGAGGTCCTCGCGCGAAACGACGTCCCGGCCGTGGTATTCAAATGCCCGTCGAACTTCCCGCCGGTGAAGGTCCGCGCGAAGACAGTCTCCGGCCTGGGTACGCCGGACATCCGCGGCACCTACGGCACGTTCTCGTACTACACCGACGACCCGCCCGCCGACGCCGACGAGTTCACGGGCGGAGAGTGCATCCCGATAAGGCTGTGGGAGGAGGCCTTTACCGCGGACCTGACCGGCCCGGCCAACACGTTCCGCGAGAACTCGCCGCCGGCGAAACTTCGCCTTACGGTTTACCGGGACCCGACGCGCGACGTGGCCAAGATAACCTGGGGCGGCGACGAGGTCATCCTTAAAAAAGGCGAGTGGAGCGGCTGGCACCGCGTCCGCTTCAAGCTGGCGGGCCCTCTCGCGGACGCGGTGGGTATGGTTCGATTTTACTTAAAAGAGGTGCGGCCCCATTTCCGGCTCTACGTCTCCCCCGTCAACATCGATCCCCTCGAGCCGGCCCTGCCCATAAGCACACCCTCCAAATACGCGGCGCAGGTCGCCCGGCGCGCGGGCCGGTACTACACGCAGGGATTCCCGGAAGATACGAAGGCCCTTTCGCACGACGTCTTCGGCGAGGAGGAGTACCTCGCGCAGGCCGAAATCGTGCTGCGCGAACGCCTCGCCTGTCTCGACGAAACGCTCGCCGACTTCGACGACGGCTTCTACTACTTCTACTTCTCCAGCATTGACCAGAACACCCACATGATGTGGCGGACGATGGACCCCAAGCATCCGCTGTACCGACCCGACGCGCCGCCCGAGGTAAAGGGGGCCGTCGAGCACTTCTACCGCGCGATGGACGGCGCCCTCGCCCGCACCCTCGCCAAGGTGGACGACAGGACGACCTTCTTCATCATCTCGGACCACGGCTTCGCACCCTTCTACCGCGAGTTTAACGTCAACACCTGGCTCCTCGATAACGGATATATCGCGCTCGCGGACCCTTTCCGCCGGGC
Source organism: Candidatus Zixiibacteriota bacterium (assembly GCA_011773985.1). Lineage (GTDB taxonomy): Bacteria > RBG-13-66-14 > B26-G2 > WVWN01 > WVWN01 > WVWN01. Next base: position 38,138 of record WVWN01000086.1, on the reverse strand, counting down.
CGAGACCGAGTTCCTGGACAACATCGACTGGGGGCGCACCTTGGCCTACGGCCTGGGCCTGAACAGCGTTTACCTCAACCTCCGCGGCCGCGAGCCGCGCGGCATTGTCGAACCCGAAGAGGCGGCCGCGCTCGCCGCGAAACTCGCCGCCGAGCTCGAGGCGTACCGCGACCCGGAGACGGGGAAACGAGTCTTGGTCAAGGTTTACAAAAGCCGCGACTGTTACCGGGGTCCCGCCGCGGCCGAGGCGCCCGAGCTCGTGTTGGGGTTCGCCCGCGGGTACCGCCTCGCCGACGACTCCGCCGCGGTCGAGTTCCCGAAACGAATATGCAAGGTGCGCGAGGACAAGTGGGCCGCGGACCACTGCATCGACCCGCCCCACGTACGCGGCGTGCTGTTCTGCAACAAACCGGTAGCCGCGAAGGCGCCCGCCCTCAAGGACCTCGCGCCCACCATCCTCAAAGAGTTCGGCCTCGAGCCGCCGCGCGAGATGACGGGCAGGCCTATACTCGCTTAGGAGGTTTCATGGCCAAAATAAAAATCGACGGCGAACTGTGGGAGAGGGTCAAGAAGGTGGCGGAGGCCGCGGGCTACGCGTCGCCCGAGGAGTTCGTGACCCACGTCCTCGAGAAAGAAACGGCGGCGCTCGAAGGGGCCGGCGCCGACGAGGAAGAGATCAAGAAGCGGCTCCAGGGCCTCGGCTACATCTCGTAATCTATGTGGTATTTCAACCTGGCGTTCACGCGGCTCTTCGACGCGCTGGTCTGGCCGTTCCGGGTTTGGCCCGCCGGCGGCCTGTTGTTCGTCTCCGTCGTCGCCGGCGTCGCGATGCTACTTATTTTCAAAGTGACGTCGAACCAACGCGCCATCCGCCGCACGCGGGACCTCATCCGCGCGCACATGCTCGCGATGCGGCTTTTCCGCGACGACGCGGCCGTCGTCGTCGAGAGCCAGAAGAAAGTTTTGCGCACCAACCTGACGTACCTGCGCTACGCCGTCGTACCGATCGTCTTCATCCTGCCGGTCGTCGTGTTGATTATGGTCCAGCTCAACCTCCGCTACGGCCCGGCGCCCGCGCGCCCGGGCGAGGCGGTCGTCGTAAAGGCCGTATTCGAAGGGGCCCTGGACGAGGGCGCAACGCTCGCGGCGTCGCCCGAGGTGGCCGTCGAGACGCCGGCGCTCCGCATCCCGTACGAGCGCGAGGCCGACTGGCGCGTAAGGCCGCTCGAGGCGGGCACGTTCGAGTTGGTATTGAAGTCGAGGGGAAAAGATTGGGGCAAGAAGTTGGTCGTGGGCCCGCCGGCGGTAGGCCGGGTCAGCTCGAGGCGCGTCTCGGGCGTCTGGGCGCAGTTGATGAACCCGGGCGAGCGGCCGTTGTCGAGTAACCTGAAGGCGATCGAAGTTAAATATCCCAGTCGCGAAAATAAAATACTTGGCCTACGCGTCCACTGGATAATAACGTTCTTCGTCGTCTCGCTCGTGGCCGCTTTCGCGCTGAAGGGCGTTTTTCGCACCGAGGTATGACGTCGAATAGGCCTTTGGCCGCGGGAAGAGATTACGTTGCGTGAATTGCAATTTTGGGACGGGCTAACAGCCTGGAAAGGAGCGGAGAAATGAAAAAGTTAATAATGGTAAGCTGCGCTCTTCTATTCCTTATCGGTTGTGCGGAGGAGACGCCCACCGAGCCCGAAGAGGGAAAACACCCCGTTTTCTTGGGGAAGTGGTTTTGCGACGACCATCCGGTGGGCGTTGCGGTCGCCCCGAACGGCTACGTTTACGTTATATACTGGTACCTCGCGCGCGGGGGCGGCGTAGCGTTTTTCACCCCTACGGGTAACCGCCTCGGCGAATGGTCCATAACGGGCGATTACCGCGTTTACGACATAGATATAGCTCAGAACGGTAACGTATACGCCATAGTAGGGAATGAAATAAGGTATTATACGCCCATTGGCAGCCTCTTAGGTAAATGGGGCTCCCCCGGTTCCGGCGAGGGCGAGTTTTACGACCCCGACGGCGTGGCTATTGCCCCCAACGGAAACGTATACGTCTTAGATTCGGGAAACGGCCGCGTCCAGTATTTTACCGCGGCCGGCAGCTACCTCGGCAAATGGGGCGGCGTAGCGCAGTGCAGCGCCCTTGCGGTCGCCCCCGACGGCAACGTGTACGTTTCCCACACGGGCGGAGAATGCATTAAATATTTTACGCCTACCGGGAGCCTGCTCGGCAGATGGGGCTCCGAGGGTAGCGGCGAAGGCCAGTTCAAATGGGTTCGGGAAATCGCCGTAAATAAAAGCGGGTGGGTCTTCGTCGCCGATAGACGAAATTTCAGGATACAGTTCTTCACGGCCACGGGCGATTTCTTGGGGAAGTGGGGTACGAGGGGCACGGGCGACGGCCAATTCGAAAACCCCTACAGTATAGCTATCGCCCCCGATGAAGTCATTTACGTCGCGGACGAAGGGACTAATAGGGTACAATACTTCCGATAATGAGCAAACCTCCGCGTTGGCGGCCGGCTACCGACGGTATTGTTACTCCCGGCGCGCGAGTTGAAGCAAGGCGGACAAGTAGTCACCGCCGGTATGGACGCCGCAACGCAAGCTCAAGGATTCGCGGGGCGCATTCTAAGCGAATAACGAAAAGGCTGGCTCGAGCCAGCCTTTTCGTCACCTAATCGCCGACCGCCGCGCTCGCGCGCCGAGGCGCGCCTTCATGCGGGCGACGAGCTCGTAGGGGATTTTGAGGTCGCCCCGGCCTATGCCGACCTCGACGCCGGGCTTCGCCGCGCCGTGAAAGTCGGTGCCGCCGCCCGCGAGCAGGTCGTACTCGTCGACGAGGCGTTTCAAGAACGCGGTATCGGTGGGGAGGTGGTCGGAATAGTATACCTCGACGCCGTCGAGGCCTACGCGCGCGAGCTTGAAGACGACGTTTTCCAGGATGCGGGGCGGGAGGGCGTAGACGCCGGGGTGGGCGAGGAAGGCGAGGCCGCCGGCGCCGTGGATGAGGTCGACGCCCTCCTCCGCGGAGATGCGCCGCCGGGGGACGTAAGCCGGCTTGTTGTGCGCCAGGTATTTCTCGAATGCCTCCTGGAAGTCGGCGACGTAAGCCTTATCCACCATGACCTCGGCGATATGGGGCCGGCCAATGGTTTTACCCTTGGCCTTGGCCGCTACTTCCTCGAGGTCGATGGCCATTCCGAGCTCGGCCAGCTTGGCAAGGATTTTGGGGTTGCGGCGTTTACGGTATTCGCGCACGTCGGCCAACGCCTCGGCCAGGCCCTCGTTGGTGGGGTCTATGAACAGGCCGACGACGTGGACGTTCGCGGGGGTGAAGTCGCAACTTATCTCGACGCCCGTTATAACCTCGAGGCCGTTTTGCGCGCCCTCGGCGAAAGCCTCGGCGTTGCCGTCCACGCCGTCGTGGTCCGTTATCGCGATGGCGGCGAGGCCCAGGTCGACGGCTCGCCAGACGACTTCCGCGGGCGTTAACGAACCGTCGGAAAACGTCGTGTGGATGTGGAGGTCGACGTACTCGGCCATTACATATAACCAAGCGCCTCGAGGCGCTTGCGCACTTTCTCCTCCTCTTCTTCGGAGTATACGCCCTCGGTTCCGGGCGGCGCGAGGTAACCCATCCCCTCCAACTTCGCGATGACTTTTCCCGCGCTCTCCTCGGGCGTCTCGCGGTCGGTACAACAAATAACCTCCGGCGACGCCGGCTCCTCGTACGGGTCCGAGACGCCGGTGAAGTTTTTTATCTCGCCCGCGAGCGCCTTCTTGTACAAACCCTTTGCGTCCCGCTCCATTAAAACGTCGAGCGGGCACTTACAGAAGACCTCGACGAAGTCGCCGATGAGCTTGCGGTTCTCGTCGCGGATCTCCCGGTAGGGCGATATCGCCGCGCCGATGGCGACGACGCCGTTGCGGCTCAGGAGGTGGCAAACGAAGCCGATGCGACGGATGTTGATGTCGCGGTCTTCCTTGGAGAAGCCGAGGCCTTTGGATAGATTGGTCCGGATGACGTCGCCGTCGAGCACTTCCACCTTGCGGCCGCGACGCCGAAGCTCCGCCGCCACGAGTTGCGATGCGGTCGTTTTACCCGAGCCGGACAAGCCCGTGAACCAGACCGTGAATCCTTTCTCTTCCATCCGATACTCCTACTTTAGATATATTACCCTACGGGAAACCCGCCGCGCTCGAGCGAACGGCCTCGCCCGCAAAGCGATTACTTCTTCTTGATTTGCAAAATATCGCGGCTAATTACTACCTTCTGGATTTCGCTCGTCCCCTCGCCTATCTCGTCGAGCTTGACGTCGCGGTAGATGCGCTCGAGGGGATAAGATTTATCGTAACCCAGGGCGCCGTGGATCTGTACCGCGTCGTAGGCCACCTCGCGGCCAACCTGCGAGGCGTAATACTTCGCCATCGCGGCCTCTTTGGTATAGGGGTGGCCCGCGTCCTTGAGCGCGCCGGCGGAGTAAACCAGGAAGCGGGCCGCCCGGACCTTGGTCGCCATCTCGGCGATTTTCCACTGAATCGCCTGCTTGGTGCCGATGGGCTTGCCGAACTGGACGCGCGTCTCGGCGTGTTTTATCGCCAGCTCGAGCGCGGCCTGGCCCAGCCCTACCGCCATGGCGCCGATGCTGATGCGGCCCGCGTCGAGCGCCACCATGAAGATCTTGAAACCTCCGTTGACCTCACCCAGCAAATTCCCCTTGGGAACGCGGCAGTCCTCGAAGAATATTTCGCTCGTGTCGGAGCCGCGCAGGCCCATCTTGTTCTCCTTGCGGCCGTAGTTGAAGCCGGGGGCGTCGGCGGGAACGATGATGGAGCTGACGCCGCGGGCGCCCTTGGACTTGTCGGGGTCGGTCCTGACGGTGACGACGCATACGACGGGCCAGTCCCGCTTCGTATTCGTTATGAAACATTTCTGGCCGTTTATGACCCACTCGTCGCCGTCGAGGGCCGCGGCGGTCTTGGTGTTGCCGGCGTCGGAGCCGGCGGACGGCTCAGTTAAGCCGAAGGAGCCCACCAATTCTCCCGACGCGAGCTTGGGGAGGTAAGTTTTTATTTGCGCGTCGTTGCCGTACTCCAAAAGCGGAAAGATGATAAGCGAGCCCTGGACCGCGAGCATCACGCCCACGGACCCGGACGCGCGCGAGACCTCTTCCACCATAATCACATACCGCACCGTGTCCCAACCGAGGCCGCCGTATTCGGCGGGCGCCGTGGCGCCGAACCACCCCGCCTTCGCCACTTCCTTCATAACCTCGTCGGGAATATGGTCGTCGGCGTCTATGGCCGCGGCGTAAGGCGCGACGACCTCGCCGGCCTTCGCCCTAACCTCGGCCCGAAAATCCTCGTACTCGATATAATCCAACATTATTTATCCTTTCAAAAGGTTGCCGGCGATCACGAGCTTCTGGATCTCCGACGTTCCCTCGTATATTTCGGTTACGCGGGCGTCGCGGAAGAACCGCTCGACGACGTAGTCCTTCATGTAGCCGTAGCCGCCGTGTATTTGGACGCCGAGGTTGGCGGCGAAGTTGGCGGCCTCGGAGGCGTAGAGCTTCGCCATCGCGGCTTCGGCCGAGAACCGCCCGCCGGCGTCCGCCAGCGCCGCGGCGCGCATCGTCAGCAACCGCGCGGCTTCCATCCGCGTCGCCATTTCGACGAAGTAGAACTGAATGCCCTGGAAACTAATAATCGGGCGGCCGAACTGTTCGCGTTCGCCGGCGTACCTCTTCGCCTCGTTGAAAACCTGCTGTGCGATGCCGACCGCCTGCGCCGCGACCCCTATGCGGCTGCCGTCCAGGCTCGCGAGCGCGATCTTAAGGCCTTCGCCCTCGGCGCCCAAGAGCGCGTCGGCGGGCACCTCGCAACCTTCGAGCTCGAGGCGGCGGACGTCCAACGCGCGCATCCCCATGCCGTCGAAGCGCTTGCCCACCGTGAAGCCGGGCGTATCGCGTTCGATTAGAAAGCAGGACAAACCTTTGCCGCCCGCCTCCGGGTCCGTCCGCGCGACGACGAGGAAGAGGCCGGCGAAGCCGCCGTTGGTGACGTAGAGCTTATGGCCGTCGAGGACGTAACCGCCGTCCTTCTTGGCCGCCCTCAGCTGGACGTTGCCCGCGTCCGAGCCGGCCTCCTCCTCCGTGAGGGCGAACGCGCCGACAAGCTCGCCGGCGGCCACCTTGGCTAAATATTTTTTCTTCTGCCCATCGGTCCCGTACGTCAGGATGGGTTTGCCGACGAGCGCGTTCTGCACCGATACCACGAGCGCCACCGCGGGCGAGCCCCGCGAGAACTCCTCGATCATCAGCGCGTACGTGACGAAGTCGAGCTCGGCGCCGCCGTATTGCTCGGGGAGGAACAGGCCGAAGTAGCCCTGCTCGGCGAGGAACTTCAGCAGGTCGGCGGGGATCTCGCATTTCTCCTCCATCTCCTCGGCCTTGGGCGCGAGTTGCTCGTCCGCTATTTCCGCAGCCACTTGCCGCATCATCTTCTGTTCGTCGCTTAACGTAAAGTCCATATCTTCCCTCTCTTAAAGAACGTTTTCAGGAGCGANNAGGAGCGAGAACCTACTAGCCGTTCGCTTCGATTTCGACCTCGGCCAACGGCTGGTCGGCGTCGACGTTTTGCCCTTCTTCGCAATAAATTCTTTTCACGACGCCTGGCCCCGCGGCCGAAAGCGGATGCTCCATCTTCATCGCCTCGACGACGACTACCGTCCGTCCCTTATCGACGGCGTCGCCCTCCGCGGCCGCGATTTTAACGACCTTGCCGGGCATGGGCGCCCGTATCGTCTGGACGCCCGCGACTACTTCCTCTAGAGCCGCCGCGCCAACTCGCCCTTCGCCGCCGCCTTCGTCGAGGATTACGGAATACCCGCCTACGACGACGTAGCGCCTCGAGCCGTCGCGCACGACGACGACGTCCGCCGCCTCACCGTCCGCTACTAAAGAATAACAACCCGGCTCGACGGCGACGAGGTCGACCTCCATTGCGCGGCCGTCGACGGTGACGCGGAAGCCGTTGCCGCGCCTTTCGGCGGTAACCGCGTGTTTAACTTCGCCTTCCTGGAACTCGTACTCCATCGCCGAGCAACTACGCGCCGCGGCCTACCTCCCAAGGGCCGACGGTCCGCCAGGGGGTGGGCGCCGCGGCCCTTTCCCCGTCCGCGTAGAACTTCGCCGGGGCCGCGGCCAACTCGGCCGCCGCAGCCGCGGCGAGCGCTTTCTCCACGAAAACCTCCGGCACCTCTTCCCGCCAGCCGTCGAAGTGGTCGGTTACGAAGGCGGTGTTGGTTTCGCCGGCGACGAAGGCCGGGTGTTCGACGAGGTCGCGCAAGAACGGTATCGTCGTCTTGATACCTATTATAATATACTCCCGTATTGCTTCCGCCATTCGCCGCCGCGCTTCCTCCCGCGACTCTCCCCAGGTAACGAGCTTCGCGAGTATGGGGTCGTAATGGACCGGCACGTCGTAGCCGCCGTAGATGCCGCTGTCCAGGCGGACGCCCGGGCCCCGCGGCCCGCGCAGGAACAGGATCTTGCCGGCGGACGGCAAAAAGTTCGCCGCGGCATCCTCGGCGTAAATGCGGCACTCGAGCGCGTGGCCGCGCCGGCTCACGTCTTTCTGCGCGAAGGGCAGCTTTTCGCCGGCGGCGATGGCGAGTTGGGCTTTCACGACGTCGACGCCCGTCACCATCTCCGTCACCGGGTGCTCGACCTGGACGCGCGCGTTGACCTCGAGGAAGTAGAAATTCTTATCCTCGTCCAGCATAAACTCCATCGTGCCGGCGTTGGTGTAGCCGACGGCCCGGGTTACAGCCACGGCCGCCTCGCCCATCTTCTTGCGCAACTTCGCGTCCAACGCGGGCGACGGCGACTCCTCGACGATCTTCTGGTGGCGCCGTTGGATGGAGCACTCGCGCTCGAACAGGTGAACTACGTTGCCGTGATTGTCGGCCAGGATTTGGAACTCGACGTGGCGCGGCCGCTCGAGGTATTTTTCCAGATAAACGGTATCGTCGCCGAAGGCGCCCAACGCCTCGCGGCGCGCGGCCTCGAGGCACTCGGCGAGCTCGCCCTCGCCGCAGACGATGCGCATCCCCTTGCCGCCGCCGCCCCCCGCGGCCTTGACGATGACCGGATACCCCAACTTCTCCGCTTCGGCCAGGACCTCAGCGATTTCACCCGCGGCCGCGGACATCCCGGGTATTATGGGGATGCCGGCGGCGGCCACGGTCCGGCGCGCGCCGAGCTTGTCGCCACTTAGGCGGAGCGTATCGCCGCTCGGGCCGATAAATGCCAAGCTGGCGGCGGCGCAGGCGTCGGCGAAGGCCGCGTTCTCAGCGAGGAAGCCGTAGCCCGGGTGGATGGCCTCGGCTCGAGCCGCTTTGGCCGTCTCGATTATTTTCTCTATATTTAAATAGGACTCGAGCGGAGGCGGCGGGCCGATGCAGTACGCCTCGTCGGCTCGAGCAACGTGCAGAGCCGCGCGGTCGGCCTCCGAATATACCGCGGCCGCGGTCACGCCCAGCTCCCGGCACGCGCGTATTACGCGGCAGGCTATCTCGCCGCGGTTGGCGACGAGGATTTTAGAAAACATTCACTCCGCCCAGCCGGGCTTGCGCTTCTCGAGGAAGGCCGCCACGCCCTCCTGGCCCTCGCCTGTTATCGCTTTGCCTTTCGTTCGTCTTTAGACTTTGCAGGTTTACTTTCCTTCATAAACTTCTCGACCGCGGCGACGAATTTGGCCGCGGCGGCGTATTCGGCGCGCGCGTTGTCGGCGGAAACCTCCGCAAGTTCGTCATAATCGGCCAGCTCCCGGAGGTTCTTAGCCCTTCCCGCGAATACGGCGAAGTCTTTTGGAAAGAGACCGGTCTTTACGTAATGTTCGTGGAAAAGGTAGAGCACACCTTTATGAGTTTTACTATCAACCCTTTTTAATGCGAGCAGCGCCCGCATCGCGGCGAACGACGCGTAATAGGACCTGGTCACTGCGCCTTTAAAAAAACCGCCGCGCAGCAGGGATTGGGTTTCCTTGAGCCGCTCCCGCGCTATTGCCAAACGTCCTTCGGCTAACGTCCTACCGGTATAGTTCACAGCGGAATACCTTCTTCTTCGACGGTTTCAATAAAGGGCGAACCGAGTTTTCTGCTACGTTGATATTGGCGTAAGTAATAAACTATAGGCGAAAGGATGGTATCCGTCGCGAGCTCCACGTCTACCAAGATCTCGAATATCTTATCTTGCTTTTTTAAGTTTTTGATTCGCATGACGATTAAAATATCCACGTCCGAATCTCGATGGTGATCGCCCCTCGCTTTGGAACCGAACAGCTTAATAGCAACGAGGTCATCGCCCAACTCCTTCTTAACGTCGTCCACGAACGCGAGAACGGCCTTTTTCTCGCGCGGCGTTAAATAACCTAATTTAGATTTCCTCTTTCTCGCCGCCATCTCACTCCGCCCAGCCGGGTTTGCGTTTCTCCAGGAAGGCCGCCATGCCCTCCTGGCCCTCGTCGGACGTACGCATCTTCGCGATCATCTCCGCGGTGTACGGCCCCGCCTCGTCGAGGTCCATCCGCGGCACGTTCCGGATTAGCTCTTTGCACTTCGTTATCGCAACCGGCCCGGAGGTAATGAGTTGGTTAACCCATTTGGCGATGACGACGTCGAGCTCGCCCTCCTTCGTGACCTCGTTGACCAATCCTATCTCGCGGGCCTTCTCGGCCGAGATGCGCTCGCCGGTGAGGAAAAGCTCGCGGGCGTTGCCCTCGCCTATCTTGCGGATAACGTACGGCGAGATGCAGCTCGGGATGAGGCCCAGCTTCACCTCGCTCAAGCTGAAGCGCGCCTTCTCCGAGGCTACGGCCAAATCGCAGCAGGCCACCAACCCGGCGCCGCCGCCGATGGCCGGGCCGTTCACGCGCGCGATGGTCGGCAGCGGGCAGTCGTAGATGCGCCGCATCACCGCGGCCACCTGGTTCGACTCCTCCAGGTTCTGCTCGTACGTGAAGTCGCGTACGGCACGCATCCAGTTGAGGTCCGCGCCGGCGCAGAAGGCCGAGCCGACGCCGGTCAGCACGACGACGCGGCCGCCGGGGACCTCGGGCGCCGCGGCGAACGCGTCGAGCAGGTCCGCGAGCATCTGGCCGTTGAACGCGTTGCGGACGTCGTCGCGGCTTAGCGTCACCCAAACCGCCGGCCCCTGCGCGTCGAACGTTATCGTCTCGTAGTCGGCCACGTTAACCCTTCTTTAAATAATCCTCCGCCGCGGCGAGGAACTCCGCAGCCCAACCGTAAAGTTCTGTGGCTTTATCTTCAGGTATTTCAAATCCGTACTTGTAATCCGCGCCCATACGGAAGCCGAACGCCTTCGTAAGCCGGCGGTGGAATTCCTTTGGGAATTCACCCGTTTTCACGAACGCTTCGGCGAAGGCGGCGGCGGTCGCCCGGTGCGACGAATAAGATTTACCGACGGAAAGTAGGAGCGCCTGGGCCGTGTGGAACATCACGTAATACGCCTTGGATGCAGCGTCGACGTAGAAGCCTCCGTTTAATAAATATTGGCACGCCCGGAGCGACGCGGCCGCTTTCGCGAGCCCTTCCCGCGCCTCTTTTTCGTTCGTCAAATCTCCGCACCCTCGCGGCGCACGCTAAGAAGCAACGGCGTATTCTTTGTGGCGTACTCCTCTTCCGACGCCAGTACCAGGCCGATCAACGTATCGTGATCGAAGGAGACATCCGCGGCGTCCTCGCTCGCCGCAAATAATTCGTCGGCCGCGTTCTCCAAGCCCGCCAATACCGCCAACACGTCGACGTCCGAATCCTCCGTCGCCTCGCCCCGGGCGTGCGAGCCGAAGAGGACGAGCTTTACGAGACGCTCGCCGTAACGTTCGCGGAGGCGCGCCTTGAGGTCGGGGAGGATTTTTTTCAAGTCGTCCATTTACATCCTAAACACGCCGTAGCGCGTCTCGGGGATGGGCGCGTTCAAGGACATCGCGACGGCGAGGCCCAGCGCCGTTCGCGTCTCGGTGGGCTCGAGGATGCCGTCATCCCAAAGGCGCGCCGTCGAGTAGTACGGCGTACTCTGGCGCTCGTACTCCTCCATCACCGGCCGGCGGAACTCCTCCTTCTGCTCCTCGGTCCACTCGACGCCCTTCTTGGCAAGCTGGCGGAGCTTGACGGTGAGGAGGACGTTGGAGGCCTGGTCGCCGCCCATGACGCAGATGCGGGCGTTGGGCCACATCCACAGGAGGCGCGGCTCGTACGCGCGGCCGCACATGGCGTAATTGCCGGCGCCGAAGGAGCCGCCGACGATGACGGTGAACTTGGGCACGTCGGCGCAGGCCACGGCGTGGACGAGCTTCGCGCCGTCGCGGGCGATGCCGCCGTGCTCGTACTGCTTGCCGACGATGAAGCCGGTTATGTTCTGCAAGAATACTATCGGGATGCGCCGCATCGTGCACAGCTCGATGAAGTGGGACGCCTTGAGCGACGACTCCGAGAAGAGGACGCCGTTGTTGCCGAGGATGCCGACCGGGTACCCCATAAGGCGCGCGAAGCCGCAAACGATCGTCGGCGCGTACAGCTCCTTGAACTCGTGGAAGCGCGAGCCGTCGACGAGGCGCGCGATGACCTCGCGGATGTCGTAGGGCTTGTTGACGTTGGTGGGGATGACGCCGTAGAGCTCGTCGGGGTCGTAGTTGGGTTCCTCGGGTTCGTCTCGGCCGAGGTCGTAGCGCCGAGGCCTCTCGAGGTTTTGCACGACGTTGCGGCACATCTCGAGCGCGTGCTCGTCGTTGAGGGCGTAGTGGTCGGCGACGCCGGAGATGCGGCAGTGGACGTCGGCGCCGCCCAGCTCCTCGTCGGTGACTTCCTCGCCGGTCGCGGCCTTGACGAGCGGAGGGCCGCCGATGAAGATGGTCCCCTCCTTGCGGACGATTATGGCCTCGTCCGACATCGCCGGCTGGTACGCGCCGCCCGCGGTGCACGAGCCCATCACCGCGGCGATCTGCGGGATGTTCAACGCGGAGAGGCGCGCCTGGTTGTAGAAGATGCGGCCGAAGTGGTCGCGGTCCGGGAAGGTCCCCTCCTGCAGCGGCAGGAAGATGCCTCCCGAGTCGACGAGGTAGACGCACGGGAGGCGATTCTGCAGCGCGATCTCTTGCGCGCGAACGTGCTTCTTTATGGTAATGGGGAAATAGGTGCCGCCCTTGACGGTGGCGTCGTTGGCGACGACGAGGACTTCGCGGCCGTGGACGACGCCGACGCCGGTGACGAGGCCAGCGCAGGGCGCCTCGTTGTCGTACATGTCCCAGGCGGCGAGGGGGCTGAACTCCAGGAAGGGCGTGTTGCGGTCGAAGAGGCCTTTCAGGCGGTCGCGCACGAGCATTTTGCCGCGCTTGACGTGCCGCTCGCGCTGGTTCTCGGGGCCCATCTCGCGGACCTGAGCGAGCCGCTCGCGGTACTCGGCGATTAGCCCGAGGTTCACGTCGCGGTTCTTCTTGAACTCGTCCGAATTCGTGTCAACCTTGGACTCGAGGCGGAACATGTCTTTTTGTAGGGGCCGACCTTCAGGTCGGCCCGAGCACGTTACCGAATCACGTCTACCGTCGCGGTCACGCTTCCCGCTACGCGGGCCGGATTATAATCGTCGTCGGCCCACCGCGCCGGGTTTTCTTGAATATAAAACCGGGCCCGGTTCAACTCGTCGTCGTTCCTTAATACGCGTTCGTAGTAATTACGCTGCCAGACCGGCGCGCCGGGCGTCTTCCGCAAAGCGTTAATTCGTCGCGTAACGGCCCCCTTATAACCCACGACAAACGACGCCAACGAACGACGCGCCGGCCCCCGCGGGGGATAATCGGATTGTTGTGAGGGCGACCGGCCAGTCGCCCCTACATTATTGCCGTAAATATCGTGCTTGATGGCGACGATACCGTGGACGTGATTGGGCATTACGACAAATGCGTCCAAATCTAATTCCTCACGTAACGAAGTGGACAGTCGCCATCCTTCAAAAGCTATTTTACCAATTGAATTTAGGACTACTTCGCCGCCGGGCGATACCTTACCGAACGTACACTCGCGCCCGTGGGTGCATATGGTCACAAAGTACGCGCCCGGAGCGGCGTAATCGTAACCTGTAAGCCTGATCGAGCGGCGACGTTTTTCCGGGTTATATACCATATATTCTGATACGTGCGCTGACGGCTAGTCGCCTCTACGACGCCGGAACGGCCTTATGGCCGTAACATATTATGCCCGCCTCGCCCTCCTGGTATATCTTGCGGAACTCGAGGCGGACCGGCATACCTGTTTTTATTTCGTCGTGGAGCACGTCGACGATTTGCGCCATTAAGCGCGTGCCGCCCTCGAGCTCTACGATGCCCAACGCGTACGGGACCTCCTCGGTGAAATCGGCCGGCGCGACGCGGATAATCGTGTACGTTACGACCTTCCCCGCATCGGGCAGCGTAAGGTTTTCAAACTCGCGGCCGCCGCACGCGCACACCAGCCGCGGCGGATAATAAATCTTGCCGCAGCTCGAGCACTTGGCCGCCTCGAGGCGGTAGCGCTGGGGTATTTCTCTCGTATATCTGGCCGAGGGCATCTACGCCACCTCCAATACGTGCACGACGGCCGAGCCGCCCGAGCCGCCCATGTTNNACGCCGGTCGCGCCGACGGGGTGGCCCTTGGCCTTCAGGCCGCCGGAGGTATTGACCGGAATGTCGCCGTCGCGCGCCGTCCGGCCCTCTAATGTTGCCTCGCCGCCCTCGCCTTTGCCTACTAAGCCGAGCGATTCTATCACGACGATTTCGGCGATGGTGAAGCAGTCGTGGACCTCGAAGAGGTCTATATCCTGAGCCGTAACGCCCGCCATCCCGAACGCCCGTTCCGCGGCCTTGGCGGTCGACTCGAGCCAGGTTATGTCCTCGCGTTGTGCCAGTTGTATCGTATCGGTGGCGTGGCCCACGCCGGCTACTTTGACCGGCTGCTTCTTCGTGAGCTTTTTCGCCATCTCGAGGGGGCACAGGACCGCCGCCGCGGCGCCGTCCGTTATGGGCGAGCAGTCGAGGATGTGCAGCGGGTCCGCGACCATAATCGACTTCAACACCTGCTCGACGGTTAACTTGAACGGATACTGCGCCATAGGGTTGAGGGCGCCGTTATCGTGGTTCTTGACGGCCACCTGCGCCAGCATTTCGGAGGTCGTGCCGTAGCGGTCCATATGGGCGCGGGCAATCATGGCGTAGAGCCCCGGGAACGTCGCGCCGTGGTAGCACTCGTACTCGGCGTCCGCCGCCGTCCCCAGCGCGTACGTCGCGTCCGCGCCGCCCACGTCCGTCATCTTCTCGACGCCGCCCGCTAGGACTAGGTCCGCGTGGCCGCTCGCGACCTCCAGGAAGGCGGCCTTGACCGCCGCGCCGCCCGAGGCGCAGGCCGTCTCGACGCGCGTCGCCGGCAGGTGCCGTTGGCCCAAGTAATCCGCCAAGAGCGAGCCGATGTGTTCCTGCCCCACGAAGAGGCCGGAGGACATACAACCCACGTACATCCCGTCGAGGCGGTCGACGCCGGCGTCGTCCACGGCCGCGAGGGCGGCCTCGACGAAGAGGTCGCGCAGCGACTGCCCCCACAGCTCGCCCCACTTCGGGTTGGCGCCCACGCCGATTATGGCGACGTCCCTCATCTATTACGCTCCTTTGACGTTCATAATAATCTTGCCGCGGAACTTCGCGTACTCGCCGTACTGCAGGTAGAAGCGCTCCCCCTCCAAAAGCTCCCACGTCTGCGGCGCAGCCTTCTGGACCTCGGCGACGCGGTCCGTGCAACGGAAGACGAAGCCGTCCGAGCCGGCACCCGAGCCGTACGAGACGTGGAGGATGCGGTCGCCCGGCTTCGCGACGTCGAGGATGGCGGTCAGGCCCATCGGCGACGAGCCGGAATAAGTATTGCCGAGAAGCGGACATAACAAGCCCTGCTCCCATTGCTCCTTTTTGAAGCCGAGCTTCTTCGCGACCGTCGCCGGGAACTTGCCGTTGGGCTGGTGGAAGACGCAGTACGCGAAGTCGGCGGCCTTTAGGCCCGCCTTCTCCAAGATGCCGTTGGCGCAACCGAGGATATGTTTGAAGTACGCGGGCTCGCCGGTGAAGCGGCCGGCGTGCTGCGGGTAATACTGATACTCGCGGCGCCAGAAGTCCGCGGTGTCCGTCATATAAGAAAAGGTGTGCTCGCACTCGGCGACGACGTCGTCCGCGCCCATAACGAAGGCCGCGGCCCCCGCGGAGGCCGTGTACTCGAGCGCGTCGCCGGGGGCGCCCTGCGACGTGTCGGCGCCGATGCCGAGGCCGTACGCCACCTCGCCCGCGTCCACGAGGCGGAGCGCGACGGCCATCGCCTCGGTGCCGGCCTTGCACGCGAACTCGAAGTCGGCGCACCGACACGCGGGCGTCGCGCCCAGCACCTCCGCCACCGTCGTCCCCGACGGCTTGACGGCGTAGGGGTGCGACTCGGAGCCGACGTAGCAAGCGCCGATGGCGGCCGGGTCGACGCCGGCTCGAGCGACCGCGCGCCGCGCGGCCGTAACCGAGAGCGTTATCGTATCCGTATCCGGCGCCGGGACCGACTTCTCCTGGACGTTGAGGCCCCTCTTATATGCCTGGGCGTCGGCGCCCCATACCTTAGCGATTTCCTCAACTTTAATGCGGTAGCGCGGCATGTGGCAGCCCCAACCTACGATTCCCGCCATACGCCGTAACCTCCTACGAGAGGACAAACATACCCGCCCTCGTAACGTCCGGGCGGGTTAAAAATCTACACGCGACGGCGTCGGGCACGCGTAAAAAAGAACGGGATAGACGTTGCGGATACAAACCGTTTAGCCCTTGCAGTCGCGACTTATTCCGTTTACTTCGCGAACGAATTCACGAGGACGTAAAATATATAATATCCCGGCCGCCGTGTCAAGGAGAATTTAATTTGAGGTTATGTCGAACGCCGCAACCCGCCGATTTTAAACGCTAACCTCATCGCGCCCGCCGTTCCTCGCTGAGCGTGGCGCCGTGCACGTCCTGCAAGCTCCGGACCGTCGCGAGCGCCGACTTAGGAGCGTACCTTCAGGTGCGCCCACCATAAGTTAATAAAATAAGAACGGCGGCCTGACCCGAAGGGCTTGCCCTACGCCAACGGCTTCTCCGGCAACCCCGGTTCAACGCGCCGCGACGGCGTTTCCATTAAATCCCTAACCTCGCCCGTGATAAGGCGCGCGCCTCGCTCGTAGCGGACGTAGGTCCACGCCCATCCGCTCAGTACGAGGAAGCGGTTCCGGAAGCCTATAAGCCAAAGGATATGGACGAGGAGCCAGAGGAGCCACGCGAACGGGCCCGAGAACCTCACGCTACCCCGTTCGGCTACGGCCGCGGCGCGGCCGATGGTGGCGAGCAAGCCGCAATCGCGGTAGCGGAAAGGCGCGGGGGGCTCGCCGCGTAGCGAGCGCAAAATACTCGCCGCCGCGTGGCGGCCTTCCTGGATCGCGGCCGGCGCGACTCCCGGAACGGGCTTGCCGTCCTGCTCAAAAGCCGCGAGGTCGCCGATTACGTATACCTCAAACGCACCGGGAACGGTAAGGTCGGGCCGCACCAGTACGCGCCCTGCGCGGTCGAGCGGTACGTTTAAAGACTGCGCAAGGGGCGAGGCTTCGACCCCGGCGGCCCATAATACGGTCTTGGTTCCTGTCCGCCGCGCGCCGATGGAGACGCCCCCGTCGTCGATGTCGGTAACCGGGTTACCGGTCAAGACTTCGACGCCAAGCCGACCCAGCGTACGTTCCGCTGTAGCCGAGAGCTCGGGCGAGAAGGCGGGTAAAATGCGCGGCCCGGCCTCGACAAGGATTACGCGGGCGTTGCGCGGGTCGATATTCCGGAAGTCGCGCGTGAGGACGTGCCGCGCGATCTCAGCCAACGCGCCGGCGAGCTCCACGCCCGTCGAACCCCCGCCTATGACGACGAAGGTCAGCCAATCGCGCCGGCGTTCCGGGTCTTGTTCCCGCTCGGCCGCCTCGTAAGCGAGTAGGATGCGGCGGCGCATCTCGAGGGCGTCCTCGACGGTTTTCAGGCCGGGCGCATACCGAGCCCAGTCGTCGTGCCCAAAATACGTGGACACAACGCCCGTGGCTACGATGAGGTAGTCGTAGCTCACCGCCCCGTCCGATAGTATCACCCGCTTGGCGGCGGTATCGACGGCTTCCGCCTCGGCCAGAATAACATTTACGTTGGCCTGGCGTCGGACGATGCGGCGGATGGGTATGGCGATGTCGCTCGGGTTTAGGGCCGCCGTCGCCACCTGGTAGAGCAAAGGCTGGAAGAGGTGGTAGTTACTTCGGTCGATGAGCGTGACCCGCACGCGCGCCCGCTTTAAAGCCCGCGCAGCATATAAGCCTCCGAACCCGCCGCCGAGGATTACGACGTGCGGCGGCAGGCCGAGCGCCCCCGAGGAAACCGGCGCCGGCGTCGTATTCACGTTTTACTCCTTTTTAAGTAAACTCCATAGCCTCGCGCGCGGCGGGTGGCGCCGCGTAAACTAAGCCCCCCCGCGCCCCGAAAAGCAATCGACGATAACGCGAAAGCGCGGCTGGCGGTGGCTCCGGCCACCGATCGCCGCGGTAATTCGTAACGCGTAAAAGAGCACAAATACGCCCGCCCCGCGAAACCTGGGCGGGTGAAATCGGTACGCGACGGCACCGGTACGGACAACGACGAAACGAGTGTGAGTTCGGACCACAAACCCCCGTTACCCTTGCAATCTCGACCTACTTCGTCGACTTCGGAAACGAATTCGCGAGGAACGAACATTTATAATATCCGGGCCGCGGTGTCAAGGAGAATCTAATTCGCCTTACATCAAGGCCACGTTATCCCGGGCCTCTTTATCCTTACATAATCTTGGCTTGGTTTATTTCGCCAGTCTAGCGCCGTGCACGTCCTGCAAGCTCTGGACCGTCGCGACGTTCTGGCGCAGGACGCGCGCGGCCTCCACCGTCGCCCGCGCCGCGGACAGCGTCGTCACGACGAGAATGCCCCGCGCCCGCGCCGCCCGCCGCACCGTCACGTCGTCGTAAAACGACTCCCGCCCCATCGGCGTATTTATTATTAAATCTATTTCGCCGCTCACCACTCTATCCGCGACGTTGGGCCGGCCCTCGTTCACCTTGAAGACGGGCTCTACGTTAAGGCCCTCCCGCCGGAGGCGGGCCGCGGTTCCGCGGGACGCGACGAGCTTGAAGCCGAGCGCCGCCAGGTCCCGCGCTATCGGCACGACGTTGTCCTTGTCGTTATCGTTCACGGAGACGAAGGCCGTCCCGCGCAGCGGCACGTGGTAGCCGGAGGCGAGCTGGGCCTTGCCGAAGGCCAGGCCGAAGGTCGAGGCCCCCGACATCACCTCGCCCGTCGACTTCATCTCCGGCCCCAGGACCGTGTCCACCCCCGGGAAGCGGTCGAAGGGGAAGACGCATTCCTTGACGAAGTGCCCCGGCGCCCGGCCCTCGCCCGCGAGGCCTTGCTCGGCCAGCGTCCTCCCGGCGATAATTCGCGCCGCCACCTTCGCGAGCGGCACGCCCGTCGCCTTCGAGACGAAGGGAACGGTCCGCGACGCCCGCGGGTTGACCTCCAACACGTAGACGACGTCTTCCTTAACCGCGAACTGGATGTTGATGAGGCCCCGCACGCCGAGCGCTAGCGCCAGCCGCCGCGTGTAGTCGCGGATGGTCTCGAGGTGGACCTGCTTGATGAGGAACGGCGGGATGACCGCGGCCGAGTCGCCGGAGTGAATGCCGGCTTCCTCGATGTGCTGCATGATACCGCCGATATACACGTCGTCGCCGTCGGCGACGGCGTCCACGTCGGCCTCGAACGCGTCCTCCAGGAAGCGGTCCACCAACATCGGCTTGGCGGGCGAGACCTCCGCGGCTTCGGCCGCGTAGTGCGCCAACGCCCGCTCGTCGTAACAGATGGCCATCGCCCGGCCGCCCAGGACGTAAGACGGCCGCACCAGCACCGGGAAGCCGACGCGCGCCGCGGCCTCGCGCGCCTCCGCCAGAGAGAACGCCGTCCCGTACTCGGGCCGCGGTATGCCCAGCTCACCCAACAGCCGGCCGAAGCGCTCGCGGTCCTCCGCCAGGTCGATGGCGTCGGGCGACGTTCCAAGTATTACCACGCCGGCGGCCTGCAGCGGCCCGGCGAGCTTGAGCGGCGTTTGGCCGCCGAATTGGACGACGACCCCCTCGGGGCGCTCGCTCGATACAACCGCCAGGACCTCCTCCAGGTTCAGCGGCTCGAAGTACAGCCGCGTCGACGTGTCGTAATCGGTGGAGACCGTCTCCGGGTTATTGTTAACCATGACGACGTCGTGGCCGAGCTCGCGGAAGGCGACCGCGGCGTGGACGCAGCAGTAGTCGAACTCGATGCCCTGGCCTATGCGGTTCGGCCCGGCGCCCAGGATGACGACGGCCCGGCCTTCACCCCGCGGCGCCTCGTTCTCCTCCTCGTAGGTGGAATAATAATAAGGAGTATAGGCCTCGAACTCGGCGGCGCAGGTGTCCACCGCCTTGAAGACGGGCACGACGGCCGCACCCTCGCGGCGGCGGCGCACGTCCTCCTCGGCGGCGCCCCACAGCCGCGCGAGCTGGCCGTCGCCGAAGCCGGCGCGCTTGGCCTTCCGGAGCAACTCGTCGGGGGCGGACGTCAAATCGAACGCGCCGAGTTCGCCCTCCAACTCGACGAGTTTATTTATTTGACGGACGAACCACGGGTCGATGCCGGTCGTCCGCGCCACGTCGGCCTCGCTCCATCCCCGCTGTAGCGCCAACTTAATATAGAAAATTCTATCGGGGTTGGGCACGCGGAGGCGCTCGCGGAGGTCGTCGCCGTCGAGGCGGTTCAAGCCATCGGCAGCCAGGCCCTCGTGCCCGGCCTCCAGCGAGCGCAGCGCCTTTTGCAACGCTTCGCCGAAAGTCCGACCCAACGCCATCGTCTCCCCCACCGACTTCATGGACGTCGTAAGGTAATCTTCGGCGCCGGGGAATTTCTCGAAATTCCAACGCGGCACTTTCACGACGACGTAATCCACCGTGGGCTCGAAGCAGGCCGGCGTCTCGCGCGTGATGTCGTTGGGAATTTCGTCCAGCGTCAAGCCCACGGCGAGCTTGGCCGCTATCTTGGCGATGGGAAAGCCGGTGGCCTTGGAGGCGAGCGCCGACGAGCGGCTAACGCGCGGATTTATTTCGATGACGACGACGCGGCCGTCCTCCGGGCTGACGGCGAACTGGACGTTGGAGCCGCCGGTCTCGACGCCCACGCGCCGGATGACGGCCTGGGCCATATCGCGCAGCCGCTGGTATTCGACGTCGCTTAGCGTCTGCGCCGGCGCGACCGTTATGGAATCGCCGGTGTGTACGCCCATCGGGTCCACGTTTTCAATAGAACAGATGACGACGACGTTGTCCGCCAGGTCGCGCATTACCTCGAGCTCGAACTCCTTCCAGCCGAGGACGGATTCCTCGACGAGGACTTCGCATATAGGGGACACGTCAAGGCCGCGGGCTACGGCGCACTCGAACTCCGGCACGTTGAAGGCCACGGCGCCGCCCTCGCCGCCCAGCGTGAACGACGGCCGGATGACAAGGGGGAGGCCGAGCTCGGCGGCTACTTCGCCGGCCGCCTCCAGCGTCCCCACCGCGGTCGCGCGCGGCACCGGTAGGCCCTCGGCCACCATCGCCGCGCGGAAGAGGCGCCGGTCCTCCGCGGCGCGGATAGCTTGGAGGTTCGCGCCGATAAGGCGGACGCCGTTCTCGCGCAGGATGCCGGCCTCGGCTAACTGAACGGCGAGGTTGAGCGCCGTCTGGCCGCCCACCGTCGGCAGGAGTGCGTCCGGTTTCTCGCGCTCGATGACCTTGGCGACGGCGCTGAGCGTCAGCGGCTCGACGTAGGTCGCCGCGGCGTACTCCGGGTCCGTCATAATCGTCGCCGGGTTGGAGTTGATGAGGACGACGCGGAAGCCCTCCGCGGCGAGCGCCTTGCAGGCCTGCGTCCCGGAGTAGTCGAACTCGCACGCCTGGCCGATGACGATGGGGCCGGCGCCTATCACGAGTATGGTCTCTATGTCGTCGCGTCGGGGCATCGCTAAAAGCCGAACGTCTTCTGCGTGCGCCGCTCGAGCAACTCCAAAAAGACGTCGACGTTGTAGGAGGCGTCGTGGGGCCCGGGCGCGGCCTCCGGGTGGTACTGCAGGCTCATCGCCGCGCAGTCGTCGGCGCGTAAACCCTCGACGGTGTCGTCGTTGAGGTTGACGTGGGTGACGCGGATGCCGGCGGGCAAAGACGCCGCGTCGACGGCGAAGCCGTGGTTCTGCGACGTGATCTCGACGCGGCCGGTGGCGAGGTTCTTGACCGGGTGGTTGGCGCCGTGGTGGCCGAACTTGAGCTTGTACGTCCGGCCGCCGAGCGCGAGCCCCAGGATCTGGTGGCCCAGGCATATCCCGAAAACCGGCAGCCGTCCCAAAAAATTTTTGACCAGGTCGACGACGTACGGCAGCGCCGCCGGGTCGCCCGGGCCGTTCGATATAAAAAAGCCGTCGGGTTCCGAGGAGGAGATTTCGCCAGCCGAGGCCGTCGCCGGAAAAACGGTGACCTCGACGCCGCGGCGCGTCAGCTCGCGTAGGATGTTGTTTTTGATGCCGCAATCGAGCGCGGCGACCCGCCACCGCACGTCACCCTCCGCGGGCGAGAAGACCTCGACGCGTTCGCGCGTCACGTCGCGGACGAGGTCGCGGCCCGCCATAGGCGGAGACGCGAGGACCTGCTCGAGGACGTCGCCCTCGTCGTAGCGGCCGGCCGCCACCGCGCCGCGCATCGCCCCCGCCTCGCGGATGTGCCGCGTGAGCGTGCGCGTGTCCACGCCCGAGAGGCCCACGACGCCGTGCCGCTCCAGGTACTCGCCCAGCGACGCCGTCGCTCGCCAGTTGCTATAGAAATCCTCGTAGGAGCGGACGACCAGCGCCGCCAGAAAGATGCCGCGCGATTCGACGTCGTCCTCGTTGACGCCGTAGTTCCCTATGTGAGGATAGGTCAGCGCGACGATCTGGCCGGCGTACGAGGGGTCCGTCAAAATTTCCTGGTAGCCCGTTATGGCCGTGTTGAAGACCACCTCGCCCAGCGCGAGGCCCGTCGAGCCGAAGCCGTCGCCGCGAAAGGTCCGGCCGTCTTCGAGGATCAAAAAAGCTCGAGCGGGCATATTAAAAATAACGCCGGCTCCCGGAGGGCCGGCGGAATCTCGGTCATGCTGATATTAACGTTAGAACCATTTTACGGGGGCGACCACTTTTGGTTTATTTTAACAAAACAACCGGAGCGGCGCAACGTTTTTCGGCGAAGGGAAGCGTCAACTCCCGCGGAGGGCGTCCAAGGCCTCCTTCGCCGCCGGGGACATTTCGAAGTGGGCCGCCAAGATCCCGCAGCCGTAGTCGGCGCACGGCGCGCAATTATCCAAGCCCCGCTCAACGACGCAGGCGCGGACCTTGCACGCCGGGACGTAACCGCACTTTCGCTCGCCGGCCGTCATGCAGCCGTCGCACCAGACGTGCTCCGGCTTAACCTCGGCATCGTACTGCTTTGACCACTGCGCGGCTATCTTCGCGATCTCGTCGGCGTCGCCGGCCTGCGTCGCCACGTACGCCTCGCACGAGGCGCAATACAGGCCGCACGCGCTTATCAACTTTTCCATAGCTATCCTCCCTTTTTTGGGTTGAAGGCCAACACAAGTTCGGGATTAAGATACAATTCCTCGCGACGGCTTTAAATAAAATCGGTTTACCACCCGCGTTTCAAAAACGGCCCGGGCGGCCGGCGCGCCCGCGGAGAACGCCCTCACAAATTGGCCCGGATATTTTCCAACGCGGCTTTCGCCTCCGGCGCCATTTCGAAGTGCCCCGCCAAGACCTCGCAGCCGTAGTCGTCGCAGTGGGCGCAATTGGGAAGGCCGCGCTCGAGGGCGCAGGCGCGGACGTCGCACTCGCGCGCACGGCCGCACTTCCGCTCGGCCTCCGTCAGACATCCCTCGCACCACACGTACTC
This sequence comes from Candidatus Zixiibacteriota bacterium, assembly GCA_011773985.1. Lineage (GTDB taxonomy): Bacteria > RBG-13-66-14 > B26-G2 > WVWN01 > WVWN01 > WVWN01. The sequence continues at coordinate 15,003 of WVWN01000086.1, read as the reverse complement.
CGGCTTGATATGATGACCGTACTCCTCGGACCAACGGGCGGCGATGGCCGCGATCATCTCCGCGTCGTTTTCGCGCGTCGCGACGTACGCCGGGCAAGCGTCGCACGCCAGGCCGCACGCCCCTAGCAGCCTCTCCATCCGGCTCCTCCAAAAGGACGGTTACCTTGGATAAGTAAAGGACTTATTTATTAACGCACATACGACACCGCGTTGTCAAACAAATTCCGCCGCCGTGGGCGGTCCGGCCGTCGGCGTTGGAAGTTCCCAATTGGCGATGCCGTGAGCAAATCCCGGAGTTGACGGGGGCGCCATTTAAACTTAAAATACTAGCCGTATGGAAGTTACGTCGGCGAGTAGCAGGCCGAAAAATATTCGAAGAATAATTTGCGGGGCGCTCGGCGCCGGAATCGCGAGCGCGGCCTTCGCCCTCGCGCCCGACGCGGTAACGTCGGGCGGCGCACCTCCGGGAAGGGCTCCCGCGGGCGGCCTCGGCTCCGTCATCAGCTCGTTTAAGATGTCGGGTCTGACCAAGCCGTACGCGCTCGGCATCTATCGCGACCGCGGGTACGTCTACGGCGTGATGTACTCGCGGGGTACGAACTACCTCTACCGCTTCACGGCCGCCGGTACACGCGTCAGCTCGTACGTAATAAACGGGACGTCGACGCCGCGCGGCGCGGACCACGCCCACCTCGGCCTCGGCTACCTCGCCCTCGTGGACGCCGTAAACCGCAAAGTCTACGTCTTCCGGACCACGGGCGGCCGGGCCGTAACGTCGTTCTCGGTCGCCGGCACGCCCTACCCCTTCAACTGCTTCTGGGACGGCACTTACTACTACGCGAACGGCCCGTCCAACCGGGGCGCGTTTTATCGTCACGGCCCCTCGGGCGCGAGCGCCGGCACGTGGACCTGCTCCGGGTGGCCGGACGCCATGACCTACTGCGGCGGCGCGGCCTTCGCCCGACGCGGAAACGAAGGCGCGGGCCCGTACTTCGTCGGGGCTTCGTGGTCGGCGGGCGAGCCGATGTGCATGACCACTTTTCCGGGGGGGCTGTTGGTCGCGACGTGGACGCCGCCGGCCCACAACGCCAACGGCCTCGTCTACGGCGACTCCTCGAACAAGGCCGCGTACGGGGCCGCGGTTTGGGCCGGCTGGTACGCCGCGGACGGCGTTTACGCGATGGAGTTCGACGTCGGCGCGCGCGGCGCCGCGGCCGCCATACCCGCCAGCCTGGGCAGGGTTAAGGCGCTGTACCGATAAAGCTCGGAACGGTAAAACCATCGGGGGTGCCGCGGGCGTCGTCGCCCCCTTTACGGTTTTCGGCCCGCGTCGAACATCGCCGATTAGCACCGCGAGGCGGCCGGAAGAACGCGCGCGGGGCCGGGCAAAAAAAAAGGTTGACTTCTCGCGCGAACTATCGTAGGTTGTAGGCATATATAAGGAGGTGGTCTGATGAAGACCTTTTTAGTTACGTTCGCCATATTGGCGATAGTCGGAACAGCGTTTGGGGCCGCCGGCAGTACTATCCGTTCGTTCACGCTGCCGGGCCAACCGGCCCAAGGCCCGCGTGGCGTCGCTTACGACTGGAGCGACGACAACATCTGGGTCGCGGGGCCCCAACGAACGAACTCCATCATATTCGGCAAGTTTAACCCGACCACGGGCTCGATGGTCGTGAACTGGAGGAGCGCCACGGGCGCTTACTGGGTCTTCGACATCGGCTACGGCTACCAGGTAGGCGGTACGCGCTACCTCTTGTTCGTGGACCAGAATGCGCCCCGCCTCCGCCTTTTTACGACGGCCGGCTCCCAATACGGCAGCATTCAAAATCCGTTCTCCGGTGGCTACAACGAAGGGGTCGCCTGCGATTGGGGTGGAAAGCTCGTCTACGGCACCAACTACAGTTACGGGGACATCTACAAGTGGTCCGGAACCGCCTGGAGCAAGTTCGCAACGTGCCCGGGCCGGCCGCCCATGGGCTGCGCCACCGGTTGGGATAAGGTATTCGTCGTCACGACCTCGGCCGACTACAAAATCTACCAGTTCAGTACTACCGGGTCGCTCGAGAAGTCGATTCCCCTACTCAACTGGGGTAGGCGGTACATGGTTGGAATGAGCATAGGCCGCAAGGACGTCGTCGGGAACGAGGACTCGGTCTTCCTGTGCATCTTTTACCCCTCGAAGATGATCTACGAGGTCTCCGTAGGCGACATCGTTGGCACGGGCATCGTGCCGACGAGCCTCGGCAAGATCAAGTCCCTTTATAAGTAATACCTATTTAAACCGTACGCAATAAAAAGCGGGTGCCAGCGGCGCCCGCTTTTTTCGGTTGCCGCCGCGGGCCGCGACGGCGTCGCGAGGGTTACGGTCGCCGCCTTTCCGCCTCGCGAAGAAAGGTCGCGTTATTGCCACGGCCGACGGCGGCGAAAGACGTATTAAAAGAAAAGGCGGCCCGAAGGCCGGCCGTCGGTTTAATTACGGCGCGTCCGAGGCCGTAGAAGGGTTATTTATACCGCGCTTTGACCTTGCGGAACGACGTGCCCGTTACGCCGACGCTACGGCGGGTATCGTTCCGCATTGCTACTTTAAGTAACTTCGGCTCGGCCGTTGCCCCTCAGCGTTTAGGCTTTAGAGCGGCGTTTATGGCTCGAAGATATTCGGCGGGGCGCGGGTCGCCGGGTGTAGCGAGGGCGGCGCGCTCGAGCGGTACCTTCGCCTCCTCGTACAGGCCGAGGGCTATTTCGCATTCGGCCAGACGGATATTGGCGTCCTCGTAGTCGGGGTGGAGGCGAAGGGCGCTGGTAAACGCGGCCGCGGCCGTTTCGAAGGCCCCGTTCGCCTGGTACGCGCATCCCAAATTATAAAGGTCGCCGGCGCGGCGTAAATCGCGGTAAAAGGTTTCCAATTCTTCCTCGCTGGGAATCGTCGATATTTGGTTGGGGTCGTAAAGGGGATGGTAGGCCGGCGAGGCGAAGCCGTCGTAAGGCCGCCCCACCTCGAAGACGCGGACGCTGTAAGTCTCGAAAACGAGGCGAAAGCGGCGGAGCTTTTCGGGGGCGAATTGCATAAGGAAGGCGGCGGAATCCGGCCTCGGCTCCACGCCCGCGGTGCCGAAGAACGTACCCGGCCTGTGGGAGAGAACTTGGGGGGCGAATTGCACTACGTGTTTAATACGCCATCGTCGACACAGGCGGTAGAACGTATCCTCGTCCGCGACGACCGCCTCGGCGTAAGCCAGGACTTTGCGCCGGATTTCGGGTAACTCGAACATGGGGTTTAAGGCTATCGGCCGCCCGGCCCGGTAGAGGTACGACGGGCTCAACGCGAAGTCGGCTAGTACGGGCCCGGCCTCCGCGTCCAGGCCCATCCAAAAAAGCAACTTGCCGCGTTCGGAGCCGTAGTACCAGGGTATCTCCCTTTCGTAACCGGCGGCCGCGTTCAACGCGCTACGCAGCCACCGCGGCTGGCGACTACTAGTATTAAGGTAAACGTGGAAGGTCCCCAAGAGGACCAGCCCGACGCCGAAACCTACGCGGCCTTTTACGCTCTTGATACCGGTCGCCGGGTAAATACCGAGTACCGCTATCCACGGCGCGAAGAATATGGTCAACCTCGAAATCAGGAGCCACAGAAGGCCGAAGAACGGGGCCGCGACCGCTACGAATTCGCCGCCCCGCAACCGCCCGCGGACGAGGTGGCACCACCACAGTGCCAGGCCGAAGCCGCCGAAGAGGACCATCGGGCCGTACCCGTAAACGAGGTCCATTCTATCCGGCGATTGGTACGGCCCAACCCAGAAGAGCCGCGCCCCGGGCGATAGCGCGGCCGGCCCGGGGTATTTGCCGAGGTGGATAATTTTTGCCCAGATCAACTCGTAAACGTGGCCGTAACCCGCCGACCGACCGAAGGCCAAAGACAAAGCCACCAAGAAGGCCGCGGCCCCGGCGACGAACCACGCCGCTTTGGCCGGCCTCTTCAACGCCCGGGACAGCGCCCAACCCGCGGCCGGCGCGACCGCGACGGCAACGCCGACGCCCCATAGCGTACCGTTGACCCATAGCGGTTTATTTAGGATGGCCGCCGCGGCGAGGCCGAGCGCGAGGCCACCTCCGGCCAGCGCCGCGCGGCGGCCCCGCCCGGCAATCCCGTACCCGACCGCGAATAAGGCGAGCAGTGCGACGTAAAATTGGCTCATATGCCAGCAGGAGGCCGCCCACAACGTAGCCGCCCCGGCCCCCCCGGCCGCCAACCACCGCCGCTTGCCGCGGTCCGAAGTAAGTATATACAACGTCGCCCCGGTGGCGACGAGCAGGCCCGGCAACGCGAAGTCTTCGCGTAAATAATTGGTCCAGCTTCGGCCGTAAGCGGCGTAGGTCACGGCGTAGATGGCGGTGGCGCCCGCTGCGGGCCAGGGCCTTCGAAAGGCCGCCAGCGCCAGCAACGAGAAGGCGACAACGGCCGCCGCCGAGAGTACGTTTATTGACGCCCGCGCGGCGAGGAACGTGTCGCCCCCGCGCAATTTGTAAAAGGCCGCGGCGACGCGGTCGGGCAAAGCGAGGATCATGCGGCCCACCGGGAAGCCCTCCGGCCATTGCGCAGGCAAGTCCAATTTCGGGGGGTCCCAGCCGAGCATCCTCATCTCGGCGTACCGGAACCGGAAACAAGATTCGGTAGAATACGAGAACTGGCGCGGCGATAAAAAGTCCATTACGCCGTAGCGGAACGCCGCTCCCGCGACGGCGGCTAGAATAAGCGCGCCCCAGGGCGTATAACGGTGGCCGAAGAATCTCCGTAATAAACTCATTTTTAGAAGCGACCCTCGTGCCGTTTAGACGTCTCGACCATACTATCAGAGCGAGCCTTGGGGGTCAACGACGTTGGAAAAGCGCGCTCGACTTACATCCGCGGCGCAGCTACCTTGCCGCGATAAATAACTAAGAGGTGAATTGGGGCGGAAGAAGTTCCCCCCAGACGGAATCGAAAATCGGCGTCGTCGCGCGCCGTCGTTCACCTCCTATGCCGCTCCGGGCCGCCGTACGCACTAAAGGGAAAGGCGGCCCGAAGGCCGCCTTTATTAGTACGCTGGTAACGCGCCGGTATGACTCTATTTGAATAGAGCCCTAACTTTGCCGAGAGAGGTTGGCGCCACGCCGGAGAGCGTACCTTCGAGTTTGTAAGAGCCTTCCATTACGCCGAACCCTTTGGACTGCGAGGTGCCCCACGAGCCATTAAGGTACCACCAGATCATCTCGCCCTGGAGTTGCGTACGGACGGCCCAGAAAACGTTGTCCGAGGATGTCATTTGGTAGGCTATCCAATACCTCGTAGTGGCTGTTAACGTCTGCGGCGCGATAGGGACCTCGCCTAAGAACACCATACGGCCCCATTTCGACCAGCCGGTATTGGTCTCTTTCCAGGTACCCGTATCTACCGTCCAAGTGGCGACAATCGAACCGGCACCGGGGTTGGTCCCGCTATATAGACGCATAGGTATGGGGCCCTTGCTGGAGCTACTCCGGTTGTATACATGATGGAACCAAACCTTTTCGAGCCTGATACCGCTCGACGGCGTGTAATCGATGGCTAACCAGCGGCTTGTGGAGGTCGTCGCGGAAAAACCGTTTGCTATATCGCCGACGGACTTAACGAGGTGGTCTACGAGAACGTCGTCGGTGTTGCCGTGACCGCCTCCTCCCCGGGGGACGTCCCCCAGCGCCGTAGGGGCCGCAAGACTCGTAGCGGGCTCACCTGCGAACGCCCCAACCGCTAATAACGAAATACACGCGGCGATTAAAAACCTCCTGCGCATTTCCGTCTCCTCCTCAGGAAAACGTTGCGTTCCCGCCTATGTTTAATAAACAACCGTTTACCTAATTAAAGCGCATAAAAGGGGTAAAGTCAAGTCTTTTTTTAAGGTATCGTCAAGGCCGCGGCCCGGGCGCGCCGAGCTCGTTCGGCGAAACTGCCTGGATGTGCCAGTACAATTCCTACGGTGTATATAAGGCCGCCTTGCAAGTCGACATCGGAGGGACGGTGGCGGTAACCCCCACCAGCATCGGCAAAGTCAAAGCAATTTACCGTTAAACGTCGGTCCAAAAACCGGGAAGGGCAGAAAGCCCCGCCTTGGCGGGGCTTTCTTATTGTCCTCATACGAAAACCGGTTATTAATCGTGTTCCGGCGCGCCGCGGCGCAAATCGGCGGCGACCTGCGCGAGCGCCGCCCCATTTATTTCGACGTCGTGCCGCGCGCGCAGCGACGCGAGCCACTCGTCCGCGGCCGCGGAGACCTCGGGGGACCGTACTATTTTCTCGAAGACGGCCTTGCGGCAAAAATAAGCTACCTCCGGGTCGTCGAGGCCGGGTTGCCGGGCGGGTTGGTGGTAGATGGCCTCGTAAAAGGCCCACCGACCGTCGCGCAATTGAAACGTCTCACTATGTACGTGCAGCTTCGCGAAGGGGAAGACGCGGCCCCTCAGCTCCGCGGCGAAGGGGGGGTCCGGGGGCGCGTTGGGCAACGTCGGGTCCGCGGCGACGGCGACGACGCCGAGCCACTCTTGCTTTTCCGGGGGCAGCGGCGGCGGGAGTTCGTACAACTCCTGTTGGGCCGCGGCCCGCGCGCGGTTCCGGGCCTCGCCGTCGACGACGGTATCCCCCCCGGCCTTGACCTCCGCGTAAAACCGCTCCAAATCCGCGCGGTCCGGCATCGCGACCAAGTAGACCTCCACGCGCTCGGGAACCAGGAAGTCGTCCATGTGAGCTTCGTAATAAGCCTTGATATCGTCGTCGGTAGGTGCCGGAATCTCGGGCATGAATTCGTTTCGGTATAACATGTCCATCAAGATATCGGTCCGCCGCGCCGCCATTTCGCGCCGGAAGGCGGGTAATAAGTCCACGCCCTCTCGCAACGCTTCGTACTCTAAAAGGGCTTGGTCCTCGGAATCCAGGAGGAAATGATTCCAAATCCGTTCGTAGCGTTCGGGCTTCGCCTCCCGCATCCGGTCTATCTCTTCCGGCGGCAAATATATAAACTTAGCCACCGTAATATACACCGAATCGAAATCAACCGGTACGCCGCCCACGTCCGAAAGGATTAAGTCCTTTCCGCCATAGTCGGTCCCGAGTTCGGCGAACGGCGTATTCAAGATGGCCCGCCATAATTTGTCGTTGCGCTCCACCCGGGCCGTCTTGCGCCACGCCCGGGTGAGCTCGCGACACCGCTCCGCGCTCTTTCGCGACTTTAGGAGCGCGCGGACGCGCGGCCGCGCCTCGTCGTAGCTTTCGTCGAAACCGTGGACTACTTTGTCCACACGGTAAATAAACCACGAAAGGCCGTCGGCGCCGTCCACGACGGCCGTATATTCGCCCACCTCCAAGTCGAAAAGCGCATCACTTGCCTCGCCCGCGTCGTACTCCATCGGCACGTCCCATTTGCCGTCGCCGCCGACGTAGCCCTCGAAGGTGGAGTATTCCGCCACCACCTCGTCCCACGGCCGGCCGGCCTCGAGGGCCAAGTACGCATCCTTCGCGCGTGCCGGTTCCTCCACTTCAATAAAGGAGTACATCCGCCGCTTCCGGCTTCTTTTAAAAAAATCCAGGACTTCGGCCTCGGTTACGGCCACGCTCTCGTCGACGCTCCGGCGCATATAATCCCTCAGCAAGCGGCCCGGAATCGCGGCGAGTTCTTCCTTCACGTACGGGTCCTCGTCGTAGCCCCGCCCTTCGGCCTCGAGCTCGAGTATCTTTCCGACTACCGCGGCGTCGAGGAGCTCCCGCGCGACGTCGCCGACGTCCTCGCCCGCGGGCCAACCGCCCGCGCCGGCGGCGCGCTGCACGTAGTACTCCAAGTCGGCCGCGGTGACCTCGTATTTGCCGTCGACGGCGGCCACGACCTTATCTTGTCCGAGGCGACACCCGGCCAAAAAAGGCGCCGCGCACGCGGCGGATACCGTAACCGCTAAGGCAAACGCTGTCCTCGGCTTCATACGACTACTCCCCGGCGCACAAAGCGTTTCTGTATACCGTGAGAAAAACGCCGTGCAAGTTTAGCATACCGGCGAAACGATGCCAACACCCGAGCGCACGGGCCCGGCGCCAATTCGTCGGGGTACGGGGTGCCGCGGCGCGGGGGCTTACTTGACGGCCTGTCCTTTATATGATATCTTTGACGATAATTTCAACCGTTCTTTTCCCGCCTCAATTAAGAGAGGTTCCGATGAGCATCGCCCCCCACGGCGGCAAGTTGATAAACCGCGTCGCGCCGCACGGGCAAGCCGACGAGCTGATGGCGCGCGCCGCGACCTTTAAAAAAGTCGCCATCGACGACCGCACCACCTCCGACCTGGAGATGATAGGTAACGGCGGCCTGAGCCCTCTCGAGGGGTTTATGAGCGCGGCCGATTACCGCGCCGTCGTCCGCGACATGCACCTCGCCAACGGCCTCCCCTGGACCATACCCATTACGCTCGGCGTCGAGCCGGACGTCGCCGACGGCCTCAACCTCGGCGAAGACGTGGCGCTGACGAACGGCGCGGGCGACGTTTTGGCGGTAATGACCGTCGAGGAGAAGTACACGTACGACAAGCGCGAACGCTGCGTCGCCGTCTTCCGGACCGACGACGAGGCGCACCCGGGCGTCGCGGCCACGCTCAACATGTGCGACGTGTTGTTGGGCGGGCCGGTGACGCTGCCGCGGCCGATACCCCACCGTCGCTTCCTGCAGTACCGCCTTTCGCCGGCGGAGACGCGCGCGCTGTTCGCGGAGAAGGGCTGGGACACCGTCGTCGGCTTCCAGACGCGCAACCCCATTCACCGCGCGCACGAATACCTGCAAAAATGCGCCATGGAGGTAGTCGACGGCCTGATGATCCACCCCATCGTCGGCGAGACCAAGAGCGACGACATCCCCGCGGAAGTACGGATGCAATGCTATAAGGTTCTGATAGATAATTATTACCCTGAAGGCCGCGTCTGCGTCGTCGTCAACCCGGCGGCGATGCGCTACGCCGGGCCGCGGGAGGCCATCTTCCACGCCATCGTGCGCAAGAACTACGGCTGCACGCACTTCATCGTCGGGCGCGACCACGCCGGCGTCGGCGACTACTACGGCACGTACGACGCGCAGCACATCTTCAAGGAGTTCGACCCGGCCGCGCTCGGGATAACGCCGCTTTTCTTCGACCACGCGTTCTGGTGCGCGAAGTGCGGCAACATGGCGACGACGAAAACCTGCCCCCACGGCGCCGAGGACCACGTCTTCTTCTCCGGGACGAAGGTCCGCGAGATGCTGCGGGCGGGCGAGCTGCCGCCGCCCGAGTTCACGCGGTCCGAGATCGCGAAGATACTGCTCGAGGCGGCGAAGCGCGCGGTTTAACGCGCGCGGCCAGCTAGGTACGATTATGATAGAATTGCCCAAAGAGGAAATCGCAACCTTCTGCCGAAAGCATCGCATAGCGAAGCTTTCGGTATTCGGCTCCGCGCTGAGCGACGACTTCGGCCCGGGCAGCGACGTCGACTTCCTGGTGGAGTTCGAGGCGGGGCACGTGCCGGGCCTTATAAGGCTCGCAGCGATGGAGCGGGAACTTTCCGAAATAATAGGCCGCAAGGCGGACCTGCGGACGGCCGGGGACTTAAGCCGCTACTTCCGCGACGAGGTCGTAGCCGCAGCCGTAGTCCAATATGCGCGATGACGACCGCATACGGCTACGCGACATGATCGGAGCGGCCGAGGCCGTTGTCAAGTTCGCGGCCGGGAAAACGCGAGAGGACTTCGGGGACGACCAGATGCTCGCGTTCGCCGTTATACGCGCGTTGGAGGTAATAGGCGAAGCGGCGACTAAGGTTTCGGGAGATTTACGGGAAGAGTTACCGGGCGTTCCGTGGGCTAATATCGTAGGTATGCGCAATTGGTTAATCCACGCTTATCACGACGTTAACCTAGATATCGTTTGGCGTACGGTGCAAGAAGAACTCCCGCCGCTCGTTAAGGCGCTAAGGGCAGCGATAGATAAAGGGTGAGGCCCGCCCGAGTTGGCGCGGCCCGAGATCGCGAAGATACTGCTCGAGGCGGCGAAGCAAACGCCACAACCGGGCCGCCGGTAAGAACAAGGAAACCGCCACAGGGATATGCGAAAACCGTCGCGCAAGGCCGAGGTCTTAGCGAAAGCCACGCACCCCGGGCGCTGGGGCGAGGGGCGGCTCTTCTGGCTGCTGCTCGTCCTGATCGCGCTGATGGTGGCGTACCCCTTTTTCGTACATACGCCCGCCATCGTCAGCGTCTTCAACCTGCTGCAGACCGCGGTCCTCTTCGTCGCCATCTTCGCGACTTGCCGGAGGAAGGCGGAGTTGATCCCGGTCGCCGCAGCCTTCTCGCTATTCGCGGCGCTATCGTGGTTGGATATTCTATACCTGAGAAAGCCGGCCTTGACCGCGGTGATAGTCCCCGGCTGGGCGGTCTTCTACGGCTTCGCCATCGTCGCGGTCCTGTCGCGCGTGGGTCGCTACCGGCGGGTCACGCTGGACGAAATTTCGGGCGCCGTGAGCGCGTACATCCTCATCGGCCTTTTCTTCAGCCTCATATATCTATGGCTCGAGCTGCTACGACCCGGTTCCTTCCACATCAGCACGCGTGCCGACCCCAACATCGCCGTCGACTACTCCGACTTCGTCCTCTTCAGCTTCGAGATGCTCACGACGTTAGGTTCGGCCGACATAACGCCGTTGACGCACTTAGCGCGCGTTGTGGCGATACTGGAGTCGGTAACGGGCGTGCTCTACGTCGCGGTCCTAGTCGGCAGCCTGGTGGGAATGATGATTTGGGAGCAATTGGATAAAAGGCGGCGCGAAAGGGAGGCCGCGGCCGCGGACGGGTCCGACGGAACGAGAAATGACCGCGGCCGCTAAGGCGGGCGCCCTAAGCCATGGTTACCGCGGTGAATGAAAGACGCAAGGCGGCGCTGGAGGCGGAGCTCGCGCGGGTCCTCCCGCTCCTTATCGGCGAGTACGGCGCGGAGAAGGTAATTCTCTTCGGCTCGCTCGCGACGGGGGAGGTCGGCGAGTGGTCCGATTTGGATTTGGTGGTCATTAAAAAAACGGAAAAGAAATTCATGGACCGGATCGACGACGTGACGAGACTAACCAGGCCGCGGCTTGCCACGGACGTTGTCGTTTACTCGCCCGCCGAGTTCGAACGAATGTGCGAGGGGCGCCGGTTTTTTAGGGAAGAGATAGTCGCGAAAGGGCGGGTGGTGTATGACGCCGGAATGGCAGCTGTGGTTTAAGTTTGCGGAACGGGACCTCGCGGCTTGCGAAAAGCTGCTCGAAGGCAAGTTATACGCGAACGCGTGCTTCCACGCGCAACAGGCCGTCGAAAAAGCGCTCAAGGGGCTTCTCCTGCACCGCGGCCGAACCGCGCCGAAAACCCACGGCCTTCCCGAGCTCTACGTACTATTAAACGAGGCCGCGCTCTCGCCGTACCGCGACGCGATAGACGTATTGAATAAATACTACATCCCCACGCGGTACCCCGACCTAATCGAAGGCGACGAGCCGTCGTGGTTTTCGGACGAGAACGAGGCGCGAAACGCACTCGTCCAAGCCCGCGAGGTTGCCGAGGCCGTATTCGCGGTCGTTAAACCTTAAAAGGAACGGACCGTATGCCCGACGCCAAACTCGCCATCCTCGGCCTCGACTGCGCGGACCCGGTCCTCGTCTTCGAGCGCTGGCTCGACGAGCTGCCCAACATAAAATCGATAGTGGAGCGGGGCGTCTGGGGGCCGCTCGAGTCCACGGTCCCGGCCATCACGGTCCCGGCCTGGATGTGCATGATGACGTCGCAGGACCCGGGCCAGCTCGGCTTCTACGGCTTCCGCAACCGCCGCGACCACTCCTACGACGGCCTGTTCTTCGCCAACTCGCAGGCGGTCCGCGTCGACGCGGCGTGGGA
>WVWN01000086.1:0-2877 GCA_011773985.1 Candidatus Zixiibacteriota bacterium | reverse complement strand
GATGACGGCCAACCGCTTCGACGTCGTGACGTGGTTGGCCGCTACTAAGCCGTGGGACTTTTTTATGTTCGTCGAGATGGGGCCGGACCGGCTGCACCACGGCATGTGGAAGTACTTCGACCCGGGCCACCCCAACTACGAGGAGGACCCCCGCTACAAAGATAAATTGAAAGAGTATTACATATATTTAGATAATAAAGTCGGGGAGTTCCTCGGCGTCCTGCCCGACGGCGCGCACGTCATGGTCGTCTCGGACCACGGCATCAAGCGGATGGTCGGCGGCATCTGCTTCAACGACTGGCTCATGCGGGAAGGTTATCTGGCGCTCAAGGAGCCGCCGCTCGAGCGGACGAAGTTCAAGTACGAACTCGTCGACTGGGATAAGACGAAGGCGTGGGGCGACGGCGGCTACTACGGCCGGTGCTTCCTAAACGTCGCGGGCCGCGAACCGCAGGGCACCATCCCCGCGGGCGATTACGAGAAAGTACGGACCGAGCTCAAAGAGAGGCTGGAGGCCATAACCGACGAACGGGGCGTCAACATCGGCACGCGGGCTTTTAGGCCGGAGGAACTTTACCGCGCGACGGGCGGCGTGCCGCCGGACCTCATCGTCTACTTCGGCGACCTCGACTGGCGGTCCATCGGCTCGGTGGGCAACGCCGCGGTCCGCGTCCACGAGAACGACACCGGCCCGGACGACGCCAACCACTCGCAGCACGGCCTCCTCGCCTGGGCGGGCCCGGGCGTCGCGCGCGCGCGGCGCGACGACCTCTCGATATACGACGTAGCGCCGACGGCCCTCGGGGCGTTCGGCCTCGAGGCGCCGGAAAGCATGATAGGGAAAATAATCGGCTGAGGCCGCGATGGCCAGGATATTACGAAGAGTAGTGGCGTGGGCGGCCTTCGCGGCCGCGGTCGGGTTCTTCTGGGGGGCGACGGAGGCGTTCATCAACTACCGCTGGGCGCCCAAGGGCGTGTGGCGGCCCGATTTGTGGTTACCCTCGACGTACAACCGGGTAATCTTCTACGCCGTAGTAGTCGGGGCCTTAGCGGTCCTCGCGGAAGGCGTCAAAGGTCTAATGGCGTTGATAGGGCGCCGGGGCGGCGGCGAAAGGCGATGGCGCGGGCCGGTCGCCGTCGCGGCCGTCGTCGCTTCGAACGCGGGTTGGTTGGTTCTGGGCCTGATAGACGGTTACGAGCTCAACCTCGGCGTCTTAAAGCTCGACGTACAGGAGGCGGGGCCGTTTTTCGCGTATTGGGCGTACTACGCGGTCGCGGGGGCGGGACTGGCGCTGGGGCTCGGTTTCGGCCTGGGCGGGCGGCGGTGGGCGCGCGCGGTCGGCCGATACGCGCAGGTCGTGGGCGCCGCGTTGTTCGTGGCGTTGATAATAAGCCGCTTCGTAGACGGGGCGCGACGACCCCGGCCCCGAGGCCCGAACGTCGTACTCATCGTGCTGGACGCGTGGCGGGCCGACGCCTTCCGGCCGGACTTGACGCCCAACCTTTACGCGTACGGGCGGGAGAATGCGCTGGTCTTCGAGCGCGCGTGGTCCAACGCGACTTGGACGCTGCCCGCGATGAGGACGGCGTTCACGGGCCAATATCCCGACAAGAACGTGACACGCCGGCGTCGCAGGGCAAAAGTCGAATGCCCCACTTTGGCCCAAAGTTTGCGCGCCGCGGGATACGAAACCGTGGCGTTTTCCGCCAACCGGATCCTCAACCGCGACAGCCCCATAACGGACGGTTTCGAAAATTTTTACTTCACGGATTGGCTGCCGTTCCTTCGCGAGGTCCATTTCTACGATACGAATTGGTACGCCCCGGCGGTCCGGGAGCTCTTTCACGGAGAGCCCTCCTACAAGGAGAGCCTTATCCTCACGGGTATGCTACGCTCGTATCTCAGGCGGCCACACCGGCGGCCTTACTTTTTATGGGCACACTACATGGACCCCCACGGGCCCTATATGCCGCCGCCCGGCTATTACGCCCCCGCGGACGAGAAATATATATTGGACTACCGCCCGTGCGTGCGAAAGCGCCGGCACGCCTTAAAACGCCTTTACGACGGCGAATGCAAGTTCGTCGACGACCTATTCGGGTCTATCCTCCCACTCCTCGCCGCCCAGACCCGGACCATTATCGTAATAACCTCCGACCACGGCGAAGAGTTCTGGGAACACAAAATGCACACCTTCGGCCACGGCAAGTCGGTTTACGACACGTTGACGCGCATCCCCCTCATAATCTCTATACCCGGCAAAACCCCCGGCGTCGTCAAAACGCAGGTGAGCCTCGTGGACCTGGCGCCCACGCTCCTGGTCCTCGCCGGCCGCGAGCCGCCGCGGACGATGCAGGGCCGGCCTTTCTTCACGCCGGACGGACGCGCAGTCGCCGGGCGAAGGCCCGTATTCATCGGGAGCTTTTTTTTCAAGTTATTAGAAGGCAAACCCGAACGCCAAAACGCGGTCGTCGCATGGCCCCGGAAACTCATCGTCTATCACAAAAGGCCGTCCGCCCCGGGCGAATACTACGACCTTGCCGCGGACCCGGCCGAGTCGCGGCGCCTGCCGGAAGACGTCACCGCGGCCCGTCTCCGCGAGTCGTTAACCGCTTGGCAAGCGGGAGTAACCCGCGAATATGAAAGCCCGGATTACGAGGGCGCCGCGGCACCCGACCTCCGGGCGCTGGGTTATATCCGGTAAAGACGCCGGCTGCGGCCCGGTAGAGAGCAAACGTGCGCGCTTCAGTAACCAAAACGTTAAAAGCAGCTTTCGCCTCGGCGGCGTTCTTAGCGGCAGCCGCCTTCTTCTGGGGAACGACGGAGGCGGTCTTGAACCACTTTTGGCCGCCCCACGCGACGTGGCAACCCGACCG
>WVWN01000005.1 GCA_011773985.1 Candidatus Zixiibacteriota bacterium | reverse complement strand
GCCTGCCAGAATTCCGTATAAGACCACGACTCCGGGATACGGTATTGGCTCCCCGGCGGGTTTTGGCCCACGTCGTCCGGGTCGAAGTAGAAGACGAAGTCCGGGCTTAAGGAATTTTTTAGAATTTCTATATCCCTTTGGTTGAAAGATATTTCCACGCTTTTGAGTACTTCCGCGGGCGTATTTAGCGGCGCCGGCGGCGGGGGCGGCTCAACCTCTTCTTCGCAGGCCGTACCGCTCAAGATGATGATCAACGCCACAAGCGGTAATAATTTTTTCACGATTTCCCTCCTTATATACGGCTTCGGCTACCTCGTTATTCGGTCCCTATGTTCTCCGCGGCCCAGAGCGACAGGCCGCCGCAATCGTCGCGCGGGCGGCGCTCGAGCCGTGCGCCCTCGAGTTCCCAGAGGACGACCTCGGCGACGAAAATTTCACACCCCGGCATGACGTGGCCGCCGAAGGCGCGGCCTTGCCGGTCCGAGAGCGACAGGTGCGCGTGGACGAACGGCTCGCCCTCCTTGAGCGAGACGTTACCCGTGAGCGCGCAGATCTCCATCTCCTCGTCGAATTCGTTTATAATATATTCCTGCTTCTCGACGTCGAAGATGCCGACCGCGGCCTTCTTGAGCGCACCTATGCCCGACAGCGCGCCGAGTCCGATACCTTCAAACTTCACAAGTTTGTTCAGCTCCTCGAGCAGGTCGCCGCCGGGCACAAGCCTTCGCATTACGACCCTCTTGACGCTTAGCGCCCCCATATCGCTTCCTTTCCGTCAACGTTAATATATCATACTAATTACGCCGGCGCAAAGGAAAGGCGACGGGCCGATTTCCCTTTTTGCCCCTTATTTTTTGTATTATAATCGCCCTGCGAGTTACTCATCTTAAGTATGCCAAAGCCTTTCGACGTCGACGAAGTCCCCCCCGACGAGCTGGCGCGATACGACGATTTTCTGGCGGCGTCGCCGCAGCGTACGGCCTTCGCCGGCGCGCCCTGGCTCTCGCTTTTGGCGGGGCAGCTGCCCGGGCGCGTCTTCGCGCTGGCCTTCGCCGCCGCGGGCGAGACGCGCGCGCTAGTGCCTTTTTGGGAGCGCCGCGACTTGTTGTTGGGAAACGTCGCCGAGATACCGCCGCTCACGCCGTATTGGGGGCCGTGCCTGCCGCCGCCCGGCGAGCTGCGCGGCGAGCGCGTGAAGGCGCGCGACCACGACGTTCTGGCCGCGGCCGCGGCCGAAATCAAACGCCGTTGGCGCTACGCCCGCCTCGTTTGCCACCCGGCGCTCGCGGACGTGCGGCCCTTCACCTGGGCCGGGTTCCGCG
Organism: Candidatus Zixiibacteriota bacterium; assembly: GCA_011773985.1. Lineage (GTDB taxonomy): Bacteria > RBG-13-66-14 > B26-G2 > WVWN01 > WVWN01 > WVWN01. The sequence continues at coordinate 14,332 of WVWN01000005.1, read as the reverse complement.
GCGACGCCCGGTATACCTCTATGTTGGCGCCGACGCCGGAGGACGAGTTCCTGGCGTCGCTCTCTTCTTCATTAAGGAATAAAATCAAACAGGGCGAGGGCCGGCCCGTCGAGGAGAGCGCGGACGCGGAGCCCTTCGTCGCGATGTACGGCGAGACGTTCGGCCGGCGGGGCATTACGCCGCCGGCGTCCGCGTCCTTTATACGCGCGTTGGTGAAAGAATTCTGCGGCCGTGCCGGGACTGTATTTTACCTAAGGGGCGACGGCGGCGAGGCCGTCGCCGGGCGCCTCGTCCTATGGGACCGGCGCGCCGCCTACGACCTGCTGGCCGCGTCGTTCGCGGAGGGTCGCGGGCCCCTCGGCGCCTACTTGTTATGGCGCGAGGTCCTGGCGGTCTGGGAGAGGGGCTTAACGCTGGATATGGTAGGCGTCAACGTCGCGTCGATCGCGCGGTTCAAGGAATCGTTCGGCGGCAAGCTCGTACCATATTATCAGCTCGCCGCGTACCGGTCGCCGCTCGTTCGCCTGTTGGCCGGGGCGGGGAGGAGGCTCCGCGGTTGATAGGCGTCGACGTCGGCGATTGCCGCTTGGGAGCGGCGCGAGCGCGACACGTCCTGGCCGAACTCGCTTTAATGGCGGGTCTTCCCCGGGCGGCCGGGCCGCCGGCGGCGACGCTCGCGTACGGCCGGCTCGAGCCTCGGCCCGGGCCGAAGGTCGTGATACCGGCGGAAACCGAACACGTCGCCCGGGAAGTACCCCCCGAAGTTTGGCGGGACCGTGGCGTCGACGTACCCATATTGTACCGGGCTCCCACGCCGAGGGGTGAGGTCCTCGCGCGGACCGTCGGTGGCGACCCGTTGGTCGTGCGCGCGGGTGAAGCGGTCCATTTGGGTTTCGACGTCGCGGCCGCCGCGGACTACTATCTTAACGGCCGCGGCGAGGTCGGGTGGCCGCGAGACCGGTGCGACAGGCCGGCGTTGGCGGGCGCGCCCCCGTGGCGCCGCGAGGCCGTCGGCGTCGCGGTGGTAAATCGGTACGCTAAGTTGCTCTCGCTCGCCGTCGAGGCGGCCTGTGAAGCGGCGGCCGTGCCGGTCTTGCGCTTTAAATATTGGCCGGACGGCGCGTCGTTCGCCGCGGCGTTAAGTCACGACGTGGACCGCCTCCGGGCGCCTAAACGCCGGGAGATGTTGAGGGCCTGTCTTCGCATTTCTAAAGGCGGGGCCCGCGCTCGGTATAAGTTTGCGGATGTCTTGCGCGGGTCGGTTACGTTCGACCCGTTGGCCGCCATTTGGGAAGCGGAGGAAGGAGCGGGGGGCGCTTCGACCTTTTTCGTGGGTGCGTCGCGGCGGGGGCCGATGGATTTCGCTTACGACCTCGACGAGGTAACGCCGCTGATACGAGAGGTCGCGGCAAGGGGCCGCGAGGTCGCCCTCCACGGTAGCTTTTATACTAACGCCGACGGCCGGGCCCTCGCCGGGGAGAGGGACCTCCTCGCCCGCGCCGCCGGCGGAGAAGTAGCGGGCGTCCGCGGCCATTACCTTCGCCTCGGCGGCGAGGCGGGTTGGCAGGCGGTTGAGGGGGCCGGTTTCGACTACGACGCCTCATTCGGCTTCGCGGGAGAGGTAGGTTGGCGGAGCGGCGCCGCGCTGCCGTATAGGCCGTTCGACGGCGCCGCGGATAGGGCTTGCGGTTTCGTCGAGATACCGCCCGCGGTAATGGACGGAGCTCTTTTTCAATACAAACGGCTCGGCGGGGACGAGGCTTTGGCGGCGGCGCTGCGGGTCGTCGACGAGGCCGCGGCGTGCGGCGGGTTGTGTTCCCTTATCTGGCATTACCGCGCCTTCCGCGGCGGCGCCTTTCCGGCGTGGGGGGACGTATTCGCCCGGGCCGTGTCATATATTTCGGAGGCGGGCGGGCGCGCGTTAACGCATCGGGAAATAGCGGCCCGATACCGCCTTAACGCCGCCATTGTGGCGCAGGGGCTGAGCAAGGACGGGACCGTCGAAATTACGCTGCCGCCGGGCGCCCCGGGCGACGTCTTCTTCGACGTACCTACGGGTTGGAAGGTGGCGGGAGGCGACGTCCTCGCCCTCTCGTCGCGTTCCTTCAAGGTTCGGCCGGGCGTACGGGCGTTGGCAGTAACTTTCGCTCGCGAGAGGTAGGTATACTGTTCGTACCGAGGCTCAAGCCGATCGTTGACTACGTCGCGTTGGGCGAGCTGCTCGGCGCGGACGAGTCGCAGCTGGCCGCGGCCGCCGCGGCGTACGAGGAAACGTTGCGGACGTATTTCGGCGCGGCGCGGGTTTACGCGCTGTCCTCGGGCCGCGCGGCCATAGCCCTCGGCTTGAGGGCGCTGGGCATAGGCCGCGGCGACGACGTCGCCATCCCGGCGTTCACGTGCCCGGCGGTGGCGGACGCGGTACTTTCGCTCGGCGCGATTCCGCACCTGGTCGACGTTTCGCCGCGCCACTTCGGGATGGAGGCGCGGAGCCTGCGGCGGGTTCTGGCGCGCGGCAGAACGCGGGCCGCGGTGGTCGCGCCGCTCTTCGGCGCGGTTCCCCCCCAGGAGGAAATAGAGAGCCTCCTCGGGAAGAGCGGCGTCCCCTGGCTCGAGGACATCGCGCAGGGGTACGGCGCGAGGCGCGGCGGCCGGGCCGTCGGCTCGGCGGCGCCGCTGGCCGTGATTTCCACCAACTTCGACAAGCCTTACACCACCGGCCGCGGCGGCGCTCTCATAGTTAACGACGCCGGGTTGGCGGAGAGGGTTGACGAGCTCGTGGACGCCCTTCCGACCCAGACGCGTTCGGAAGCTGATTCGATATTAAAGGGGCTTATAATATCCGATTATCTTTTCGAGGCCGAGAGCTACCGACCGTTTGTCTCCGTCGACCTGGGATACTTGTACGCTGCCACGGAGGGGGACGCGTACGACCTCCCCGGCCTGGTCGAGAGGGGAGCCGTCGTAGCCGCGCGTCACGCCCAAGCCGCCGCTGAGAAGCTGATGCCGGAGCGCAAAGGGCCTTTCCGGAAGAGGCTCTTTCGCTGGTTCTTCCCCAGTTCCGCCGTTCCCCCTCTTGGGGAGTCAAAAAGACTCGCGCCGTTGTTGGCCGCGCTCGGCGGACGCCATTTGGGTTTCGTGGAAGCGGAGGGGAACCGGCGGCGTCGCCTCGCCCGGGCGTGGGACGAGATTTTCGCCGAGTGGCAGATGGTCCGCGGGCCCGTTTGGGGCCGGGCCGATGACGAGCCGTGGCCCATCCGCTATCCGGCCTTCGTGCGGAGTTGGGAGAAAAGGCCCGAAATTATTCGGCGGTTGGCGGCGGCGGGATACGAGGCCGGGCCGTTTATATACCCGCGGCCGCTATCGGGCCGGTTTCCTTATTATAAACTTTCCCGTCATACCGGGAGGTATTTGCGGGGGGCGTGGCGGGCCGCGGCCGCGGTCGTCAATCTCCCGCTTCACGGGGCCGTAGGTGAGGAGGACGTTTTGAAAATGACGGAGGCGATGCGCGCGTGAATAACGGGGCGCGCGTTTCCGTAATCATTGCTACGATGTCGCGGCCGGCGGAGCTCGCGCTGACCGTAACGTCGGCGATGGCGGGCACGAGGGCGCCGGACGAGGTCGTCGTGGTGGACGCGAGCGCGGACGACCGCACCGGGCTTTTAGTAACGCAGTTAGCTGCGGCCTTCAAGCACGTCCGGTTCGTTTGGGAGCGGACTGCGCCGAGTTTGCCGCGACAGCGCAACGCGGGCCTCGACGCCGCGACGGGCGAGTTCGTTCTCTTCTTGGACGACGACGTCACGCTCGAGCCGGCGTTCTTGGAGGAGTTGTTAAAAGCCTTCGACGACGCCACGGTCGGCGGGGCCTGCGGCGTAATAACCAACCAGGTCGTACCGAGCGGTTACGTCCGGTTCCTCCAGCGGTTGTTTCGGCAGGTCCGTTACGCGCGCCGTTCACTCCTCCAACGTTCGGGCCTCCCGACCTTCCTTTACCAACCCCGCGAGGCCGCGGAGGTGAAGATATTAACCGGCTGCAACATGGCGTTTAGGCGCGAGGCCGTGGTACGCTTCGACGAGCGGATAAATTATTTCGACGACGACGACGTGTCGCTCATGGTGGCTCGCCGCTGGCGCTTGGTCCAGGTGCCGGCGGCCCGCCTCGAGCACCGCGTCGCGGCCGGCGCGCGGCCGGCGCCGCTCGACAAGGTGCGGCGGCGCGTCCTCGAGCAGCGCTTACTGCACCGCCGCCACCTCACGCAAAACTTTTGGAACGTCAGCTGTTATTATTACAGCGTATGGGGTGCGGCGGCCGCCGCAGCTTTACGCCTGAAGCCGCGTTTGTTCCTCGGTACCCTTTTGGGCCTTTGGGACGTACACAGGACGCGCGGTGGCTTGCGCGTCGACGCCGCGTCCGAAGAAAAGTTAACACCCAAGCCGGAACGATGAGGGACCGTGCGTCGCTTAAGATCGCTTTGGTCGGTATGGAGGAGTTGCCGGCGCTCACGGCGCTGAGGTTGCGTCAGGCCGGCTTCGCCGGCGCGCGCGCCCTCGAAGGATTACGGGGCCTTGCCCTTTTACGTAAAATTAGAAACTACGACGTAGTACACGCCGTTTACCCCATCTACTATATTAAGTGGGTGCCGGCCTTTAAGGCCGCGCGCAAGAAGGTGGTCTTCCACTGGATCGGCTCGGATTGGTATGGCCTATCGGGCCGCCCTCTTACCCGCGTTATGTTGCGCTCGTTCAGGGCTGGCGTGGACCTCCATATCGCCGACGCGCCCTGGCTCGTCGACGACCTGGCGGCGCAGGGGTTCCGCGCGCGCCTCGTTCCGACCATATCGGAGAATATGGGTGGCCAGCTCGAGTCGATGCCGAGCCGGTTTAGCGTAATGGCGTATCTGCCCGACCGGCGGCGCGACTTTTACGGGTGGCCCGTGATTAAACTTATTGCGGAACGGCTACCTTCGCTGGAGGTCGTGGCCGTGGGAGGCGGGCGGGAGGTGGGCGCGCCCGACAACGTACGTTTCACCGGTTTGGTGGACGGCGAGGCGATGGGCCGTTTGTACTGCGAGGTTTCGGCGCTCGTCCGCCCCACCTCGCACGACGGCCTTTCACAGATGGTCTTGGAGGCCTTGTTGCGTGGCCGGCAAGTCGTGTGGAGCCGCGAATTTCCCTTTTGCATCCGCGCGGTGGCGCCGGACGAGTTCGTCGCCGCGGTCGCGGCGTTAGCGTCGTCGTGCCCGCAAAACGTGGAGGGTTCGCGGTACGTGGCGGAGCATTACTCGGTCCAGGCGGCGACGCACGCCCTCGCCGCGGCGTACCGGGATTTGGGAATAGTTTAAATTCGCAAACGAGATCAGCCTATGACGTATAAGGGAGCCGCGTGGGCTCCCCGTTTTTTTAGATCCGTTGCGAGAGTTCAACTAGGGTATAAGGAAATCGTCGTCGGCGGTGCTGGCGAGGCCGTATTGCCACATCTCAGCCGAGATCGGCCGCCCCTCCAACATGCGGGCGAAGACCGACAGCGGCGTACGCCAATAGACGCCGTAGCGGTGAAGAGAGTACGGTGAGGTCTCCTCGGAGTTTCCGCCGGGGTATATCGTTAGCAGGCCCTCGTAACCGGCGCGTATCGCGACGCTTAAGGCGTACGAGTTGAGCGAGCCGTAAGGCCAGGCGAAGGTCCGAACGGGCCGTCCCGTCTCGGCTTCGAGGCGGTACTTGGGATAAGTCAATTCGCGCTGTACCCACTTGTCGTAGGGGCCGATGGCTTTCCTGGGGTCGGCGAGGTCGCGGTGGCTTTTGGAATGGGCGCCGAGGGTGACGAGGTCATCGGAGGCGAGCTCCCGGAGTTCGTACCATGTCATGGCGTGGCCGCCGGCTCCCACGTAGTCGGTATAGATGTACACGGCGAAGGGGAATTCATATTTCCCAAGGAGCGGCCAGGCGAAGTCGTAGACGCAGCGGAAGCCGTCGTCGACGGTTATTACGACGGAGCGCGGCGGCAGAAGGTCCGGGTCTTGAGTCTGCAGGGCTTCGACGAGTTGGTCGATGGGTATGACCTCGTACCCGTTGCCGGCTATGTAGTCGAGTTGCGCGCGGAAATCGGCGTACGATACTTCGAACTTGTTGGCCGGGAACGCGCGGAAGCGATGGTACATTAATATGACGCACCTTTTTTCGCCCGGGCCGTAGCCGCCGCCAAACGCACTCGCGCGGCGATAGCGCTCCAGCTCGTCGCCCGGCAGCGCGAGGGCATCGTACGTCCCGGCCTCATCTTCCGGCTCGAGCGAGAGCAAAAGCGGCTTGTCGCCGGGAGCGGCCCAGATGTCGAACGGCACCTCCGCCGGGGGAAAGGGGGCGTATTCCGTACCCAACGCGAAGCTGTCGAGGGTAAGGGATGCTACGTCGCCGACCGCCGGGACCATATCTTCCGCGGCGGCGTACGCGTCTATAGGCCCTTCGGTTTGCGCGCGGGCCGGGGTACAAACCAAAACGGCGGTGGCGAAACACGCAAGGCCCGAGGCGAAGGCGCGCGCGGCGTTCGCCCGGCCGGTATTATTCGCTCTCATCGACGGCGTTTTCCCCGAAAGTAGTCATTTCGGGCTCGAGTCCGGTTTCCTCCGGCTTGGCCGAAAGGCGGTCGACGTGTTGTTGCGCGAGGGCGACGTACGTTGAGGCGTCGGAGAGGTCCATGAATTTTTTGAAATGTCTGATGGCCCTCGTTTTTTCCCCCTTTTCCTCGTAGGCCAGCGCGAGGTTCCAGTGGGCGTCGGCGAAGCTGGGTTTGACCGCGAGGCACTTGTGGTAGTACTTGACGGCCTCGTCGTAATAGCCGCGCTCGAAGTAGACGTTGCCGAGGTTGTTGTAGGCCTTGAAGTAGTTAGGGAGGCTTTGGAGGGCGGCCTTGAATTCGTCGGCCGCGGAGAGGTAAAGGCCTTTGCGTTTATAGACGATGCCGAGGTTGTTGTGGGCCAGGGCGTTGCCTTCGTCGATCTTTAATACTTTTTGATATTCGTTGAGTGCGCCGTCGTAATCACCTTTTTGCGCGAGCGCGGTGCCGCGCTCGAGGTGTTGTTCGATTTGGCCTTCTTTCTCACCGGCCACGGGCCTTCCGGGAAAGGAAAACGTCAAGAGGACCAGTAGCGCGATAATCGGAACGACGGCGGGGAATTTTTTCAACATGGTTATACCTCGCGGTGCGGACGTTTGGCTTTTATGACGTCGAGCCGACCGTTTTCGACGAGCCTTATGAAGGCGTCAGCGATGGCCGGGTCGAATTGCTTGCCTCGGTTTTTCCTTATTTCCTCGACCGCCTCCTCTTTCGAGTTGGCCTTGCGGTAGCGCCGGTCGGTAGTTATGGCGTCGAAGGTATCGACTACGGCCACGATACGCGCGATGAGCGGGATATCGTCGCCGGCGAGGCCGTCGGGGTACCCGGAGCCGTCGTAGTTTTCGTGATGATGGCGGACGGCGTCAGCCGCTTTTTTTAGGAAGGGGATGTCTTTGAGGATGTTTACCCCTATCAAGGGGTGGCGGCGCAACTCGGCGAGCTGTTCTTCCGTAATGCCGTCCGGCATCCGGAGGATTTCTTCCGGGACGCCGAGATACCCCACGTCGTGGAGCACGGCGCCGAAGAGGAGATTTTGCCTTCGGTCTTCGTCTAAGCCGGCCTCGTCGGCCAGAACGGCCGCGTACCGCGTCACCCTCTCGGTGTGGCCGCGCGTAAATTTGTCCTTCGCCTCTATCGCGGATATGAGAGCTCGCACCAGGCCGGCGTAATTTTTTCTCGTCTTCTCGAGGAGGCGGGCGGTTTCGATGCTGACCGCGGCGAGGTCGACGAGGGCGCCGAGGAGCCGGAGCTCGTCGGCCTCGAAATCGCGCCCCGATATTTTGGCCCCCAATCCCACGATACCGATTAAGCTGTTTTTAAAGCGCATGGGCGCGAGGGCCGCGAACCCCTCGTCCAGGAACGGCTGGATTTGACGGCGGTCACGACCCTCGAGGGTTCGCGCGAGGGTGTCGACCAGGGCCGGGCCGGTTTGGGCGGCGATTAGTTCGGCGAGGCCTTCGGGGGGTAGGGCTAGTTTGGGGAGGGCGTCGTCGTCGATGCCGCGCGCGGCCCGCGCCTCGAACCCGCCGCCGGCCGTATAAAGAAGTATCACCGCCCGGTCCGTGCTGAATTGCCCCGTTGCCATCATAAGGAACGTGGGGAGCATTTTCTCCGTCTCGAGCGCTTCCGCCAACCCGCGCGAGACGGTGAAGAGGGTCTCCATTTCCATTAGCTTGCGCTCGATTTTTTTCTTGGCGCCGGGCGGTTCGCCGACGGCGCGTTCGCTCAATAGGTAGCACTCGAGAGCCAACTCGAGAGACGTCTGCAGATACCTTAGGAGACGCCTTTCCTCGTTGGTGAAGGGGCTCCCGTCTTTTTTGCCGCCGACGACGAGAGCCGCCACCGGTTTCTGTCCGGCCCCCAACGGCAAGAGGAAGCGGACGTCGCTTTTGGCGGCCCAATCGGCCAGCTCTTTTTTGATGGCGGGAAGCTTCTCGACGGCGCTAACCTTTTCGGCCGGAAGCGAGTCGGCCAGGACGGACCGGTCCCTCTCGTTGAGCACGGGGACCGCGTCCCGTGCGGCGGCCGGTTCCAGGCCGAGGCCGTCGTTCAGGGGGACGAACAGGCATTGACTCAAGGCGAGGTAGTTGGCGGTCACGTCGACTATTTGCGATAATTTTCGGTCGAGTCCCGCGTCGGCGCCGAGGATGTCCGCGTACGCGGCGAGTAGCGAGAACAGCGCCCGCGCGGGGCCGGCTTCGCGCGCGCCGGCCTCCGCCGCCGAGCCGGCCGTGAGTTCTTCTATCGTGAGCGGGCGGGGCAGTTCGCCTCCCCGGAACCTATCGATGGCCTTCGCCACGTCGTCGGCGACGATAAAGTAATCGAGGACGTCCAGGTTCCTGAAGACGGTCATAATCCGGTCTTGCATCTTGGCGAAGATTATGTCGCCGTTTTTTTTGCGCAGTTCGCCGACCGCGGATAGAAACGCACCCATCCCGGCGCTGGAGATTAAATCCACGTCTTCGAGGTCGAGGACAATCCTGTAGACCTTTTCTTTCAAGCAGGCGTCGAGTAAACCCTGGATCCCGGCGGAGCCCTCTACGCCCAAAGTCCCCGCGACTTTGAACACGTGTACGCCGTCGGGCGTTTTCTCGGACAAATTTATTTTTAGTTCCTTGGGCACGGTTCTCGTTAAGAGTGGGGCGCGGCGCGCGGCAGGTATTTAATTAACTCGAGTATATTTCGCCCCGCTTGGCGGCGGTAAAGGATTTCATCCATGCAGGCTTCGATGATGTACATTCCTAAGCCGCCGTCTTGTTCCGTCTTGATGATTTTCGCGATGTCCTTTTCTTTGAGCGACGCGGGCTCGAAGGCGCCTCCCTCGTCGCGAATTGTGACCGTTAGCCGGTCGAGCTCGACCGAAATTTTTAAGTCTATGTAGTTATTGGGGTTGTTGGCGTAGGCATGTTCTATGACGTTGGCGCACGCCTCGTATGTAGATAATTCGATCTCGAAGACGGCGCGCTCGTCGAAGCCGAGGGCGCGCGCGATATACGCGGCCCATTTCCGCACTTTCTCCAGCTGCGAGATCGCGCTTTTGATCCGGAACTGATATTCCTTTTCGGCCATAGCGGTTATCGTTGACTTAGGATGCGGCGCCGCCGGCCTCGGGCGCGGCCGCGGCTGCCGCCGCGGGCGGAGCCACGGCTGCCAAGTCGTAGGATTTGAGGGTAATGGCGAGGAGCGTCATGTCGTCGGTTTGTGGGCGGTCTCCTACGAACGTCGCGATACGTTGCAGCAGCGCGTCCGCGATTTCTTGTACGGCTGCGGCGCGTTTCTCGGTTAACGTCTCGAGCACGCGGTCTATTCCGAACTCCTCGTCGCTTTTATTCATGGCGTCGACGATGCCGTCGGTGTAGGCGAAAATGGTATCGCCTTCCTCGAGCGGTAACGACGTCTCCTCGAGGCGGTCGTCGAAGAAGGCCCCGGCCATAAAGCCCACGGGCCTGCCCTGCGTCTTGATGATTTCGTACGGCACGGCGCCGGTTCTCTTCATTATGATTAAGGGGTTGTGGCCGGCGTTGGCGAAGGCGAACGCTCGGCGTTCGACGTCCAGGACGCCGTAAAGGACGGTTACGAACATGCCCTTGCCGATGTCGGGCGCGATGATGTCGTTGGCGCGGATGAGGACTTCGCGGGGCGAGAGGTGCTGCCGGGCCTGGGCGCGGATGACGCTGCGCGCTACGCCCATTACCAACAGGCCCGGGACGCCTTTACCGGATACGTCCGCGATGACGACGCCCACCCTCCTGCTATCGATGGCGATCAGGTCGAAGTAGTCGCCGCCGACTTCGGTGGCGCTTTCACAGGCGGCGGCCACCTCCACCGCTTCCATCTCGGGAAAGACCGTAGGCAGCAAACTCAGCTGTATTTCGCGCGCGATCTCGAGCTCGCGCGACATACGCTCCTTTTCCACCAGCTCCTCGCGCGCTTTGGCCAGGCCGGCCGTCATCTCGTTTAGCGTGGACGAGAGCTGGCCGATCTCGTCGCGCCCGGACACTTTGACGCGGACGCTGAGGTCGCCCTCGCCGATTTTCCGCGCCCCCTCGGCGAGCCGTTTTACGGGCGTCGTAACGAAGCCGGAGAGCAGAACCGCGGCGGCGCTCCCGAGCAAACTTACGCCTACGGCGATGAGGATTATCTGAAGGCGCGCCTCGCCCAGGGCCTTTTCTATTTTACCTTTCGACGAGCGGATGTATACCCGGCCTATGTTCGACACCTCTCCTTCGTACGTCCGCTTTATGGGCGCCGTAACCTGGAATTCGTCTTCGCCCTCGGCGACCAGTTCGTACTCAGGGTCGAAGTAATCCAGATCCGTGACCGGTACGAGGCCGCGGGAAGGTTCGTACGCCGTCCCTATCTTGATTACTTCCGGGTGCGCGAGGATCTTGTCGTCGCGGTCGACCACGACTATGCTCTCGATATCCGGGTCGCGGGACATCATTTCCCGGAGTAATTTTTGGAACGTCAGCTCCGGGTCGGGCTCGAGCATGGTTCGTTCCGAGGAGGCCGCGATGCTGCGCGCCTGAGAGAGAACCCTAAGCTCCACTTCGCGCGTTAAGGCCAGCCTCTCGTGGCGGATGAGGAGGAAGCCTATGGCCGTGACGAGCGTCAAAACGAACGCTATCGCCACTATTGCCGCCTTGGTACGGAGAGACGATAATAAGTTCACCAATCTTCGCATAGGCTTAAGAATTACTCCCTTTGAGATTTCGCCTCGACCGTCGCGCCCCTTACCGAATCTGGTCGATTTCGATCTCGGCTTTGTTTATGTAACGTTTCAGTTTTTCGTTTCCGGGGTCGAGCGCCAGGGCTTTCTCCCAGACCTTAAGCGCCGCGGCGAGAGAGCCTTTGGAGTAGAAGTCGAGGCCTCGATACGTGTAGGCTTCTACGAGTTTCGCGCGCGCCGCGGCGTAGCCCGGGAATTGGTTTACGAGGTCGGCGAGCATCCGGGCCGCTTCGCCGACGGCGCCCCGCGTAAGCAAATCGCTTGCCTCCTCGTACTTTTCGACGGCTTCGGGCGATATTTCGGGCGTCGCAGGCTCCGGTTCCGGCGGCTTGGCGGTGGCGGCGAGCAGCATTCTCGTTTGGCGAAGAAGGCTACGAGTTTCGGCGTGGCCGGGGTGTTCCGCGAGGATGGCTCCGTATATATTTATGGCCCGGCCGTATGCGCCGCGGCGCCGGTAATCGTCGGCCTCGGCAAGTAGCTCCGCGACGCGTCTCTCCTCGGCCTCCCGTTTTTTTTCTTCCCGCTCTAGTTCGTCGACTCTTGCCAGGTATTCGGTCGCGAGGAAATCCCGCGGGGCGACCGCCAAGGCATCGCGGAACGCGCCGCGCGCCCTTTCCCAATCTTTCTTCCCGATGAATTCGGCGCCGTCGGCCATGTGTTGGTGGTACGTCGAGCGAATCCAGTATTGGCGCGCCACGGCGTTGTGGGGGTCCCAGTTCAAGACGCTGGCGAAGCGCGCCGTGGCCAGGCCGTAGTCCCCCGCCTCGAAGTAGCTCCGGCCCTCCTTAAGCCATTCTTCAATTCGGCGGTGCCGTTCGCCGCGGCCTTGGATATCCCGCCCGGGATTAACGGAGACGGAGAAATAGTGAGAGGGGCCGAATTCGCGCGTCAGGTAGCTGTAGTCGAACGAGAAGAGGTCGGTATTGACGCCGACACCGCCCGCGGGCTGGGTACCGGTCACGCCGGCGCGCGCCGAGAGCACCGCGGCGACGGCAAACTCGCACCCGATCGCAACCGAGGACGGTTGCCTGAAAGGGATGGAAAAGGTTAACCCTAAGCGGTGGCGGCCGACGTCGCGGACCCAAAGCGCGCCCGCGCCGACTTTGACCGGTTGGCGGTATTCGCCCGTGAAGATTTCCCGGCGACTAGCGAGAAGGTTTTGGACCGTGAGGGCCAAAGCCACGGTCCCGGTGGCGTATTCCAGGGAGGAGTTTGCGCCCAACGGGCGGACGTAAAAGCCGGCGTCGGCGCTGAACGTTTGGTAACGTACTTCGGGCGCGGTCAGGTGGCGTTCGTAGTTGGCGGCGGCGCCCAGCGCCAGCCACCGGTTAGCCTTGATGCCGTAGCCGCAAGCTATCAGGTCGTCGTGGTAAACGTATTTTCCGAGGTAGCGACCGCTCGGAGAATATTGTTCCACCTCTCCCACGCGCACGGTCCCGAAACCGCCCGCCAACGTGCCGTAGTCGCCGAAAGGCACCGCGGCCCCGACGACCTCGAGCGCCGCGTGGGGCGCAGGATAAATCCTATGATTGAACGTGAATTGGAAGTGGGGCAGCTCGGAGAGGGCCGCGGGGTTCGTTCCCAACGCGTAGAAGCCCGAGTCGAGTGCCGGGCTGTTGCCCAACGTCGCGCTGCGGGCGTCGGAGAAGTCCACTCGTTCGGCGTGGGCAAGGCCCGCGGTCGTAAGGCAGCATATTAGCGTCAACGTCTTCCCGCGGGGTGTAAAATATAAAGGCATGTCTCGGCCCATAGTGAACGCCCGCTCGAGTTCACCTTTTAACGACCGCGATGAAAGTATCTTCGCACGGTGCGCCCCTCACGCGCACCTCGAGAACCACGACGTAAGGGCCGGCGGGCACGAATTCGCCGTCGTCGTCGCGCCCGTCCCATACCTCTTGGCCGTTATGGCTTCCTCGGGGCCGCTCCGCCCGTTCGACCAACGTACGCACGCGTTGGCCCTCCAGGTCGTACACGTAAATCGAGACTATGGCCTCGGCGAGAAGGATGTAGGAGAGTCGGGCGCTAGCGTAACCGGCTTGAAAGGGGTTGGGGTAGGCGTAAAATCTGAAGTCTTCGTGGCCGGCGGCTGCGGCGAGGCCGCCGGCCAGAGGAACTAAGATTAACAAAAATTTAAAGGGTTTGTATTTAAACATATCCCCTCTATAATAAATTACCACAAAATACTTGTGCGAGCAATAATTATCCCGTAGCCGAAGGAAACGGTCGGCCATAAATAAAGCCCCGCCGCGGCGACGGGGCTTCTCGTAGCCTGGCTCAAAGCCCTCAGCGGGCGACCACCATCTTCCGCGTCGCGACGTCCGCGCTCGCGCTGAGCCGGTAGAAGTACACGCCCGCCGGCAAAGGACGCCCGGAATCGTCCGCGAGCGCGTACGACTCCTCGTGCACGCCCGCCTCCCGGACCTCTCGCACCACCGTCGATACCCGGCGCCCGCTCAGGTCGTACACCACCAGCTCCACCTCGCAAGGCCCCGGCAGCGTGTACTTGATTATCGTATCGTACCGCGCAGGGTTCGGGTAGTTCTGGTACAGGCCGAACGCCATCGGCTTCCCCGAGGGCGGCGTCGTGCTCTTCTTCTCGCCGTAACCCAACGTGAAGGTCCCGAGGCCGTCCGCCACCGCCATCACCCGCCGGCCGCGCTTGTCTATCGTCCCGCCGAGGTCCTCCCAGCCGACCCCGTTCCAGCGGTAGACCGAGAGGTAATCCTCGCGCGCCACCTCGAGGCCCTCGTACGACAACGTTATCTCCGCCGCCTTTGCCAGCTTCGCCCAGCCCGGGCCGTACTCGTACGAGGGGCCCAGCGTCTCGACGCCCGGGCCGTCTTCGCCCGCCGCGGCCGCCGCGGCCGCCGCCCCGCTCTGGGCGCCGGGGACGATCGTGAACAGCGTCGGCCCGGCTACCGCTCCCGCCGGCAGCTTGAGCGACGCGCGTTCGCCCCCCACGGTCCCGCCCCCCGACGCCAGGAAGCCGGCGAAGAA
>WVWN01000029.1:898-1157 GCA_011773985.1 Candidatus Zixiibacteriota bacterium | reverse complement strand
GCGGGGCCGCCGCCCCCGTTTTTAGGTGATCGTTACTTCGCCGGTCGTCAGTAACTTCTCGCCCTCGAAGATGATGTAGTCCGCCGGCTCCTGGTACTTGATCCCGTATTTGAACTTGCACTTGTTCTGATTAATTACCTCTTCGGGATTGGTCTCCTCGTCGCACTTGACCCAGTAGTCGTAGATCTCGCGGTCCCTCTTCATCGGGCCGAGCAACGACTTCACCGACTCCCGAAGCGGCGACCAGAGGTCCTCCTCG
>WVWN01000029.1:612-851 GCA_011773985.1 Candidatus Zixiibacteriota bacterium | reverse complement strand
TCTCGGAGACAGCCCACTGCGTGCCCTCGTAGATCGACTCCTGGATCTGGTCAGCCTTACGCCGGTGCGCGCCCTGCTGCCACCGCGTATCGGTCGTCAGCGCGTGGTCGCTGGCGAACCGGTACCCACGCCTCGGCGTCTTCTTGATCGTCGTGATCTGGTAAGAGAAAAGGTCCGCGTGTTCCGCCCGGGTCAGGTCGCGCTCAAGGCCTTTAATCCCCTGGACTTCCTTGTTCGAG
>WVWN01000029.1:0-589 GCA_011773985.1 Candidatus Zixiibacteriota bacterium | reverse complement strand
ACTTATGCGCGGGGATAACGGAGAGCCGGCCCGCGGCGAAAGCCGCCGGCGCGACCGTAACGACTTCGCGCTTCCGCGGATCGAAGATCTTCGCCCACGGGTAGTAGACGCGGGCGCGGGTGCTGTTGTAGTTCAGCCGCGTCGACTTGATGCCGTTAGGCGACTGATTCTTCGCCGAGTTAAGGCAGGTGATCCGGTCGCCCATCGCCTCGATATGGTCGATAAGACCGCCGTTCAACGTCTGCAGGTCGGCGTCGTCCTCGAGGCCGCAGCCCGCGATCACGATCGAGACTTCGTCTACCGTCTCCATTAGCTTCAGGCCGGTGCGGTCGCCCGTTTGCCCGTCTATCGTGCCGATGTAGTCCGCCGGCGCGAGAGCCGCGCCGTCGTTGCCGCCCGAGAAGTCCGTTTTGCTTAGCGGCGCCGGATTCGTTGTCGGCGTGCCAACCGCGGCCGCGGTGACGCGGAGTTGCGAGTTCTTGTTGACGTACGAGACGAGATAGTTGTTCGCGGTCGTATCGGCCATCTGGACCGCGTTGTGCTGCTCGACGGTGTTGCCGAAGTAGAAGACGACGTTCACGGTCCCGGA
>WVWN01000056.1:1575-2473 GCA_011773985.1 Candidatus Zixiibacteriota bacterium | reverse complement strand
GGCTCGAGCTCGACGCGGGCGCGCCGCCCTATGACGGTGTGGCGTTTCTCAATTTCGACGTGGACGGCGACCTGGCCCCCGCGAAAATCCTTGACACGCGGGGTCTCGTGTCCAACGCCGCGCGAGTCGTGCTCCAGGTAGGCGCCCCGACCGGCACGTCGTATGTGGACGTGCTATTCGTCGGGACGGACCCGAAGGCGAAGCCGTAGGACCCGACTGGACCGGGAGGTACTGACATGGCCGGGGTCGCCCCCGAAATCGGCGCCACGCAGAGCGTGGGACAGGCTGCGTTGACCGGAGCGCTGGCCGGGATACTCGGCGCGCTCCAGGGACGGGCCCCTGCCGCGGCGCCGACAGTCGCGCCGGCTGCGGCGCCGTCGATAGCCCGGCCGGCGCTGATCGCCGGCATACCCGTCACGACGGCGCTACTGATAGTCGCCGGCGTGCTCGTCGTAATGAAACTGGCGCGATAGCGCCGGACGGACGGATGGACGGATGGAGGGAGCGGGACACATGGCTCTTATCACATGCACGCGTTGCGGGACGGTCGGGGACGCGTCGGCTGCCCCGGTACAGGTCACCACCATCGAGGGGGCGGCGTATCGCGGGATGCCGTTGCCGAACGCTCGTCAGGAAGACCGACTCTGCCGGCACTGCGGCGGACTCCTGGAGCGCCGGCTCGACGGAACGGTCGTCGCGGCCGACACGCCGGACCCGCGCGTGAGCCCGCCCGCCGGATAGCACGCGTTCGCGGAGGGACACCGGCCGTGGCTAATGTCGGATACTATCCCGGTACAGACGTTGCCGCGGCCGCGGAACTGACCGGGCATACCGTCGCGGAACTTTCGTCCGACTGGTACACCGACGAGCTTCTCGCGACGCTCATGCAGCAATACTA
>WVWN01000056.1:1250-1452 GCA_011773985.1 Candidatus Zixiibacteriota bacterium | reverse complement strand
GCGGAGTCAAAACGGTTACCGGTCTCGCGGGGGCCCTGCCGCTCATACTAATCGTTGCCGGCGCGGCCGGAGTCTGGTACCTGATCCGGCGGAAGGCGTGACATGGGCGAACAAAAACGACTCCGGCCGTTGCGCGGGGAAGGTGACGTGCAACGGATGCTTTCGCGTCTCGTGGGCTACCCGCCCGGCCGGGCGCGTGACC
>WVWN01000056.1:0-1171 GCA_011773985.1 Candidatus Zixiibacteriota bacterium | reverse complement strand
GTCGCGCGCCGACGCGTTCCCGGGCGAGTTTGCGGGCTGGGTTGACAGCGACGGAACGTCGAGCGCCCGTTGGCTGTGGTGGGCGGACGCCGCTGCCACAATCCTATTCAATATTCAGGGCGGCGGCGTCCGGCGACACGAACGATTCTGGACGCCGCCGCTCGGAATACTCCCGTCACCGGATGCCCCGCAACAGTTTGCGAAAGACCCGCTGTCGGGA
This sequence comes from Candidatus Zixiibacteriota bacterium, assembly GCA_011773985.1. Classification (GTDB taxonomy): domain Bacteria; phylum RBG-13-66-14; class B26-G2; order WVWN01; family WVWN01; genus WVWN01. The sequence continues at coordinate 951 of WVWN01000056.1, read as the reverse complement.
TGGTATTTCTATCCGCGCCTGATAGTGCTGCGTTTCTACAACGCATCCTGGGTAGGCAAAGTCGCGCGCGTGACGGACCTACTGACATACGCGGCCTACATATCGGAACTCGGGAATCCCGGTCTCGTGCAGAACTACGGCGCGCGGGAACTCGCACACACCGTCAAGAGTACGAACGATCTCATTCAGGCGTTTTCGACGGACGGGCCCTTCGAGAACGGCGATCTTGGCATCGGGCCGCTCTGGCCGGCCCCGCTGATTCCCGGTCACGCGATTCTCCTGACTGGTATCAACGGCCTTGTCGCGACGGACAAGATTCGCCTTACCATGGCGGGATTCTGGTATTTCACCCCGCGTTTGGTGGAGGCGACAGACGAACGGGACGGCTAGCTGTGGACCCGATAACGCTCATTGCGCTCGCGGGACTAGGGATTGCCTACGCGGCATACTCCCAGGACCGCGCCGCTCGCGCCGAGGCCGCGGCCCGGGAGGCGGTTGTCGCGCCGCCCGCGGCCGAACCCGACCTGACATCGTCGCTTGCGGCTGCCGGGCCGCTAGTCGCTCTGGGTATTACCAGTGTCGTATCGGCGCTCGGGGAGCGCGCATCGCGAGAGGCCGAACGATGGGATAACAAGGAACGCCTGAAACAGATAGGGCTGGCGCTCGCGAACTACGAATACGCCGATCTGAACGGCGTGCCGGACGCCGAAGTGCTCGCGCCGCTAGAACTCGCGGTTGGCGTTCCGCCCTGTGTCAGCCTGCAATTCACTCCTAGTTGGGAGCGGGGCGCAACGTTCGTAGCGCTCGCGTTGGCGACACGTCGTAACGAGCTTCACGCGCCGGAGACGCTTGAAGGCGCGCTCCCGCCGGACCCGCGGGGTACGACGGCTAACGCGCTTGCCACGGCAGGATACTACCGGGCGAAGGGGAAGAATGTGCAAGCGGCGGACC
>WVWN01000073.1:860-1122 GCA_011773985.1 Candidatus Zixiibacteriota bacterium | reverse complement strand
ACACGCGCCGCGGAATCGCGTACGCCTGGGACGACTACCTCGAGGAGACGCACGGCTACGAGTTCCGTTATAGGACCGAGGGGTCGGCGAAACTCGACGCGAAGCGGTGGGATATCCTGGCGCTCAGCGACGGGATTTATAAACGCCTTATGTCGCGGGAGGGCGACGCCGCGGCGCGCCTGCGCCTCGCCGACCGCCGCGTCTTCAACTACGTGAAGGCGTCGACCTTTCTAGACTGGGAGCAGTACCGCGACGACGAGCA
>WVWN01000073.1:257-826 GCA_011773985.1 Candidatus Zixiibacteriota bacterium | reverse complement strand
TTTCGAGATGAGCGACGACGTGCGGTCCATGCTCGCCTTCATGGACGGCCTGCTCGACTTATTTGCTTTACCGGCCCCCGCCGGCGGCCCGGACCGCAGCCGGACCCATTGGCGTGATTACAACGCGTGGCTAGAGCCGAAGCGCCTCGACGCGGCCCGCGAAAAGTGGGAACAGGTCGCGGCCGAATATGGCGCCACTCCCGGGGCGCTTATGGCGCGGGCGGCGCTCGCGCATTACGACGTCGTTTACTACGACGACGCCGAGACGGCCGTGGCCTTGTTCGAAGAAATGGCGGAGCTCGCGGGTACCGAGGAGGCCGTGGCGCTCGTCGCGAACGTCAAGCGTAGCTTGAGTGCGCCGGCGCTCGCGATAACCGACGTAAAGGCCGACGCCGCCGGTACGCCGGCCGTCGCCGTAACGATAGGGTGCCGGGGGATTCCGGAATTGAAATTATCCCTCTACGAAATCGACGCCGCGGCTTATGTCTCTTTCTACGACGAATTCCCCAACGCCGAGCTCGACGGCGCGGCCTTGCCCGGCGTAAAGCGCGAAGTCGAAACCCGCACGA
>WVWN01000073.1:0-195 GCA_011773985.1 Candidatus Zixiibacteriota bacterium | reverse complement strand
CTTACCGGGGCGGCGCTCATTACCGCAAATGACGATTACGACCTCTACGTCGAGGCCGTGAACGCGGTTGCGGGTGAGACGGTTGCCGTCGAGCGGCTGCGGACGTGGCTCGTACGTTACCGGGGAAATAATTTTAGGGAGATGGAGTCGTTCGAACCCGTGGCGTTCGCTAGCCGGGTTGCCGGCGAAGGTGTA
>WVWN01000064.1:107133-107331 GCA_011773985.1 Candidatus Zixiibacteriota bacterium | reverse complement strand
CGTTGCGAGACCGCGGTGGGCCCCGCCAGCCTGGGCCGCATTAGGGCGTTGTTCCGGTAGGGGCGCACGACGCGTCGCCCACGACAAGGGGCTTAAGCCCCTTGTCCCCAGGATACGATCTACGGCCGACCTTCAGGTCGGCCCGTTCCTTTTACCGAAAACCCCCGACTCAAGTCGGGGGCTAACCGCTCTGCCGCT
>WVWN01000064.1:263-107071 GCA_011773985.1 Candidatus Zixiibacteriota bacterium | reverse complement strand
CCCGGCCAACGACGTATAAAGGCCGAACAAACCCGGCCGGCGGCCCGCCTCGAACGCCGGCATCACCTCGAGGCGTCGCTCGAGCGCGCCCTCGACTTCCGGGCCCCGGACCCCACCCGCCGTCGCGGCGACGTTCAGCTTGGCGGCGTCCGCGTCTATTTCGATCGTGTCGCCGTCGCGCACCGCGGCCAAAAGGCCACCGGCCGCGGCCTCCGGCGCGACGTGGCCCACGCATAGACCCCGCGTCCCGCCCGAGAATCGGCCGTCCGTGACCAACGCGACCTTGTCGCCCAGGCGCGGGTGCGAGGCCAGCGCCTCCGTCAGGTAGAACAGCTCCGGCATACCTGCGGCCCGCGGCCCCTGGAACGGCAGGACCACCACCGTCCCGCGGCGCACCCGGCCCTCGTTCACCGCGGCCCGCGCCTCCTCCTCGTCGAAGAAGATACGCGCACGCCCCTCGAACTTGGCGGCCGCGGCTGCGGCCACTTTCACCACCGCGCCCGCCGGCGCGATATTTCCGAAGAGCACTTTGACCGCGCCCCGGCGCGAGAGCGGCTTAGCCGTGGGCCTTATCAAGTCCTCACGGGACAGGCCGTAACAGGCGAGGCGGCGCGGGTTCCGCTCGAAGAAGGCCGTCTTCGCCAGGTCGTTCAGGTTCTTCCTCGCCGTCGAGCCGGTAATCGTCGCGGCGTCGAGGCGCAGGTAGTCGCGTATCTCGTTCATCACCGCGGCGGCGCCGCCGGCGTACCACAGGAACGCCGACGGGTGCTCGCCGCTCGGGCGAACGTTCGCGATAAAAGGAACGGCGGCCTGGATGCGGTTGTAATCGACGAGGTCAAAAGGAAGACCCAGCTCCGCGGCCAGCGCCGCGAGGTGCAAGAGGGCATTAGTCGAACCGCCGACGGCGGCGTGAACGGCGAGGGCGTTGTACAGCGCCCGCTCGTCGACGACGTCCGCGAAACGGAGGCCGCGCTCGAGCGCCTGGGCGAGCAGCGACGCGGCCTGCCGCGCCGAACGGACGAGCGCGAAATCGGCCGCGGGTACGAGCGCCGACGCGGGCGGCGCCACGCCCAGCGCCTCGAGCATAATTTGCATCGTCGCAGCGGTCCCCATAAAGGCGCAACAGCCCACGCCCGGCGCCGCTACCTCTTCGAAGCGCCGGACTTCGCCCTCGGGCACGGGCCCGCGCGCCGCCTCCTGCGCCAACGTCGCGACGTACTCCAACGTCCGGCAATCGTCGCTCGGCGGCATAACGCCGCCGGGTACGAAGGCCGCGGGCAGCCCGAGGCGCGCCGCGGCCATAAGGTGTGCCGGGATGGCTTTATCGCACGAGGAGGCGAACAATACGCCGTCGGCGTGGGCGCAAGTGGCGTGAAGCTCCGCGGCGAGCGCGAGCACGTCGCGCGACGCGAGCGACAGCGCCATCGCCGGCGTCCCCTGGGCGACGCCGTCGCAGATGTCCGTGCACCGGTAGTCGAGGGGGCGTACGCCCGCGGCGAACAACTCCTGGCGCGCGGCGGCCGCGACGGCGCCGAGGTGATAGCTGCCCGGGTGGCTCTCCCCCGCCGCGGCCTCGACTACCACGAGCGGTTTGTCGAAGTCGGTCCGCGTGAAGCCGCAGCCGAACCTGAGCGCCGCTACTTCAGCGCCGAGCTCGGTCATCGCTTTACTAAGGCGTTTGTTCGGCATAGAAACCCTCCAAAAGAACGGCTCGAGCCGGCGCGCCGTCGCCTCCCGCGAGCGCGAGCGGCGCCGCAGTGAGGAAATATTCCCCGGCCCCGACGTCGGCCAGGTTCAAACCCTCGAGTATCATTACTCCCGCGGCCAAGAGCACCTTATGCGCCGGTGCGTCGTCCGCGCCGAACTTCTCTATGGAAAGGTAGTCCCAACCGACTAGGGCCACGCCACGTGCCGCTATAACTTGTGCCGCGGGCCGGGTTAAGTAAACGTAATCCGACACGAAGTCGTCGCGGCCCCAGAGCGAGGCGTTGTCGGTTTTAAATAAAATCCGCTCACCGGAAGCCGGCGCCAAGGCCTCGACGTCGGCGGCGTCCACGTACGGCATGCCCGTTACATCTACGACCCTACACGGCCCGACGAAAGGGGCGAGCGCGACCGACGAGAGGTCGGCGCCGCCCTCCAGGAAATGGTATGGAACGTCGACGTGCGTGCCGCCGTGGCTGCTTAGCGTCAGGAGCGAAACCTCGGCCGCGTCCCCACTCTTGCGGCTCCGCGCGGCTACTCTGCGGAACCGCGGGTCGCCGGGGTAGGTCGGCATTCGCTCCCGCAACGGTACGGAAATATCTAAGATACGCATCGCACGCGTCGGCCGAGGGTATCATAACCGCATCAACCGGTCAAGAACGGCCGCCGCTGAAAGATATTGACAAACGTAACGCAACCGCCTATAATTGCTTGGGGAGGGTGGCTTATCTCCTCCCCATTATTTTTGAGGTTATTTGATAACTTTTTCACATATTCCCAAAGCGTAATGGCGCGGGCCAAAAAGATACCTAGCACCACCGTCTCCCGCCTGTCGGTTTACGTCCGGGCGTTGCAGAAGTTACGCAACGAGGCCGTCGTCACGACGTCGTCGGAGAAACTGGCCGAACAAGTCGGCCTGACCGCGGCGCAGATTCGCAAGGACCTCGCCTACTTCGGGCAATTCGGCGTACCCGGCCGTGGGTACTACGTCGAAAACCTACATAACGAACTCGCGATGATCCTGGGCATAAACCGACGGTGGGAGGTGGCGCTCGCGGGCGTGGGTCACCTCGGCTACGCGCTGCTGGCGTACAACGGCTTCAAGAAACAAGGCTTCGACGTAGTAGTCGCGTTCGACAAGGACCCGGCGAAAATCGGCCAGACGTGGGAGGGCGTAAAGATATACGACATCGCGGAGGCGCGGCACGTGCTCCCGGAATGCGGCGCCGAAATCGGCATAATAGCGGTCCCCGCGGCGAGCGCGCAGGAGGCCTGCGACGCGCTGGTCGCGGGCGGCCTCAAGTCCATATTATCCTTCGCGCCCGGCCGCATAATTGTGCCCCCCGACGTGACAGTAAAACGGGTCGAACTCGCGATGGAGCTCGAGTGGCTTTCGTACTACGCGACCAACATCGGCGAGCGCGGCTAAGCCCCCGCGGGGGTGATTCGCGAATCAGGTTGTCGGGCCACGGCGTACGTCGCCGCGCCGCCCGTTTCATAATATAACCGCCCGGTTGGGAAATGAAGAAAGCCCTTGTCGTCGTGGTACTCGGCGCGGCCGTCGTCGTCGCCGGTGTTTTAATTTATAAATATTACGAAGCCGCGGTAAATCGGAGGCCGGCGAAAGCGGTAACCAAAACGGTGGTCGTCCCCTCGGGATATACCACCGCCGAAATCGCGACCCTTCTGGCCGGGGAGGGCATAATCGCGGACGCGACGCCCTTCGTCTGGCATTGCCGCCTGAACGGCCTCGACGGTAAACTCCAGGCCGGCGAATACGAGCTCTCGAGCGACGACGGCATTCCCGCTATCGCCGCGAAGCTCGCCGCGGGCCGCGTACACGTGGTCAGGTTCACCGTACCGGAAGGCTACGATAAAAAGAAAACCGCGCGCGTCGTAGCCGCGGCCGGGATATGTTCGGCGGAGGAATTCCTGGAAGCGTCCGGCCGCGGCGACGCCGAGGGCCGCGTGGCCACGCGAGACCTGGAGGGCTACCTCTTCGGCGACACGTACGAGGTAGCGGCCAATGCCGGCGCGGACGACGTCGTCGCGGCGATGCTCGAGCGCTTCTTCGAAGTAATGGGCCCCGAGGAACTCGCGCGCGCGCGCAAGCTGGACCGGCCGCTCGAAGAAATAGTAACGCTCGCCTCCATCGTCGAACGCGAGGCGCGGCTCGCCGAGGAGCGGCCTCTCGTCGCCGCCGTATTCTACAACCGCCTCGCCCGGGGGATGAGGCTCGAGTCGTGCGCCACGGTCATCTACGCATTGGGAAGGGACGTTCGCCGTTTAACGGTCCAAGACTTGAAAGTCGACTCGGCCTACAACACTTATATCCGCGCCGGCCTGCCGCCCGGGCCGATATGTTCGCCCGGGCGCGAATCGCTCATGGCCGCGCTGTACCCGGCCGAGACCGGCTACCTGTTCTTCGTGTCCAACGGCGACGGCAGCCACACGTTCAGCAAAACGCTGAGCGGGCACCTGGCGGCGCGCGCCGAAAAAAACAAGAAGGGGGGGAAACGGTGAATTTTCGGGGACGTTTAAAAACGCCGGGCGCGCCCGCGGACGACGTTCTCGTTTGGGAATTGCAGGTCCCGGCCGAAGCGGAGGGCGCGGTGGTCGCGATATGCGACGGCTACGAGTACAAACTTCAGTTGCGGTCTAAAATGGGCGGCCGGAAGGGGTCCTTCGCGGCCTGGGGCGCGCCGGCCTTCCGCAACGAGATAGAGGCTTTGCTCGCGGACCTACGGCGCCGCTACGGCGTCGAAAGCGCCGCGCCCAGGCCCTTTTCGGATGCGGACTTCGCCGCGGGAATGCACCTCGCGCCGCGCGGGAACGGCTAAAAAATTCTTACCGTTAAAACTTCACCCGTGGGATGGAGAAAAATAAAAAACTGCGGCCAAGTGCAACCGAGAAAAAGGCGAAGTCGCGACTAAGGCTCTGCCTGCTCGTCGTATTGGCAATAGCTGGGGTCCCATTTATCGCCAGGAACTTCTTGGCGCCATCGTTCGTGAGGCTTTGCTTATACGAAACCAACGTGATACCCTCGGGTGCGATGAAGGATGCTTTATTAGTGGGAGATCATATAATTTCCAATCCCCTCGATTATCGCTTCCGCGACCCGCGGCCGGGGGAAATAGTAACCTTCACGTACCCCTTCCGCGACTTGACGCGTGCGGAGAAGATTCGCTACGTGTTCAATAGCGAACACGGCGACGGGAGGTCCGGGGGGCTTCGCCTTATGATAAAGCGCGTAGTCGGCGGCCCGGGGGACGTAGTAGAAATAAGGCGGGGTATCCTATACAGGAACGGGGAACAGGTGCGCGAGCCGTACGTACTCGCGGACGCGGGCGAAGATTTCGGCCCGTGCGTAGTCCCGGCCGGTAGATATCTCGCTATGGGGGACAACCGCGACGACTCGTACGACAGCCGCATCTTCGGCCCGGTGCCGCGGAAATACATTCGCGGCAGGCCGGCCGCGATTTACCTTTCCGTCGCGCCGGCATCGTGCCCCAAGCACCGCGCGCCTATCGTTCGCTTCGGGGACGGCTGGCGCTGTACCGCCGGCGGCGAGGAAATGCGGCCGGGTTTGGACTTCGAACCCGCGCCGTGGTGGCGGCTTGACCGCCGCATCCGCTGGAAGCGCGTAGGTAAACGCTTCGCCCCGCCCGAAGCTGTCGCCCACAAGTTGAATCACATTTGCGAATAACAGTCCGTAACGCCGCGGCGTATACGCGGCCCTCGACCAACCGCCGGGTTTGCACGTGGCTGAGGGATTTAATCCCAAACCTAAACATAACGGGATACTATGACCGAAAAAAAGAGAACGCCTCGCCGTAAGGAAAAGAAAAAGGCCGGCCCCGTGCAGAGGACGATACGCGACGTCGTAATCATCGTCGTCGCGTACGTGTTCATCAGGCTCTGGGTCGTCGAGGCCAACGTCATACCTTCGGGCTCGATGGAGGACACGCTCCTCGTTGGCGACTACGTACTCGCCGAGAAAGTCACCTATCACTTCCGCGACCCGCGCCCGGGCGAGGTCGCCACGTTTATAGCGTACGCGCCGTTGCCCAACGTCCTGACGTTCCGCGACATGAACGCGCGCGAAGCGGTCCGATTCTTTCTACGAAACATTCTGGGCGAGGCCGACACCGGGCCGCGCCTTCTGATAAAACGCGTCGTCGGCACCCCGGGCGACGTCATACAATTAAAAGGGAAGGTTCTATATCGGAACGGGAAACCGGTGGATGAACCCTATCTTAAAACGGATGCCGGGTATAACTGGGGCCCGTACGAAGTCCCGACGGGCTACTTCTTTATGATGGGGGACAACCGCCACGACTCGAAAGACAGCCGCATAATCGGGCCTGTGCCGCGGAAGTATATTACCGCCAAAGCCGAAATTATTTACTTCTCGCTCACACCAATAAAATGCGCCAGACACCGCGCGCCCGTCGCCCGCGTAAATGGCCGTTGGATTTGCCTCGCCGACGGCAAAGAAGCACGCGTGGGCTGGGATTTCGTGCCGACGTCGCGGTGGCGCTTCGACCGCCGCATCCGCTGGAACCGGATGGGGGAGCTCGTCCGCCTCCTCCGCTAAGTTGCGGCCTGGCCCTCCTTCGGTCCGCGCGACGCCGCGAGCACGTCGGCGTAAAAGCGCGCGCGACGCCGCGCGGCTTTCCACACTAATCCGCCCAAATAGAATATCAAACGCCGCGCGCAAAGCGAAACGCGCGAGCACGCGGCCACGAGATGTCCGCCGACGCGGCCGTGCCAGCGCCGCGCGTACCGCGCCGCGGCCCGGTGCGACGCTACGACGACCGCCGCGTCGGGCACCCGTCGACTACCGCCGGTGTAGTGGCCGACCGGGCCGACGGGCAGATACCAAATCTCGCCGCCCGCGCGCCTAAGCCGGCGGCAGAGGTCGAGGTCCTCCGCGTATAAAAAATAATTTTCGTCGAAGCCGCCCGCGGCCTCGAAGGCCCGACGCGCCACGAGCGTAAACGCGCCGCTCAGCGCTTCCACCGGCGCGGGCCCCCGCTCGTAAAAGGACGTCGGATAATAGCGGTGCGCGAGCGCCGAACCCACCCAGCGCAACTCCGCCAGTCCCGAGACCAGCACCAACAGATTTAAAAGCGTCGGGAATTTGCGCGCGCAAAATTTCTGGAGGCGGCCGTCGCGGCCCACTACTTTCGGCCCGACCGCCGCGGCCGTCGGTATCCCTGCCAAGAACTCGCCCAGCGCGGCCACTACTCCGGGCGGAACGTCGACGTCGGGGTTTACGAAGAGCAGTTGCTCGCCCCGCGCGAGACGCGCGCCGACGTTGTTCGCCGCGGCGAAGCCGACGTTCTTCTCGAGGGGAACCACCGTCACGCCCGGGACCCTCGCCGCCACGCCGGCGCTGTCGTCGCTCGAGGCGTTATCGACGACGATAACCTCGAAACCGCCGGGGACGACCTGCGCCTTCAACGACGCCAGCGCAACCGCTAATAGGTCGGCGCAGTTGTAGCTTACGCAAACGGCCGATACCGCCGGCGTCATGACGCCGAGCCCTCCAGCTCGCGCGCGAGCGCGGCTATGTTCTCGAAAGGGTCGCCCGCGTCCAGGCCGAGATAGGCGCGCGCGAAGGCCTCCCGGCCCGCGTCGAAGTGGCCCGGCGGCGCCGCGAGCACGCCGTCGATCGCGGCCGCGAGGCCGGCGATATCCCGCACGCCGACCGCGGCGCCGTACGCCACGTAAGGGATGTAGTCGGGCAGGTCCCTCATTAAATTTACGTGCACCAGCGGAACGCCGCCCACGACGGCGTCCACGCCTACGCCGGAATGACCCGTGACGATGGCGGCCGCTTCTCTCAAGACGTCGGCCAGAGGCTCGTCCGCGGCGACGGCGGCGTCGGCCAATCCTGACCTCCGAATTACCGCGTGATATAACGCGTGGGGCTCCGAAGGGTGAGGTCGAAATACGAGCGGAAAGTTGCGCTCCCGCGCGTACGCGGCGCAAGCGAGCGCCACCGCCCTGTTCTGGTCTGGGTCGTAGTTGTTGGTGGCGACGACAAGCTTGCGCCGCGCCCCGGGCCGCGCCGGGGCCGTACTCCTCAGCCGGCGCGCGACGACCGCGGCGTAGGGCGAGCCCACGACCGCGACCTTCTCCGGCGGCGCCCCTCCCGCCACCATCCAATCCCGACTCACCCGCCCCCAGGCCGCCATCTTCGTCGAGCTGAGGGGCAGGTACGCGAAAGTCGGCCCGCCGGTGATATGGTTCTGGATAACGAGCGCCGGCGTACCCCGGCGGGCCGCGAACGAGGTGACAAGTCGGCCCGTCGTGTGGACGTCGCTCAGGTGTACGACGAGCGAGGGTCGCCAGCGCGCCAGAAATCCCTCGACCGCCGCCGCGAACATCGCGAGCGTAACGAGGTACGCCTCGGGCCGAAACGGAAAATTTTCCCGAAAGAACGCGGCGAGGCCGGGGGGCAAGTCGAAGCGCTCGAAGAGGCCGGCGCGCTCGAGCTTCCGGTAATCGGCGGTCAAAGAACGCAGAAGGCGCCGGCTCAGCGCAAGGGGCGGGAGGCGGTCGACGAGGGCGTCGCATACGATGCCGGCGCGCCGCGCATCCCGGGCCGCGGCCAACGTCGCCGCGACGTACGGGACCTCCTCGCCGTACGCCCGGCAAAACTCTTCGTAGACGTCGAGCTCGAAGCGGCCGAACTGCCCCCAAAACACGGCCGCGCCCGGGCGCGTCATAGGGCGGCTAAGCCGATGCACGCCCCTACCCCGGCGGGCTTGCCGCCGCGCGGCCAGGAACATCGCCGGCCAGACGCGGCGCCGCACGGCCAGCCCCGCGCGCCGAGCTAACCTCACGCCGCGCGCCTTCCCCAAAGATTCGTGAGGAACGCCCCGACCGCGCAACGTCGCGCCCAAAAACGACGCGCACAGAGAACCGTCGTCCGCAAACAAGACGCGAGCGGGGCGGTAATTATCGAGGACGTGGTCCAAAACGAAATTTAACCTGAGGTGGGTTTGGAAAAAATTGAAAATGTCGACCTGGGCCGAAGCCCCGACGCCAACGCCCTCCCACTGCAGAAAAACCTTTTCGTTTGAGATGAACCAATTTTGCACTATATCGGAAGCCACCCGATGGCTCTCGTAAGTAATCGCGTAATCGATGCCCTCCTCGCCGAGGGCAACGTCGGCCTCGTCGCCCAGGTATTCCCGCCACCCGATAGACACGACCGGGCCGCGGGGCCTCGCCCGCCGCACCGAAGCCAACGTGGCGTCGCTCCAAACCAACGCTATCTCGCGCCCGGCGATAACCTCTCCTTGATCAGTGAACGCAGCCTCGCGATGAAACCCGTCTCTCGCTCTACATATAACCCGAAAGCCCCAACCACCGGGACGAATAATAATAATCGCAGAAACAAGTTTACGATATCCAACGCCTTGCGCCCCCACCCGGGAGGCAGGTTCGCGACGAGGAACGAACCGGCGTAAAACGCGACGACCAACCCCGCGGCTACCGCCGCCGGCGGCAATAACAAGTACGCGAAAGCCCGCGGGACCGTCCGGGCGGGAAGAGACATCAACCGCCAGGCCGAAAATTGTACCAGGCAAGCGAACGTCACGAGGCCCGCCGACCCCCCCGCCGCTACGCCCACTAAACCCCAACCGAAGCGGCGGGCCAACGAAATCGCGACGACCGCGACCGCCAACGACACCCCTTGCGCCACCGCAATCGAGCGGAACCGGCCGAGTGCAATCAATACGTGTGCCGCCCCTTGCACGCCGCCCTGGCACGTAGCGCCGACGAGCAAAACCGCGACGACGGGCACCGCGGCCCCGAAGGCCGATAGAACGTAACGGATAAACGGGATGAGACAGATGACTGCGAAACCACCGACCGAAGCCACGAGATACGTTATAAAAAGGGAAGGCTTTACGATGTACTCTTCGAAGGCGCGCCGGTCGCCGTCGCGGCGCAGGCCGTAGATGCGGGGGGCCATCGCCTGGCCCACGTTCATGGGCAGAAAATATATAAACGTAACTATCGTGACGGCCAACATATAGTAGCCGACTTCGCGCGCGGAAAAGAAGCGAATGACCATCAATCGGTCGACGGATTGGAGGAGGAAACCCAGCGCGCCTATGCCCGCGAGCGGCAGGCCTACCGGGAGAAGCTTTCGCAACGCCGGCCAAGCCGGCCAAGGGCCCGCCCAAGCCCTCGTCCATATCGAACCGACCACCATAACGACGACGCCGCCGATAACGGACCCCACGAAAACGCCGTAGATGCCATATAAAAACAACAAACCTACGACCAGCGCGAAGAGGGTCGCCGCCTTGAACGTGGTGAAATAGAAGGACGCGCCGAACTGGCGCCGGGCGCGGAAGAGCGTGCCGAAGTACGTCTCGAAACGCGTCGTTATCAAAAGAAGGGCAAAAACCAAAAGGCCCCAGGAAATAGCGGCCTCGTACCGGCCCCAGGTCGCGAGGGCGTACGTAGCCAAAATAATCGCGGGCCCCGCCGACGTTAACAAGTTAAACGAGTACCCGACTTTGGCGAGACGTTCCGAAAGCTCGGCCGAACCGTGCGTGACGGCGTACGGGACTTCGCGCCCGACCGCGGTCGTGACGCCGAGCTGGAGGTACGCGCCGTATTTCGTTATAAGGCCGAGCGCGCCCAGAACGCCGTAAAGGCCCGGGCCCAGGTACCGGGGTACGATCACGCCCCGTACGAGCGCCAGGAGCTGCTCTACCACCGCGGCGCCCCATAACTTCGCGGCGTCGGTCACGAGTGAAGCTTTACCGGCACCGTCGCTGCCGCCCCGCGTCAATTCCGCCTCCGAAGCATCGCGACGAAGCCGCCGTTGCACCCGTCGCGGTGGGGCCACGTGCGGAGGTATTGCCCGTCGCACAAGCGGCCGAATTCCTCCCTTGAGCAAAAACCTAAGCTCGCCCCCGTCCGATCCATAACCCGCTCCACGACCCTCTCGTTCTCTTCCGGCTCGAGCGAGCAAACGTTATAAACGAGCCTCCCTCCCGGCGCGAGAGCGGCCACGCCGCGCGCGAGCAGCGCCTCCTGCGTCGCGGCCGCGGCCTCTACGTCCTCGGGCCGAACCCGCCACTTAACGTCCGGTTTACGCCTTATGACGCCCAAGTTCGTGCACGGCGCGTCCAGGAAGACGTAGTCGCAAAGCGGCAGCTCATCCTTTAGTATATCGGCACGGCGTATTTCGATATTCCCTAAGCCGAGGCGCCGTGCCGCCGCGGCGCACGCCTTCAACTTCCGGCCGTCGTTATCGACGGCGACGACTTTGCCCGCCGGGCCAACGGACCAGCCGAATTGCACGGCCTTACCCCCTGCGCCGGCGCAAAGGTCCAACGCGGTCGAACCCGCCGGCGGCGCGAGCCACCGCGGCCCGAGCGACGATGCCGGGTCTATCACAACGAACAGCCCCTCCGCGAAGGCTTCGAGTTCCGTCAACCGCCTTGCCCCCAACTCGACGGCGAGGGAGGCGAGCGGCCCCGGCGCCACGCGACAACCCGCCTCTTGTAGGGCCGCGGTCAATCCCTCGCGGTCGGTTCTGGTCGGGTTAGGGTAAACGTTGAGAGGGGCCGGCGCGTTATTCGCCGCCAACAACGCCTCGGCCTCGCCCGGGCCCAAGCGCTCGAGCCAGCAGCGAACGAGCCAATCCGGGTGCGAATACTTGACGCCGAGCCTTTCGACATCGTCGCCTCCCGGCTCAGCGGGCGCGTCCCAGGAGGCGAGCCGACGTAGTACGCCGTTGACGAAGGGGGCGAGGCCCGCGAACGGCGAGTCCTTGACTGCCGAGACGGCTTCCGCCACCGCGGCGTACGCCGGCGTACTTATTAAAAATAATTCCACCGCGCCGAGACGCAAGATGCCGACCACCGCAGGCGGCAACTTCTCGAGGGGCCGCGTCGCAACCCGGGTTAGTTGATAGTCGATGAAACGGCGGTTACGCACGACCGCCTTGGCGAGTTCTTCGGCGAAAGAGGCGTCGCGGCGCTCGAGCCCCCGCCTTACGGAACGTTCGAGCGCTTCGTCCAGTTTCCTGCCCCGCCAGACCGCGGCCAACGCCGCGGCCGCGGCCTTCCGCGGCGGCAAACCATCCGCCGACCTATCAACGCTGCGAGACACCTTCATCGCCGGCCCCGTCTCTAATCAGCGCTTTCCGATTATACAGCTCGGCCACGAGCTTCGGCACTTGCCCCTTCAGGAGGCGAGCGCCCTTTTCAATTTCTCGATGCTGGCTACCGGCTTCGGGTCCACGCGCCGCAAAAGCGACAGGTAATACGAGACGAGGTCGCCGAAGTAAATAAGCTCGAAGAGGGCGGCGAGGTCGTTCTCGGCCTCGGCGCGCAACTGCGTTACGCCCCGGACGACGGGCGCGATAAGCTCGAGCGCCGCGTCCACCTGGCGGGCTTCGGCGCAGCCCTCGCGCGACGGCCGGAAGACGACGACATGGAGGTCGCGCGCGACGGCGTTGGGAACCTCGAAAGCGACGAGCTCGTTGTGGCAAAGCTCCGGGAAAGCGTGGCCCGAGGCGTAGTACTTGGCGTTCTCGGCGAGTTGGGTCCGGCACCGCTCCGCGGCGACGGCCGCGAGGGGCCCGGCGCCATATACCGCGGCGCCGCCTGCGGCGTAAAGCTCGCGCGCCAGCTTTTTCGCATCGTTGACTGTGCTCGGGGTATCGAAACCCCACCGCAGCCAGCAATCGCGCAAGTGGCCCGCAACCACCCCCGCCCGCGGGAACTCGAACACGCCGGCCCGACGGAGGTACCCCATCAACCCGCCGGCCATGTAGCCCAGCGAGCAACGCGGCGGCCGGCCCGCCGGTACCTTAATACAGGGGAATGACGACTTGCGCGCCAACTTCTCCAGCTTGCCGCCGCCGGTCAACGCCACGAGGGACGCGCCCTGCGCCGTGGCCTCCTCCGCCGCGGCCAACGTCTCGAGCGTGTTCCCGGAGTAAGAGACCGCGAGCGCGAGCGTCTCCTCGCCGACCCAGGCGGGCACGTGGAACTCCCTTACAACTCCCACCGGCACCGGCCATCGCGCCTCGAGGTACGCCGTCAAAACGCGGCCGACGACGCCCGAGCCGCCCACGCCCAAAAACGCTACCCGCGCGACGCCCTCGTGGCGCCCAGGCCGGGCGACTTTCTCGCCCAATGCCTCGCCCGCCTCCAACGTCTCCGGGAGGTCGCGCACGAGCGAACCCACGTCGCCTGCGTCGACCTCGCGATAACGGGTCACCTCGTCCAGAATCGATTCCCAACTCATACGCCGTTCCTCTACAACGCCAGTAAGTAATTCACCTTTAAAAATACTAGCTGGTCGAGCAAACGTCGCCCGAGCTTTTTTCGCAGGTGGTCCTTGTAAAGCCGCTTCTCATTATAAACGAGGTAAACGTGGCTGCCTTTCGCGAACTCGTACGAGAGCAGAGCGTTGGTCGCGTAATGGCCGAGGTCGCTCGACGACTGGACGAAGAACCTTGCGGCCAGCTCGTCGGTTATATTCAAATCGGCGTGGAGGCGGTTGATTATAAACTCGTAATGTTCCTCCTCCAGGCCCTCCTCGTTGTAGAAGGTCCCGTCCAGCAGTTCGTAATCGGCGTCGTACGCCAGCGTCAAGCGCGAGAACGGGTTGACGGAAAAACCGCCGCCCCAGTAATTCAAATCGTAGTCGAAATGTTTTCCCCATTCGTAGAACGCGTATACCGACGACCATTCCTCTAAGTTATAACCCACGCTGCCGGCATAGTAACGGTTTTCGAAGTTTAGGCGAACGGGAAAAGCGTACGGCGGCTCAGAGGGCGGCGGGTCGTATAAAATTTTAAAAACCTCCGCGCGGTAATTAGCCTCGGCGAACGTCCGAAACGTTAACCTGTTCTGGAGGTAAACGCCAAACTCGCCGTTGACGCCCTCACGTTGTAATCTTTGGTCGTCGCTACCGAAAGGCGTCTTGACGATGGTGCCGTGGTTGAGGTAACGCTCGTGCTCGACGTTCCAATTCAACTTCTTTATGCCCCAGCGGTAGAGCCAAAGGTCGTAGTCGGCCCACGCCCAATAACCCCGCACGTCGTCGTAAGGGATGTAGGCGGTCTTGAGGATGTCGAGGTCGGGGCCGAGGTCGCGATACCCGCCGCCCAAGGAGAGGCCCGACGTCCAGCGGGCGAGCGACATCTCGAGGCCATTATCGGCGAGGTCCGTCTTGCCGTCCAGGACGCGAACAAACTGGCCGGTGAAAATAACCTCGTCGTTGAAAGAGATGGCGGCGTCGGCGCTCAGGCCGTCGTTGTCGCGCCAAGTGGGGCCGGTCCGCCGGATACCCGTAGCCCCCACCGAGGCGTGTTCGGTAATATCCTGTTTCACCCTTGCGACGCTGAAATTGTAATCGTGGGGACCGCCGGGGTTCTCCGGGTCTTCCAGGTATTCCGCGGCGTCGAGGCTTAAGACGTAAAGGTGGGTCGGGCCGACGCGGCCCAAAAACTTGCCGCCGTACTCGATATCGCCGATACGCCGGCTGTAGAACGCCAATATCGGCGTATCGAAATATTCCTGTCCCTCGAGGAAGAAAGGCCTCTTTTCCGGGTAGAAAAGCTCTTCGTCGGTAAGGTTAATGCGGTAGGGGTCGGCTTCCACCTGGGCGAAATCGGGCTTATACGTCCCGACGACGCTCATGCTCGGTAAAAAACGGGCGGCTACGTCTAAACCCTCTTTGTGGTCAAACTCTCCCTTCTCGGTTTTGACTAGGTCGCGGTACGAGCCCGAGAGGTACGGCTGGATGTCGACGACGGGCCGCGTCTGGCGCCGCGGGGGCGCGTCCATGGTGCCGAAGAGCGAAACGCGCAATAGGTTCTCCCCCGGGTCCCTCCAAACCGTCTGGTCCCCCGTATGTTTGTGGAAGCGGACGAAGTTCGTGCCCCACTCGCCGTTAAAAAGGCCGAACCTTAGCGAACGAAACGGTATCTTCATCTCGAGGGTCCACGCGTCGTAACCCACGAAGGTCGCCGAATACCAGACGCCGTCCCAATTCCGGTTCTCGACTTCGCCCTCCTCCGAAAAGTAACCGTCCATCTGCGTGTTGAGCGGGTTGACGGCGAAATAATAGGCCGACTTGCGGTCGTGGAAGGTATCGAGGAAGACCTCGAACATATCGTCGTACCATAAATTGGCGTCCCGCATCAGGATGCGAGCGACGACGTGGTCCGCGCTGTCCACCTCGCACCTGGCGCCGAGGTATAGGTATTCCTCGTCGTTGGCAACGTAGGCGGTGGTTTGCTCCTTAGCCCAAAGGAGGTAGGGCAAGCCGCGGTAGGTGAAGCCGGAGGCGGTAGCGGTAGGGCGCCGTGCCGCGTCCTGCCAGCAGCGGTCGTCGAGAACGCCGTCGATGCGCGGGGCAACGTCGGCGTAAACGGGCGTCAGGTGCCCCTCGGGAATCCGGACGGCCGCGGCGCTCTGCTCGGCGCCGAGCGCCTGCTCGTCCTGGGCCGGCGCCGCCGCGGCCATAAAAAAAAGCGCGGCCGCGAACGATAGGGCCGACCCCGACCGCCGAAGGTTGAAGAGCGCATCCTCCTGCATTTCCAACTATAATAATACCACACCGCTTACGGCCCGGCAAGCCAATTTGGCCCGCCTTTAATAGAATAAACGCCCGGGGAATGGTCCATTATAAAGTATAAGCGTCCGTTGTGCAAAACCCCAACCTTCCCGGCCGAAGCCGGCGGCGGCGTTATACCTCAATACATAAATTCGGCTTGACACCGGCCGCGCGCGCGATTAAACTCGGGCGAGTGCTTATGGCCGCGAAGGGGATAAGATTCCGCAATACGCTCGCGCTCAAACTGACGCTCGTTATCGAGGCCATATTGGTCCTCGCCATCGTAACCGTTACGGCCATCCACCTCCAACGGCAACTTGCGCGCATCGACGAGGACGCCCGCGCGCGCATGAACCTGACGGTGGGGCTCATCCAACGCGCCTTCACGACGCTCGAGCCCGCCGCGTTCGAGGTATGGCTGAAGGAGATATATCGCCTCCGCCTCAATACGGCCGATTACGACCTCGCGCCCGTCTACGTCCTCGTCCTCCGGGGTCAAGAGGAGGTCGTCGTCGCCTCCTCGAATCCCCGCATCCCGGTTGTGGACGCCGCGGGCCGCAAGCTCGAGCCGTTGGACTACTACAAGATTGACGCGCCGAATCTCGGCCGCGTCCACGCCAACGTCACGGACCCGCGAACCGGCAAAGCCCACTACATGATAAGCGTCGGCTACTCCGTCGCGGGCCTAAACCGGCTGGTGGAACGCGAGATATTAACCGCGGCCGCGGTAGCCGGCATCTTCATCCTCGCTGGTCTCGTCGTCGCCGTCGCAGTTTCCGTCACTTGGACCAAACCGGTCAAAGACCTGGCCGCGGGCTTGAGCCGCGTTCAAGAGGGCGACTTCGACTACCGCATTCCCCTCCGCCGGCGCGACGAACTCGGTCGCCTCGCGTACGACTTCAATTCGATGGCGGACGGCCTACGCGACCGAGAGTTCGTTAAAAACACCTTTAAGAGGTACGTAACCAAACAGGTCGCCGAAAAGATCCTCTCCCAAAAAGACGCGATAAGCCTAGCGGGCGAGAAACGCGAGGTTACGGTACTCTTTTCCGACCTCGAGGGGTTCACGCCCTTCGCGGAACGTCACGAACCGCAGGAAGTCGTCGCCCTCCTGAATGAATACTTGGCGATCATGATCGACATAATCTTCCTGTACGAGGGCGCGCTGGACAAATTCCTGGGCGACGGCGTGATGGCCTATTGGAACGCCCCCCTCGACCAAGACCACGCGCCGCTCAAGTGCGCCCTGGCCGCGCTCGAGATGCAGGACGCCATCGGCGCCTTCAACAAAAAACGCGTCGCGGAAGGAAAAGAGCCCGTCTACGCCGGCATCGGCATCACGACGGGCGTGGTCGTCGCGGGCAATATCGGCTCCGAGAAAAAAATGGAATATACCGTAATCGGCGACAAGGTAAACCTGGCGCAACGCATCGAAGGCCAAACGGACCGCGGCCAAATTTTAGTCGACGGCACAACCTACGCCCGTATCAAAGATTACTCTTACGCGACGCCATTGCCGCCGAGCCGCTTACGCGGGAAGAAAGACCCCGTACGTATCTACGTCCTCCACGGCCTCGACCGCCGGGCCAAGCCTTTTGTCGCGAGCGGCCGTACGGACCTCTTGCTCGAGGCTTAAACCGGCGTAACCCAAATTAAATGTTGACTTCGACCGCGGCCTCGATTATACTAGGCCGCTAAAAAGACTTTTAACAAAGAAACGATTCACGAAAGGAGTAACAGTAAATGAGGAAGATAGAATTTTTATGGTTAGTGGCGGTGGTATTGGCGGCAAGCGTTGCCATCTTAGGCTGCGCGAAGGCCAAGAAGGGGGAACCGGCCGAAGCTCCCATTTCCGTCGAAGCGCCGCCCGCGGAGGAACCCGCGGCGGAACCTGAAGCGCCGCTGGCCCCGGTCTACACGCCGAGCAAACTCGATACGCTTCGGATGCTCGACGATACCCTCGGCGCGAGCGAGGATACCCTTGGTTGGGATAACGTATACGCCACCATCTCGCTCGAGAAGAACGTCGCGCTCCTTACCACGCTCCAGGAGCACTACGGCGCCGGCTCGCGTGACCGCACGTTTATCGACGACGCTATTAACGACCTCACCAACGTTAAAACTTTCCTCGACGACAAAATCGCCAAGGCAGAGGGGGTCGACCCCAACGGGACGGAAGCCAAGGCCAAGAAGAAATCTATACGCGGCATCCGCTCCCGCGTGAGAGACATGATAAGCCCCGCGCCCGCGCCGAAGAAAGAGGAGCCTATCCCCGAGTGGAAAGGCGACGAGATCAAAAGGAAGAAACACGAAGCGGGCGAAATGCTCAAAAAGAAGAAACACGAAGCGGGCGAAATGCTCAAGAGAAAATGGGCGGAGCGCGACAAGAGATAACGTCATAATGCGTTTCCATTGTACGGGCGGCCTTCGGGCCGCCCCTCTCTTACTTAAACCCCCTATCGCGCCTCGCCCTCCGTAAAGGAGGACGTTAAATGCGGGCGGCACTTTTCCGTTGACTTAAGCTGGAAATTATAATATAAATGAAGACCAAATACCTTCAGCCATATTCCCGTTGCCATCAGGGAAAGGAGCAGTCCTTATGAAAAGTAAATATCTATGGTGGGCGCTCGTTCTGGCGATAGCGGCGATGCTCGTAGCGTTCGGTTGTAAAGGCCGGGCCGGTAAGGAGACGGGCGAATTCGAGGAAATTACGGTCGAAGAGGTGACGGCGCCGCCGGAAGAGGCCGAGGAGGGGATTATCCCGGAACAGCCTGTCTACCATCCCACTAAAGCGGACAACCTCAAGATGCTCGACGACGTCCTGGGCGCGGCCGAGGATACGCTGGGTTGGGACAACGTCTTCTGCTCCATCACGCTCGGCAAGGGCGTCGACCTTTTCGAAGAGCTCCAACCGGCCTACACCCCCGGCACCCACAACCGCACCTTCATAAACGACGCCATAACTGACCTCGGAAATATCAAGACGTGGGTCGAAGAGAAAATCGACAAAAGCGAGGGTGTCGACCCGGCGAGCGTCGACGCCAAAGGCAAAAAAAAGCAAATCCGCACCATTCGCGCGACCGTCAAGGGAATAATCTCCGGCCCCGCGCCGACGCAAGAGCCCATACCGGAATGGAAGGGCGACCTCATCAAAAAGAAGTTACACGAGCACGGCGAGATGTTGAAGCGGAAGTGGGCTGAGCGTGACAAAAGGTAGCGACGTTAAGCGGCCCTAACCCATCGAAAGTATATCTTGGGGGCGGCGCGAGCTGCCCCTTAATTTCATCAATATTTTCTTAAATATACTCCGTGTCCGGCGAAGGTCTGAATCGCAACATTTCGCTCCTTTATGCCGCGCGCTTTTGCGGGAACTTGATCTTCTTCGTCCCGGTCATCGTCATTTTCTTCCAGAGCCAGGGGCTCTCGATGACGCGGGTCATGGTCCTGCAGACCGCGTTCGCCCTGGCGGTCGTGGCCCTAGAAATCCCCTAAGGCTTCTTCGCCGACCGCGTCGGCCACCGGCAGAGTATATTACTGGGCGCGAGCGCGGTAACGGCGGCGTGCGTCGTCTACGGCACGGGCCACAGCTTCGGCCAATTCTTGGTTGCGGAGATTTTATGGGCCCTCGGCGCGTCGCCCATCTCCGGGGCCGACACGCCGCTACTCTACGACAAGTTGTTGGCGCTTGGCCGCGAGCGAGACTACCAGAAGGTTGAAGGTCACGCGTCTTTTTTGGGAATGACGGGGGCCGCGGGGGCGGCGGTCGGCGGCGGCTTCGTCGCGGTCGCCAGCCTCCGCCTTACGTTTCACGTAACTGCTATCGCCCTCGCCGTGGCGGTCTTGGCGGGTTTCCTTCTGCGCGAAGCGCCGCGCCAAAAAGGAAGGCACCCCCGAGGCGAGCTACACTATTTGTACAAGATCGGCCGGTTCGCACTCTATAAGAACGTAGAGGTCCGGTGGCTCATATTACTCGCCGCGCTTATCAACGGCCTCGGAACGGTAAGTTTCTGGTTGTATCAGCCCTATTTCGAGCTGTGCCGCATCCCGCTGCATTATTTTGGCTTAATTTTCGCGCTCTTCAACGTCTTCGCGGCCTTCTCCGGCAAAATCGCTTTCGCTGTGGAACGCGTCCTTGGAAAACGGCTGTCCCTCACCTCCTTGCCCGTCCTGTTGGCCGCATCCCTCTTCGCGATGGCGGCTATCGTGACGCCTCTCGGGTTCTTGGTCGTACTATTCGCGCAATTCGTCCGCGGCTTCTCGCACCCCGTAATCCAAGACTACATAAACCGCCGCACTTGGTCAGATAAACGCGCCACCGTGATCTCGATAAAAAACCTGACCTCCCGTATAATGTTCGTTGCCGCCGCGCCGGCGATAGGTGCCGCAGTCGACCGGGCCGACGTCCGGCTCGGCCTGCTCCTGGCCGGCGTGGGCGCGACCTTAGGCGGCGCGGCGCTGATCGTGGCGCTCAGGCGCGACCGCGTAATATAAGAAGAAGGCTCCGGTTATTCTCGAGGGCCTGAGGTTTCAGGCGGGGGAGGTGCAGCCGTTTCCGGCGAAGGCTCTTCGGGAGGCGTAGCCTCCTCGGGGGGGCGCGGTGCCCCCGGCACCGGTCGGGCCTCAGGGGCTCGCTTCTCGGGCGGTGGGCGGGGGCCCCACTGGACGCGCCGGCGACGCCCCAAGCCCTCGTAGCGCCGGGCCACTTTCAAGTAATACGGCTCACCCAACGGCCGGAGCTCGTCCGCGGCGGAAAGGAGCTCGGCCCGGAGACGTTCGTACTCGGAATCGCTCAACGGCGGCGAGTAGTCGCCGACGCCGGCGAGCGCAGCCGCGGCCCCCTCGAGCCTTTCGAAGGCGCGGGCGAAGACGACGCCCCGATAGGCGTCGGGGGCGCGCCGCACCGCTTCCAACGCGGCGACGCGCCCCTGCTCGACCACGGCCGCGGCGCGGGCGTCATCAGCCCCCAGATATACCACCGCCAGCTCGCACGTCTTTTGCAACGCCGCGGCGCGCGCGGCGAACGCGTCTTCGTCGTAGGGGGCGGCGGCCGCCGTCTCGCGCGCCGGCCGCGGCGCGGCGCACGCCCCCGCGAGGGCGCAAATCCCGAGAACCAATTTTAAATAATCCCTAATCACGGCACGCGGCCCCACACGACGTGAGCGATGCCCCCCAATTTGGGTTTGCGGGCGACGTCCGCGAAGCCCGCGCCGGCCAACAGCCGGGCGAACTCCTGCGCGGAAATACATTTCTGTATCGACGCCGCCAGGTAACGGTACGCCGCCCCGTCGCGCGCGAGAAGACGGCCCCATAGGGGAACCACCGCGTTTAGATAAATTTTATAAAAATAACCTAAGACGCCCGGGGGCGGGGCCAAGGCATCGGCCACCGCCAAACGGCCCCCGGGCCTTATTACCCGGCGCATTTCCGCCGCGGCGGCGTCTACGCCGGGGATATTCCGGAAGACGAAAACGCTGCCCGCGTTCTCGAAGGCGCCGTCCGCGAAAGGGAGCCGCGTAACGTCGCCCAAAACGAAACGAACCCGGCCGGCTTTTTCGTGGGCCGCGAGCTTGGCGCGCGCCACCGCGAACATCTCCGCGCTCCGGTCCAGGCACACGACGCGAGAAGCGCCCGCGGCAAGGCACGCCGCGGCGAAACGGCCGCTCCCCGCGCCCGCGTCGAGAACCAACCCTCGAGCTACGCAACGGGCCACGGCCCGCCGCACGAGACCCAACAGGCCAAAACTCTGCACCACGTTAACCAGGTCGTAACGGCGGGCGATCCGGCCGTATAGGTCGTCTAAAAAATTCTGGCTTACCGTCGCTCGCGCGAACGTTGACATAGCAAGACGCGGGTGTTATAGTCCCGCCCGTGGGCGTCGTGAAACATTACCCTATACTCGTTGCCGCCGCAACGACGTTTTTTATATTCGCTTGCCGCCCCGCCTGGGACACGTACCGCGGCGCCTCCGGCCGTACCGCTTCCCTTCGCCCCGACTTCGTCGGCCCGCCGCGCGCGGCGACCTGGACCCTCCCCTTGAAAGCTTCCTCATTCTCCTCGCCGGTCCTCGCCGGCGGTTACCTGCTCGTCGGCACGAACGACGACAACCTCAACGTTATCGACGCCGCGCGTGGGAAAATCCTCTACCGTTTCCGGACGGGCGGGGACGTGGCGGGCGGCGCGGCACTCGCAGGTACCACGGCTTATTTCGGCTCCGCGGACGGCCACCTCTACGCCCTCGACCTACCCGACGGCCGCCTTAAGTGGAAATTCCGCGCCGGGAGCAAAATCGTCGCTGACCCGGCGGTAGCGGCGGGGAACGTCTTCTTCGGCACGTTAAAGGGGGACGTGTTCGCCGTGGGCGCGCGAAGCGCCAAGTTGAAATGGACCGCCCGAGACTTAGGGCCTATTTGGACGACGCCCTGTTTCGCAAATAAGAGTATCTACGTCGCGTCACGCCGCGGCCGCCTCCTATGCCTAGACGCCGCCGCCGGCCGGCAGAAATGGAGCTACGACGCCGGCGGGCCGCTTTCGGCGCCGCCGTTCGTCGAAGCGGGAACGCTCGTCGTGGCCTCGGAAAACGGCGAAATCACGGCCCTAAACCCGGCTAACGCCCGGCCGCTTTGGCGCTACCCAACGGGCGAAGGCATAAGCGGCCTCGCCGCGGCGAAAGGCGCCGTCTTCGCCGGGACGTGGGAGGGTAAACTCGTCGCGCTCCGCCTCGTGGACGGCGCCAGGTTATGGCAGGCCGAAGTCGCGGGGGCCGTCGAGGGTAGCCCCACGGTGGCGCAGGGCCTGGTATACGTGGGGACGGGGGCCGGTAAAATTTACGCCCTCCGGGCGCACGACGGCGGCATTGCCTGGGAAGCCGACGCCCCGGCGGGCGTATCGTCGAGCCTCGCCGTCGGGCCGGACGCCGTCTACGCGGTCGCCGACGACGGGACCGTTCTCTCGTACCAATAAGCGAAGGACGCGCGCCGCCCGGCACGCTGCGGCCACGGTCCCTTACTTAACCTCGCCGCGCCCCCAACAACAGGTAGACGAGCCACGTTATCGCGGTCAACGTCGCCGCGACGTAGGTTAAGGCCGCGGCGCTCAGGACCTGCCGCGCCCCCGCGACCTCCTCCGGGGCGACGGCACCGGTCTCGCGTAGCATAGCGAGCCCGCGCCGGGAAGCGTTGAGCTCGACGGGCAACGTTACGATCTGGAACACCACCGCGAACGCGTAAAGGATTATCCCGACGTTAATCAAAAATCCCCACCGGAAAATAAAACCGCCGATAAGCAAGGGGATTAGCAATTGCGAGCCGAGGCTGGCGACGGGCAATATCGCATTCCGCATCGCCAAGGGGCCGTACCGATCGCGGTGCTGCGTCGCGTGGCCCACCTCGTGCGCGGCGACGCCGTAGGCGGCGATGCTCGAGCTGCGCGCAACCCCGGACGAAAGGCGGAGGGTCCGCGAGCGCGGGTCGTAATGGTCCGTCAGCGTACCGGCTATCTCCTCGAGGGCGACGCCGCCCAGTTTTTCCTTCTCCAGCAAACCCGCAGCCACTTTGGCCCCAGGCAAGCCGGCCGCCGCCCGTACCTGGGCGTATTTTCTATAAGTAGACCTCACCTTCCACTGGGCATAAAAACCTAACAGTATAACCGGTATTAGAAGAAGGAAAGTGGGGTCGAGACTTGCGTAGAAAGGATACCACATACATCATCACCTCGGCGCCGGTACTACCCGGCCGATACCCCCACGACGCGGCCGTCGTGCGCAACCAGCCGCGCCGTTACGAAAACGTTGCCCGGGCCCACGTAACCGGGCAACGCTATACGTAAATAATTATCGGTCAAGGCCACCGCCGCGCCCCCCGGCCGCCTCTCTTCGACGAGCGCGGTCCGCGCCGTCCCCACGAACCGCCGCTCGTACGCGCGACGCTTCCGCGCGGCAATTTCGCGTAGCGCGGCCGCCCGCCGTTCCCGCTCCTCGGGGGGTACTTGCCCGGGCATGGCCGCGGCCTCAGTCCCCGGGCGCGGCGAGTACGGGAAAACGTGCAAATAGGCGAAGGGTATTTCCTCCAACAAGGCGCAGCTTCTCCCGAAAGCTTTCGCATCCTCGCCGGGTAAACCCGCCATAACGTCCACCCCAATCGCGACATCCACGACGCGCGCGAGCAGCTCGAAGCACAAACGCCGGTAGCCGTCGACGCGATAGCGCCGTCGCATCCGCCGGAGGATGCGATCGTCGCCCGACTGGAGCGGCAGGTGAACGTGGGAACACAGGCGGCCCCCCGCGGCCAGCTCGTCGACGAGTCCCGGCTCGAAATCGGACGCGTCCACGGAAGAAAGGCGGACGCGAAAGTCGCCGGGTAACGCCGACAATTCGCCGCACAACGCGGCCAGCGAACGCTCCGCGCCGAGGTCCCGGCCGTAGGAACCCAGGTCTACGCCGACCAGGACGACCTCCTTTACGCCCGCGGCCGTCGCGGCGCGTACGTCTTCGACGACTTCGTCCGCCGGGCGGCTGTGGCTCGCGCCGCGCGCGGCCACTACCGCGCAGTACGCGCAGGCGTGGTCGCAGCCGTCCTGGACCTTCAGGAAAAGCCTGGTCCGGTCGGCGAAGCGAGTTACGCGCCTGGGCGGGGCCTCGGGCGAGGTAAGTCCCCCGGCTATCAGCGCGGGTATTTTTTCCTTCTGCCGATTGGGAAAGACGGCGACGTTCGGCCCGAGCGGCGCGAATACTTGGGGCGCGAGGTCGGCGTAGCAGCCGGTAACGACGACGCGCGACCGCGGCCGCTCGCGGCAGACGCGTCGCACGAGCTGGCGCGACTTATAGTCGCTGCGTCCCGTTACGGTACAGGTATTGACGACGTAATAGTCGGCCGGCTCCCCAAACGCGACGACCCGGAAGCCTGCGTCCTCAAGGCCGGCGCGCACGACTTCGGTCTCGTACTGGTTGAGCTTACAGCCGAGCGTCTTGAACGCGACGGTGGGCATGCGGGAAGCGGCGTAAACCTAACCGGTAAAGAACCCGGAAACGCAGGTCAGGAGTATGCCGATAAAAATGACGATTAAGCCGACAACCCCGGCCGGCGGCCCGATGATGCGGAGCGCCTTTACTTTCGACGCTTGGCCGAGCCAAAAACCACCAACCAACATCACTAGCCCGAGCAGGACCACGAGGAGGTATGGGTATTCGATCATTAGCTATTCCCTTCGAGGCGCGTTTTTTTTATTATAACAAAAACTCGATCAGTGATAATGAAAAAATCGCGGGCGAGCCACTTGCCGTCGGCCCCAGGGGCAAATCCGGACCCGGCGCGCCGCAGGCCGCGGCGGCCTTTTACCGTAAAAGGCAAATTGCTAAAGGCGCGCCCGGAAGTACTTTACGTTATCACTTGACGGCGCCTCCTTATTAACATAAAATAATGGCGGAATAAACGCCACCCGCCGCAGGAGGAAGCGACTTGAAGATAATGGTTACCACCGCGGGGAGCGTCCCGGCCAAGAAAAAGGCAGACTATCTAGTCAAAATCGCCTCACGGGCCAACGCCCAACTCGTCGTATTGCACGTCGTAGACAGCCAGGACGAGTACGAGGACGGCCAACAAGCCCTCGCGATATTCCAACGGCAACGCACGACGCCGAAGATCCGCTCGATCCTCCGCATAGGCCGTCTGACGGACACGATAGCGAAAACGGCCCAAGAAGAAGAGGTGGACCTGATTATTTTGGGCCTCGACGAACGGGGCGATATATCCAGCGCTATCTCGCGCGACATCCTCACGAAAACGGACATACCCGTTTTGCTGGTCCCGAACCTCGACTGAGGTGCCGACGGCGCGGCATTTATAAAAGCAGGCGTGAGAAGCCTGCTCTATTTTTTTCCCGTCTTAAAGCCCCCCGGCCTACTCGAATGTTTTGACGTAGGACTTTTCCTTTAGCCCCTGCAAGTACTTCTTCTGCTCGAGGGCCAGCTTCTGGGTTTGAAGCAACCGTTTAATCCGTTCGCGCGCCTCCTCGTAGGAGACCTCGCGCCCCTCCCGCCTTTCCTCGAGCTTGACGATAAAAAAGCCCTCCGGGCGCTCCACCACGGGCGTGACTTCCCCCGGCGAAAGCCGCTCTATCGCTCCGGCAATGCCGGGCATCTCCGCTTCGATTTCGTTTATGTCAACCTCGCCGACCAAGCCACCTCGAGCCGCGGTCTCTTCGTTCTCGCTAAACTCCGCGGCAACGTCGGCGAAAAGCTCGCCGCGCGCGAGCGCCGCCAAAGCCTCTTTCGCCTTGGCGCGCGCCGCCTCTATGTCCGCCTCGGTAACGCGCAGCTCAAGGTGGACGAACTGGACTTCGCGTCGGTCGTTCTCAATTCCCAAGAGCCGCACGAGCCAATATCCGTTCGGCCCCGGCGTCACCGGCGAAACGTCGCCGGGCCTAAGCTTGGCCGCGGCGCGGCCGAGCTCCGGAACGGCCTCGCCGGGAAGGAATTTAAACGAGCTCCCGAAGTCGCCTCCCTCTTCCGCGGCGAGCGCTTCGGCCAACGCCGCGAAGTCACCGCCCGCGAGGGCCGCGTTCCGGAGGTCCTCCAGCTTTCGCCTTACGCGGGCCTTCGACTCCGCAGAAGCCTCCTTGGCGACGGCGATTTCCCTCAAGGTTACGAGCGTGGGCTCGGCCAACACGGCGCGGTGCGTGTCGTAGTAGGCGCGTATTTCCTCTTCCGTTACCTCGACGCGAGGGGAAAGGACCTGGTCCGTAAGGCGCCTTATCTTGAGCTGGTCGCGGAGGTTTTTACGGTATCGTACGACGAGGTCCTTCTCCGTCATGCCGTACTGCGCGAGGGCGGCCTGGTACTCCTCCCGCGAGGCGAAAGCGCCGCGGATGCGCGCCAGCTCCTCGTCGAGATAGGGCTTGATGTCCTCTTTGGATACGACGATGTCGTGGTCGTCGGCGTCCTGAATGAGCAAAAGGGAGTCGATCATCGACGTCAGGACCTCGGCGGTATACGCGCGGACGTCGCGCGCCTTCGAAGCTGATGGCCCAAGTTGGTACAAACGAACCGAGACCTCCTCGCCGAGTTCGCTCGCCAGTATAACGTCGTCATTGACCACCGCGACGATGCCGTCCAAGGGGCGCCGCGCCGCCCACGCGCCCGCAGCCATACATAAAATACAACCCGAAAATCGTACGAGCGACGAAGTAGCCGTTAACCTTTTGAGCAATTTCATAACGCTGCCAAAGCGCTTTCGTCCACGGATATTTTCGCGGTCTTCTTCAGTTCCTCAAGCCAGCGACCGTAAGCCTCCTCTTCGCGCTCGGTCCGGAGACGGTCCTCGATCTCGGTCCGAACCTCGGCCAAAGGCTTGCGCCTGGCCTCGCGAACGCCGACGACCTTGACGACCTCGAAGCCGTACGACGTTTCGATTATGCCGCTGGTCCGCCCGGGGGGGAGCTTCTTCACCACGGCCCCCACCTCGGGCGGAAGTGCGTCGAGCGTCGTATAGCCCACGTCGCCCCCCGTATAGCGGTCTGGCGACATCGAGAGTTCACGGGCCACCTCTTCGAAGGCAGCGCCGTACTTGAGTTTTGCGAGCGAAGCTTTGGCTTTGGCCCTGTCCTCCGTAATGATCTGCTTAAGGTGATACTCGGCGGGTACTTCGAACTCGTCGGCCCCGACGCTGTAATAGGCGACGACGTCGTCGTAACTTACGGAAACTTTCTCGACAACGGCGGCTTCGATCGCGGCCTCGACCACCACGTCGTCCCGGACGATTCCCTTAAAGCTCTCGGGCGTCAAGCCTTGCGACTTAAGGTAGGATGCGAAATCGCGGGCCCTGAAATCGGCCCTTATAAGGCGAAGGCGCGCCTCCACGTCGTCGTCGCTCACGCGGAGGCCGTGCTCCTCGGCCCAAGCGAGGATCAGCGCGCGTTCGACGAGTTGTTCCGCGACCCGGCGCGCCGCGTCGCGGTCGACCCGTGCGTCTTTCGGGCGACCTTGGGGGTAAAGGCCGCGGTAGACGTCCGCGGCGGTAACGCCCCGCTCGCCGACGCGCGCCACCACGCGCGCTCCCGCGGCTTCGCCTTCCTTCCCTTTACGGCAACCGGCGGCCGCGCACAGAAAAACGACGGCCGCCGCCCACCACCATTTACGTGTGGCCACTATAATTTCTGAACCTTTTTGTACGCCATTTTAAGGGCACCTTCGTCGACGTCGATTTCGTGTTTGGCGCGCAACTCGCCGAACCACGCCTGGCACTTGCGATCGACCTCCGGGCTCGCTATTTTTTCGCGTTGTGCGCCGTCCTCCGCGGTGCTGCGGTATTGTTCTTCGTCCAGCGTATGTTGAACGAAGGGGAAATATTCCAAATACTTGAAGAACGCCCAGCGGCCGTCCTTGAGCTTGAAGACCTCGCTTACGTCGCCCTTTTTGGTTTTGAAAACGCGGGGCCTGAGTTCATCCGCCAAGGCAAACTCGGCGCCCCCGGGCCTCGTGCCCGTCCCGGCTTTGGCGCCTTCCGCCTCCTTGTATACCGTCAAGAAGTCCGAAACCGGCATCTTCTCCGGGGTAGGTTGTTTCTTCAATTCCCCTTTTTCCTCCATCGCCGCCAAATATTTGTCGACCCGTTTGCCCGCGACGGCCGATAAGTCGCCGCCGGCCGCGACTTCCGCGCGGATCTTTTCGACTTCCGCCTTGTCGGGAAATGCCACTACGTGGACGTCGGCCCGCTCGAGGTCCTGGAACTCTTCGATATGATTTTCGAAGTACTCCCTAATCTCGCCCTCCGTTACCTCGGGGATAGTGGCAACGAAGACGTCGTCGTAAATCTGGTCGACCAACATGCCGGCGCGGAATCTATCCAGGTCGCGGACGAACTGATCGTCTTTATCCACACCGGACCGGACCGCGTCGTACTCGAGCAACGCGTCGTTCTCCAACGCCTTAAGCCGCTCGTCCATAGCCTTCTTGTATTGCTCGGGTTCCTTCCGCCGAAATTCGCCTACCGTTTCCTCACTCACGCCCAGTTGCAGAAACATGCCCTCGTACCAACTCTCGAAGTACACGGGGATGCCGCCCACGCTCGACACGGCTACGCCCTTGCGATTGTACTTCTTCTTGGCGTCAGCGATATCGCCCTTGATGAGCGCGTCGTACACTTTGCGGTCGACCTTTATGTCGGTTTCCTTGCGCAGCTTCTCCAGGTATTCCCACGTCTTTACGTCAACCTTGTAACGTTTTATGGCGTTGCGGATTTCATCCTTGACCTTGGCGTATTCATCCTTATGGCCCGGGATTTTTTCGTCGACGCGGAATATGAACCACTGGTCGCCCCCCTCGCCCTCTACGACGGGGGTGTACTTTCCGACCGCGGTCTCGTAAACGGCGCGGCTCACGTTATCGGCGTTGTAATAAAAATCTAGCTCAAACTTGCCGCCCTTGTCTTTGTTCTCCTCACGGATCGTGTACTTCTTTACGACCTCGTCCCACGGTTTACCGGCCTTAAGTTCCGCGTACGCTTTCTCGCACTTTTTTTTATCGTCGCACACGATGAAAGAGACCCGGCGCCACTCCTTATTCTTATTGAAATGATCTAAGATCTCGGCCTCGGTGACCTTAACCGAATCCTCGATCTTCTGCCGCGTCCGTTCGCGGAGAAGATTGGAGCGGTGAGTTTTGACGGAGTTCTTTAGGCCCTCGTCGTCGGCGTAGCCCAGCGCTTCGGCCTCGACCTCGAGTACGCGCGCGGTCACGATGTCGTCGAGGAAATCCTTCGCGTCGTCAAAGGTATTGATGACCGGCTTGTCCTGGGGCGGCGCCATCTCGACGGCGCGTTTATAGTGGTAGACGAAATCGCCGACGGTGATTGTCGTTTTACCGTCGATAGTCGCGATCGGCCTTTTCTCGTCGTAACCGCAGCCGCCGCACCCGTTTAGCGTCGCGCCGACCCAAAGCAAAGCAGCCGCCGCTAGCGCAATCGTTATAGCCTTTCTCATATGGTCTCAGCCTCCAATTGAAATTAACATGCGTCGCTAAATTTTCGCCCTCCCGCGCGCGGGGGGCTCGACGATTCGGGGCGGACGGGACTCGAACCCGCAACTTCCGGCGTGACAGGCCGGTGCTCTAACCAAGTTGAACTACCGCCCCGCTAAGGCGCTATTTATACCATAAACCGCCGCCTTCATCAAGTCCGAAACGCCGAACGTGGCGGCGGGCGTACGCGTCCCGAAGCTACGTCGTCAAAAACCGGCCCACGGATAGGCCGGCATCGGCTGCGGGACCCATTGGCGTGGCCGGGGAGGGGCGACGGGCCATTCGCCCCTACGACCCCTCCACGATCTTTATCTCCTAAGCCGTTAGCTCGGTAAGGGCGACTGGCCAGTCGCCCCTACGATGCCTCGACGATCTTTATCTCTTCCTCCGTCAAACCATACAGCTCGTAGGCCAGCGCGTCGATCTTGCCGTCCGCGGCTATGTCATTCGCCGTAGGCGCTAACCTTTAGGTCGGCGCGTTTTAATTCTTCTGGGCCGGCCTGAAACCCTGCCCCTTCGACCCCTCTACGATCCTTATCTCCTCGGCCGTCAGGACAATTCCTCGACCGCGCTCGCGACCCACGGGTCGTGCCGGCGCCAGTACGTGTACGCCTCGGCGTCGCCCGCCGCCTCGCGAATTACCTCGCGCGTCAATATCGTCATTGCGGCCTCGCGCTCCTTCTCGATGGCGGCGACGTAGAACTCGCGGCCGTTATCCGGCAGCGTCTCCGCGTAGCCCTCGGGGTAGAAGTCGAACCCCCGTTCCTCGACCCACGCGACGAACTTCTCGAAGGCCGTGGCGTCGCCCTCGAAGTCGGCCAGCGCCGAGCCGCCGTGCGCGTCGTGGTAGGCTTCGGCGTACATCCTAAAATAACCGAGTACGAACAACTTCCCGACCACGAGCGGCACCTCCTCCGCCTCGAGGTCTACAACCGGTTCTATGCCCTCGCCGTCGATGAGGTGGCCGTCGGGCGAATAATAATAGGCAATGGTTATCTTGAGGCCCGGGCCCGGGCCCGCGTCGGCCGCGGCCGTCAACGGTATCAACGTCTGCACCGAGGCCTTGCCGTAAGTCTTCTCCCCCATCACCACCGCGCGCTTGTGGTCCTTCAAAGCGCCCGTGAAGACCTCGGACGCCGACGCCGACGAGCCGTCGACCAAAACCACGAACGGCTCTTTACCGTACTTCGGTTCGTCCTCGACGAAGTATTTTCGTTGTTCCCACCGCCCGGCGCGGCCGCCCGTGTACACGACCAACGAACCTTTCTTTAGAAATAGGCCGGCCAGGGCCACCGCCTCGTCAAGGGGGCCGCCCGGGTTCCCGCGCAAGTCGACGATGAGTTTCTTCATCCCCGCCTTCTTCAACTCCGCCAGGGCCTTTTCGGCGTCCTTGGAGGTGCTACGCTCCTCGTCGCAGGAGAAGGCGGCGACGCGGATATACCCGACATCGTCCGCGGCCATAAAATAATAGGGCACGGAATCGACGTGGATGACCTCGCGCGTTATCTTGAAGTCCAATTTATCGGCATAACCCTTACGGGCAATACCGACCTCCACGTCCGTGCCGGCCTCGCCGCGCATTTTGAGCAAGGCTTCGCGGGTCGTAATCCCCTTCGTCGACTCCCCGTCTATCTCGACGATTTTATCTCTCGCCCTAAGGCCGACCCGCTCGGCCGGCGTCCCCTCTAGTACGTTCATCACCGTGAGCGTCTGGTCCTCGGGCGTTACCGCTATCTCGATGCCCAGGCCGCCGAAGGAACCCTCGGTTTCGTTTATGATGAGGCGGAAATCGTCCGCCTCCAAAAACACCGTATAGACGTCAAGGCCGGACAACATGCCGCGGATGGCGTCGTGAATGAGCTCCTGGGGGTCGACCTCCGTAACGTAACTCATGCGCACGTAGTTGGCGACGGTGTCGAAGAGCCGTATCTCGCGTACGAAATCCCGGGAATTATCGTCGGCCCAAGCCCGCGAAAACATCGAGGGCGCGGCCAAGAACGCCGCCACGACCGCCACGGCGTAAACTATCCGCAAAACTCGCGTCACCTTCATAACGTCACGCTCCGTCTATATCCGCGGGCGCCCCACCCGCCGCGACCGCGTCGAGGTCGATTTCGCCGCGTTCGACGGCGGCCAGGACCGCCGGGTAAAATTTGTGTTCCACCGCCAGAACCCGTTTCTGTAGCGACTCCGGCGTATCGTCCGGCATAACCGCGACCTCGCGCCGCGCCACGACCGGGCCGTGGTCGTATTCCTCGTCGACGAGATGGACCGACACGCCCGTAACCCTATCGCCCGCGGCCAAAACGGACTCGTGGACGCGGATGCCGTACTTACCCTCGCCGCCGTGCGGCCCCGGCAAGAGCGCCGGATGTATATTCAAAATACGATTCGGAAAGGCCCTCAAGAAAGCCGGCCCCCGCTTCTTCATATACCCCGCGAAAGCGACGAGGTTAACGCTGTACTGGCGCAACAGTTCCACGAACGCGCGGTCGAGGTCGGCGTCGTCCGGGTGGTGGCGGTTGGAGAGGTGGTGCGCCGGGATGCCGTGACGCCGGGCGCGCTCGAGGACGCCCGCGCCGGAATTATTGCTGACGACGACGACCACGCGACCTTCGACCAGGCCCGCCTCGCACGCATCTATTATCGCTTGCGTATCGGTCCCGCCCCCGGAGGCCAAGACGCCGATGCGCAGCGGCGCGCCCCTGCCCTTTACTTCCGCAGCCATTCCTCCGGGTTAATCGCCATCCCGTCTTGGCGGATCTCGAAGTGGAGGGTCGGCGCGGCGACGTAACCGGTGTCGCCGACGAGGCCGATTTTCTGCCCCTCCTTGACGCGCTCGCCCACCCGGGCCGCAAAATCGCCCAGGTGAGCGTAAATGGAGGTGCAGCCGCTGCCGTGGTCCACGATCATCAGCTTCCCGTAACCGCGAAACCAGTCCGCGAAGACGACCTTCCCCTTCATCACCGCGCGCACCTGGGCGCCGAGCGGCGCCACTATGTCAACGCCGTCGTTATGCGTAAAGGTCCCGTACCGATCGTCTTTGATGCGGCCAAATTTCCGGACGAGGCGGCCTCGCGCCGGGCTGATTATCTTCCCGTGGCGCGCGAGGAGTTCCGACGTTTGGCGTCCCCTCGTCGGTACGCCCCGCCCGCGGCCGGCCTTCGACTTTACGAGCGACTCGAGTTCGGCTTTTTCTTTCCGGAGCTGCTTAAGCCGCTTGCTTAAAACGTCGCGCCGGGCCTTGGCCTCCGCCAATATCCGCTTTTTACGCGCCCGCCTTTGGCGGGCTACGCTTAGCTCCTTCAATTTTAACTCTTGAAGCGACCTCAGGTACTCGAGCTCTCGTCGCAACGCGTTGCGATCGCGTTGGATCTCTTGCCGCCGCCGTGCCGCGGCGCGGGCGAGCCTACGGTCCTCCCTCGCAATTGCCAGCGAAAAGCGGACCTTGCGGACGAAGTCCCCCAACTCCTCGGCGCCTACTAATAACCTGACCATCGGGTACCTGCCCATCTTGTAGACGAGCCGCAAATGCCGGGAGAGCTCCTCGCGCCGCGCTGCGAGGTCCTTCTCCGCCTCCGCCAGGTCCGCCCGTACAGCCGCCATCCGCCCCGAGGTCTCGGCTATCTCCGCCGAAAGTTCGGCCAACGTTTTATCGATGTCCTCGAATCGCGCGTCGAGTTCGTGGATCGATTCCACGGATAAACTTACTTCGCCTTCTACCTTCTTGAGGTCCGCCTGGTGCCGCCTTATGTCCTCTTTTATCTTTTCTAACTTGGACCGACCCGCCGCCAGCGCGATGGCAGCCAAAGCCACCGCACACCAACGCAGCCACCGGCCGCGCCTGACAACAATTCTATCAAGTACGGACCTCTCCATACCTTGGACAAATTATAACCGATTTCCTTCTTGCGCCAACCGAAAAGCGACCGAATGCGCCGCGACTCCTGGGTGGCCGCTACGTCGCCTCGAGGGCGCTTTTCAAAAGCGGTTCCACCACCGGTTCCGCGGGCCGCAACGTCTCGAACGTCAGGTGAACCGGCAAACCCCAAGAATCGGCCCACGCCAACCACCCCCCTAAATTCGCAGCCGCCATATCCAAAAGAAGGCCGGTATTCTCTCCGGAGCCGCGCAACGACTTCGCCGTTGACGCCCCGGGGGGGAATTCATCCGCGCCGACTACGTCTACGACCGTGCCGCGGATCTTCTTGCCCCAGTGGCCGAATAAGGCCTCGCGTTCGCCCCCCGGGCGGGCGGTTACTACGACCGCGTTCTCAAACTCGGCCCGGCCAACCGCCGCCGCGACCAACCTCCCGTAACAGAACGCCGCACGTTTGTTAATCGACTTTATCTCCGAGCCCAAAGTACTCAAGGCCTTTGCGGGCGGGCCCGCGGCGAAACCCGTAGCGATGACTACGCTCGCCCGCCGTAGCTGATAAGCGAACGGGAAGGTCCGAAGCGACGCCGGTTCGGCACGTACGCTCACGAGGAAACATACCGCGCCCGAGACGGGCGGCATCGCGTTTCCCGAACCTTCGACCACCATAAACTCACCCCCCGCCTCGGATGCGAAGACGAAGGCGTCGCCCAGTACCGAGTTAAGCGGTATGCCCGTCAAGCCGGTCCCGGCGAACGAGCACCCGACGGCGGGGGCGCCCGTCGCCGCGGCTATCAGGTAGTGGTCGCCGTCGACGCGGCGGCCATCCTTATGGTAGGAGAGCAGCTCGGCCGACGATAGCGCTCCCTCTCCTACGCGGACGACTTCCGGGTACGAAGGCCCGCCGAGGTCCAAAACGACGGCCGCGGCTTTATACTTATCCTTGACTTGCTCTAAAAAATGTACGATGGCGGCCGTTTTCCCTACCGCGGGTCCGGCGCCGACGAACGTCAACGTCGGTAGGCCGCCGCGTTTTAGAATCGGCGGCCACAGGCGGAAATCCGCCCCGTGGACCTCCAGGCCCACCTGCAGCGCCTCGTTCGCCCAGGCGAGACGCTGAGCCAAGTCCGATTGCGTAGCATCGACTAAGGCCCCCGGCGCGAACTCTTCCGCCGCGCGCCGCACCGCGGCCGCGGCGTCCGCCTCGACTACAAAAGGAACCTCTAAAGAAAAACCCTCGGGAATCTCCTGCGCGATTAACGCCGCGCCGACAATACGGTAACGTTTCTCCACCGTCAAATAGTCGATGACGGCCTGTATAGGCCCCGCGCCGAACTTCACCTCGCACAGCACGACCGCTTCCATAAACCGTCCTTATTGCCGGTAAACCAGCTCGCCGGCGATAACCGTCACGACTACCTTGGCCTGAGCTTCCAGCGGATGGCCGTCCCATACGACGACGTCGCCGTCCCAGCCCCGCGCGAGTTTACCCAACCGCCGGCCCAGACCCAGTATTTCCGCGGCGTTTTGCGTAATGGCGCGGAAAGCGCCCGCCGGCGTCATGCCCTCGCGCACCGCCGCCGCGGCCGACGTCACCAACGTATCTATCGGCAAAAACGGGTGGTCCGTAGTCAGGGCGACGGTACAACCGGCTTTCTCCAGAATGCCCGCCGCGGCGTACGTACGCCGTCTGAGCTCTTGTTTAAACCGCCCTATGAGCGTGGGGCCTACGACGCACGGCACTTTATTCTCATATAAATAATCCGCGATTAAATAACCCTCCGTACAGTGGTCCGACACTATCCGACAACCGAACTCGCGCGCTATCCGTACCGCGGTCGCGATGTCGTCGGCGCGGTGTGCGTGGCCCCGCAGCGGCATCTCGCCCGCCAGGACCTTTACCAGCGGTTCCATGCGGAGGTCGAAGTCCGGGCGCTTCGCGGCCGGCAAGCGGCGCTTGCGCCGGTACTCCCCCGCCTGCGTCAACATCTCTCTCAGTACCGCGGCCGTACCCATCCGCGTAGCCGGCATCCGCGATTTATCCGGGTGGGAAAACTTCGGGTTCTCGCCAAAAGCGACCTTCATGCCCGCGTCGGCCTTGACCACCATCTCGTCGACGACCGCGCCCGCGGTCTTCACAACTACGCCCGTGCCGCCGATCACGTTGGCGCTTCCCGGCAAAACGCACACCGTCGTGACGCCCGCGCGCCGCGCGTCTTCGAACCCGAGGTCGCGCGGGTCGATGCCGTCGAGCGCGCGCACGTGCGGCGTCGCCGCTTCTACGGCCTCGTTGGCGTCGAACCCCGGCGGCCCGGTCCCCTCGCCGTAGTTGCCCACATGCGTGTGGGCGTCTATCAAGCCCGGCGTGACGACCTGGCCCTCGGCGTCGACGACTTCCGTCCCCGTGGGCACCTTGACGTTAGGGCCAACGGCGGCTATCTTGCCGTCGCGGACTATTACGTGCCCCTTCGACGGCGGCGCGTCGCCACCCCTGTAAACGATTCCGTTTATTATCGCCAAAGTCTTCATCTTTACCGTCCTAACGCCCTGATTATTATAACTTACCAAAAACTGCGCGACTTTTCAAATACAACCCGCCGATGCCTCGATAATTCCCTTGACACCGCCCCCGCAACGGAATATGATGGGGCGTTATCAAATAGAACGGAGGAACCGTGGCTAATTACAATCGCGTTTTCCTTTTGGGAAACCTTACCGCCGACCCCGAATCGCGCGACCTGCCTACGGGCGGCATCGTGACAGACCTCCGCTTAGCCGTCAACCGCCGGTACCGGAATCGCGACGGCGAATTGGCGGAGGAGGTATCCTTTGTCGACTGCACCGCTTACGGCCGGACGGCAGAAGTGGCGCGCGATTACCTTAGGAAGGGGCGCCCGGCCTTCCTGGAGGGACGCCTTCAACAGGATCGCTGGGAAACCGGTGGCGGGGAGAAGAGGTCGAAACTCAAAGTAGTAGTCGAACGGTTAGTACTACTACCTCGACGGGCGGACGCAACCGCCGCCGAAGTCGAACCGGAAACGACGCCGCCCGACGAACCGTCGGCCTCCGAGTTTTAAACTCATTATTCCCCAACCCCGGGGTTCCGTACGACGGGACGTTCTTTCGTAGGGGACAACCGGCCGAAAGGGTTCCCTACCTGACCAATACTAGCTTCTTAGTGGCCGCCCGGCCGGCCGCCTCGAGCCGGTAGAAGTAGACGCCGGGCGGCAGCGGCGCGCCGTCGTCGCCCGCGCCGTCCCATAAAACGTCGTGCCCGCCCGCCGCGGCCGCGCCGTCCCACAACCTCCGGACCGCCGCCCCTCGCAAATCGTAAACCGTCAGCGTCGCGGCCCCGTCTTTCGGAACGACGAAGACGATCGTCGTCGCCTCGCGGAAGGGGTTGGGGTAATTCTGCACCAACGCGAACGTCGCCTTGCCGAAGTCGGCCTCCGGAACCGCGCCTACCGGCCCGTGCGATAGAACGCGCCCGTTGCCCTCCACCGCCTCGAGCCAATAATAATACTCCTCGCCGTTCTGCAGCGGCTCGTCCACGTAGACGAACGAACCCTTGCCGACGATAAGCCTCTCGTTTATTTTAACGGGGCTGCTCGAGCCGCCGCCCACGGCCTTAGCCGCGGCCCGCCCCTCGCCGCGAAAAAGGTTCCAACCGACTACCTCCCTATTAGTTGCCTTGCGCCAGGTGAGCGTTACGCGCCGCTCGCCCGCGCGCGCGCCGAACTCCCGCGCCAGCGGCCCGGAGCCACCCGGGTGGTGGCCGCCGTAGTTGCGCCCCGGGGCCGCCGGCGTCGGCGGCTGCCACGCCGGCCTGTAATACAACATAAACGGGTCGCCCACCAAGACGTACCGAATCGTCGAATCGACGCCGCCGCGGCGAGCCGGGAATATTTCCGAGACCTGCGCCGTCGCGAAGCACAACGCCTCGCCCAGCGTGTATCGGCGTTCCACCATACGGTTGACGAACGAACACCAGAACCAACCCGAGGCCGGCGCCCCGACGGCCGTGTACGACGAAATAGAAGCCGCGGCGAGGCGCCGCATCACGACGGCGTTCATCTCGCCTCCCGCGACGGAACATGCGTTGAAAGCGGCGACCAGGCCCGGGCTCTTGTTCCCCATCTTGTTCCAAAGGTTGTAAGAGTAACAACCCTCGCCGTCGAAGTTCACGTACCCGGAAGGGCCCCCCGGCCAATCCGCCTTGCCCCACTGGACGTTCTCGGCGATGCCGTTGTCTTTTATGAACGGGTAAAAACCGCTTCTCGTGCCGTGCGTCGACGCGTAGAAAAAACCCGTGCCGCGGTAGACATCCATCGGGAAGCCGATTAAGTCCTCGCCCGGTACGAACGGGTGCCGGCCCGACCCCGCCTGCCGGCCGTCGTGGACCACGGGTTTGTAAAAATTATCCTTGAAATCCGTAAAGACGCCCGGGTCGTCGAAGCCGCCGCCGCGGCAGCCCAAGACCTCGTTGACCTTGTGAAGTTTGCCGTAGTTGTCTTTGAACGTGTGGGGGCACGAGACGACGTTGTGAGCCATGTAGACGAGGCCGCAGAACGTTACGTGCCCCGGGCGCGGGTTGGCGAAGATGAGCGCGCGGTAGGCCGAGGTCAAGTTCAGCGAGGCCAAGGTCTCGGCCGCGGCGTTGACGAACCGCCCCGGCGCGGCGCCGCGCTCGTCGGGCGTCTCGGTATCGCCGATTATCGCCCGGTCGAAGGCGTACGAGACGCTCCCGTCGCCGAAGGCCGGCGCGAAGGTCAGTACGTACTCGAGCCGGCCCGGGTCCGTGCCGCCAAGGCCCTCGAGCCAGGCGTAGAAACGGTCCGCTATCGATTGCTCGCCCTCCAATACCGCCGCGGGCATTACGTACGGCTCGAGGAGCTTCTCGCGGCTCTCGGGAACCTCGGCCTTTATAATTTCCCAGACGGCAGAACTCAACGCCGTTATGTTCTCGGGGAGCTCGAGGACGAAGCCCCCGTACCGCGCCGCGGCGACGGCCGCCGGCGCGGCCATCCGCCGCCCCCGGAAACAACACAGCACCGGCGGCGCCGGGTCCGTCAGCTCGTTGATATACGTTACGACGCCGCGCTCCGACTTCAGGTCGGCGACCACGCGAGCCCCCAAAGCGGCGAGGTCGGCGTTTACTTTCGGCGGCAGTACGTCGCCTATCTCGACGACGACGGCCTTCGACGGCGCGAGGTATTTAATAAACCTCAACGTCTCGGGCGAAAGGCCCGAGGGCTCGGCGTAGAATAGTGGCGCGTTCAAGTAAGCGGCTATGGAGACCGCGTTCGCCGCGCTCTCGACGTCTTTAATCGTAGGAGCGCCTATGTACGGCGCGACGACGACGTACTCGCTCGAAACCCAATCCCGCGACAGTTCGCACGCGACGCGGGGCGGCGGCCCGATTATCTCCCAGACGTCCTCTCGCGCCAAGCCGAAATACTTCCGCGCGTACTCGACGTCCAACGCGGGCACGCCGCCGACGGCGACGAGCTGCTTCAGGCCGCCGCGGCCGTCGAGGTACTTCTTATAGGTTTCAAAAAAAAACTTTACCGTATCGTTGCCGACGGCGTCGGCCAGCACCGGCGCCTGGTAGACGTCGCCGCCGTAGCGGAAGACGAAGGCCGGCGCCGCGGCGAAGTAATTATAGAGGGCGTCGTCGCTCACGCCGTCGTCGTGGACGAGGGCGAGGCGCGGCATCGGGTGCCAACCGGCGAAGGCGGCGACGCCGGAAATGAGAACGGCGGCCGCTATGCGAAAACAGCACCGCACGCGTATATTTTATCACGGCCGTAACCGGGCCGCAACGTCGCCTGAGATTTGGGTTGACTGAGAGGTCATTTTTTGATTATACTAAAAACGCACGGGCGATTAGCTCAGTTGGCCAGAGCGCCTGCCTTACAAGCAGGAGGTCGCAGGTTCAAGTCCTGCATCGCCCAAAAAGCCCCGTCTCGAGGAGGCGGGGTTTTTCGTGACCCGCGCCGATACTCTTTGACCCGGCGGCGGCCTTTATGCTATCCTGCAAGATAATGGCCCGGGCGACTATTATGATAGGCGCGGCGGCGCTGTTCGTCGCCTTGGCGGCGGCCTCGCGCGGCGAAGGCGCCGAGCAGGTCCCGATGCGCCAGCGCGGCCTCGTCTACGAGCTCGGCCCCGAACTCCCGCACCCGGAAAAAGAGGCCCGCTCCGACCCTCGCTTACTCGCGGCAAGCCGCTACACGACGGCGCGCCAAATCACCGCGGTCGCCGCCGCGCTGCTCATCGTCCTCTGCCTCGCGGCGTTGCATTTTTCGTACGCCGCCCGCCTCGCCAAACTCGGCCGCGGGCGCCTCGTCCCGACCTCGCTCCTTATGGCAGGCGCCGTGGCCGGAATCGTATTTTCATTGCTTTTAATCGCCTCCGCCGTAAAGGGCGCATTTTTGCGCGGCGCGGGCGGCGAGTGGCCGCTGGCCGCGTCGTTGATCAAACCTCTATGTTACGGCGTGGCGGCGGGAGCTTTGGCCTTCGCCGTCGCGGCCGCCCGGGCGCAGTGGCCGCGTACGTGGTGGATCGTAATAACGTTAACCGGCGTCGCCGCCGGCGCATTTCGGGCATTCCTCGCGCCCCTTCCCCCGGCAGGAAAAGCGCCGACCCCTCCCGGCGACTTTTTATTAGAAAGGGCCGAGTACCTATACTCCCAATACCAGATACCGCCGTACGAAGTCGCCGTCGAGCGGCGAGCCCCCGCGGATCGAATCGTCGCCGCCGCGTCGCCCGCGCGCCGGGCCTTGGTCGTCTCCGCGGGCGCCGAATCGCTGGGCCGATACGAGGCGGAGGTCTTCCTCGCGACCGCTATCGCCCGGGCAGAGGCGAAACAGAACAGCCTAATGGTCGCCGCGGCGTTAGTCGTACTTATGGCGTCGCTGCTCGTCGCGGACTGGCTTTCGGGGGCCGTCGCGCGTCGGGGCGACGCCGCGGCCCGCGCACCGGCGGACCTGCCCCTTTTCTTCGCCCTCTTCG
Source organism: Candidatus Zixiibacteriota bacterium (assembly GCA_011773985.1). GTDB lineage: Bacteria > RBG-13-66-14 > B26-G2 > WVWN01 > WVWN01 > WVWN01. The sequence goes on along the minus strand of WVWN01000064.1, from coordinate 66,854 downwards.
TCGCGATATGGCTGGCATCGCTCGCGTCCTTCAATTATTGGAGCCGCCACCTCGGCCTGCGGGCCGACGAAGAGGCCATAACCCTCACGCGGAAGCCGATCGCCGCCGTAACCCTCTACTACAAGGAAGCGCGCGCCAACCTGGTCGCCGCGGAGCCGAACCCGGTCCTCCACTTCCTGGTGGACGCGGCGCCCTCGCCTGCAGAGCGCGCGGCCCAGGCCCGGCGCCTGCGCGAGGAGTTGGCCCGACAATAAAAAACGCGGCTTTCGAAGCCGCGTCCTTTCGCGCCGTAATCCCCCTCAGTCGTGGTACCTGCTCACGCCGCTGTCGAGGGTCCCGAGCCAAACGTAGCCCAACTTGTCGCCGAACACCGAGAGGACGTAGTCGCTCAGAAGGCCCCGGGTCTCGTCGAAGGTCTCGAAGCCTTCGCCCACGCTACGGGACGCGCCTCCCCCTGCCGTCGCGACCCACAGCCTGCCGTCGGCGGCGTAGCCGAGGTCGTTAATAACGTTGCTTTTCAAAGCCGAGTTAGAACTGTTGTAGGTTTTCACGATCTTTCCGTCTCTCAGCAGGCTCAGCCCTTTATCGGTCCCTATCCAAGCGTCGTCGCCGCGGCCGGCAACGGCGTAAACTTTGCTCGAAGGCAGCTCCGAACTTGCGGGCGTATAATCGGTTATCTTACCCCGGTCGTAGAACGCCGCACCCCCTATACACGCCACCCATATCCGGTCGACGCCCACGGCAAAAACGTCGCGGACGTCGTCGCCGGGGAGGCCGGAGACCCCATTAACGACGGTGAAGCCGGGGTCGTCGAAGCGGGCGATACCCGCTCTCGTGGCGAACCAAAGTTTGGCCCCGTCGAACTCGACGTCGTAAACCCAGTTGGACGGTAAACCGTCGCCGCCCGTGAATATTTTTATTTCTCGGCCCCGGAGGCGCGCCGCGCCCAGGAACGTGCTAACCCATACGTCGCCGTTCGGGCACACCGCCAAACCGAAAATCTCGTCCGCCGGCATTCCCCGCGCGTAATCGTACACTACCCATTCCGAGCCGTGGTTATAAGCCAAGCCGAAATCGGTCGCGAACCACGCGCCTTTGGGACCGGCGTATATTTCGTAAACTTTATTGCCGGGGAGGCCGCTCCCCTCGGCCGTGATATAAAACCACTCCGGCTCCTTTACAGTCTCGTCCTCGCAGCCGGCCGCCAACAACGCCGCGCATATTATTAAAAATAAACGCCCCTTGAACATTTAACTATTCACCCAGATAAGCTACCGCGGCCACCTCGACAAGCGCCCCTTTGGGAAGCGCCGCTACCTGCACCGTAACCCGTGCCGGCGGTTCGCCCCCGACGAACTCGGCGTAAACGTCGTTGACCGCGGCGAAATCCGCGAGGTCGACGAGATAAATTTCCGTCTTGACGACGTCTTTCCACGCCACACCGCCGGCCTCCAGCACCGCGCTCAAATTGGCCATAACCTGGCGGGCCTGTGCCGCGGCGTCGTCACCCGCTAACTCGCCCGTTTTGGGCTCGAGGGCTATCTGCCCCGCGGTGAACAAGAAACGCCCGGCCGCGGTCCCCTGGACGTAGGGGCCTATAGCCGCCGGCGCGCCCTCGGCCTTAATCGCCCGTTTCATCGACCCCCTCCGCCGCCTCGCCTTCGGGCGGAGCCGCGGCCTCCTTTTCCCGCTCCAACGCCACCATAGCTTGCTCGAGCTCGTCGTCGTACATTTCGAGCAGGTTCTCGTCGTCCTTCTTCTTGCGTAGTATCGTGTAGATGATCGTCTGGCCTACGGTATGTACGTTGACCGTGTAGGCGACTACTATTCCGAAAGTCACGAGCAACCCGAGAGATATGAGCGTCGCCGCGATAGCCTGCGGCCAAGGCAACGGCAGCGAAACCTCAGGGGCAGAGAATATGAAAGGAATACCCAAGCCGGAAAGCCACTCCAACACATTGCACGGTGCGGGATAAGCGCCCCGTAGCTGGCTCGGCATTACGCGCCACGCCGCGGCAAAGGCCACACCGAACTTCGGCCCCATCGGGATATACAGCGCCGCGTACGCTGCCCCGACCGCCGCCGCGGAGAAGAACGCGAAAACCGCGCCGCCGACTACAGTGAGCGCGCGCGAGAGGAGCTCGTACAATACCAGCCGCCAGGGCTGACCCGATAACGTCGAAAAAAGCTCGAACGAGCTCTCGAAAGTGTCGCCGCCGGTGCTAGCGACGATCGCCGGCGTGAGCCAGAGGGACACGACGAAAACCAGCGCGAGGAAGACGAGAAGGAGCCCCCCGAGGTATAACGCGACGAACAAGATCGGCGCCACGACGTCCCCGAACCAGGGTATCTTGCCGACGAGGCCGACGAGCAAACCGCCGCCGAAGAGGGCCGCCGACGAGACGAGAATCGCCACCGGCGTGAAGATAACGGCCCGCCAGTGCCGCCGTACGTACTCCCCGGCCTCCCGGCGAGAGTAGAAATCATTGCCCCGGAGCTGCTCCATCGTGATCTTGGCCACCGCCGCCATCGCGAGGAAATTGACCACGAAAAAGGCGAGGGCGCCCAACGCCCAAAGGATGACGCCGCCCGCGTTCACGGGCGAGGCGCCGAATGCCTCGGCTACCGGCGGAAAGAGGTAATAGGACCTCCATATCCGATAGACGTCGGCGCCCGATACGGCGAACGCCAGGTAAACGAAAACGTTGTAGAGGATAAGGCCTAGCGCCAACGCCCTAAGCTGCGTCCAAATCTTTTTAGCGCTGAACGCGAGCCGGGGCGCCCGGAAGATATCTATGAAATTGAACCTGAACTCGAGCATCTTCCCTCCTTACCGCGGCCCAACGTTAAGAGGGTATTAGCCTTTCGGGATCTTCGCGTAGTCGTCGAGGAACTTCTTCATGCCAACGTCGGTAAGCGGATGTTTCACGAGCTTATCGATAACCGCCGGCGGGACCGTCACGACGTCGGCGCCAATGCGCGCGGCCTCGACTACGTGGAGCGGATGGCGGACGCTCGCGACGACGACTTCGGCATCGTAATCGTAGTTCTCGTAAATCGTGACGATGTCTTCGATGAGGTCCATGCCGGTATGGCTTATATCATCAAGGCGCCCGATGAAAGGACTGCAATAACCCGCGCCCGCCTTAGCGACCAAAATGGCCTGGGCCGGCGAGAAGACGAGCGTCATGTTGGTAGTTATACCTTCGTCCGCCAGCCTTCGAACCGCCTTCAAGCCTTCCTCGAAACACGGGACCTTGGTAACGAAGTTGGGCGCGCGTTTATGAAAATCGCGCGCCTCCTTTACGATGCCGTCGGCGTCCTGGTTTACGGCTTCGACGTTCACAGGCCCGGAGCAGACCTTGGCGATCTCGTCGTAGAGCTTGTCGGCGGGCATCTTCTCGCGCGAAACGAGCGTGGGATTGGTGGTCACGCCGTCGAGCAGGCCCAGGTCCGCGACCCGTTTTATGGCCTCCAAATTGGCGGTATCGATAAAGAGCTTCATCCTTTCCAAACCTCCGCGTACGCGAACGGGACCTTCTTCCTCAAGCGGTTATTTGCCCTCGAAACGGCCCGGCGAATCCCAGAACGTGGTTTCGGCCGTATCGCCCCAGTCCTCCTCGTCGATCACTAACCGGTTTATATCGAACTCGGCGAACGACGCGATGTGGCGGCCGAAACCCGGCTCGGTGGAGGCGAAGATGCTGTAGTCGCCGTCGCCCACGTCGTCTACGAATACGAAGAGCATCCGCCGGCCGCCGGGCCCGCCGCTGTAATACTTCCACGCGTAATAGGGCTTAGTCGACCACGTGGACCTCTCCTGGCCGGCGATGGAAGCTACACCCCCCGCGTGGTCCTCGATGTCATCCGGCGGCCCGTAGAGGATATACACTTTACCGGGGTCCGTCCGCAGGCCCTCGCGGATGGGGTCCGTGAAGTGCTTCTGGACGTAGTCCACCCGCCGCCAGAACTCGGCCTCGTACTCGTTCTCGGCCGTCGACGGGTCCGGGTCGCGCCTTACCCAGAACTTTTCGAGCATCATACTTTTGCCGCGCGGCGAGAGGATGTCGAACAAGGCGAGCTCTTCGTCGGTGGCGATAAAGGCCAAGGCGAGGCGGGTTTCCTTCTCCGTCGGCCGTGGCAACTCCCGCACCTCGTCCGGGAAAAGGACGCCGAATCTCTCCGCGCCGCTCATTCCCGCTATCAGCTTCTCCGTTAACAACCGGAGGTCGACGCCTTCGGCGTCGTACGCCACCTCCACCTTCTTCGTTTTTACGTCGTTTACCCAAGCCTGGACCGTATATTTACCGCCCTCGTACGTCACCGAGCCGGTGACGACGAAATCATCCCCCAGCGCTTTGCCCAGCCGCACGATGTCCTTCATGGCGGTTAGGTCGAGGCCGGCCTTCAACGCGGCCTCAACCGCCCGATGCATACGCTCGTACTTCTCCAGCTCATATCCCTGGGCGCCGTGGAACATAAGGCGCACGTTATCGGCGACGTCAACCCCGCTCTCGGCCGTCGCGGTCCCGTAGGCCAGAAAATCCAGGACCGCAACTTTTTTCGCATCCTCGGCCGCGTACGCGGCTACGGCCGCAAGTAACGCGGCAATCGCTAGATATCCTATTAACCTCATAGCTATTTAACCTTCTTTCGAGTGATCCGCATTCTCAACTTTCATTATAATAAACGGCGCCTGTAAAAGCAATTAAAAACGGCGGCGGGGCTCGCCGTAGTTCACGCGATACGGGTTTAAATACAAGAAAAGCCGCCCCGCGGGCGGCTTTTCGAGTGAACCGTAATACTATCGGAATAGCGTTTTGACGCGGCCGAGGGAAGCCGACGCGACCCTACACCATTTGCAGCCGCGTTCGGCAGCTGTCCAGGGGGAGGCCCCAGAAAACAAAACCGCCGCTCCCGCGAGGGCCGCGACGGCTGAACGTAATCTTTTTTATTCACCTCATCCCTCCTTTAACGATAAACATCATGGCAAAGCTCGGCCGCGGCGTCAAGAACTGTTTTGTACATCCCGGCCGCGTTTTCGGTTGACACGGACCTGCGCGGCTATTATATTATTTTTTGTAAAATTGGGCCTTCGCGAAGGGCCGCCGCCATGGCCGAAAAGGATAGTCCGCCACCCGACAAGCAGCCGAGTAATCGCACGCTCTGGCTCCGCCTCCAGACGCTCTTGTCGGACAAGATAAGCTCGCTGCCGACGCTGCCCGCGAAGATGTCGGAAATCCGGGGCGCCCTCGAGGAGTGCGGCGCCATCGGCTTAGTTTACGTTACCATACCACGCGCCGACGACCTCGAGACGCTCTACGGCTGGCAGTACTACGACGAATTCATAGCCGACGTCGGCGCCGTCCTCTCTAAATTCGCCCGGACCTTCCTTAAACCGGGGGACACGGTAGTGGCGCGCGACGCTCAGTCCTCTGAATTCCTGGTCTTCGTAAAGCCCTCGACCCCCGACAAACCGGAAGAGGTCGCCCCCGACTGCCTCGAGACGCTCAAGACCCAACTCGTCAACTACCTCGCGTCGGAACGTACCCCGGACATTTTTCGCGGCCATCAACAAGTAGCCTTCCTCACCGCAACCGCCCGCATAATCCACAACCTATTTTCGCGCCCCGAGCGCCTCGTCCTCGCCGCCGTCGATCAGGCCCATCGGGTAGCGGTCGCCGCCGCGGAAACCGAAACGCGACGCCAGAAAGAAATCCTCAAACGTATTATCGTACGCGAAGAAGTGGACGTCCTTTACCAACCGATAGTCTCGCTCCGCGACCTCTCCATTCTCGGCTTCGAGGCGCTCTCCACCCCCATGGGAGGCGCCGACATCGAGGGGGCCGAGATGCTGTTCGCGCTCGCGGAGGAAGTCGACCTATCGACGCAGCTCGACCGCGCATGCCGTCGGCGGGCTTTCGCAAACGCGCGGCGTTGGCTCGGCGACGCGTTGCTCTTTCTAAATACCGACCCCCGTACGGTCGAGGAGCTCGGCACGCGGGAGGACGCGCTGCGCCACCTCTTTCAAAACGGGGGCGTGACGCCGACGCGGGTCGTCCTGGAGATAACGGAGCGCTCGGCCGTCGGCAACCCGGCGGCCTTTGAAGCCACCCTCAACCGTTTCCGCGACCACGGCATTCGCGTCGCGGTTGACGACGCCGGCGCGGGCTACGCCAGCCTAAACACCATCGCCCGCCTTAAACCCGATTTCCTCAAGTTCGACATGGCGCTCGTGCGCGATATCGATAGGGACCGGGTCAAACAAGAGCTCCTCGCAACGGTCCAAGAATTGGGGCGACGCGTAAACGCGCGGATAATAGCCGAAGGCGTCGAGACTAAGGGCGAGCTCGAGACGCTCACTCGCGCGGGGGTAGATTTCGGCCAAGGCTACCTCCTGGCGAGGCCGAAGACAGGTCGAGAGATCGAGCCACATTTCCCGCGCGAACCCGCGAACATCCTCGATTATTCTCGCGCCAACGACCGCGTCGGTGAACGGCCGGAGGATAGGGGGCGTGAAGAAAAAAATACTCGTAGTTGACGACGAGGAGAGCGTCCGGCAAGTCGTCTCCTTTACTCTCGAGCAAGCCGGTTACGAGACCGAGAGTTCCGCCGACGGCGACGACTGCCTGGAGAAGGTCTATTCCTTCCGCCCTGATTTAATCCTGTTGGACCTGATGATGCCGTTGGTCGACGGCTGGGAAGTACTTAGGCTCTTGCGGTCCAATCCCGAGACCGCCGACATCCCCGTGGTTATACTTACGGCTAAAGGCGAGATTTACGACAAGATGTTCGCCCTCCAGCAGGGCGCCGCGGATTACATCACCAAACCGTTCGGCAAACGGGAACTGCTCGAGCGCGTTTCCGCGATCGCGAAGTAAAAAGTCACCGGCAATCGCGGCTAAACCCGCCCCTCGATGAGGGCGGGTTTTCCTTTACGTCCTGAGTATCGGCCGCTATATTTCGCGGATTATAACCTTATCGTATTTCTTCGGGTCCTCCAACACTTTCCCCGTCCCCAACACGATGCACGTCAACGGGTTCTCGGCGAGCCTCATCGTCAGGTTCGTTTCCTTATTCAAGGCTAAGTCGAGGCCCCGCAACAGCGAACCTCCCCCGCAGAGCACGACGCCGCCGTCGATGATGTCCGAGGCCAGCTCGGGGGGCGTTTGCTCGAGGGTATTCCTAACCGCACCGATTATTTGGCTCAAAGGCTCGCGGATGGCCTCCCGCATTTCCCGCGAGGAGATGGTCAAGGTCTTGGGAATCCCGGCCACTAGGTCGCGCCCCTTCACCGACATGTGCTCCTCGCGCTCCAGCGGGTAAGCGGAACATACCGTCTTCTTTATCTTCTCGGCGGTCTGCTCCCCCACCAAAAGATTGTAAGCTTTTTTTAAATAATTATCTATCGCCTCGTCGATCTCGTCTCCCGCGACGCGGATGGAGGTACTCGTCACTATGTCCTCGAGCGCGAGGACCGCAACCTCGGTCGTGCCGCCGCCCACGTCTACGACCATGCTGCCGCGCGGCTCGTGGATGGGGAGGCCCACGCCGATGGCCGCGGCTATGGGTTCCTCCACGAGGATGACCTCCCGCGTGCCGGCGTGAAGCGCGGAATCGCGCACCGCGCGCCTCTCCACGTCCGTTATGCCCTTGGGAACGCATATCGCCACGCGCGGGCGGAAAACGCCCCGCCGCCCTCTCGCCGCGCGAATGAAATGTTTTATCATCTCCTCAGCGAGACGGAAATCGGCGATGACGCCATCCTTCATGGGCCGTATCGCCAAGATGGAGTCGGGCGTTTTACCCAACATCTCCTTGGCACCGTGGCCTACGGAGAGGACCTCGCGTTTCGCGTGATCCAGCGCAACCACCGAGGGCTCATTTATCACGATGCCCCGGCCGCGAACGTAGACGAGCGTGTTCGCCGTGCCGAGGTCCATCGCGATATCCGGCGTTACGGTAGAGAAGAAATGCTGAACCTTAGAAAAAGCGTTCAAGGCCACCTACCTTTCGGTAAATGATATTTTGGTCATACTAACATACGCCTTGCGCCCTCGCAAGCCAATTTACTTTTAAACGCCGCGACCGCCCTCGCGCGCCCCTTGACTAATGCCCCAAGCCCTATTATCATATTGGCGATTCTCCTATGGACCGTATCGCGGTCGTAGCCGACTCTCACGATAACCTCCGCATGATCGAGCGCGCCGTCGCCGTTATAAACGGGTGGGGCGCCGACCTCGTCGTGCACTGCGGCGATTACGTTGCGCCGTTCACGGCCGAGTCGTTCCGCAAACTCAACGCCCCCCTCCGCGGCGTCTTCGGCAACAACGACGGCGACCGGCCCGCCCTTAAAAAGGCGTACGCCGTCATAGGCGATCTCAATCCCGACCCCTACCGCTTCACCTTCAACGGCTTCTCGATGCTTATAACGCACAAACCTCGCCTCGCACGCGAAGCTGCGGTCGGCGCCGGTTACGACCTCATAGCCTTCGGCCACGATCACCACGTCCGCGTCGAACACGGCGAATCGTTGGTGATATGCCCGGGCGAACTCGGCGGTTGGGTCACGGGGCGCGCGAGCATAGCCCTAGTCGAGGTTAAAATAGCGAACGTGGACGTAGAATACCTCTAAGCCGATGCCACACCCTGAAACCGCACGTCGTTGCTTGGCGCGCGGGGCCCTCGCGGCCGTGTGCGCCTGTACGTCAGCGGCCCTGCCGGCGTCGGGCGGCGACGCGCCGATAACCGCCGCCGATTACTCGGCCTTACTGGAAGGCCAACGCGAAGCGGTCACGAGCTTCCGCGGAAGTGCTACCGTCAAATTATACGGCTCCCGCGAAGGCACTTTCAACGTAGCCTTCGGCCGCGTCCTGCCCGACCGGAGCCGCCTCGAGCTCTCGGCACCGCTGGCCGGTACTTTGTTGGTGCTCACGGCTCAGGCCGAGGACTTTCTCGTATATTACCCGCTCGAAAAAGTCGCCGTCGGGGGGGCCTACGTTGAAGAACGTTTCGCCGCCTCCCCCGAAGAGGATTCGGCTCGCGACCTCTGCGAAGGGCTGGAGTGGTTGGCGGGTCGGCCGCCGCTATACGCGGAGGAAGTCAACGCCGGCACGTTCGACGTTAACGTCTCGCCCGCCGGTCCGGGGGCGGTCGCGCTGACGTGGTCCCGGGCGTCGGACGGCGGGCTGCTCCAGCGGTTGACGTTGGCGCAAGACCCGCTTCGGGTATTGAACGCGCGCGTTTACGAAGACGACGAGATCGCGCTCGACGTTACCTACGACGACTGGCGCGACGACGCCGGGTTCTCGACGGCCTTCGCAATAAGCATCAAGACCGAAGACCAAATCGCGGAAGTCTCGGTTAGAAAATTCGAAGTGAACGTCCCGATGGAAGAGGAAGCGTTCTCGACGACGCCGCCCGAAGGCGTCACCATCCTGGAAACGTGGCCTGCGGGGCCGGAGGACGATGGCTGCGACTGAGGAAGCGGAAATTGAAACCGGCGCGCCGGCCAAGGTGAACGTTTGCCTTCTCGTCGCGGGGCGCCGCGCCGACGGCTACCACGACGTCGCGACCGTGTTGGCACCGCTCGCGCTCGCGGACTCGCTGGCGATACAAGTTAAGGGCGGCCGGGGCGTCCACGTTAGCTCCGACGGGGCGGGCGTTCCCGAAGGCGAGAAGAATCTTGCCGGCCAGGCGGCCTCGGCCTTACTCGGGGCAGCGCAGATAAAGGCCGCGGTCCGAATCCACATCGCGAAAAAAATCCCGGTCGGCACGGGCCTGGGCGGCGGCTCGAGCGACGCCGCGGCCACGTTGAAAACCTTGAACGAGCACTTCGGCAGGCCGCTAGGCGAAGACGGCCTTTGGCGGCTCGCGCGCCGCCTCGGCAGTGACGTGCCTTTCTTCCTTAAAAACAGCTGGGCCTTCGCGGCCGGCCGGGGCGAACTCGTCACGCGCTTGCGCGGGCCCGCCGGCGTACGCCTGCTAGTCGCCGCGCCGCGGCGGAGCGTTTCAACCGCGCGCGTCTACGGCGCGCTAACGCCCGACGAATACGTGCGCGAGGCTACCGCCCTATGGGAGGTAATTGCTCGCCTCGAGCAGCCCGCCGCGGCGTGGTGGGCCGCGGGAAAAAACTCGCTCGAGGCGCCCGCCTGCCGCGCCTTCCGCTTCCTCAACGAACTCAAAAGCGCTCTCGTCGACCTCGGCTTTGACGCCGCGCGCCTTAGCGGCTCGGGGGGGGCGTTCGTGACGCCGGCCGCCGACGAGGAAAAAGCTAAAAAGGCCGTAGCCGAACTTACGTCGCGGGGTTACTGGGCCACGACAACCGCGACGGAATAAATATGCGCGTCCCCCTTAATTCCAAAGCGTTGACGACGCTGTCATTGGCGGCCGCTTCAACCGCGCTCGTCGTATTGGACTCGACGGGCCGCATCGAGGCGCGGGCGCTCCTCGTCTTGGCCAATACGCCGGCCTATAAACTCTCGTCGTTCATAAAAGAGCTCGAGCAAGGCCAAGAGATGCGCGCCGAACTCGCCGAGCGCCTCGCGCGGCGTTCGATGCTTTTGGGGCGCGCCGAACAATACAAACGCGAGAACGACGCCCTGCGCGCGTTGCAGGGTTACGGAATAGTGACGCCGTACGAGCTGACGTACGCGCGCGTTTTCGAGCGCCGGGCCGAGACGTGGCTCGCGACGGCGGCCGTGGGTGCCGGCCGGCGGGACGGCGTCGCCGCGGGCATGCCCGTCGTCGGCATCGACGGCCTCGTAGGTCGCGTTACGCGCGTGACGCCGACCGCGGCCGAGGTGGAGCTAATCACGAGCGAGCGCGTCCGGGTAGCGGCGGCGCACGCGGCCACGGGCGCCGTGGGCGTATATTACGCCGACGCCGACGGCGGCGGCCACATGGCCCACCTGCCCCGCACCGCCGAGGTCAAGGTGGGCGACCTGGTCGTCACCGCGGGCACGAGCCGCCTATACCCGCCAGGCCTCATCGTCGGCTACGTCCGCGCCGTCGACCGGCCCTTCGACTCGATGTTCGCCGAGGTGGAGGTGGCGCCCGCGGAGAACATGGCCGCGCTCGAGAACGTCTTCGTCGTAAACTGGCTCCCGCCGAAGAAGTGAACGCCGGCCGACCCCCCCGAAAATATCTAGCCCCCGTGGCTAGTTTTTCGTAAGCGGCGCCTCGTCGGAATGTCGCCGCCGTTGATTTAAGCGCCGCGCCTTTGTTATAATACGCCGGTTCATTACTACGCTCTTGTAAGGTGATATAGAGATGAAACGGACGTCTTTCGTCGAATCCTGCCTCGTCATAGGGCAGTGCGCGGCCAACTGGTTCGCGCGCCGGCCGCTCGTCGTCTCGTTCGAGGTCACGAACGCCTGCACTTGCAACTGCCGCCACTGCGACCACGGCGGCCCGGTCGACGAGCCCAACCGCATCACGCCCGACGGCATCCGCCGCTGGATGAAGGTCCTACACCCGGGGGCCATCCAGATCTCCGGCGGCGAGCCGCTCCTCCGCGACGACGTAGTAGATTGCGTGCGGGCGGCCCAACGCGCCGGCGGCCTCCCCTACACCGTCTTCGTCACCAACGCCTCGCTGATGACCGAGGGGAAGTACCTGGCGCTGCGCGGCGCGGGCGTGGACCAGTTCTCGGTATCGCTCGACTTCCCGGACGCGCGCCACGACGACTTCCGCCGCCACCCCGGCCTCTTCGCCCACCTCGAGGCGCTCCTGCCGCGCCTCGCCGCGCTCGGCTTCGACGACGTCGTCCTCAACACCGCCATAACGCGCGAGAATTATAAATATATAAACGACATAACGGACCTCGCGGACGAATGGGGCGTCAACGTGTCGTTCAGCGCGTACTCGCCGCGGCGGACCGGCGACATGTCCTATATGATAACCGAGGCCGACGAGTTGGCCGAGCTCCGGCGACAATTCGACGTCCTGCTCGCGCGCAAGGAGGACGACCCGCGAGGCCGCATCGTAAACTCGTGCACGACGCTCGAGGATACCTATAAATATTTCGAGCGCGGCGGGACGCCGAACTGCACCGCGGGGCTGCGCTTCCTCGTCGTCACCGCGGACGGCTACCTCCAACCGTGCTCGATGCACTTCTGCAAGTACCTCGAGCAGCGCAAGCTCGTGGCGGAGTTCGCCGCCAACAACGAGTGCGACGAGTGCTACGTCGCCATCCGCTCGTACTTAGATAAGGGCTTTTGGCAGCTTCTGGCCGAGAACGTGGGGGACCACTTCTCGTTCCGGCTGCGGCGGGACCGCGGCCGCGCCCGGGCCGGGGCCGCTTAGCGCCCACTTTTAGTTTGACAAATACCGAACGAGGGTTTAAACTATAGACGGCTGCGAGGGGGAGCCGGTGCGGAGAGAAAAAAATCGGCCCAAAAGAAATGCCAGATGGCGCCTCGGCGGCGTTTGCCCGGGGCGCGCTTATTTTTTCGGGAGGATAACCATGAAAAAGATAACGTTGAAGTTGGCGGCGGCGACTATTTTAGCGGCTACGGCCTACGCGGCTATGGGTGACGTATTGACGTCTTGGCCGGTGCCTTCGCTACCTTACCCGCGCATAAACGGCATCGCCGTCGAAGGGGAATATATATGGCTCAAGGACGAATACTCGGAATACGAAGATAAGCGGGTACTAAAATGCACTAAAGGCGGCTCGTTGGTGGATAGGATAAATTTCCCTTACCCGGCGCCGTCCGTATACTCCTACGGCGTGACTTTCGACGGCTTATACCTGTGGACGATCTACCGAGAGTGGCACGCGCCTGGCCCGTTCGACTCCCACCGCAAATATACGACTACGGGTTCTTACGCAGGGGGTTTCTTGGAACAAGGCCTCTATCACTGGAGCGTGGGCATAGCCTGGGACGGCGGATACCTCTGGACCGACGGCGGGCGGTTCAAAAGCCAATTAAAATATACGACGGCCGGGACCCTCGTCGCGACGTTCCCGATGACGGTGGGCGTAGGTTCGGATATGGCCTATTACAAAAGGCAGCTTTGGTACTATGGCGGCGGCGGCTTAGTATACGGCGTAACGCTCAACGGCTCGGTAGTGGCGTCCTTTCCGGCGCCCAGCGGCTCGTGCGCCGCCGTGGGGTTCGACGGCGAGTACCTCTGGACCGCGGACCGCAACAAGCCGCAGTATATCTACAAAGTAGATATAGAAGTCGTAGGCGTCGCGCCGGCGTCCGTAGGGAAGGTGAAGGCGCTGTTTCGCTAAGCGCGCGCTAAAGGGGGATATGAAATGAAAAAGGTAATACTCACAACGGTAGCGGTTTTGTTCGCCGCCGCAGTCTATGCCGGTATGGGCGACGTATTGACGTCGTGGCCCGCGCCGGGCGAGCATACCGGCATAAACGGCATAGCTTTCGAAGGCGATTATATATGGCTCAAAGACCGCGATTGCGAATTCGGCAGCGTTATGAAATGCAATACGTCCGGTTCCGTCGTGAAAGAGATAGGTTTCCCTTACCACGGTTCGGGGCCGTCTAACGGCCTCGCCTTCGACGGCACGTACCTATGGACTATTTACTTTCCGCTACCAGGGCCCGTAAGGCGCGACCACTACGTTAAATATACTACCGCCGGCTCGGAAGCAGGCGGCTTCGCTGTGCATCCCGACGTCGTTTACTGGCCTAGTGTCAGCGTAAGCTGGGACGGCCAATACCTCTGGACCGACGAACGCCCCAAGGGTGTAGATAAGAAAGCCGGTAAATATACGACCGCCGGGTCCCTGCTCGGGACTTTCTCCGTACCCGGAAAATGGGGTACGGACGCCGCGTACTACAACGACCAGCTCTGGTACGGGACGTCGTACCCGTACGACACCGTCTTCGGCGGCGTTATAGGAGGCGACGTCGTCGCCTCGTTCCCGGCGCCCGGTGGGTCGTCTTACGCGGTGGGGTTCGACGGCGAGTACCTCTGGACCGCGGACCGCAACAAGCCGCAGTACATTTATAAAGTAGATATCGAAGTCGTGGGCGTCGCGCCCGCGTCCTTGGGGAAGGTGAAGGCGCTGTTTCGCTAAGCGCGCGCTAAAGGGGGACATGAAATGATAAAAGTTATTACGATCTTAACCACGATAACTATGTCGGGTCCCGTAACTTATGCCGGCATGGGGCAAATAATCGCCTCGTGGCAGGGACCTGGGCCTTATAACCGGGTTAACGGTATCGCTTTCGAAGGCGAATATATCTGGCTTAATAACGAAGCCGGTGAAAGGAAAGGCGTATTCAAGTGTACTAAAACCGGTTCCGTAATAAAAGAGATCGGTTTCCCTTACCACGGTTGGGGCCCCGCGTACGCGTTGGCGTTCGACGGCGTATACTTATGGACCATATTCCACCAACCCGTCGGAACGAACAAATACGACCACTACGTTAAATATACGACCGCCGGCTCGGAAGCGGGCGCGTTCGTAGCACATTCAGAAATCTTATACTGGAGTAGCGTTAGCGTAAGCTGGGACGGCCAATACCTCTGGACCGACGAGCGCCCCAAGGGTGTTGATAAGAAAGCCGGTAAATACACTACCGCTGGGACCCTCGTGGGGACCTTCGCCGTGCCGCAGGTATGGCGCACCGACGCGGCTTATTACAACAACCAGCTCTGGACCGGCGGCCTGGACAATTACGTTTACGGCATGAACATAGGGGGCAGCACGTTCGTAGCGTCGTTCGCCGCGCCCGGCGGCTCGTGCGCCGCGGTTGGGTTCGACGGCGGGTACCTCTGGACCGCGGACCGCAACAAGCCGCAGTATATTTATAAAGTAGACATAGAAGTCGTGGGCGTCGCGCCAGCGTCCGTGGGGAAGGTGAAGGCGCTGTATCGTTAGCGACAATAAAAGCCGCCTCGCGCGAGGCGGCGTTTCTATATCGCATAAATTCGGGCGGCCTTAGCGCGGCCGGCAATAATGCATCATCGTCCCGCCCTCGCCCACGGCCCAACCCTCCTCCGCCGATACCATGTGCATCGCCGCCAGCTGCCAATTGCCGCTCGGCATGTTTTGCTCCAGCCTCCAGGCGCCTTCCTCGTACCGGGCGACGTGCATCTCGTTGCCGCCGGCCCAGCCCAGCTCGCTCGCCGCGAAGGCACAACACTGATAAGTGATGTCCGGGTCCGGGCTTTTATATTTCTTGAATTCCGAACCTTCCCGGCGGTAGAGCGACGCCACCGCGCCCACCACCCAACCGTCGCCGTCGGCGAAGAAACGGAGGTCGTAGAGGTCCATCGTCGGCGGGAAGTTGACCGCCCGCCAGCTCGAGCCGTCGTAGTGGAGGACGGTCCCGCCGTCCCCCACGGCCCAAGCCGACGTCTTCGAGAGCGACCGGACGCGCCGCAGCGTCTCCCTCGTTGGCGACTCGAGCCGCGTCCACCTGCCACCCGCGAACTTGAAAATAAGGCCCCCCTCGCCCACGGCCCAGCCGTTGAGGTCGTCGAGCATGGCGAGGCCGTAGACGTTCTTGCCCGGCGCCGGGTGAGGCCAGTCCCGCCAGAGATTGCCGTTCCAGTATAGGAAGTAGTCGCCGCCCCCCGCGGCCCAGGCGTCGCCGCTCGCCACCGCGTCCACCGCGTATAACGGCCCGACTTTCACCGGCGGCAGTTCCGCAAAGGCCCAGCGGTACCCGTCGTAGTTTAAAACCTCGCCCGCGCCCTTGGCGTTTACGCATACGGCCCAAACGTCGTCGCGCGCGGAGCTCGCAAGGTCGTACAAGTCCGAGGCCGTCGGGCCGTGATGCCATAACCACATAGGCGCACGCTCCTCCGGCGGCGGCGGCTCATAGCAGGCCAGCGCTAAAAACGCGGCCGCGGAAAATACGGTCCCAACGCGTCGAACCATGGCGAATCCCCCTGACGCTGGGCCCCTAGTCGTCTTCCAGACAAAGGCGGCTCGTCGTCTTAAAATGAACCTTCGCGAATTCTTTGAGGGAATCCTCTCCTCTTTTTTTAACCAACCGACGCGCGGCCTCCTCCACCGAGGCCGAGGCCCCTTTGGGCAGCGGCGTGCCGGCTTTCTTCGACAGGCTTTCGAGACGCCTCAGGAATTCGGCGCGCGCAATTACCGACGCCGCGGCCACCGCGACGTCCTCCTCGGCGCGTACCTTTTGCACGAGCTCAAGCTCACGCCCACGCTTCATCAGCGCCCGGGCGACGTAGGCGTCGTCGCCGAACTTGTCGGTCACGGCGCGCGTCGCCGCGGGGAAGGCCGCGGCGAGGTTCTCTATCGCGCGCGCGTGCGCCCAGGCGAGGATGCGGTTGAGGTTGCCCAGGCTCTCGTAGAGCTCGTTGTAGCGCGCGGGGCCGATGGCGACGCGGGAATGAGGAAGCTTCTTCGCGACCTCGGCCGCGAGGACCGCGACGCGCCGGTCCGAAATCCTCTTGGAGTCGCGAACCTCGAGCCCCCGCAAAAATTCCTCGTCCGCGCCGTCGCGCACGTAAACGGCCGCGACGACCAACGGCCCGAAGTAGTCGCCTTTCCCGGATTCGTCCGTGCCTATGCGGCCGCGTTCCGCCACGCCCATCCCTCAGTAGCCGAGTGCGCCAAAGGGCAAATCGAAGTCGCCGCGGCGCTCGCCGGGTTCCTCCTCCTCCTCGGCGCCGAGATAGGCGCTCAGGTTGTTCTTTATGCGTGCGCGCGCGACGAGACCTTGGTACCACTCCTCCAGCATACGCTGGCGCCGCTCGTTTAACAAGCTCGCCCTATATTCGTCGGCGCGCGTCGCGTAGAGCGTCGGGTCCGCGGGCGTCTTCTCAAGTACTTCGACGACGTAGTACCCGGAAGGTGCCCGCAGCGGCCCTACGACCCCGCCCACTTGCGCACCGAAGGCCGCGGCCACGACGCCGTAATTGCCCCCCAACTCCGGCGCCGGCGTAAGGCGGCTGAACGGCGCGGTCTCGCCGTAATCCGCACCCGCCGCCTTGGCGGCCCCGGCCAAGCCGCCCGTCTCCTTCGCCCGCCCGTAAAGGTCGCCCGCGGCCGCGGATACGGCCTTCAGCGCTTCATCCCGCCGCCAATCGCTCGCCACTCTCTCTTTAACCTCGCCGAACGGCGCCGGCCCCGGCTCGAGCTTCGCGGCCACCTGATAGACCACGTAACCCCGTAAGCGGCGGCGGCCCGGCGCCCGGGGGTCAAAATCGACGACCGGCAACACCGAGCCCGTCCCGCCCACTTCCAGCGTAAACGCCTCCTCGGCAAGGCTTTGTTGCCAACCCAAATCGCCGACCGTGCCCGCGGCCTCGAAGGGGCCCGCCTCCTCGACCTTTAAACCCGCTCCCGAAGCCTCCGCGGCCAGGTCGCCTCCCGCCCCCACGCGCTGCGCAAGGTCCGTCGCGAGCGTCAACGCCCGATTTTCCGCGGCCTGCGTCTCGAGCATCTCTTTGATCTCGTCGGCTTGCTCCTCGAGCGGCGGGAAATCCGGTTCGCGCTTGATGACGTGATAACCGTAAATACTTTTAACCGGCCCGCTTATCTCCCCCTCCTTCAACGCGAAGGCCGCGGCCTCGAAATCGGGGTCCGTACGCCCTTTGGGGAAGAAGCCGAGGTCGCCGCCCTCGCGCGCGCTCCCCGGGTCCTCGCTCAACTCCCGGGCTAACGTCGCGAAGTCCTCGCCCGCCCGGGCGCGGGCCGCGGTTTTCTCCGCCTTCGCCCGGGCCTCCTCCCACGCGCGGTCGTCCCCGCCCGGGGCCACGGCGAATAGGATATGGCGGCTCCGAATCTGGCCCGCGTCCGCGTAAACGTTTTTGTTCCGTTCGTAGTATTCCTTGACCTCCGCTTCGCTCGCTTTAACCGCCTTGCGTTGCGTCGCCAAATCCACGAGCACGTACCTTATACCTACCCGGCGCCCCAAATGATAATTGGCGAGGTGAGCGGAGTAATAAGCTTTCAAAGTCTCCTCCGAAGGTTTCGCCTTAGGCTCTGGCGGGGCCGGGAGGAACGCGTAAGCGACGCGGACCTTCTCGCCCTCCTCGTCGAAGTGGGCCTTAACTTCGGCCTCGGAAACCCGCGCCGCGGAACCCACCATCGTAAAGACGCGGTCCATCAGGATATTATCGCGCAGCCAGGCCTCGAACTCGCCCGGCGTCATCCCCGCCTCCTCTAAGGCGGCATTTTCGTATTTACGCCGGTCGAACTCGCCGTCGGTCTGGAAGATGGGCATCTTCTCGATCAGGATGCGCACGTCTTCGTCCGTGACGCGCAGGCCCATCCGCCGGGCTTCGCGCAGCGTTAGCTCCTTCAGGACGATTTGGTTCACCACCGCGTTGGCCGTCGTCACGCGCAGGCCGCGTTCCTCTTCCTGGGTCGGGGCCCGATTCGATTCGCGCTGGAAGTGTCGGTAGCGGAGGCCCATCTCGCGGTAGAATATACGCTCGAAGTCCTCCTGGCCTATCTTATTGCCGTCTATCTCAACGACCACGGGGCCACGGCTCTCGCCGCGAAGGATCTTTCGGAGCGTAGTTACGCCCACGAAGAACAGCGACGCCACGAACGCCACCGCAACGGCCCACATCACGGGCTTCATACCTTCGCGCATTCCTTTTATCGTCGGCAAGTCAAAACCTCCGTATTATCCGCGAGCGCCGGCGCGACGCCGTTAACCCTCTTCGTCCCGCTCGAACTCCTCGGGATAGGCCAACCGCCTGAAAGCCGCGTCGTCCTCGTAGGCGCGGAAGTCTCCGTCCGCTTTAATCAACTTCCTCACCCCGGCCGCCAGTTCAATTGCCTTCGCGAGATCCGCTAGCAACTCTTCCCGCCTACCGCAAAGGCTGAAAGTGCACGCGCGATTGTAATAAAACCTGGCTTCGTTCGGCTTAAGCGCTAAGGCCTTGTCGTACGCCTCGAGCGCGTCGTCGTAATTCCCCAGACGGGCCAACGCGACGCCGCGGTTATTATATGCTTTCGCGTTGTCCGGTTCAAGCTCAATAGCTTTGGCGTACGCGGCTGCGGCCTCTTCGTAACGCTCGAGCTTATCCAGGACGAAGGCCCTGTTAAAGTGGGCCGCGGTATAATCCGGCTCGAGCCTTATGGCCTCGTCGTACGCCGCGGCGGCCTCGTCGTAGCGCTCGAGGCCGCGGAGCGCGACGCCCCGGCCATGATGCGCCTCGGCGTCGGCGGCGTCCCCCGCCACCGCCCTCTCAAACGTAGCGAGCGCGGCTCCGTAATCGCCGCGCTTCAGGAGGACGTTACCTTCGCCGCGTAAACCGCCGCTGTGGCCACCGTTGCTTTCGTCAGGAGACAAAGATCAATTCGCTCCAAAACGATTATTTAGAGCCCCGGCAACCGCTAACCGCCAACGCCCGCGCTCGCCCGGAACCTTCCCGCCGCATGCAATTAAGCCTGCGCGTTCTTTATCGCCGCCTGCGCCGCGGCCAGCCGCGCCACCGGCACGCGGTAGGGCGAACACGATACGTAGTTCAGGCCGATCCTGTGGCAGAACGCGATGGTGGCCGGGTCGCCGCCTTGCTCGCCGCAGATACCTATCTCCAGCTCGGCCTTGGCCGCGCGCCCCTTCTCGACGGTGATCTCCATCAACAAGCCGACGCCGGCAACGTCCACGGTCTCGAACGGATTCTCCTTGAGGATGTTGTGGGCGACGTAGTAGCGCAGGAAGGGCCCGGCGTCGTCGCGGCTAATGCCCAAAGTCGTTTGCGTAAGGTCGTTGGTGCCGAAGGAGAAGAAGTCGGCCACGAGCGCGATCTCGTCCGCGGTCAGCGCCGCGCGCGGGACCTCGATCATCGTGCCGACCTTATAAGGTACCGTTACGCCCTCGGCGTCCATAATGGCGTCCGCGGCCCGCCCCACGACGAGGACCTGGTTGTAGAATTCATTTACGTGGCTGACGAGCGGTATCATTATTTCGGGTTTAACGTCGACACCCTCGCGGATGCACTCGACCGCGGCGCCGATTATGGCGCGCGCTTGCATCTCCGTAATCTCGGGGTAGATGATGCCCAGACGGCAGCCGCGGAGGCCCAACATCGGGTTTACCTCGCGCAACGTCTCGACCTTAGCCGCCAACTCTCGCGCGGGGATCCCCATCCGTTTTGCCAGTTTTTCTATTTGCGCCGGCTCAGTGGGCAGGAACTCGTGTAGGGGCGGGTCCAGCGTGCGGATGACCACGGGCCGGCCGGCCATCGCCCGGAATATGCCGACGAAGTCCTCCTGCTGCATAGGGCGGAGCTCCTCGAGGGCCGTGCGCCGCCCGGCTTCGTCCTCTACGACGATCATCTTGCGCATCGACGTAATGCGGTCGCCCGCGAAGAACATATGCTCGGTGCGACAGAGGCCTATGCCCTGGGCACCGAACTTGACCGCCGTCGCCGCCTGCTCGGGCTGGTCGGCGTTGGTCCAGACCTCGAGCCGCCGCGCGTCGTCGGCCCAGGACATGAACTCCGCGTATTGCCGATATATGGGCGACTTCTCGGGGGCCAGCGTCTCGTCGACCAGAACTCGCCTTATCTCGGACGGCTCAGTCTCCAACGCGCCGAGCAAGACCTCGCCCGTCGTGCCGTCCACCGAAATCTCGTCGCCCTCCTTGACGACAACGTCGCCGGCGACGAACTGGCGTTTCTTGTAATCTATCCGGATGTCGCTGGACCCCACGACGCAGACTTTGCCCATTTGGCGGGCGATGAGGGCCGCGTGCGACGTCATTCCCCCGCGCTCGGTGAGAATACCCTGGGCCGCGGACATGCCTTTTATATCTTCCGGCGACGTCTCCACGCGTACGAGTATGACCTTCTCGCCCCGGCCGGCCCATTCCGCGGCGTCCGCGGCGTTGAAGACGACCTTGCCCGACGCGGCGCCCGGGCCGGCATTCAAGCCGCGGGCGACGACCTTGCCCGCTTTAACCGCGGCCTCTTTTTGTTCCAAATTGAACACCGGCCGTAACAAATGGTTGAGCTGTTCCGGCTCCATCGAGAGGAGGGCCTCTTCTTTGGTCATCAAGCCCTCGGAAACCATATCGATGGCTATAGTGAGCGCGGCGTGCGCGGTCCGTTTTCCGGCCCGCGTCTGCAACAGCCACAACCGCCCCCGCTCGAAAGTGAACTCGAGGTCTTGCAAGTCGCGGAAATGCGCCTCGAGCTTCGTCGCGGCCTCGGCCAGTTGGCGGTACATCTCGGCCTGCGTCTCGGCTAACGTCGCGATGGGCTCCGGCGTTCGGATACCCGCGACGACATCCTCGCCCTGCGCGTTGAACAGGTATTCGCCGTAAAGGCCCGCCTCGCCCGTGGCGGGGTTGCGCGTGAACGCCACTCCCGACCCCGAGTCCTCGCCCAGGTTGCCGAAGACCATCGATTGGACGTTGGCCGCGGTCCCCCATTCGTCCGGGATGTTGTTTATCTGGCGATAAGTGACCGCCCGCGGGTTGTCCCACGACGCGAACACGGAGCGGATAGCTCCCCATAATTGCTCGCGCGGGTCCGCCGGGAAATCGACGCCCTTGCGCTCCCTCACCGCCTCCTTGAAAAGGCCGACCAGTCCTTTCAAATCGTCGGCGCTCAATTCCACATCGACCTTGACGTTGCGTTCCTCCTTAACACGCTCAATAATCTCCTCGAACGGGTCCACGTCGTCGGCGCCCTCCGGTTTAAGGCCCAAGACTACGTCGCCGTACATTTGTACGAAGCGCCGATACGAATCGTACGCGGGCCGCAGGTCACCCATTTGCCGCGCCAGGCCGACGACCGTTTTATCGTTAAGGCCTATATTGAGTACCGTGTCCATCATACCCGGCATCGAAACCCTCGCGCCCGAGCGTACCGATAACAAGAGCGGGTTGTCAACGTCGCCGAAGCGTCGTTGCAGCGATTGCTCGACCCGCCCGAGATGGATCTCGACTTCCTCTTCCAAACCGGGCGGGAAATCGCCGTTCCGGTAGTAATAAACGCAAGCCTCGGTGGTAATAGTAAAGCCCGGAGGGACCGGGATGCCGACGTTGGTCATTTCCGCGAGGCCGGCCCCTTTGCCGCCCAACAGGTCCTTCATTTTAGCGGTGCCTTCCGTAGCGCCGTCGCCGAAGAAATATACGTACTTTTTATCCATAACGCCCTCCGTGAGGGTGAGGGGCAAGATGCGGTCGAGAAGGAACGTCGCTAAAAATCTTTATATTTTAAATTAAAAATTGCTAAATTTCAACCGGTCCGTACGTAATACGATGTTATAATATTTTGTATTTTAACCGACCGCATATGCAATCCGGCATCGAAACGGTCCTTCCCTTGGTCGAAAAACCGGCCCGTTACATAGGGGGCGAGACCGGCGCCGCGCCTCCTCCCGGCGCGGGCGACCTCCGCTTCGTCCTGTGTTACCCGGACGTGTACGAAATCGGTATGAGCCATAAAGGGTTTTTGGGCCTTTACGCGACGCTTGCCTCGGTCCCAAACGTCGCGCCCGAACGCTGCTTTGCCCCTTGGCCGGACATGGCGGCCGAGCTGGGCCGCCGCGGCATTCCGCTCGCCGCGCTCGAGTCCGGCCTCCCCCTGTCCCAAGCCGACGTACTCGGCTTCTCGTTCGCGTCGCCGCTCAACTTCACCACCGCGCTGATGATGCTGGACGTTGCCCGGGTACCGTTACTCGCGGCGGAACGCGGCGAGGCCGACCCGCTGGTGATCGCCGGCGGCCAGGCTATGTTTAACGCCGAACCTATGGCCGACTTCCTCGACGCCGTGGCGTTGGGCGAGGGGGAAGAGACTATCGTCGAGCTCGCGCAAAAGGCGCGCGTGGCCCGCGCGGAAGGCCTGTCCCGGGCCGAGGTGCTAAGGCGTCTCGGCAGCGTCGCCGGCGTTTATATTCCCGGCTGGTACGAGCCGACGTACGAGGAAGGCCGATTCGCCAACCTGAAGAAAAAGCCCTTTGCACCGGCGCGCGTACGCAAGCGATTGCTCGCCCGCGCCGGGGGGATACCGGCGCCGCCCGCGGTGGTCGCCAACATGCCTCCCACGCACGACCGCCTCGTCGTCGAAATAATGCGCGGGTGCGTGTGGGGGTGCCGCTTCTGCCAGGCGGGGATGGTAACGAGGCCCGCGCGGGAGCGCGAGGCCGCGGCCTGTCTGGACGAGGCGTTGACCCTGACGCGGGCCACGGGCGCCTCGGCGCTGTCGTTCCTCGCCCTCAACGCATGCGACTATACGCCGCTCGAGGCGCTGGTCGAAAACGTCCGCGCGTGCCGACCCGACGTAAAGCTGTCGCTACCTGCGGCGAGAATATCCTCCTACCGGGGCGAGGTATCCGAAGCGCTCGTCTCCCACCAAAGGAGTCAACAGACCTTCGCGCCCGAAGTCGGCGCCGAACGCCTGCGCGCGGTGATAAACAAAGACTTCGGCAACGACGACGTCTTGGGCGCGGTAGCCGCGGCGGGCCGCGCCGGCTGCCGGAACGTCAAATTGTATTTCATGGTCGGCCTCCCCACCGAGACGGACGACGACGCCGCGGCCATCGGCGAGCTTATCGCCGCTTGCCGGCGGGCGTTGCGCGACAGCTTAGGCCGCTGGGGAAACATATCCGCGGCCATATCCGCCTTCGTGCCCCAAGCGCACACGCCGTTCCAGTGGCTTGGCCTTGCACCCCCCGACGTACTCCGGCGTCGAATCGCCCTCGCCAAAAGAAACGCCCCCCGCCAGGTCAAGGT
Source organism: Candidatus Zixiibacteriota bacterium (assembly GCA_011773985.1). GTDB lineage: Bacteria > RBG-13-66-14 > B26-G2 > WVWN01 > WVWN01 > WVWN01. The sequence goes on along the minus strand of WVWN01000064.1, from coordinate 43,203 downwards.
AGAAGGGGAGGTCGGCGCGCGCGTCCTGGAAGCTTGTCTCGCGCGCGGGGACCGCCGCCTCGGAGCCGTAATCCTCGACGCGTACCGCCGCGGCGCCCGCTTCGACGCCTGGCGAGACCGGTACGACGAAGAAGCCTGGAAAGCCGCCTTCGCCGCCGCGGGCCTCGAAATGGCAACTTACGCTTGCCGGGAATTTCCGCTCGAGGCGCCGCTACCGTGGGACCATATAGACGCGGGCGTCGACAAGGACTTCTTAGTCGCCGAACTAAGGAAGGCCTTAAAAGGCGAATGCACGCCCCGCTGCGCGAGCGAAACCTGCAGGCTGTGCGGCGCTTGTGAGGATGGCGCGACGGTCTCGTTCGCGACGTGGTCGCTGCCCCCGCTCGAGCCATCACCCGACGACGGCCTAACGGCCCGCCGGCAACGGCTGAGGTTTACCTATAGCAAAACCGGAGCGTGGCGTTGGTTATCTCACCTCGAGCTGTACCGGTTGTTCGTAGCCCAACTGCGCCGGGCCGGGGTGTCCCTCTCGACGTCCGGCGGATTCTCGCCCCAGCCGCGGCTCGTACTTGCCCCGGCGTTACCCGTGGGCGTCGCGGCCGAGCAAGAGTTCGGGGACGTCTTCCTTCGCGAGAAAACAACGCCCGAGGACTTCGTCGCCCGCGTCAACTGCGAGGGCCCGTTCGCGGTCCGAGCGGCGCAAGAGGTAGACCTGGCCGCGCCCTCGCTCGCCGTCGTTATCCGAAGTGCGCGTTACAAGGTGGAGTTCGCGCCTATGGCCGAGTCATTGAAGGTACGCCGCGACGCCATAGTCGATAAAGTGGACGCGCGGCTCGAAAGCGCCAACTTTAAAATACCGACCCGGCGGGGTGTCAAAGAGCTGGCCGCCGCTCTGAAAATAACGTCGTGGGTGCGCGAGAACGCGACGCTGGAATTCGACTTGGCCGCAGCCGCGGTCGGAACCCTCTTCGACTTCATAGCGCACTTGGCGGACGTTTCGCCCGTCGAAGGCCGCGCCGCGCGCGTTACGAGAACGTCTGTAGTTTTAGACGAGACCGCCGAAGCCGGCAAGTGACGCAGGCGGCGCGGTTTTTCCTTTGCTTCGCGGCGACGCGGTTGGTATAATAATAAAAGAAGAATTTCACTTTGTGGTCGCCGCGGTAGCTCCGCCGATTGTACGATGCAGAAAGAGATCCTGGTAGACACGTCGCTGGGCGAAGTACGTATCGCCGTCGTCGAGAACGGGAAACTGGTCGAGCTATACCTCGAGCACGAGGACGCGACACATTATGCGGGCGATATTTTCAAGGGGCGGGTAGAAGACGTGCTCCCCGGCCTCGGGTCGGCTTTCGTCAACATCGGCCACGAGAAACGGGGGCTGCTCCACGCCTCCGACGTGGTCACAACCGGCATCGAAGACGTAGACGAGCTCTTCTTGTCGCAGGCGGGCATAGCCGCGACCCTACCCTCGCCCAAGGCGCGCGGCGACATCGCTGACGTACTCCAACCCGGCCAGAACGTAATTGTCCAGGTGACCAAAGAATCCATCGGCGACAAAGGCCCGAAACTAACCACGGCCGTCGCCGTCCCGGGGCGCTACCTCGTACTAACGCCCTACGTCGACCGGGTCAACATCTCCTCGCGTATAGATGACGAGGAGGAACGCGCACGCTTGCGGCGCCTCGCCGACGAGGTCAAACCGCAAAGCCACGGCCTTATAATCCGCACCGCGGCCCAGGGCGTCGAGTCCGAACTTATCTTCCGCGATATGGAGGACTTACTAGACACGTGGCGGCTTATTTTAAAGAAAAGCGAACGAAAGCGGGCGCCCGCGCTCCTCTATAAAGACAAGGACCTACTGGAACGGGTCCTGCGTGACGAATTTACGGGCCACGTGGACACTTTTATTGTAGATTCGCTCGATGCCTACGGACGTGTCACGGCCCTCGCCGAGAAATACGCGCCGCAGTTAGCCCCACGGGTCCGGCTGTACGAAGACGACCATCCCTTACTCGACGCGTACGGCGCAGAGGCGGAAATCGACCGTATGTTCCGGCGCAGGGTCTGGCTCCGGAGCGGGGGCTACATCGTAATTGACGAGGCGGAGGCGCTCGTGGCGGTTGACGTAAACACGGGACGTTTCCTGGGCCGCGCCGACCACGAAGAAACCATACTCAAGACCAATCTCGAGGCCGCGGCCGAAATCGCCCGGCAGGTGCGCCTACGAAACATCGGCGGGATAATAATCATCGACTTCATAGACATGACGGTCCCGGAAAATAAGGAGCTGGTCCTCGAAGCCCTCCGGGAACATATGGCGCGCGACCGAGCCCGCAGTAAAATCCTGGAACTGTCGGAATTGGGTATGGTTGAGATGACCCGCCAACGGCAACGCGGCAGCTTGGTTTCCGCGTTGAGCCGTGCGTGCCCGTATTGCCGAGGCCGCGGCAGCGTGCCGGACTTGGACGTACTCGGGGCGAAGGTCGAGCGGGAAATCGCGCGCCACTTGCGCAACGCCGCGCTCGAGGAAATCACGGTCGTTGTTCATCCGCGCGTTAAAAATTTCTTGGAAACGGCCTTCGCGGAACGCCTCAGCCGCCTCGAGCTCGAACACGACGCACACGTGAACGTAGTCTCGCGGGAAGATTTGGCGCTGGACGACGTCGAAATAGTTGACCCGCTTCGGCGAACCAGAAAATACGCCGAATGACGGCCGCGCGGGCGTCGCATTATGACCGCGTAGAGGAGGAATTCAGTTTGCCTACCGATAACGCCGACGAAAAAAATTACGACCCAAGCCGGGACTTGGACGTCTTGCGCGAACTTCGGAATATCGACAAAAGCTTAGTTGCTCTAAAGGCAGCGTTCGAGAAACTAAGATCGGCGGGCGACCTGACCGACGACGACATAGAGGTCATTATTGAAGAGTTCGAGCGTTTCGTAACGGGAAAGGTCTCGCAACTGGATAAAGTGCGTAACGACTTGCGAACCCTCTACGAACGTTACTTCGAAAAATATCACTACCGCGCGATCGTGCCCGTAAAAGGGGGCGTTTGCCAAGGTTGCTTCGTAACGATACCGCCCATGCGCCTCGACATAATACGTCGCACGGACAGCATAGAATTCTGCGAAAGCTGTGGCCGGATCCTCATCTGGGAAGATGAGTAGCGCGGACGGCCATAAACCTGTATGAATCCACCCCTCAAAGTTTACCACGACGACGACATATCGCCGGCCCCGCTCGAGGACGCCGGCGTAGCCGTTATCGGGTACGGGAGCCAAGGGCGCGCGCAAGCCCTTAACCTCCGCGACAGCGGCGTCGCCGTGACCGTAGGTTTGCGGCCCGGGAGCCCGAGCCGCGCCCGTGCCGAGGAAGACGGTTTCACTCTCTTGGAACCGGGCGCGGCGGTAGAAGAAACTCCGTTCGTGGCGGTCCTCGTACCCGACGAAGTCCAAGGGGAAGTCGTCGCGCAAGAGGTAACGCCGCACGTAAAACGTGGCGCAGTCGTCGTCTTCGCCCACGGCGGGCCCGTGCATTTCGGCGAGGTCGCGTTGCCCGAAGGCGTAGACGTAGCGCTCGTGGCGCCGATGGGGCCGGGGCGGCTCTTGCGCGAGTATTACGTCGCGGGCCACGGCCTTAACGCCAAAGCCGCGGTCGCGCGCGATGCCACGGGCGGAGCCTGGCCGCGCGCGCTGGCGTACGCCCGGGCGCTGGGTTGCGGCCGGGCCGGCGTTATAGCCACGACCTTCGCCGAGGAAGCCAAACTCGACCTCTTCTCGGAACAAGCGGTCCTGTGCGGCGGCCTCCCGGCGTTGGCCGAGGCTGCCTTCGAAACGCTTGTGGCGGCGGGCTACCCGCCGGTGCTGGCTTACATCGAGTGCGTCCGGGAGATAAAATACGTCGCCGACTTGACGTACGAGCACGGCCTTGACGGCATGCGGCGCCGTATATCTTCCACCGCCCTATACGGCGGGGCGACCCGCGGCCCGAAAGTGGTAGGCGCGGAGGCGAAGAAAACCTTGAAGGAAATACTGGGTGCCGTCGAAGACGGTTCTTTCGTCGCGGAGATGAGAGCTAAGTTCGGCGGTCGCGAAGAGTTCCTCGCGGCCGCCCGCAACGACCGCCTCGAGGCCGCGCGCGAGGAGTTCGAGAGGATTATCCGGCGAGTCCCGCGCGAGTAAAAAAAACGGCCCCGCGGGACCGTTCTTCGTTCGCCTAAATCGCGTTTAACGCGTAACCACCAAACGCCGGGCGACGCTGCCGCAGGACGCGCTGAGTCTATACAAATAAACGCCGGGCGAGACCTTCCGGCCCGCGTCGTCGGCCAGGTTCCACACGGCCTCGTAGCGCCCCGGCGTGCCGGCGCCCGCGACAACGGTCCGGACCTTTCGGCCGGCCAAGTCGAATATGGCGACCGCGTAGTCTCCCGAGACCCCCGCCGGCAAGGAGAATTTTATGTTGGCCTGGGTCGCGGTCGGGTTCGGGTAGCTCGGCTCGAGCGCAAAAGCGAACGCTTTCTTAGCGCCCGCCTTAGCCGACGCGGGCCCGAATAACTGGCCTTTTCCCGTAGCCGGGATTACCTCGAGCCAATAGTCGTAAGTCGCGCCCGCCTTAACTTCGGCGTCGTCATACGCGAACGGCGCCCGGCCGGTAATCAATTCGCCGTTAAGCCGCACCCGGCCGCCAGCGGGGGCGCCGCCGTTAACGTCGCGGTAGATGTTGAAGCCGGCGTACGTGCCGCTTTCGCAATCCCAAGCGAGGCGAACGCGGTCGTCGAAGGCCGCGGCGCGGAAGTACTTGAGGTCGATATCGCTAGTACTCTTAAGGTACTGGAGGGCGGCATAGACGTCTATACGGCCGGCGCCGTAGTCGTTCTCTTTACCCTTCACCGACCCGAGGTCCACGGCCGTGAGCTCGAGCGCCTTTTGTACCTGTGCCGGCGGTAGCTTGTCGTCATAATCCAACAACAGCGCCACGGCCCCCGCGGCGCAAGGCGTGGACATCGACGTACCGCTTTTAATCGTGTAGCCGCTGACGTTGCGGTAGTCGCAGGACTTAACGCTGACACCCGGAGCTACGAAGTCAGGTTTTAATAAGCCCATGCCGGGGCTCCAGTGGTAGTCGTCGTACGGCGCTATGTTGGGATGGCGGTCCTTATCCCAGCAGGCCGGGCCCCGGCCGCTGAAATAGGCGAGGTTGTCGCCCGAGTCGGTGGCGCCGACGCCAACCGTCCCGGCTATGCCCTCGCGCAACGTCTGATTGGGGTTGAGCCAAGGGGGCGGGCAATTGCCGGGCGTTGCGATGTTGAACGGTATGGGGTAAGTACCGGTTTGGTTGCCCTGGTTGCCGATGGAGTTGGTGTGGAAGACGCCCGCGGCGAGAATCTTTTCGCTGGCTTGGCGGTGCTGGGCGTAAAGGGGGCTGGACGGATATTTTTTCGACCAGGATTGGGTGATGACGTCGGCCCCCTCGCTTATGGCCCACTGCCAGGCGGCGAACCACGTGCTCGAGGGGCTACCCAACTTGGCTATCATTATCTGGGCGTTCGGGGCCATGCCGCACTGCGAGCCGGCGGTGCCGTCGGAGGCGACGGTCCCGGCGACGTGCGTGCCGTGACCGCTATAGTCCATCGTATCGTTGGGGTCGCCGCCGCTGAAGTTCCGGCCGTGGTTGGGATAACCCGACTTGACCCACATATGGTCGGCGAGGTCGCGGTGGTTGTAGTTGACGCCGCCGTCGGACACGCAGACCACTATGCCCGTGCCGTCGTAGCCCTCGTTCCAAACTTCGGGCGCGCGGATCTTCGAGACGTTCCACGTTATTTCATCCTGGGGCGCCGGGACGACGTCCTGCAACGCCTCGATTGGAACTTCCTTATCCCAATGCACGAACGCGACGCCCGGCAAAGCCGAAACGGCTCCGACGGTGTCTCGGTCCGCGCGCGCCGCCACCGCGTTCACTATCCAAAGCGGCACGACGTCCGCGGCGCGGCCCGCGGCCGCCCGTCCCTTCAGATAGGTCAACACCTCGCGCTGGCTCGCGTCCGCCAGCCGGGATAATTCCTGCTCGACGATTGTCCGGCGCTCGCCACGCGTTAACCTATCCGTTAACGCCATAATCCTCTCCTGGGGCATTTGCTGCTCCATAACGACGAGGACGCGAACGAGATCGCGAGGGCCGACCTCCTCCAGATGCGCGGCGAGTTCCGGCGTGACGCCGGGCGACCCGTACGCCACGGCACCTACCAGCGACGTTAGAATTAATAGACGTTTCATTTCCCGTCCTCTTGGTAAGCCCCCGGAATTTCACGCCTACCCGGAGGCCGGTTGAGCCTTAAGGTTTATATATTACCTGTTCAATTATAATTGAATACTAACAATAAGTCAAGAGCATAATAGGGCGCGACGCTCTCCCCGGCCGTTCCATACGCCGGAGATTTTTCAATAACAGGCCGGCGTACTAATCGCGAATAGCTCCGCCCTCGCAGGCCTTAATTATTTGCCCGGAATTCCAAATCAAAAGCAGGTACGCGTGGCCCGCTTCTCCACCCGCGGTAAATACGGTCAGCGCGTAACTACAACGCGGCGCCCGGCGCTACCGCAAGACGCGCTGAGCCAGCATAAGTACACGCCCGGCGCAACTTTCCGGCCGGCGTCGTCGGCGAGGTCCCACGCCACCTCGTAGCCCCCGGGCGCGCCGGCGCCCGCGGCTACCGTCCGGACCTTTCGGCCCGCGAGGTCGAACACGGCGAGAGCGTATTCCCCCGAGACCCCCGCCGGCAAAGAGAACTTGATATTCGCCTCGGTAGTTGCCGGATTGGGATAGCTCGGCTCGAGAGCGAAACCGTACGCCTCCTCGGCACCCGGCGCGGCGGACGCGGGCCCGTATAACACGCCCTTCCCCGTGCCCGGAATTACCTCGAGCCAATAGTTATACCCTACGCCGGCGTTGACGTTCCGGTCTTCGTATATGAAGGGCGCCCGGCCGGCAATCAACCCGGCGTTGAGTCGTTCGCGGCCGGCGGTACCCTCGGCTCCCCGGTAGACGTTGAAGCCGGCGTACGTGCCGTCCTCGCAATCCCAAGCGAGGCGAACGTGGTCCGCCATACCTGCGGCACGGAAATACTTAAGGTCGATGCCGACAGACCTTTTGAGCTGCTGGAGGGCCTCGTAGACGTCGATCCGGCCGGAGCCGTAGTCGTTCTCCTTTCCCTTGACCTGGCCCTTACACGGTTTGGCGGTAACCTCGAGGGCCTTTTGGATTTGGGCCGGCGGCAGCGTGTCCAGATAATCCAAAAGTAAGGCCGCGGCGCCCGCGACGTGCGGCGTCGCCATCGACGTCCCGCTCTTGAAAATATACCCGCTGATGTTCTGGTAATCGCACGACTTGACATTATTTCCCGGCGCCATTACGTCCGGCTTCAGGAGGCCCATACCCGGGTCCCAGTGGTAGTCGTCGTAGGGAGCGACGTTGCCGTGGCGGCTCTTATCCCAGGAGGCCGGGCCGCGGCCGCTTGAGTAAACGCGGAGGTCGTTGTCGTCCGTGGAGCCAACGCCCATGGTCCCCGCCTTACCTTCGCGGAGCGTTTGGTCGGGGTGGAGCCACGGCGGCGGGCAGTTCGCCGGCGCGGGGATGTTAAAGGGAAGGGGGTGAGTGCTCAATTGGTGGCCCTGATTACCCGTTGAATTGGCATGGACGACGCCCGCGGCCAAGATTCCCTCGCTGGCCTGGCGGTGTTGGGCGTAAAGCGGACTGAAGGGATACTTCATCGACAAGGATTGCGTGATAACGTCGGCGCCCTCTTGAATCGCCCATTGCCAAGCCTCGAACCACGAGCCCTCCCAGCTCCCCAGCTTCGCGACCATAATCGTCGCGTTGGGCGCAACGCCGCACTGCGAGCCCGCGGTGCCGTCGCTCGCCACGGTCCCGGCGACGTGCGTGCCGTGGCCGTTGTAGTCCATCGTATCGTTGGGGTCGCCGCCGCCGAAGTTCCTACCGTGGTTGGGATAGCCGGCCTTGCTCCACATGTGGTCCGCGAGGTCGACGTGATTATAATTGACGCCGCCGTCGCAGACGCACACGACGATGTCGGTTCCGTCGTACCCTTCTTTCCAAACGTCCGGCGCCCGGATCTTCTCGACGCCCCAGGCGATTTCGTCGGCGACGCCCTCTAGTACGTCCTCGAGCGCCGCGGCCGGGACCTCCTCGTCCCAGTCTACGAATGCGACGCCGGGAAGCGTCGATACGCGTTCGATCGTCTCCTTATCGGCGCGCGCCGTCACCGCGTTCACGAGCCAGAGTGACTTAACCTCCGCGGCATACCCCGCCGCGGCGCGTCCTCTTAAATACGCGAGCACCTCGCGTTGACTCGACTCGGCGAGGCGGCCGAGCTCCTGCTCGACGACGAGGCGGCGTTCGTCGCGCGTCAGGCCCTCCGTCAACGCCGTTATCGTCCCCGGCGGCATCTGCGCCTCCATCACGACTATGATGCGTACGAGCTCGGCGGCCGAAACCTCCTCGAGGTGGGCCGCGAGTTGGGGCGTCACCTTCGGCGTCGCGTACGTTATTCCAGCAATTAACGACGTCATAACCAACAAGCGTTTCATATCTCAACCTCCGGGCCGGCCGCCACAGCCCATCGGAAAATTTACTTTGTACGAAAAAACGCTAACGGCGTTAGTAAGTAAAGTTACCAATCCTCCGCTCCGCAGCCGCAACCTTAAATAATCTACACCCCTTAATCGCGGAAAACCTCGCCCGGACTGCGCCTATCCCGCGTGCGCAAAAAGGGGGAATTTCAATCCGCACGGCGCTAACGCTCTTGACAGGCCGATTTTTATAGCATATGATAACATATAATTTTAACTTCGACCGTAAATTAATTTGATTAAAGACGAAGTAACGCAGGCGCGCGAGCTGAGCGCCGCGCTCGCCAGGTTCGAGGGGGCTGTCGGCGAGGTAATAGTCGGCCAACGGGAGGCTATATTCGAAGTTCTCGTTGGCCTCCTCGCAGGCGGCCACTGTATCCTCACGGGCGTCCCTGGCCTGGCCAAGACGCTTTTAGTCTCGACGCTGTCCTCCGCCCTCGACCTCTCTTTTTGCCGTATCCAATTCACGCCCGATCTGATGCCCGCGGACATCACCGGTACCGAAGTCCTGGAGGAAGACAGCCAACGGCGACGGCACTTCCGGTTCGTACGAGGGCCCATATTCGCCCAAGTCGTGCTCGCGGACGAGATCAACCGCACGCCGCCGAAGACCCAAGCCGCCCTCCTACAAGCGATGCAAGAGGGACAAGTTACGGTGAGCGGCACTACCCACGAGCTGCCGAAGCCGTTCTACGTGCTGGCGACGCGAAACCCGATCGAACAGGAGGGGACCTATCCCTTACCCGAAGCCCAGCTCGACCGGTTTATGTTGAACATATTAATACCGTACCCCTCGGCCCAAGAGGAAGAGGAAATTGTGGCGACCACGACCGCGGCGCCGCGCGCCGCGCCCGAGCCGGTGCTGTCGGCCGACGAGGTCCTCGCCTATCAACGGCTCGTGCGCCGCGTACCCCTCCCCGCGGACGTGCTCAGCAAGGCCACGGCGCTCGTCCGGAAGACCCGCCCCGGCGCGGGGGCCCCGGATTACGTAAAGCAGTGGGTCAAATGGGGCGTCGGACCCCGCGCCGCGCAACATTTAATCCTGGCCGCCAAGGCCGCGGCGCTGCTATCGGGCAATTTCGCCGTCACCCTTGACGAAGTCGAACGGCTCGTGAAGCCGGTACTCCGACATCGCCTCGTACTAAACTTCATAGCGGAAGCGGAGGGCGTCGCGGCCGAAGATATCTTAACCCGCCTCGTAGCCGATACGTTGAATTGACGTGGGAAAACGCAGGCACATAAACGTCGTCATCGCGCCCGAAGACCGCTCCGGCACGCTGACGTTCCGCCTGCAACTAGGTCACTTTTACGCCCTCGTTATCGTGGCCTCCGTCCTCTTCATACTGGTCGCAGCGCTGGTCGTAAACCAAGCTATGGACGAGGCCAAACTCGGCGAACTCAAGCTGCTCCGACGCCAGAACGTACAGCTTAAGGAGGAAGTGAAACGCGTCGCCGCGGTGGAACGTAAAATCGCCGAACTCGAGGTCGTCGAAGACAAGTTAATGGTCATGGCGGGCGAACGCGAAGCCGCGCGGGAACTCGCTCCCGTATCGATAGAGGGCGAGGAGGGAACCCGCGAGCCTGTAAGCGTCGCCGAAGGGATCAGACAATTCCGGGAACTAGTGGCGTCGCGCCGAGGCGTCGCGTTAAAAGCCCCCGACGGCAACCCGGTGGAAAAAGGTTGGGTTACGCGGGGCTTCGCCGAAAATGCGGGCCTCGAAGGTTACTCCTTCCACAACGGCGTAGACATCGCGTGCCCCGAAGGCACGCCCGTCTCATCGACGGCGCCGGGCGTCGTAACGTTCGCCGGGGAGGACCCCGTATACGGCCGCCTCGTCATCATCCAGCACGGCCTTACTGGCTATAGCACTTTCTACGGCCATAACCGGGAATTGAAGGTCCGCGCAGGCCGGAAGGTGGGACGCGGCGATATCGTCGCGGCCGCCGGGAACACCGGTCGAAGCTCAGCGCCCCACCTCCATTACGAAGTACGACTCCACGGCGTACCGGTCAATCCGGCGAAATACATGAAGCCGGCGGAGACGGGGCCGGGAGAGCAGCTTCCGCCGCCGCCGCTCGAGGAAGAAAAGCCGGCGCAGAAGCCTAAACCCACCGGCGTGGAAAGCGAGGGCGGTATCCCAACCGGCGACGAAGCTACGGGCAGCGAGGGGCCACCCGCGCCCCCGGCGCTGCGATAATAAAAACATCAGCGATATCAAGTCCCCCGTGCAGTAGCACTTTGGGAAAGGAGCCGAAAACGTATGTTCGGGAAGGAAACAGGTTCGCCGGGCGACACTAAACTCAACTCCATCATCGGCAGGGGCTCAAATTGCGAAGGGGAAATCGTGGTCGGGGGCGGCCTTAAAATCGACGGTAAATTTAAAGGAAAGATTAAGGCGGATTCGGTCTTCGTGGGAAAAGAGGCCGCGATCGAGGCCACGGTGGAGACGAACGTCGCCGTCATAGGCGGAAAAGTGCTCGGCGACGTAATCGCGCGAGAGAGCATCGAGCTCCAGGCAAAAGCCGAGCTCATCGGTAACGTCAAAACTAAGAACCTGATCGTCAGCGAATCGGCCCTCCTCGACGGCTATTGCGATATGGGCCAACAAGAACGTCATCCCAAAAACGAAGCCGAGAAAAAGCGCGCCGAAGACAAGGAGAGACAACCCGCGCCTACCTCGGCGCAAGCCGCGGTCCCTTCGTCCGTCGCGCGGCCCGGGGGCGACGCCAAGCCGACGGCGCGCACGCCGGAACCCACGCGGAAAGCATAGAGGCCGCGAGCGCCCGGAAGCGCGGTTATCGCTTTCGGAACATTTCAGTGTGGAAATAAAACCGGCCCTTCCGGGCCGGTTTTCGGCGCTTTCCCGGTTATCACTGCTCCGCAATCAGGAGGTCCTTGTTGGCGTCTACCATCGCGACGTAAACCTTGTCCGCGGAAGCCGCGACGTTTACGGGCTCCGCCGGCCGCTCGTTGACGCGCGTCTCACCCGCCGAGCGCAGCGAACCGTCGTCGGCCAACGTGTAGAACCTGACGTGCGCCGTCCTGTCGTTACGGTCGACGTAGGCGAGATATACTTCGCCGTCCGCGATGGCGAGCGCCGGCTTGTCCATCGGTTCTTCTTTAACTCTTATTTCCGTACGCGTATCCTTGAGATGCCTATAAGAAGGGCCTTTGGAAGACTTCTCGACGTCGTACGCGCTGAGGATAAACTTCTTATCGGAATCGACCCAGGCGGCGATCAACTTCCCCTCGTAAACCGCTATTGACGAGCCGACGACGGTCTCGCACTCCGTCAATTTGCGCTCGTTCTCGCGCGAGAGCCTGCCTTTGCGTGATACCTTGTAGGATACGACTTTAACCAAATCCTCCTCGGCGTCCGTGTACCCCAGGTGAAGGCGCCTATCCTCGTAGGCCAGGCTAACCCCGCCCCTCGTCCTCACTTGCGTAGACCGCGTATCGCCGCGGTCGAATTTATCCTTACTTTTTATATCGTACCGGCTAAGCTCAACCTTCCCCGTCCGGTAATCCACCCATCCCAAGAAGATGCCAGCGTCGCCCCACGCTATCGCGAACGGCTCGTTCGTGCGCGACGTGAGCGCAATCGACGCTTGCAAATGGGCTTCGCCGCCGTGAACGGGCGAAAGCGTAAACCGGCCTATTTTCAACATTCGCTCCAGCCGGGCCCAAGCCACATAGATATCGTCGCCGCTAACCGCTATCGCGGGCGACAGCGATACTTTCTGGTTAGCGTCGTAAACGCCGGCGCCCGCTCCCGCCGCGACGACGGCCGAAAGAATTCCGAGCGCTATCGAAGACCGCATAACGTTTCCCCCTTCCGAAACGTTAACCTTGACCGGCCGCGGCCCCCGCTCCCCCCTCTTTCGACGCCGCGGCCTTCTCTCCCGCGAGCGGCAAACCCGCCATCTCGTGCGTCGACTTCTCCAAGAATAACAACCTATCCCACTCGCGCTCGACCATCTCTTGCATTTGTTCGATCTGCTCTTCGGTTAGATGCGCGAAGCGGCCCTGCAACTTCAGGTATTCCGCGACGGGCGTATACTTGCGGGGTTTACGGTTGATCGTATATACACCATGTTCGACTTCGAGCTGCGGCCATATCCGCGTGTTGACCGCCAGCCGCACGGCCTTAACGGCATACTCCGGCGCCATCCGCCAACCCGGCGGGCAACTCGCGAAAATCTGTATGTATTTCGTCCCCTCGATGTCCTTGGCCTTACTAACCTTGCGGATCAAATCTTCGGGGAACGCCATCGCCGCCGTCGCGACGTAGGGAATCTGGTGCGCCACCATGATGTCCACCAGATTCTTCTTGGGCCGCTTCTTGAAGTGGCGCGCGGGCGTAGTCGTCGTCCAAGCCCCCCAAGGCGTCGAGCTCGAGCGTTGGACGCCGGTGTTCATGTAAGCCTCGTTGTCGTAACAGATATACAGGATGTTGTCGTTACGCTCCGCCGCCCCCGAGAGCGCCTGGATGCCGATGTCCGCGGTACCGCCGTCGCCCGCCCACGCCACGACGTTTACGCCTTTTTTACCCACCATTTCCAGGCCGGCGGAAAGGCCGCACGCCGAGGCCGCCGCGGCCTCGAAAGCGATATGGAAGAGCGGCACTCCCAACGTCGTATACGGGAACGGACCGTCGATGACGGACCAGCAACACGCGGGAACGGTGTAAACGGTATTGGGCCCCAACGCCTTGAGCGCGTAGCGCATCGCGAGCGCGGCGCCACACCCCTGGCACGCCAGATGCCCGGAACATATATACTCTTCCGCGGGGATCGTCAACTTTTTGGGAACCTCGGCCATCGCGTTACTCCTCGTATAAAAATGCGCGGCCTGGCCGCTAAGGCTTGGCGCCGTACCAGTTGAATTCGGGACAATCGGCCTTCTCCGCCGCCTCGGCGATGGCCAACAAGTCGCGGACTTTGACGTCGCGGCCGCCGAGGCCCGCGATGAAGCCCAGCACGGGCGGGGCGCCGTCCCGGCCGTACAGCGAGGCCTTCACCTCGGTGCAGAAGATCCCCTCCTGGCCGAAGGAGATATTGCGGTCCACGACGGCGACCCGCTTCTTACCCGCTAACAACTCCCGAACGGCCTCGCGCGGGAAAGGGCGGAAGGCCCAAATCTTTAGCGAACCGAGTTTTTTACCCGCGGCTCGCGCCTCGTCCACCGCGTCCTTAGCCGTCGAGGCTATGCCGCCGGAAACGACGAGGACGGTATCGGCGTCCTCGCACGCGTACGGGTCGGCCATCTTGTAATATCGGCCCGTAATGTCGCCGTATTCCCGCGCCGCCCGTTTGATGACCCCCTCGGCCTCGAGCATGGCGTTGTGTTCCATGTACTTGAGCTCGTAGTAGTGGTCCGGGCCGGTAAGGCCGCCGAATGCCGCGGGGTGCTCGGGGTCGACGGTATGGGTGGCAACACGGGGCGGCAGAAACCGGTCGGCCTCCTCCTGCTCCGGGAAGTCCACCGGCTCCGCGGTGTGACTCAAGAAGAACGCCTCCAGGACTACCATCGCCGGCAACAATACCTGCTCGGCAACCTTGAAACTTATCAAAATGCTGTCGAATATATCCTGGTTGGAATCGGCGTAGAATTGCATCCAACCGGTATCGCGCTGGCTCAGGCTATCGATCTGGTCCGTCCAAATCGTCCACGGCGGCCCCATCGCGCGGTTGATGTTCGCCAATACGACCGGCAGGCGCGCGTTCGCGGCCCAGTGGAGAACTTCGTGCATAAGCGCAAGGCCCTGCGCCGAGGTGGCGGTGAAGGCGCGCGCGCCCGCCGCGGAGGCGCCGATGCACGCGACCATCGCCGAGTGTTCGCTCTCCACCTTAATGAACTTGGCGTCCATGATACCGTCGGCGACGAACTCGCTTATCTTCTCTACCACCTGCGTCTGCGGCGTGATGGGATAAGCCGATACCACCTGGGCGCGGGCCACGCGGGCCGCGTGCGATACCGTATGGTTTCCCGTTACGACTTCTCTCATAACTTAACCCTTCGGAAAGAGCAGGGGACCGGAGGCCAAAGCCTCGTGCCCTAAAGACCTTCCTTCATTTCGATACACTTAACCGGGCATTCTTCGGCGCAGACGCCACAACCCTTGCAATAATCCAGGATGATTTCGGGCGGGTCCGTGCAAGATATCGCGAGGTCCGGGCAGAACTTCCAACAGAGCATGCAACGCGTACATTTATCGTAATCTATGACCGGCGTGACGTTTCGCCACGAGCCCGTTTTATTCCAGGACATCCGCCCCAAACTCTTCGCCATCGGCGGCATGTCGCAAGCGCCGCGTATATCGATCTTCTCCGTCATCACTACCTCACGTTACTTCTTGCGGGCCGCGCGTTCGCCTTCCTTCCGCGCTATCGTCCGTAAGCCCCCGGCCTTCTTCTTATTACCCAACGCGTCAAAACACCTCCCCGCGGCCGCAAGTAAGGGTTGCGCGCGTTGCGTCTCGCCCGCCCCGGCCAGATAGGCGCCGAAATCGGCACGCACCTTAGCCGCGGCAAGCGCGTCCGTCGCCGTCAATACGTCTATAGCTTTTCTAAACCGCCGCGCGGCGCGCGCCCGGTCCCCCCCCGCCGCAGCTATTAAGCCGTCCACGTGGCAAAGTAAGGCCGTGGGCCGCCTCCCCGGTACCCTCCCTACAAGCTCTCTTGCTCTCGCCGCGGCCCGCTCCGCCCTTTTAAGACGGCCGCCGGCGGCGTGCGCCAACGCGAGCCATAACTGCGCCTCCAATAGCAGATAAGGTTCCGACGACTTCTTGGTGGCTCGAGCCGCGGCCGCAAACTCCCGGTACGCCGCCCCGTCGTCGCCGCCCGCCAGCGCCACCCGACCGGAGGCATAAGCGTAACGAGACGCTACGTTAAACGAAGGTAAAGCTCCCGAACTACGCGTGGCCTGTCGCAAATATTGTTTGGCCGAAGCGCTCCGCCCTGCTTCGGCTTGGGCCACGGCAAGCGCGAGTTGGCAGAGGTATTGCCGGTACTTATCGCCCGCTCTGCGCGCGAGGCGCGAAGCTACCTTCAATTCCTCCAGGGCCGCGGCGAAATCGCCACGCCGGAATCGAGCCAAGGCCCGCCCGTAACGCACCTCGCCCTCGAGGCGTCCGTCCCCGGTCTCTTGGGCGATTGTAAGCGCGCGCTCGAGGTAATCGATAGAAGTCTTAATGTCATCGCCGTAGTATTTGGCCGCCCCTAAACCCACGAGGATAGAAGCCGTCACGGGCTTATTGCCCGAGCCCCTCGCCATCGCCAGCGCCTCGTTAAAGTGCCGCAAAGCTTCCTTAAACTTTCCCCTGCGGAATGAGGCTAGGCCCAAATCGGCGCGCGCCGCCGCTTCGCCGCCCCGGTCGCCCGCCTCGCGCGCCAACTTAAGCCCCCGCCGGTAGTACTTCGTTGCGCTCCGGAAATCGCCACGCGCTGACGCTATCGAACCTAGGCCTTCGGCGCCCATCATGAGGAGGTTCTTATCGCCCCCCTTGTCGGCAATCGCCTCCGCCATATGGAAATAACTCGTGGCCTTCGGAAGGTCGAAGGTGCGCCGTCGGTATTCCCCTAAGTTGTAGAGGGCCCGACCGATGTCCGCGGTAGCGTCGAGCTTCTTGAAAATAGTCAAAGCGGCGTTGAGATATGATACCGCGCGGCGCTCGTTACCCGCGGCGCCGTACGCGCGGCCCGCGAGGTTCATCGCCTTCGCCATACTCAGGCGGTCGCCTATCTCCTCCGCGGCCAACTTAGCCTTTTCCAGCGCCGCCGCGGCCTCCGCGAATTTACCCTGGGTTAAATAGATCTCGCCCCGGCGCGTATTAAGTTCGACCAATTCGCGGCGTATCAGCTCATCCCCGAAGCCGCCCTTGCCGATCTTGGTTGCGGCGACGGCCACGCGCTCGTAGTGCTTTAGGGCTTCCGCCGCCTCGTAGGCCGCCCAAGCCCGGTCGCCCGCGAGCCGCGCGAAGACCAATCCTTTCTCCCACATCTCGCCTACAAAAGTATGCCACGACAAGTCCGCGACGACGCTCAAGTCGCCCTCCCGAAAACGCCCCTCTAAGTAACTGCCTACCTTTTCGTGAAGGCGCTTGCGCCGGCGCTTCCCGATCCGCCGATATATCTCGTCGCGGATCTTCCCGTGGGCGAAACGGTACTTGTCGGAGGCACCGGGCACCGGCACGGCTAACTCGTGCTCGACGCACACGTCCAAGATATCGGCCAGGTAACCCTCGTTAATCGGGACCGCGGCGCGAACCCCCTCCGCGGTAAAATCTACGCCCAAGGCCGCCGCGGCCTCCAAGACCTTCGTCGTCCGCGCGTCCAGACGACTGAGCCGCCGCTGGATTATGCCGCGCACCGAACCCGGAACCTCGTAATCAGCGGGAATAGGCGCACCCTCTACGGCGAACTTGCGAGGCGACAACCCGTCCTCGTAGAAAGACTTGAGAGTCTCCTCGACGAATAAGGGATTACCCTCGGTCTCGCCGTAAACGAAATCCACGAAGTTGGGCGCGACATCCGGCACGCGGAAAATAAGGCGAATCATATCCGCCACCGCCCCACGGTCCAAGCGCGCCAACTTTAAGCTCTCCACGCTCCGGTCGTGGATTATGGCGCTGAGCGCCGCCGACGGCGCCGGCGCCCGCGCCCTCCGGTCGGCTACCTCTTCGGGCCGATAGGTAGCTACGACAAAGACCCTCTCCTTCGTCAGGCCGTTAATTAAGAACCTCAGAAGCGATAGCGACCCCTCCTCGGCCCAGTGGATATCTTCCAGAACCAAAGCCACCGGCCCCTCGGCCGCGAGCGCGTTCACCAGGTATCGAAAGCCCACGAAAAGGCGGAGGCGCGCCTGTTCCGGGGCCAGCTCGTAGAAGGGGGCCGTGTCGAAGCCGAAAGCCGCGAGCTCCGGGATGACATTATACAGCTCCCTCTGATAGGCGCGTGGTATCGCCGTCACCCGCGCCCTCACGCCCTTCGACGGCGTTTTCAGGAAGCCCGCGACCGCTTCGCGGAACGGCTGGTAGGCGAAACCGGCCGGCTCCTCGAAAGATTGCCCCTCCAGAATCGGCGCGCCCTGGAACCCGGCGAACTCTATAAAATCGCGCACGAGTCGCGTCTTGCCCACGCCCGTCTCGCCTATGACGTTGACCAAACCCCCTCGGCCCTCCGCGGCCCGTCCCCACAACTTTTTTAGGAACCTCTTCTCCCGCTCCCGCCCGACCATCTTCGGGCAGAAAACGGGTCGGGCGAGTCTTTCTTCCAAAGCTTCGGCTTCGCTCGCCCGGGCCTGGTCTACGGCCATATTTCGGCCGCGGTGCTTCGCGACGAGAAGGGCCTGGTCCGCCTTGTCCAGCAAGCCCTGAGCGTCCGCGGCGTCGTCGGGGTAGGCGGCGATGCCCACGCTCAACGTTACTTGTAGGTCCCTTTTCGCGCGTGAGGAATAGACGGGCGTCCGGCGGAATTCGGCCAAGGCCCGTTCGGCGGCGACAACCGCCTCGTCCGCGCCCGTCTCGGGGAGGATGGTCGCAAACTCGTCGCCCGCGTAGCGGAAGACTAAGTCAACCCCGCGCACGACGTGCCGCAACCGCGCCGCCACGTCGCGCAGTACTTCGTCGCCCGCGAGGTGGCCGAAGACATCGTTTATCTCCTTGAAGCGGTCGACGTCGACGAAAAGAAGGGCGAAGGTACGACGGTACCGCTTCGCACGCGCGACCTCTTCGTCCAGCCGTTGGAAGAAATAACGGCGGTTGTAAGTCCCCGTACAATCGTCGATAAATAGAAGTTGTTCTAGCTCAGGTTCGGCCACAAGCCGTCACCACAGCGATCGGCGTTGCCCGGCGCCGCCTTTATCCCCTACGCGAAGCCTCGAAAGCGGCCCGGGCCGCCTTGGCGTTCTTCCCGTCACGGTCGCGGGGGAAATATTTTTTAATGGACGCCGCCAGCGCGTCGATACCGACGAGGCCGGTTATCTTCGCGAAGGCGCCCAACATAGTGGTATTTACTATAGGCGCGGTACGCGTACCGAGGCCGTGCTCCACCGCTAAAGTCGTGCCGTCAAAGGTACGGACGTCGAAGGCCTCGTCCAACCCGATTTCCGCCGGTTCGCGCGGCGAGTTAACGACGATTGTCCCCTTCGGCTTGACGCCCGACGTCACGTCGACCGCCTCGATAAGCGTCGGGTCCATCACCAAAACGTACGCGGGCTCTTCGACCTCGCATTTCACGCGGATGGGTTTATCGTCCACGCGGATGAACGCCGCTACCGGCGCGCCCCGCCGCTCGACGCCGAACATCGGGAACGATTGGACGTTGCGCCCCTCGCTGAAAATCGCATCCGCGATTAGGCTCGAAGCTACCGCGGCCCCCTGGCCGCCCCGGCCGTGGAATCTGATCTCGATCACATTAAGCTCTTTTCTCCGTCCCCCGCCTGGGGGGTACGGCAGCCCTGGATTTTTTCGTAATGAAAAATATACGAAACGCTTATAGGTTTTTCAAGGCAATTCGTGGAAATCCGACCCGGGGGCCCCTTCGGCCCTAAGCCCTATCGGCCCAGGCTCGAGGCCCGCGCCAGCGCCGCGGCCAAATCGCCCGCGGCGAAGCCGTCAACCTCCAGGAGTTTACGCCGCGCCGTCGCTCCCCTCACGATGTTAACGCTGGCCCGGGGAACCCCGAGAAAATTAGCGATTACCTTAATAAGTTCGTCGTTGGCGCGGCCGGCCTCCGGCGGCGCCGCGACGCGCACCTGCAGCACGTCGCCCCGACGCCCCACGACGCCGGCGCGCTTCGACTTAGGCGTAACCTCAACTTCCAGCCTAACCAACCGGTTCCTCCTTCTCGCCGTCGCCCGTCACTTCTATCTCGAGCTCGCCCCCCTCCGCGGTCGTCGCCCTCCTCGGCGCGGGGGGTTTTTCTCCGGGCTCGGGTTTTTGGGGCGTCTTGGCACTTTGCTCGGGCGCGGCGCCGGCACCTTCACTTTTCGCGTAGTCGGCCAAAAAGCGGTATTGCTGGTCCAAGAACGCTTTGTAGCGTATTACGAAAGAGTCCCGGTAACGTTTGAGGTCATCTACCTGGGCCTGGATGCGCACCAGCTGCTTATGGGCGTCGGCGACGATACGTTGCGCTTCGGCGCGCGCTTGAGCCGCGGCCGCCTCGACTCTATGCTGCGAGGCCTTCGTTATCTCCTCCTTCATCTCCTGGGCCGTGACGAGGGTATCCTTCAAACGCTGGTCGAGGCGCCGATACTCGGCGATCCGGTCCTCGAGGACCTTCACTTGGTCTTTGAGTTGTAGGTTCTCCTGAACGCGGGCCTCGAGTTCGTCGGCGACTTGCGTGAGAAACGCGTCTACCTCGTCCATATCGTAACCCCGCAGGCTACGCTTGAATTCCTGGGTATTAATATCCTGAGGTGTTATCTTCATCGCTGCCTCCGCTGACCTTCAGAACAAGGCCAGTTTCGCGAGTTGCGCTTCGCCGAGGCGCCAATCGTACTGAGCCGGCGCGGTGGCGTGTAGCTTCACCTTCCGCGTGAGGGCCGCCGGATTTCCACTTCCCGCGATTTCGATGTCGTCTTCGACAAATGCGCCCAGGCCGGCACGGCCGCAGTAATATAAATAACCCACGTCCGAGGGCTCGACGCCCATCATCTTACACACGACGTAATCGAGGGCGAGGGGGTCAAGCGAGGCCGCGGCGAAGCCCCAAGGCACGGCCGAGCCGTAGATCGGGCCGTCGCCCTCCATCCCGACGTGGCCGTCTACGACGCCCAGGTGCGGCCACACTTCGCGCGCCACCAGGTAGAGGTTTATGTTCATAGCCGGGTAACCCTGGTGCATGGCCCACTTGTCGTCCCCGGGGCCCATAGCGGCGGCCGTCCTTACGACGGCCCCCATAACCATATTTTTAACCGAGAGGGTGACGATAACGGCGTCGTGGGCCTTGGGCGGGCCGACGGCGACGCGGAAATCGCTCTCGAGGGCCGGCTGCGCCAGGCGTACCGTAAGCGGCGCTAAGTTCTCGTTGAAGACCTGGAACGAAGTCGTCGGCGCCCGGTTGAGGTCGAGCAGCGGCACGCCGTACTCTTCCGCGAGCGCGCGATAACCGTACGCGTCGAAGCCCTCGGCCGCTTCGCCGAGCGCCGGGCCCTCGCCGATCACTACATCGCCCCCGACGTGGGGCATTATATATTCGAGTACGGCGCGCGACGCGTCCACGTGCGTCGCCGCTAGCGGGTGGCGGCACGAGACGAAGTTGGGCTTAATTAAGATTTTTTTAGCGGCCGCCAGCCTCGCCGGCAAAGCGGGCCCTAACGCCTCGAGTGCTTCGCGTACCGCGCAGTAGCGGTCCCGTTCCGCGACAACCGAAACGACAGCTTTGGAGGGGAGTCCCTGCACGTCATCTTCCTCGTGAAATATATCAAGGCCCCCGCGCGGTGTCAAGGAATACGAACCAAACGCCGCCCTAAGGAAAACCGCCCCGGCTTTTCCGCGGGGGCGGCTATAGTCTAAAGCGGCCGGGCTAGTCGTTACTAAGCGAGGTCTTCGGGTTTGATCTCGCGATACGGCAATTCCTCGAGTGGGTAAAAGGTTACATTCGCTATTACTTCTTCCGCAACGACTACCGGGGCGCCCGCGCCAAGCGCGAGAGGTATCGCGTCAGAAGGACGAGCGTCCAGACGCGCGATTTCGCCCTCGCGCGAACGGACTTCCACGGCCGCGATAAAGACTCCCTCGTCCGTCAAACGGTCAATAACGACCCTTTCAATTTGGAGGCCGCCGGCTTCGACAAGGGCTAATGCAAAGTCATGACTCAACGGCCGGGTAGCGCGCTCAAGCCGTTTTTTGGGGTCCGAAGCCACCAACGCCGAGTATACGTTGAGTTTCGAAATAAATATCCCGAAAACCCTGCCGTTTTCGCTTTCTTTCAATACGATGATCGGGCAACCAGATCTATCGTCGTACCTCACGCCTAGGACGGTGAATTCTTGCTCGTCGGCCATAATAAACCCCTTTACGTTGATGAACGCCGTACGTTCGTGTCTTTATATATTCAGTTAACGTCCTAATCCCTGCCAGCAACTAAAAACCTCCCGACGCAATTACGGCGCCTATTAACGCCGGCCTAAAAAGCCCCCATATGTAATTAATTATAAATTCGCCGCCTCACCCCGTCGAATGTCCAGTCTACCGCTATTTATCGTATCCCTTGAAAACGGCGCCTTTTAGCGTTAACTTCCGAATCCGCCGGCGGCGCCTTATACCGTGAAAGTCCGCCGTTTGCGGGAAGCAACCGCGAGGGACCGGCCAGGCCACCGATAAAACGATAGCGAGCGGAGGCCGGGTCGAGTCGGAGTAGGTTTGGTACAAATATAACCACCTCTGCCCGCGGTTTCAAGGAATTCACGTACCCGCGGTTTCAACAAAAAAATCGCCCCGGCCACGAGGGGACGGGGTACGGCTTCGGCCGCCTACGAGTCGAAGAGGTCCTCCGGCTCTATCTCCCGGAAAGGCAGTTCTTCGAGTGTACGGAACCTAAGCCGCGCCACGACGTCGCTTGCGACAAGAATAGGCGCGCCGACGCGGACGGCGAGCGCGATGGCGTCGGAGGGCCGGGCGTCGAGCCGGACAATTTCCCCACCTTCGCGAGGACGTACCTCCAACGTCGCGCCGACGACCCGTTCCTCCGTCATACCATCTATAATAGCACGTTCGACCCGTACGCCGCCGGCCTCGGCCAACGCCTCCGCCAAATCGTGCTCTAAAGGCGCAGACGCGTACGCGCGCCGATATTCCGGGTTCAGGGCGGCCAGGGTAGAGTGCGCCGTGGCTTTGGAGACAGCCAATACAAAGGTCCTCGTGCCACGTACCTCTTGTAACACGATCAGCGGCGACCCGCTTTCGTCGTAGAACCTAAGGCCCACAACCTTAAACTCGCTGTCCCCGGCCACGGTCGCACCCTCCCTGATACGAAGAAAATTACCCTAGGGTAAACCGCCGCAATTTAAATTTACGGCCCGATTGCGGCGTCGTACCAGGCCAAATACGCTTCCCGGCTTGCCTCGGGTATTAACGCCCACGCGTCGAGCGCCCGGTCCGCCCAGACGGCGTCTATCTCGGCAGATATCTCGTTAAGACGCGCCAGCTTTTGCTGAACCAAGGTTTTGAATTCGCCCGGGTCGTCTACGTCGTGCGTAGCGTTTAGCCACTCGTGGATGGTTGCGGCCTCTTCGTACCGTGGCGTGTATTCAGTTTCCAGGTAGTCTTCGCTGATTTGCCGAATCGTGTCCATAGTCTGGTCGTCGCAACCGAATCCGCCGAGCGAAAGGAACATCCCCAAAACCTGGAAGCCCGCCACCTCGCCTATTTTGTCGGGCAACGGCGGCTTGAAGGCCGGCGGGATGTGGTCCTCGCGGCAAAGGTTGTAGCTCGTTCCCAAAGTCATCCCCGGAACCACGACGAAAACCGCCACCAAGATTGATATATAATGCCTCATCCTTGCGACCTCCTAAAAATTTAAGGGTTAGGGTGACTCGTAATTTATTCTCCGCCTCCAGAACGCTCTCGCGACGTTTCGTCCTCAATATTTTTACGCAAACCCCACCCATCTCAATCTTACCCGACCCGAACGGCAACCATGCTATAATAACATCGCCGCTACGACCAGTCAACGAAATAGTTTCCGATTCAACGTAAAAAAAGCCGCCCGGCGTAAGGGCAGCCCTTCGAGGAGATCGCGTCCCGACCTCAACCTAAATAAAACGTAGCCGGTTTAACAGACCAGGTACTTTTCATTTCTTTATGGCCGCCACCGGGAATCTTACGACGCATTTCCGCCAACGTTTGAAGCGGTCCAACGGTCATAAACGAGCACGGGTAATCGTCTCCGCGGTCCTCTTGCGTTCGCCGAGTTATCTAAAAAAACACCGCGCGGATAAACCCGCGCGGCGCAAGCCCCCCCCAACTACGGGATCCCGACGTCGACGGTAACGCTTACGTTAGCTGCTATCGCCTACCGCGATTCTTCGCTATCGCCGAAACGGCACGAAAGTTGGTCTTCTATCTTGTTTAACGCCGCTCGTGTCTCGGGCGTTAAACCGGCGGACCCCGCCAACAACTCGGTCGTCTTGAAGGCGAGCTTGATGGCCAATAATTCTTCACGCGTGAAGGCCATATTGGCGAGCCGGGCTTCGGCCATGATTCGGTACCCCTTGTCGTAGTATATTGGTACTACTTCGGATAGGTCTACGACGTAGCGGTATATCGTGCGCTCCGAAACGTTTAGCGCCCGTGCCAACTCCGCCGCGCGGTAACCGTTACCCGAGCGTAAAATGTTTACTAAATGAAAAAGCCTCTCTGTCTTCATCTGCGTCATACTCCCCGACACTCACGTACACCGCCCTACGGTTAACGGGGGGTTAAAAACGGCAAATATGGAACGGCCGTATTCTAAGCAATCCGTTTATATGAAGTAGCAAAACTTAGGCCAATTTTGCAAATACTTAATAGCCGCGTACTTACGAGGTCGCGGTAGTCGCCGAACGGGAAACACGCCGCCACCTTCGGCAGGTTATAACCTTTTTTTATATCGACAAACGCGTAACTGCTCAAAAACGAATGAAGTACAGCAAGCGCCGATATTGGCGATTTTTTCAAAAAATGGTGGCAGGCCGTCGGAGCACACCGGCCAACCGCGCCGAAGCGGACCGATTTAC
The DNA here is from genome assembly GCA_011773985.1 of Candidatus Zixiibacteriota bacterium. GTDB lineage: Bacteria > RBG-13-66-14 > B26-G2 > WVWN01 > WVWN01 > WVWN01. The sequence continues at coordinate 18,833 of WVWN01000064.1, read as the reverse complement.
GCAGCCGTCGCGAAAAGCCTCCCCGCCTTAGAAAATCTATCACCTCCCCCTCGCCCACGACGCCGGATTATTATATCACTTGACAACGCTAATTTATAATGCTAACTTACCGCCGCGTGCGGGGTTTGACGTTGTGAAAATTTGGCGGTCTTTGAAAGAAGTAGCCGCGGACCCGGTCCCGGCGCCGTACGTTACGGTCGGAACCTTCGACGGCGTACACCTCGGCCACCAAGCGCTGCTTCGCGAGCTGAAAGAGATGGCGCGCGCCGGGCGCGGCGCCGCCGCGGTCGTGACCTTCGGCGACCCTCCCGAGAGTAAAGAAGGCCCCGAGGGTTTACAACGGTTGAATTACGAGGACGAGCGGCTCGAGCTCCTCGCGACCGCGGGCGCCGACGCGACGTTAACCCTTCCCTTCGACGACAGCCTTCGCGGCATGGCCGCCGACCAGTTCGTCGAGGAGGTGCTGGTGGGAGCTCTTCACGCGCGGGGCGTTTGCGTCGGCTACGACCATCACTTCGGCCACGACGGCCGCGGCGATATAAGCCTTTTGAGCCTGCTGGGCAAAAAACACAGCTTCGAAACGCACGCGGCCCCGCCCTTCGCCGTGGACGGCATGATCGTCTCGAGCACGTTGATCCGGCGTAAGCTGCGCACCGGCGACGTAGCCGCGGCGAACAAATACCTTGGCTACCGCTACGAGGTCCGCGGCGAAGTCGAGCCGGGCACGGGCGTCGGCGCGAGCGAGCTGGGTTACCCGACCGCGAACGTCAAGCTCGAGCGGAAGATGCTGCCGGAACGCGGCGTTTACGCGGCCCTGGGCAACATCATGAACGAGGAAGGCCGCGTCGCGGCGGGGCCCTTCGGCGCCTTCCTCAACCTCGGCTACCGGCCCACCTTCGACGGCGACGTCTCCGGCGAGCCCGGCCTCGAGGTCCACCTCTTCGACTTCGCGCGGGACATTCTCGGCCGCCGCGTCCGCGTGCAATTCGTGGCCCGCCTCCGCGACGAGCAAAAGTTCGAGGACGCCGCGGCCCTGCGCGAACAGCTAGTCGAGGACGAGAAGAAGGCGCGCCGGATATTATTCAGCCATTAATAAGTAAAGCCGAGACTTCAGGGGCTAAAACCATATATTAAATAAGGTATGACCATCACGAAGGAAAACAAGCAGGCGTTGATCGAGCGGCACCGCAAGCACGAGGGCGATACCGGCTCCGCAGAGGTGCAGATCGCGCTCTACACCGAGCGCATCAACCACCTCACGGAACACCTGCGCCAACATCCGAAGGACAAGCACAGCCGCCGGGGCCTTCTCCTCCTCGTAGGCCGGCGGCGCCGCCTCCTCGATTACCTCAAGAATAAGGACATCGGCCGCTACCGCGACATCATCCGCGCGCTTGGCATCCGTCGCTAGTACTGCCGCCAGGCCTGCGGCGGCTCGAGAGCACCAAACTCTCCTATTGTTCGCGGAAGGCCCGCAAGTACCGCGAGCGGGGAAGAGGAAATTTTAGGTTCGAAAAACCGCCCCTATCAGGGGCGGGTTTATTTTTAGAATAAGATAATAAGCGAAAACTTCATTCTTCGCCTACTTCCCCAAAAGCGTTTCCAGGTCCTCACGGCTCAGGCCGGCTTAGCGTAAAATGCCCAAAAGGGTCCCGGGAGAAAGCTCGTCGTGGAGCGGGACCACCGTACGCCACTCGCCCTTTCGCAACGAAACGTGGCTGCCCCGTCGGCGGACGACCTCGAAACCGGCCTTCTCGAGCACCCGTACGAGGGCCCGGCCCGATAGAACGGGAAGCTTAGCCACTTACTTCGGCCTCGAGCTGATACACGTACGCCCCCGGCGAACCTTCGGGCACCCCCTCGTCGCCGAAGCTCTCGATATATAACTCCACCGCCTCCTGAAGGTTTGCCCGGGCCTCTTCGAGCGTCTCGCCCTGGCTAACGACGCCCAGCTCGAGGCAATGCGCCACGTACCACTTGGCCTCTTTCGTAATGACGGCCGTAAATTTTTTAACCATAAACAAGCCTCCTCTGTGCGCGGCCGGCGATTATAACACCCGAGATGTATCACGTCAAAACGATTCCCGCGGCTTAGTTTCCGCCGGTAACGCGGGCGCGCGATTGAAACATAAATAAAAATAACCCGGCCGCGGGGCCGGGCGTTTTCTTTTCAACCGCAATGCGCGCTTACTTCGTCACGTACGGCGCGATGAGCGCTACTATTAGAAACGCGCCCTGACACAATCCTATTACAAATAAGAGCAGCGTAATGAGGACGAGGCGGTTGGCGAGGTCCGAGGAGCTCTTGCGGAACTCCTCCACCGCCTGGACCAGGCGCGCCGCGGCCAGCGTGCTAAGCGTCCAACTCGACGTCTGGCCGGAGGGCAGGTCTCCCTCCTTGCGGTACGCTTGCAAACCCTTCTCGGCTTCGGTGACCACCCAGTCCCACAGGTTCTCTTCCATAGAAAGGCGCCTCCTGGTCGGCGTTCGGGCCGTTTATAGAATATTATATTAAATTATAAACGAAAAAACGCCCAGGTCAAGGCGACTAACCAGTTTTTTGCGTATAATATTGCCCCGCAAAACGCGACGTGCTAATATTCCGCGCCGAAATAAGGGGTGAATATGGCCGAGCACGTCGATAAAATAAAAACGGAACTCGAGCGCCTGCGCGAGCAGGTCCGGCGCCACGATTACCTCTACTACGTCAAGGGCGAGCCGGAGATATCCGACTACGAGTACGACCGGCTATATCGGCGCCTCGTCGAGCTGGAGGAGAAGCACCCCGAGCTCGTGACGCCGGACTCGCCCACGCAGCGCGTCGGCGGCGCGCCCGCGGAGGGCTTCGCCGAGGTGCGCCACGAGCCCCCGATGCTCTCGCTCGATAACGCCTACGCCGAGGACGAGGTCCGCGAGTGGGACGAGCGCGTCCGCAAGGGCCTGGGGGCCGACGGCGCCGCGTACGTGTGCGAAGCCAAAATAGACGGCGTCGCCATTGCCCTCGAGTACGACGACGGCGTCCTCGCGCGCGGCTCCACGCGCGGCGACGGCTTCACGGGCGACGACATTACGGCCAACCTCAAGACCATCCACGACGTCCCGCTCCGGCTGAACGAGGCGCCGCCCGGGCGGCTCGAGGTCCGCGGCGAGGCGTATATGACGCGCGAGGGCCTGGCGGAGCTTAACCGGCGCCGCGAGGCCGCGGGCCAGCCGCTCTTCGCCAACCCCCGCAACGCCACCGCCGGGACCCTCAAGCTCCTCGACCCGCGCGAAGTCGCGCGCCGGCCCCTCCACGCCTGGCTCTACTACGTCATCACCGAGGAGGCGGACATCCCGACGCAGGCGGAAGCACTCGAGCACCTGGCGCGGTGGGGCTTCAGCGTAAACCCGAACCGCCGCCGCTGCGCGGACCTCGACGAGGTGTTCCGCTTCTACCGGGAGGTGGAGGCCGCGCGCGCCGACCTCCCCTACAATATCGACGGCCTCGTCCTCAAAGTCGACGACCTCGCCGCCCACGGCGAACTCGGCACGACGGCCAAGGCGCCGCGCTGGGCCATCGCGTATAAATTCAAAGCGGAGCGCGCGACGACGACGGTAAACAGCATCGAGTGGTCCGTGGGCCGCGCCGGGACTATTACGCCGGTGGCGAACCTCGAGCCCGTGCTCCTCGGCGGTACGACCGTCAAACGCGCCGGCCTTTTCAACCCCGAGCGCGTCGCCGAGCTCGACGTGCGCGCGGGCGACACGGTGAACGTCGAGAAGGCGGGCGACATCATTCCCTACATCGTCGAGGTCGAGTATCACCTGCGGCCTAAAGGCTCCAAGCCGACGCCGATTCCGCAGAAGTGCCCGGTCTGCGGCACGCCACTCGTCAAGGAAGAGGGGGTCGTCGGGCTCTTCTGCCGCAACTGGGACTGCCCGGTCCAGGCACGCGGCCGCCTCGGGCTTTGGGGCTCGCGCGGCGCGATGGACATAGAGGGGCTGGGCGAGAAGGTGGCCGCCGTCCTCTACGACAAGCTGGGCGTCCGCGACCCGGGCGACCTGTATTTTATTAAACCCGGTTCGATCGCGCGGCTCGAGGGCTTCGGCGAGCTATCGGAGAAAAACCTGCTCGCGTCGATAGAGCGCTCCAAGGGGCGGGGGTTGACGCGCGTCCTCTTCGGCCTGGGCATCCCCAACGTCGGCTTCGAGACCGCGGCGCTTATAGCGGGGCACTTCGGCTCGAGCGACCGGCTGATGGCGGCCGGCAAAGAGGAGCTGGAGGGCATAAAGGGCATAGGCAAGGTCGTCGCGCGAAGCGTCGTCGAGTTCTTCGCCCGGGCCGAGGTCCGCGAGATAATAAACAAATTGAAGCGCGCGGGCGTCAAACTGGAGGAGGAACGGCTTGCGGAGCCTACGGGCCCGTGGGCGGGCCTGACCTTCGTGATTACCGGGACGCTGCCGTCAATGAGTCGCGAGGAGGCGCACCGCGCCGTAGAGGCCCGCGGCGGCAAGGCGGCCGAAAGCGTCTCGGCGAAGACGTCGTACCTCGTCGCCGGCGAGAAGCCGGGCTCCAAACTCGCGAAGGCCGAGAAGCTCGGCGTGAAAATCGTCAGCGCCAAGGAGTTCGATAAGATGCTAAAAAAGGCGGGGCCGTAAGTCAAGGTACGTGGGGGCCCTTAGGAGGTCGAAGGCCATGGCTAAGTTGAAATTCACCGACGGCCGCGAGGTCTACGTCGACGAAGAGAAGTTGCTCGCCGAAATCGAGGAGGGGGAGGCGGAGTACGGGCGGGACATCGTCGAATACGACCCGTACGTTAACCCGAGCGACGAGATAACGACCGGCGACGTCGACGCGGCGCTCAGGGTCGCGAGGATACGCGCGGCAAAACCGCGAGACATAAGGCGGGCCATAAAAAATAAGAAGACCGTCGCGAACGCGCTCCACAAGATCGAATTCCGCGCGGATTTGTTTTCCATGAAAGAGGCCGAGACGGCCGACATTATCAACGGCCCGCTGCGCAGTTTAATAACGTCGCTGGCCGAAATAAAAGGCGTGGACGTAGCGCTCGCGTCGAAGATACTGCACCTCAAAAGGCCGGCGCTCGTGCCGATACTGGACCGGTACGTGTATACGTTCTACAGCTACATCTACCACGTCGGCAAGAAGGCGCGCAACGTCGAGACGGCGGTCCGCTTGCTGAAGGAAATCCGCGACGACGGCCTGAACAACCTCAACGTCCTGACGGCGCTGGCGCGGCATATCAACGACGTCGCCAACGCGAAGTTGCCGCCGGGGAAGAGCGTCGCGCTGACGCCGGCGCGCGTCCTCGACCGCGTCATCTGGCGCCACATCAAGAAGAGGACGGGGTAAAACGTGCCCCGTTGCCATACGAAAACATCGAACCTCAATGGAACTTTCCCAAGAAACTAACAAAAAAATACTCTTCCTCTTCGTCGACGGCCTGGGGATTGGGCCGCCGGACGCCGCGGTCAACCCGCTGCTCGTCGCGCGGCTGCCCCATCTCGAGAGCTTAATCGGTTCAATAGACATGGGCCGCTGGCGCGAGGGCGTACGCACTGAGCGCGCGTCGCTCGCGCCCCTCGACGCCACGCTCGGCGTCGCCGGGCCTGCCGCAGTCGGCCACCGGCCAGACGGCCCTCTTCACCGGCGTAAACGCCGCCAAGCTCGTAGGACGCCATAAGGAGGGCCGGCCCAACCGCCTCCTCAAGAGCGTCCTCTACAAGCACGGCCTCATCCCGGTCCTGCGGCGCGCGGGCCTTAAGGCCACGTTCGCCAACGCCTACACGACCTCCTCCATCCCGCGCTACGTCGCCGGCGAGGCGCCGATGTCGTGCACGTCGGCCATGGCCTATTACGGCGAGGGCGGCTTCCGCTCAACCGAGATGTTCAACCGCGGCGAGGCCGTCTACTTCGACCTGACGGGGCGATACGCGAAGCGCCGCGGCGACGACGTGCGCCTGATGACGCCGGCTCGAAGCGGCGAAGCGCTCAGCCGCATCACCCTCGCGCACGACTTCACCCTCTACGAGTACTTCCTCACCGACTTCGCGGGCCACCGCCAAAATATGGGACGGGCGGTCCGCTACCTGGAGGATGTTGACGCCGCGCTGGGCGCCGTGCTAAAGTATTATGACCTCGAGCGCTACCTGTTGATACTCACGAGCGACCATGGAAACGTCGAGGACTTGTCGACGCGCTCGCACACGACGAACCCGGTCCCGCTGGTGGCCGCGGGCCCGGGACACGAGGGGTTCGCCTCGCGCTGCGATGACGTCATGGACGTCGCCCGGGCCGTCTTCGAATACTTCGGCGTCGACCCGGTGAAACATTCGGGGCAACCCATACGGGCCGAGTTGATAAAGCTGCCCGAATAAATGGCGGACCTACTTACAGTCGAGAGCCTGAGCAAGAACTTCGGCGGCCTCGCCGCCCTCAAAGAAGTGAGCCTCGCGATCGGCGAGGGCGAGATCGTCGGCCTCATCGGCCCGAACGGCGCCGGTAAGACTACGTTATTCAACGTCATAACGGGCATATATCCGCCGAGTGCGGGCCGCGTGAATTATCTGGGGAAGGTCGTCGCCCGCGCCAAAAGGCGCGCGCGTTGGCTGCCGTTCTTCTCGGTCGGCGCGCTCGCGAGCACTATAGCGGCCTTCGTCCTCGGCGAGCGGTACTTATTCACGCTGGGGGGCGCGGGGGCCGCGTCGCTCGCGGTGGCGCTGGCCTTCACCGTCGTGGGCGTCGTCCTGGCGCCCAAGCGGGGCGTCCGCTCGGACCAGATCGCGAGCAGCGGCCTCTACCGGACCTTCCAGAGCATAAACCTCTTCGACGACATGACGAGCCTCGAGAACGTCGAGGTCGGGGGCCACCGGATGTCGCACGCCGGCCTGGCGGACACAGTATTCCTGACGCCCCGGTACCGCCGCGACGAGGGGCGCGTGCGGGAGGCGGCGCTCGAGGCCATAAAGTTCGTCGCGCTCGAGGGTAAGGAGGAGTGGAAGGCGGGCGCCCTCCCCTACGGCCTACAGCGACGCCTCGAGATCGCCCGCGCGCTGGTCTCGAAGCCCAAGTTGCTCCTGCTCGACGAACCCGCCGCGGGCCTTAACCCCACGGAGAAGAACGAGCTGCTCGAGCTCATACGCCAGGTCCGCGACGCCGGCATCACCGTCTTCCTTATCGAGCACGACATGAAGCTCGTCATGAACGTCTGCGACCGCGTCGTCGTGTTGGACCACGGCGAGGCCATCGCCGCCGGCCGCCCCGAGGAGGTCCAGAAAAACCCCCGCGTCGTCGAGGCTTATCTGGGAACGAAAGCGAGCAAGGGGGTGGCGTGACGTGCGCGCCCTTTTGCCAATCGCGCTCGCGGCCCTACTTTCGGCCGGCGGGTGCGCGGCCAAAGAGGAGGAGAAAACGACGGCCGAACCGCCGGCTCCCGCCTTCAAGGAACTCCCCGAGCCGTCGCGCGAGGGCGGCTTGTCCCTCCACGAGGCCATCGCCGGGCGACGCTCGACGCGGACCTACGGCTCGCGCAAGCTGACGGGCGTCGAGGTGGGCCAGCTCCTCTGGGCCGGCCAGGGGATAACGTCGCCTCGAGGTTTCCGGACGGCGCCGTCGGCGGGCGCGCTCTACCCGATGTTCCTCTACTACGCCGACGACGTCGCGCTCTGGCGCTACGAACCCCTGCGCCACGGCCTCGTGAAGGTCGTTGACGGCGACGTGCGGGCGGAAATCGCGACCGCGGGTCTCGAGCAGGCGCCGCTTAAACGCGCGCCCGGCATCATAATCGTCGTCGCGAAGCCGGCCATAAGTGCAATCAAGTATCGCGGCCGGGCCGAGCGCTACTGCACTATCGAGGCGGGCCACATAGGCCAGAACATACTGCTAACGGCGGAGGTGCTAGGCCTCGGCGCCTGCCCCGTCGGCGCCTTCCACGACGCCGAGCTGCTCGACGTTTTGGAATTGGGGGACGATTACCTGCCGTTGTATTTGATACCGGTGGGGGAGGCTTTCGAACCTTAAGGACGGGCCGTGAACGGCGGTAGAAGCACGGTGGTATTCGAATCCTCGACCAACGCCAGGGGTCGGATGGAAAATCTATGCGGAGGGGTTATCGGCATTCGTATCGGCCTTATTCTCGGTCGCCCATGTTTGCTTGGCTTCGCCGCGATTTCTCACGTGCTACGAATTATGGATTTCGCCCGCTTCCTCGGACTGATACTTGTCGTTCTATCATTTTGCATCTTGCCTTTTATTTTCATTACAACTTCACTACTCGCTATATCCATAGGTCCGAGCATGACCAGGGTCACGTTAACGTTCGACGGCCGCGTAATAAAACCCGTATCGGCGCCGGTCTGCCCAAAGAGCAAGTTATATATCTGGCCGACGTTATCTCGGTAGCGCGGCATACGGCCCGCGACGGCTTCGGCCTTCGTAGAATATTCGGCAGGTTTAACCCTGCCAAACCCGGCGTCTTGGTTAAAACGACCCAAAAAACGTACGCAATCAACACCGAAGAATTCGATGAATTCGCCGAAGTTATAAAAAAATATAAACCAAAAGTCGAGATTTCGGGATGAGATCGAAAACGGGCACCAGGACGAAACGACCGCCGGCGGCCCCAATCTTTCGGAGCTCCGTATTCTCGAAGATAAATACGTTCGTCCTGGCCGGCGCGGCGGTCGCTATATTTGCGCTGGTAATAATTTTACCCGGCGAAGAAAGCGGAAGACATTTATCGTACGCCGCGGCGTCGATTTTATTCCTAATCCTCGTAGCCGCAGCCTTTACCTTCAACCGGCTCGCGGTAACGTTCGACGGCCGGCAGATAACGCTCCGGTACGGCATATTTCGCAAAAAAATCGCCGTCGAGGACGTCGTATCGCTAAAGGCCGTTCAAATAAAATGGTGGCGGTTCGGCGGTACGGGAATCCGGCTAGCGCGCGGCGGTTGGGCGTGGGTAACGGGCTCGGGGCCGGGCGTAAAAATCGAAACTACGCGGGGGCTCACGTACGCCAATTGCGAGCAACCGGAGCGGCTCGCGGCGTTGGTAAACGATTTAAAAAGAGCCTCCTGGGAACAATTGTGAACGACGGACCTTTCTTCAAGCTCGACGACGTGAGCGTGTCGTACGGGCCCATCGAGGCGCTGCGGCACGTCACCCTCGAGGTCCACGAGGGCGAGGTCGTCTGCCTCATCGGCGCGAACGGCGCCGGCAAGTCGACGACGCTGATGACCATATCGGGCATCCTCAAACCCAAGGCGGGCCGGAAGTACTTCGACGGCGAGGACATCACGACGCTTCCGCCGGACAAGGTCGTCGCGCGCGGCATCGTTCAAGTACCGGAGGGGCGCCGGATTTTTCCCCGAATGTCCGTCGCCGAAAATTTGGAAATGGGGTTGTTCGCGCGGGGCGAGGGCGACGCCCGGCGGCGCCTCGAGCACGTCTTCGGCCTCTTCCCGGTACTCGCGGAACGGCGCGGCCAGCGCGGCGGGACCCTCTCCGGCGGCGAGCAGCAGATGCTCGCGACCGCGCGGGGCCTAATGGCCACTCCCCGTCTCCTGCTGCTTGACGAACCGTCACTCGGCCTCGCGCCGCAATACGTCGAGGCCATATTCGAAACCCTCCGGCGTATTAACGCGGAAGGGATAACGATATTCCTCGTGGAGCAGAACGCGGCCATGGCACTCGAGGTCGCTTCGCGCGGCTACGTCATGGAGACGGGAAACGTCGTGCTGGCGGACACCAGCGCCAAACTGCGCGCCGACGACGGCGTTCGCAAGGCGTACTTGGGGGAAGCCTAAAAGGAAACGGGGGCATATGAGAATATTATACGGAACGCAGGGGACCGGCAACGGCCACCTTAGCCGGACGCAGGCGATAGTGCCTTTGCTCCGGGAGGCTGGCGTCGACGTAGATTTAGTCATTTCCGGCACGACGAGCGAGGGCCTTAAAAAGGGGGTACCCGAGCTAAAGCCTTACCGCGCCTTCCACGGCCTGAGTTACGTCCGCCACGAGGGCCGCGTCAACATCGCCAAAACCCTCGGGATATTCAAACCGCTCGAGCTCGCCGATGACTTCGCCGAGATAAAAGGCAACTACGACCTCGTCGTATCCGACTTCGAGCCGCTCACGGCATGGTGGGGCCTCTCGCACGAGGTACCCGTCATCGGCATCGCGCACAACTACGCGTTCCAGGGCCGGGCGCCGAGGCCGCGGCTTATCGACCCGCTCATCGAGGTCGTCTTCCACTACTACGCGCCCGCGGACATCCCGCTCGGCTCGCACTGGCAGCGCACCAACGAGACCGTCATCCCGCCCATAATCCGGGACGTGATTCTGGCCGCGGAACCGGAGGACGGCGACCACGTCCTGGTATACCTGCCCAGCTTCACCGACCAGACGCTGGACGAGCTTTTCGGCGACGACGCGCTCGCGCCTTACCGCTTCGTCGCTTACCCCCGCCGCTCGGACCACGACGTTGCCGCGAAAAACTTGACGTTGAAAGGTTTCTCGAAGTCGGGCTTCGTCGAGGACCTGAGGACCGCCCGCGCGGTGGTGACGAGCGCCGGCTTCACCCTCCTGTCGGAGTGCCTGCACCTCGGCAAGCCGCTGTACGTAATGCCCGAGGTGGGCCAGTACGAGCAGAAGTGCAACGCCGAGGCCCTCAAGAGGTGGAACCTGGGCGCGGTCGCGACGGAGCTCGTCCCCGAGGAGGTGGCTACTTGGCTCGAGGCGCGCCGGATGGTCCGGAAGTCTTGGCCCGACGTCGCCCGGGCCTTCGTCGACTGGGTGGCCGCGGGCCGCCCGGAGAGCGCGCTCGACTTCTCCGCGCGTCTTTGGGAAGAGGCGCGGCGCTTTGCCGCAGGGACATTATAAAAATTTAGGCGAAACTAGTAAAAACGCCGCCGGCGAGGCCGGCGTTTACCCGGTAACGCTGCAGTAACGCCAAACATTTTAACCGTAATATTGTTTTGCATTAATAACACTGTAAGGAGGCAAACGGGATGAGAAGTTGGGTAGTATTAGCTGGTTCGTTATGTTTTGTAGCGCTAACAATCGGTTGCGGCGAAGAAGCCAAACCCTCTGAACCCGACGTCCCGTCGGGGGAACAATACCTCCTCTGGACCTTCCAAGCGGGCGACGCGGTCGAGCAAAGCCCGTGGGTCGAGAACGGGAAGGTATATCTCTCGAGCTTAGACGGGAAGATCTACTGCCTGGAGGCCGAAACGGGCCGTCAAATATGGACTTACCAAACCGGCGACAGGGTCGTCGCGAGACCCACCTTGCACGGCGGCAAGGTCTACGTCGGGAGCTGGGACAAAAAGTTGTACTGCCTCGACGCGCAAAACGGCAAACTCATCTGGTGGGAGGGCGCGGAAGATATGATCTATACCACCGCCTGCGTCCACGACAACCGTGTTTTCTTTGGGGACTTCGACGGCTATTTTGAGTGCATCCCCATCGGCAGCGGCCGACGTTGGTCGTTTCGGACCCTCGGCGGGTTTTTCAGCACGCCGTACGGGGATTCGGGTTACGTTTACGCTACATCATCGGACGGCTACATCCGCTGCTTCGATACCGAATGGGAATGGCCCGAGTGGGAATACAACGCGGGTTCCCCGAACTTTTCCAGCCCGTGGGTGGAGAACGGCCGGGTCTACGTGGGCGGCGACTACAACCTCTTGTGCCTGAACGCCAAAAACGGCGGCATCGTATGGCATTACAAAACGAAAGGTGCCGATCGCTGCAGGCCGCGGGTAGTCGACGGCAAAGTGTACGTCGGCGATTACGGGGGCTACGTCTACTGCCTCAAAGCCGGCGACGGCAAACTCGTCTGGGGAAGCAAGGTCGCGCCCGATTGGAGCGACGTCAGGTCGCGGCCGCTCGTCCACAACGGCAAGGTATACGTAGGTGCTACCCACGGCTCCGTACTCTGCCTAAACGAGGCCGACGGCAAGGTCTTTTGGAAATATGCGACCGGCGGCCAGGTCGTCGCCGACCCGTGGTTTTACGACGGCAAGATGTACATCGGCAGCGGCGACGGTAAGCTCTACTGCTTCAAGGCGAATTAAAACGGTGCAATTTTCGAGGGTAAAGCGAAAGCGGGCCTCGCGGCCGCCCGGATAGCGCCCTCGACTTCTCCGCCCGCCTGTGGGAAGAGACGCGGCGGCTGGCGGCGGCTAAGAAATGAAATAATTTTGGTTTTACTAAAGACGAAGCCGGCCTTGCGGCCGGCGTTTTCATTTCTCTCCAACCGTGGCGTCAGTTGTTACCAACTGACGGCCGGGCCGCGTCGGGTGGAAACAACCGACGCCACGCAAAAAATCGCCGGCCCCCCGGCCGGCGTTCTTATTTCCCAAAATATTTTAAGGGCTAAAGCTCCAGGAAAGCCTTTACGCGCTTGGCGCGCGTCGGGTGGCGGAGCTTGCGCAGCGCCTTCGCCTCGATCTGCCGGACGCGCTCCCGCGTGACGTTGAAGACGGCTCCCACCTCGTCGAGCGTGCGCGTGATGCCGTCGCCCAAGCCGAAGCGGTAGCGCAGGACCCGCTCCTCGCGCTTAGACAGCGTCGCGAGGATGTCCTCCATTTGCTCGCGGAGGAGGGCGTAGGCCGCGGCTCGAGCCGGACTGATGACCGACTTGTCCTCGATGAAGTCGCCGAGGTGGCTGTCCTCCTCCTCGCCGATGGGCGTCTCGAGGCTGATGGGCTCCTTCGCGATCTTGAGGACGCGGCGGACCTTCTCGACGCTCATCTGCATCTTGGCGGCTATCTCCTCGGGGAGCGGCTCGCGGCCGTACTCCTGGATGAGCTGGCGCGACGCCCGCACGACCTTGCCGATGGCCTCGATCATGTGGACCGGGATGCGGATGGTCCGCGCCTGGTCGGCGATCGCGCGCGTGATGGCCTGGCGTATCCACCACGTCGCGTACGTCGAGAACTTGTAGCCCTTCTTGTAGTCGAACTTGTCGACGGCGCGCATCAGGCCGATGTTACCCTCCTGGATGAGGTCCAGGAACTGCAGGCCGCCGTTGGTGTACTTCTTGGCAATAGAGACGACGAGGCGCACGTTGGCCTTGACCAGACTCATCTTGGCGTCGTAGGCCTCGCGCTGGCCGGCCTTGACCTGGCGCACGATGTCGAGGAACTCGCGGTGGGCCATCTTGAGCTTCTGCTCGAGGCGCCGTACGCGGCGGAAGCAGTTGTTCACTTCGCGGTCGGCGTTGACGAAGGCCTCGGGGGTGTACTTCTTGCCCCGCGGCAACTTGGCCTTGCGCGCGCCCTTTGCCTTTATCTCGCGGCACAGCGCGGCTATCTCGCCCCGCCCCAGGCGGAAGTGTTCCTCGATGCCCTCGATGGCCTTCAGGTTTTCGAGGATGCGGTCGCGGTAGGCCTCGGCCCTCTCGGCGAACTTATCGACCTGGCTGGTGCTGAAGTTGCACTTCTCGAGGGTAGCGACGACGTCGCGCTTGATTTTGCTAACGGTTTCCTTGTTGCGCTGGTGCGCCGTCGACCCGGCCTTGCAGCGCGCCAGCCGGCTGTAGGTACGGTCGAGGTCCCGCTTCAACTTGACGACGTGTTCGCTGCTCGCGACGATCTGGGCCGAGAGCTCGCGCTGCTTCCAGAGCGGGAGGCGCCCCTCGGTATTGACGACGAGCACCTCCTCCATTTTGACCCGGCCTTCCTTGACGCGCTTAGCGAGGCCTTCGATCTCGTCGAATATAAGGTAGAGGTAAAATACGCCCCGGCGCGCTTTCTGGTGACCTCGTTCGATCTTCTTAGCCAGGGCGACCTCACCCTCCCGCGAAAGCAACGGGACCCGCCCCATCTCGCGAAGATAAAGGCGAACCGGGTCGTCTACCCGGCCGGACTTGGGCGCAAGCCACGTCTCCGCCGGCGTCGTGCTCCCCTCCTTCTCGGCCTGCTTATCGGACACGCCCGCTTTCGAACCGTCCACGATCTCGATGTCCATCTCGTTGAACATCGTGAGAATGTCGTCTATCTGGTCCGAGAGGACGACGTCGTCCGGAAGCGCCTCGTTGAGCTCCTCGTACGTCAAGTGGCCGCGCTCGCGGCCCTTTTCGATAAGGCCCTCAACGACTTTTCGCCCTTCCTTATCTATCTCTCTATGGCGCTTTGCCATCAATTCTCCTCGATACAACGAAGTTAATGGTTTATCGCATATTTTAGCACAAAAATAAAACCGAGTCAAACGCGCCAGCGGTCAACCGCCGATATTAAGCCGTCCTCCGGCGCGACGTGGAAGCCGATTCCGGCCTAACCCCGTAATTTAAAATGTGGCTTAAACGTACCGGCGGGCTAATAAGGGATGGATTGATGCGCCAAACACGTGACTTTTTACTTAATCTCAACGCGCCCAATTTTCACGTACCGTCTTTAAACAAGGGATAATTCGCAAGCGCGGCACGGGCTTAGTTTGCAAACCGACGCGTTAACCTACTGAAAATTATTAACGTTACAGCCCCCGGTCCGGCTTGATGTGGCGGCGCTTCTCCTCGACGAGCTCTTTTATCGCACGTGCGGCCTCGTCGTAGTCGCCGCCGCTCGCGGTCAGGCGCTCCTTCAGTTCGCGGGCGCGCCGCGCCAGCGCGCGCTGCTTCACCGCCTTGACCGCCAGCCGGGCCGCCCTGGCGGCGTCTTCATCCCTGGCGTCGGCCATCGCGAGGCGCGTAACTACGCCACCGTCGCCCTCGTCCAACTCGTCCAACAACTCCACGGTCGAAAAAGGCCCACTTTGGGCGAGCTTCGCTACGACACGCAAAATCCGCCGAACTTGCTCGTCCTCCACTTCTTCCAATGATATCTCGGCCAGACACTCGCCCGCGGCCATGGGACACTGGACGAGTATCCTGAGCAGGTTTTGTTCGGCCGTCGCAGGGCGCGTAACCTCACCGCCGTGGACCGGTTTGGTCGGGACTTCCACCGCCGAGACGGGCAAACCCAACCGGTCGGCGATCCGACGCCGCCAATAGGACCTCTCCAATTCTTCCGGGATCATAGTAACAAGGGGACCCAACGCGCGTATGGCCGCGAGTTCCGCGCCGACGCCGTCGCCCGCGCATTCTCGGCGCGCCAATTGGATAATAAAATCCGGCCAATCGACCGCGCCCTCGAGCACGGCCGCGAGGGCGTCACGCCCCTCCATCGCGACGTCGAACGGGTCGCGCCCAGCCTCGAGCACGCCCACGCGCACGCGCTGCGCGCCCCGCGTCAACAGCGACGCTACCGCCCGCCGCGCCGCGCGCAGGCCCGCGTCGTCGCCGTCGAATAACAAAATGAAATCGGTCGCGTGCCGCGCGAGGATGGCCGCGGCCTCCTCGGCCAGCGCGGTCCCGCAGGTCGCAACGACGTTCTCGACCCCCGCCTGGTGCACGCCCAGCAGGTCCATATACCCCTCGACGACGACGCAACTGCCCGCCCGGGTGACGGCGCCCCGGTCTTGGTACAGGCCGTAGAGGGTGGTGCTTTTATTATATAAGGAGGTATTGGGCGAGTTGAGGTACTTGGGCTCGCCGCTGCCCAGCGCGCGGCCGCCGAAGGCGACGACTTTACCGGCGGCGCTCCAAATCGGGAAGATGACCCGGCCCCGGAAGCGGTCGTAGTAGCCGCCGCCGCTCTTGGAGGGGACCGCGAGGCCCGCCTCCTCAAGCTCTGCCGGTTCGAACCCGGCGTGCGTAGCGTACTTCAAGAAGGAGTCCCAGCTGTCTGTGACGAGGCCGAGGCGCCAATCGTCGAGCGTCTTCTCGGTCAGGCCGCGCTCGAGGAGGTACCGCCGCGCGGCCTCAGCGTACCGGTCCGACGCGCGCAAGTTACCGTAGAAGAAACGCGCCGCCTCCTCGACGACCGCGGCCAACCGCTCGCGGCGGCGCTCCTGCGGCGTCGCCCGGCCCGCGGCGCGCAGCGCGATGCCGGCGCGTTTGGCTAGCTCGCGGAGGGCCTCGCCGAACGTTAGGCCCTCCATCTTCATCACGAAGTTGAAAACATTGCCGCCCTCGCCGCAGCCAAAACAATAATAAAGTTGTCTCGCCGGCGACACCGTGAGCGACGGCTTAGTGTCGGCGTGGAACGGGCAAAGGCCCTTGAGGTTTTCGCCCGCGGGCGTCAGGCCGACGTACTGGCCTATGACCGCCACTATGTCGGTGGCCTCGCGGACCCGCTCGACGTCGCCGTAACCTCTCTCGGGCGCCGCCATACTATTCCTCGCGCTCTTGGATGCGCGTTACGGCCGTCGCGCGGCCGGTCTCCTCGTCGGCTGAGACGACCACCGCGGAGAGGACCCCTTTGCCTCGCGCTGGCTTGAAGCGCGCCGGCATGCGCGATATGAATCGCCTTAAAACCGGCGCGGCCTCGGTCCCGATTATGCCGCCCTCGGGGCCGGTCATGCCGACGTCGGTTATATACGCCGTGCCTTCCGGCGACACCCGCTCGTCGGCGGTCTGGACGTGGGTATGGGTCCCGATCAGCGCCGTTACGCGGCCGTCAAGGTACCGCGCCATAGCCTCTTTCTCGGAGGTGGCCTCGGCGTGGAAATCCACGACGACGACGTTCGTCCGGCCCGCCAAGACGTCGAGGGCCGCGTCGAGGGCGCGGAAGGGGCAGTCCAACGCATCCATGAAGACGCGGCCTTGCGCGTTTACCACCGCGACCTTACGTCCCTCGGGCGTCGTCACGACGAGCCAGCCGCGGCCGGGGACGCCGGGCGGGAAATTGAGGGGCCTGAGAAGCGTCGGCATCTCGTCCATCGCTCCGGCGGCCTCGCGGTGTGCGAAGACGTGGTTACCGGAGGTAGCCACGTCCACGCCCGCCTGGACGACTTGCGCGACGGTCTCGGGCGTTACGCCCGCGCCCCCCGCAACGTTCTCGACGTTGGCTATGACGAGCGAGGCGCCGTATTCATCTTTCAACGCCGCGGCCCGCTCGCTCACGAGCCGCCGCCCTGGCGCGCCGACGACATCTCCGATAAAAAGTATCTCCACCGCGGCGTCTTTCCAGACGGCCCGGCCGATGAGAGGGGCGACGGCCGGCCGCGTCCTCCCTATATAACATAACGGCGCGCCTTTTAACAGGCGAATTTCGGCGGGGTTATATACAGCGCGGAAAAAGGGCGCCGATTGACCACGTCCGGGCTATTTCGGACGCTATTAAACATTTTTGCGCAATTGACTCGAGCCGCCCGGGTGGTAGAAATAAATCCGGCGCGCCGCCACGGATGGAAACGTCGCCACGCCGATGCGCAATGAAAGTCGTGACGTTTAGACGCCGCGCCCGCATGGGCCGCACGGCGATACGCGCCGGCGAGCCGGTCCTCCTCCCGGACCGCGCCGCCGAAAAGGCCGCGGCCACTTACCCCGGCCTCGTCAACGTCGCCGGCGTCGACGGCTATTATAATAAATATGAGGGCCAACCGCTGGAAGGCCGTTCGCTGTTGCTCGTGCGAAACGGCGGCTTCGGCGACCTGCTCTTTCTCACGCCGCTGCTCCGCTACCTGGACGAGAGATATAAACACGGCGGCTTAGCCGTCGCTTGCGGCCGCCGATACCACGGCGTCTACCTGCGCAACCGCTACGTCCGGCGGATATTCACGTACCCGGTCAAACTCAAAGACTTCGTCTCGTTCGACTACCAGCTTTGCTACGAGGGGACGCTCGAGGAAAGCGAGGACCCGACCCTCCACGCCGTCGACCTTATGGCGCGCCACGCCGGCGTCGCCGACGTGGGGGACCGGCGGTTGGCGTACGGCGTCGAACCGACGCTCGCCCGCAAGGCCAAGAATATTTTACGCCACGAGTTGAAGGTTAAACCCGGCGACGTAACCGTCGGCCTCCACCTCCGCGCCTCCTCCCCCATCAGGACGTACCCGCTCGAGAGCAGCTTAGTCGTGGCCGCGATGCTGGGGGCCGCCGGCGCGCGCGTCTTCCTGCTGGGGGCCGAGGGCGATTGGGCGAAGACGGTGGGGCGGCGGCTATCGCCTTCGCTCGAGTTCAAGAACGTTGACAACTTGTGCGGCCGCTTCCGCACGATGGACCAAACGGTGGCCTTTCTGTCGCGGCTCGAGCTACTCATCGGGCCGGACTCGTCGCTGGTCCACTTCGCCGGCGCCTTAGATATACCGACGGTCGCGCTGTACGGGCCGTTCCCCGGCGCGGTCCGAACGAAGTACTACCCGCGCTGCGTAACGTTGGAGGGGCGATACGCCGTGCGGCCCGGCCTGGAAGAATGCGCGCCGTGCTTCAAACACGGCCCGAACCCCTGCCCGGAGGCGGGAGAGGACGGCGCAAGCCCGTGCCTGCGGAACGTCGAGCCGGAAGCCGTCATCCGGGCCGCGCTGGGCGTTTTGGTAACGAAAGGACGAACCGGTGCGAACGCGCAATGAGTGTCCGCTTTGTCGCACGCCGGCCGCCGAGGCCGAGCACTTCGTGACGACGGCCAGCGGTTACGACCTCTACGAATGTACCTTGTGCACCCTCGTATACGGTAAAGATATCCTCGACGAGGACGAAATATTCGCCATCTACGACGAGGCGTACGCCCGCCGCTACGAGGAGCGC
>WVWN01000064.1:0-168 GCA_011773985.1 Candidatus Zixiibacteriota bacterium | reverse complement strand
GAGCTCGGCTTCGAGACGTACGGCGTCGAGGTCAGCCCGGCTTGCGCCGCGTACGCGCCGGACCTCCGCGTCGTCGTAGCGCCCTTCGAAACGATGCCCGAGGTATGGCCGCCGGCGTGGTTCGACTACGTCGTCACGTTTCACGTCCTCGAGCACGTCGCCGAGCCG
>WVWN01000010.1 GCA_011773985.1 Candidatus Zixiibacteriota bacterium | reverse complement strand
CCAGGAGCGGGATTCGAACCCGCGACCTGTTGATTACGAATCAACCGCTCTGACCGACTGAGCTATCCTGGCATTGACTAAGCTAATCCCAATCTTGCCACCGCGCGACCCAAGGGCCGCCGCCGAACTTGCTATATACCTCGACGTAAAAGACGCCCCCCCCTTTTAATATTATAATACCTTTATCCTTCAAATTAAACTCCGCTATTTGCTCGTGGTTCGCGTCGTAAACTTTGACCGAGAACTTCGAATAGACGGACCAGTCGAAGTCGATCTCCACTTTGTCCGATTTCAACTCTATTTTAAACTCTTCCGAATCGCCCGTGCCGTTGAGGGCCCCTTCCATTTTATAAAAATTCGCGGCCTGTGCGCCGGCGGCCAACGCCGAGGCGACCATTATTAGGAGAAACTTCCTCATCTTTACCCGCCTCACCTCGCCGACGGTCAACGCTCGTAAAAAGCGGTCCACGTGCCGCCGCCCGATTCCGTATAAACGACGAAAGTAAACCTGCCGCCGCCCTTAACTTGGATAACCGGCCCCTCCGCCCCCAAGTCGAAATCCCCCAACTCCTTGCCGCTCTCGCCCAGGACCTTGACGCGGAAATCGGACGTCGCCGGGTACGTGAACGTCACCTCGAGAAGCCGCGTCTCGGCGTAAACGTCGAAGGTGGCGTCGGTCCGCTCGTCGAAGAGGTAGCCCGAAAAATCTACGGTCTCGGCTCCACCCGAGGCCGCGGCCCAAAATAATAAACCGAAAAACCAACCCGTAACGCTTAGCGACAACGTCCGTCTCATAAAGATTTCTTATAGCCGCCCGCTCGAGCCGCCCCGCGCCGGGCGTCTGCTGGCGAAAGAATTCGCTTCGCAAATCCACCCCCCTCGCGTGATTTCCTAAATTAAAAATTTGCCGCAGGCCGGAATCGAACCGGCGACACCTGGATTTTCAGTCCAGTGCTCTACCAACTGAGCTACCGCGGCTTCGCGTATATTATAGTATAAAAAACGGGCATAGCAAGTCAAGACAAAACTCGGGTCGCTGTCATCTCCCGAAAGCGCGCCCCGAACCGGCTCGCCGAAAAAACCGCCCCGGCGGCCGCCCTAGACATTTGTAAAACTTGCCTTTTATATTATAAAATATAAAGGGACCCGGCAAGGTACAATTGGCTGGCTATCGCAAATACATTGCCTTCCTCGCGCGGGCGTTGGGTATCGCCGTCCTCCTGTTCGTGGCGTTCGCGTACAGCTACGTCGTATGGCGGGCCGCGGCGTACGCGTGGGCCGCCGGCCTGCGCTTCTATCGGTCCGAGTTGATAACGGCCGACGCTTTGCGGGACGGCGTCCACTGCTTCCTTTTGGGCGTCGGCGTGCTCGTTCTGCCGCGTTTCGCGGGCGTCGGCGTCCCGGACGTTAAAAAGGGCGGTTGGGCGCTGTACGCCTTCGCGGCCTTGGCGGCGGCCGCCGCCGTAGTAGTAGTCGCCAACAACGTCAGGCCCTTCTTCACGAGCCCCTTTGCCGGGAAGGGGCCGCTCTTCTTCACGCTCGGGCCGCTGGCGTGGGAGCTGATGTGGCCGGGTTTCGTGTTCGGCTTCGCGACGGCGTTGGTCGGGCCGCGGCGCCCCCCGGCCGCGAACCGCGCCCTCGTGGCCGTACTCACGTTGGCGGGAACTATATGGTACGCGCCGCTCGTCCGCTGGATGAACCCCTTCGACGCGGTCGGCTTCGTCGCCGTAACGCTCGCCGTGAGCTTTTTGAGCCTGACGCTCCGGCGCCGGACCGGCAGCATCTGGCCCGGCCTCGCCGGCCACGTCCTCGTGAAGTTCTTCTTGGCGTGGTGACCGCCCTGGGACAACGATTCAAACCGAAGAGTCGTCCGTTTCGTAAAAGGCGCAAGGCGCCCCTCGGTTATTTGCCTCAAGAAATTTCGCTGGCGAAACCTTCGACCGTTTTATATAATCCACACATTCGTCGCAGATACTTCGGCTTCGCCTGAGAAGGAAGGCGGCCGTGGACGAACGCTTTCGCGAAATTTTGATAAACAAGGCCGAGCTCGTGTCGTCGTTCCCGGCGTGGATGCTGTCGCGGGAGACCGTCGAGCGCATCCGCGCCGCGGCCAAGCCGGCCATAATAGAGGTAGCCGGCCGCGACAGCATCGCCGCGGCCTTGCGCGCCGCCGCGGCAAACGGCTACGACCTCTTCCTCCCGTCGATCGCGTACACGGGCACCGAGTTCGGCGATTGGCGAACCGCCTTCGAAAAGGTAACTTTCCTGGCCGAGCGCCTCGGCGCCTCGGGAACCGGCGCCGAGGTGCTGCCGCCGGTGGCGTTGGGCGCACCCGAGCTGTGGCGCGCTCTCTGCGGCCGCTACCTCCTCGCTCTGTACCGGCGATTCGGCTTCCATACCCCGTGCGTCGGCTGCCACCTTTACCTCCACGCGATCCGCATCCCGCTCGCCAAGAAAACCGATTGCCGGGTCGTCGTAGGCGGCGAGCGCGAGAGCCACAACGACCGCGTAAAGTTGAACCAGATACCGCGCGCGCTGGACGCGTACGTGGACTTTCTGGGCCGGTTCGGCGTCGTCCTCGCCTTGCCGCTGCGGCACGTAACCTCCGGCGCGGAGGTACAGGAGCTCGTCGGCCGCGGTCGGCGCGACGGCGAAGAGCACGTCGAGTGCGTTCTCAGCCGAAACTACCTCGAGCACGGGGGCGGCCTCTCCTACGACGAGAAAGCGATAGGCCGCTTCCTCGAGGAGTTCGCATTTCCGTTACTGGAGCGCGCGATAAACGCCTACCTTGCCGGCCGGCGTCCGGACTACGAAAAACTCGCCGATGACTTATGGCCGAAGAGCTGACATCCTGGGACGGCCGGCCCCTCGACTGGCGCAACAAGCCGACGGACCGCTTCGTCCTGAAGTGGACAAAGCGCTACCTCAGCGCGCCGGTGAGCTTACTGCTCAGCCGCGCGCCGGGGGTCAGGCCGTGGATGGCGACGGCCGCCGCGGCCTGCCTGGGAACCGCCGCGGGCGTCATCTTCGCGCTCGGGTACGGCTGGCAGGCGGGCATCGCCGGCGGCGCCGCGCAAATCCTCGACGGCGTGGACGGCCAACTCGCGCGGTTGAAAGGGACGTCGAGCCCGCGCGGCGCCTACCTCGACTCGGTGCTCGACCGCGTCGTCGACGGCGCGATGACGCTGGGGATGGTAGTGTACCTGGTCCGAACCCCCTTGCCCTACGCCCCGTACTTAGCCGCGGTAATCGCGCTCGGTTTTCTGGCCGTCGTCGGCTCGAGCCTCGTGAGCTACTCGAGCGCGCGCGCCGGTGAGCTGGGCCTCGAGCTGCCGCCCCGCCCGACGCTCGCGAACAAGGGGACGCGTATGGCCGCGATGGTCCTGTGCGCTCTCGCGACGCCCCTTTGGCCGCAGGCGCCGGTAGTCGCGCTCGTCTACGTCGCCGTCCATCCCAACGTCGCGGTCATAAAAAGGCTCGTCG
>WVWN01000077.1:3103-3424 GCA_011773985.1 Candidatus Zixiibacteriota bacterium | reverse complement strand
AGTTTTTTCGGCGGCCTGTTCCAGCGGGAAGGGCTCGTCCGCGGCCCCACGCTGGCGCTGGTGGGTGAGCGCGAGCCGGAGTTCATCCTCACGCAGGAGCGGATGCGGGGATTGCTCCGCGGCGGCCGGCCCGGCTACGGCTTCGGCCCCGCGGACTTCGGCGTCCCCAACGTGAACGTCGCGCCTCCCGCCGTAAACGTCGAGGTTAACGTGGCCCCCGGCGTCGACGCCGACATCCAGACGGCGTATCGGGCTCGAGCCGGCGAGGCGCGCCTATCGCAACTCGAGGGGTAGTCCAGGCCCTTTTCCTCAACCATCCGG
>WVWN01000077.1:2494-3020 GCA_011773985.1 Candidatus Zixiibacteriota bacterium | reverse complement strand
AGGTTGAGATCGAGGCCGTCCTTCGGGACCGCTACGACCTCACGGACCCTGGCGCCGATAAGTACGTTTGGCGCGTGTGCCTAGCGCTCACGCTCTACCATTGCATAAACTCGGCCTACGGGGAGCAGGGATGGACGCAAGAAGGCCGTACAGCAATAGGCGCTTATTGGCAGGAATGGTTGAACTTTAAGGTAGACGTTTCGAATAAACGGGTAAAGCTTTCCCTCCAAGTTGCGAAAACGGTACCTACGCCGACGGTGGGGAACTACGACTTAGGCCGGAGCGCCTTCAGCAAATTCGGACTCGACGCGCATTCGGAGCACGGGTTCCCACTCGTCGACGAGGAGGACTGATGAAAACCGACGACCCTTTCGAGGGAATTCTAGCGAAGCTTACTACGGAGCGGGGCAAAGAAGAACTTGTCCGGGACGAGCTCGTGCGCCGGGAAGGCGTCGAGGTAGTAAGTGTGGAGCGGATGTCGACGGGGTGGCGGGTGGTAACGAAACCTATCCCGGGTAGCCGTTAT
>WVWN01000077.1:2178-2421 GCA_011773985.1 Candidatus Zixiibacteriota bacterium | reverse complement strand
GAAGAGAAAGCGGACCTCCTTACTGGTATTCGATGCGGTAGTGCGGAGCCGGACGTTACGAATTACGATATTCTTATGGGCGGGATGATGGCGAGCTATATTTTCGTGGATAGGTTGTCGGACCTTTGTGCGTATATCGGCGGCGCTGGTATACCCGTAATTTC
Organism: Candidatus Zixiibacteriota bacterium; assembly: GCA_011773985.1. Lineage (GTDB taxonomy): Bacteria > RBG-13-66-14 > B26-G2 > WVWN01 > WVWN01 > WVWN01. The sequence continues at coordinate 2,257 of WVWN01000077.1, read as the reverse complement.
CGGTTTCAGGACTTTAGGATTGGACGTCAAGGAAGGGTTAGGAGATCCGGACGGTATATACGACGCGTCGGATGATTAC
>WVWN01000077.1:1755-2043 GCA_011773985.1 Candidatus Zixiibacteriota bacterium | reverse complement strand
ATTACGAATACACGAGTTTTAACGAACTCGACTATATAGCCGACGAATACGGCCTTTTCCGGCCCTTTAAGCACCCGGATTCGGACCCCGCGCATTGGACAATAGCTGAACAGACGAGATGGTATATTACACCGGACCACAGTAAGAGGTATACGCGCGGGTGGGCGAATTCTAAATGGGACCGTAAGTGCCCGAGAATGCGTTAAAGGGTTCTATGTACCCGCGACGCCTAAGGTGTTTACAACCGTAATAAGTTTTGGTACGTTATAGGTAGAATGTTGGCGAGCC
>WVWN01000077.1:0-1617 GCA_011773985.1 Candidatus Zixiibacteriota bacterium | reverse complement strand
CCGGAATAGCTGTAGCGGCCAACGGCGACGTTTACGTTGCGGATTTTAGGAACCACCGTGTTCAGTTCTTTGATTGGGGTGGGTTATATAAAGGTGAATGGAATACTTGGGAAGAAACGGGCCCCGGTTTTATGGGGACCGCCGACGTTACCGTTGCTCCCAACGGTAATATCTATGTAGCCNNGAACGGATTAGGTTTTTTTCGCCCGACGGCGTTTTCCTTGGTGAGTGGGGACGTAGCGGGCCGGGGTACGGGCATTTCGGTTTCCCTCAAAGCGTAGCTATTTCGGGGGCAGGCAACGTATACGTAGCCGATTCGTTTAACCACCGTATAATACGCTTCTCTTTTGAAGGCGAATACCTCGGCGAATGGGGTGCCGAGGGTTCGGGTAAAGGCCAATTTAAGACGCCCATGGGGGTCGCAGTCGCGCCGGACGGTGACGTTTACGTCGCCGATACTTACAATAACCGGGTACAATATTTCGACGCTAGCGGCGAATTTCTTGGCACGTGGGGGGCCGAGGGGTCCGCGGAAGGGCAATTTAAACTCTTGGAAGGTGTAGCGATTACCCCCGGCGGCGTAATTTTCGTCGCGGACACTTGTAACCACCGGATACAGTGTTTTAACGCCGAGGGTGAGTTCTTGGGGTTATGGGGGGCCGAAGGTACGGGNNTGAGTTCTTGGGGTTATGGGGGGCTGAAGGGACGGGCGAGGGAGAGTTCCAAAGGCCCGAGGACGTAGCCGTAGCGCCGGACGGTACGGTTTACGTAGCCGATACGTGGAACGATCGCATCCAATATTTCCGCCCGGTTGGGGAAGATGAATAGAGGGCGTTATTCCGAGGGGGAAAGGATACATGGAAGAAGAAAAGCACCAAATAGTATACGACGTCGAGCTGGAGGGAACCGAGGAGTCGGCCCAGAAAATCCAAGACGTCCGGGCCGCGGCCGAGGCGTTGCGCGAGCAGGTCGACGCCCTCAAGGAGGAGCCGCTCGACGTTGGCGAGATGGTCAAGCCGCGCAAAGAAGAGGAAAAAAAGGAAGAGAAAAAGCCCCTACTTCCTCGGAAGGAGCTCAAGGCCGAGGAGGAGGCCGCGGTCAAGCGGGTCTCGGGGATGCTCTCCTCGGGCCTCGTCCAGGGCCTCAAGTCCGGCGACGTGAAGGGCGCGCTAGAGGGTATGGGCACGCAACTCGCGACGACGGCGGCGTCGGCGCTCTCCGGCGTGATGCAGTCGGCGCTGAGCTTCATCCCGGGTATCGGGCCGCTACTCAGTAGCTTTTTGGGCGGGTTGAAGTTCCAGCGCGAAGGGCTCGTCCGTAGCCCCACCCTCGCGTTGGTGGGCGAGCGGGAGCCGGAGTTCATCGTAACGCAGGAGCGGATGCGGGGATTGCTCCGCGGCGGCCGGCCCGGCTATGGCTTCGGTCCCGCGGACTTCGCCGTCCCCAACGTGAACGTCGCGCCGCCCGCGGTGAACGTCGAGGTTAACGTAGCCCCCGGCGTCGACGCCGACATCCAGACGGCCTATAGGGCTCGAGCCGGCGAGGCGAGACTCGCGCAACTCGAGGGGTAGTCCAGGCCCCTTTCCTCACCCTATCCGGGGGTTAAAACCCCCGGTT
>WVWN01000017.1:51727-53228 GCA_011773985.1 Candidatus Zixiibacteriota bacterium | reverse complement strand
CTATACGAGACGGTTAAAGCAGGATGGCACCCGGGGTAAAGTACGCTATAAAAAAACCGGGCCTCGAGCCCGGCTCTTTCTTTAAATAATTTCGGCTCAGTAGTACAGCGCCTTCACGCGGCCGATGGACGTCGGCGCGACGAATATGTTGTACGCCGTGAAGACGACGTCGTCGAGCCGGAATATCCCCGTTCCGTAGTTGTAGGGGTGGGAGACGACCGTATCCCAGAAAATCTTGAGGTCGACGCCGTAAGGAGCGAGGGGCGATAACCACTCGTATTTCTCCCACCCGGTCGTCCTCGGCAGCGCTTCCCCGTACTGGAAGCCTTCGCGCGTCAAGTAAATAGAGTAGTGCGCATCGGCGCCGCCGTACTCGATCGTCTCGTATCGGAACGCCGCCCGGACGCGCGCGGCGGCGTCCAGCCGAAACGGCCGCGTCGTTATCCGGCATCGGGACCAGGTTCCAGGCGTGTTGCGCGCGTACCCTTCGGCGTAACCCCCCGGGTTCGACCATCCCCAAACGCCGAAGCCGCCCACGGTCCACCCTTCAGGCGGGAACTTCGTGCCCTCGAAGTCCTCTTCGAGGACCGGCGGGGGGGTAGTCGCCCCTCCGGCCGCGGCGACGGCCAGCGCGGCTACGATCCAGAACCGTTTCTTCACGACGACCCTCCTACGTAACGTCTATTAACGCTTCCGGCCTAGCGGTACAGCGCCTTCACCCGGCCGAGGGAGGTAGGGTCGACGCCGACGTTGTACTCGGTGATTCGTATGTCGTCGACCCATAGATAGCCGCCCCCGCCGAAAATCCCGCCGCCAACGTAGATCTCCCAGCCGGCCATAACGTCGCCGCCCTCGATGAACACGGGTAGTATCTTGTCGAATTCGTACCATTTCCCAAGCGTTTCTTCTAAATAGGAGCTCCACCTGCCGACGTGTATGTAGAACATCAATCCCGCTGGCGACCCGGATACGCGCGTGCGGTACCGGAACTTCACGCGTACCTGGCTCATAGCCGGGACGTTAAAAGGGCGAGAGTACAACTTCGTCCACGCGCTTTCGAGGCGGTTGGCTCCCGCATCTCCTCGCGCGGACCCGGAGTCGTTGATCCAGCCCCACGTGCCCGTACCGCCTCCCCTGATGGTCCAACCTGGAGGCGGGAACTCCATGCCGCTGAAATCTTCCTCTAGATAGGTTTTGGGAGGCGTCGCCCACGCCGCCGCGGCCATAGCGAGCGCGAAAACTACTGTGTACACCTTTTCCATTCTGTTACCTCCTTCCACGTTATATACAATAATTTAACCGGCGTATTTGTCAAGAAATTATTTTGGGTCTCGCGCTGTTGCTAGCCATCAACGCACCCCCCTAAGCCGCGGGAAGCGCCAGGCCACGAGGGCGGCCCAAACGAACGACGCCGAGGCGCCGATGAGCAGCGCCGCCTGAACGTCGACGTACCGCGCGACGTAACCCGCCTGTAGCGAGCCGAGGCGCATCGCCCCCATAA
>WVWN01000017.1:21094-51699 GCA_011773985.1 Candidatus Zixiibacteriota bacterium | reverse complement strand
GCGAGCGAGTTCTGGACGACGAAGCAGAAGCCGACCGCGGCCAGCACCGCCGCGCCGAGCCAGAACGCGCGAACGAACGCGAAGGTGAATACGAGCGCCGCGAACGCGACGTTGGCCCCGGAGAGCAGCACGCCGCGAGGGCTGCGTGGCCCCAAGCTCGCGACGGTGAGCGCGCCGGCCAGCGCGCCCACGCCGGCGAAGGTCATAAGGTAGCCGTAGACGTCGGCGCCGCCGCGGAAGACCTGCTTCGCGAATACCGGCAGCAGTACCGAGTACGGCATGACGAAGAACGCCGAGACGCCTATCAGCGACATTATCAACCACACGAGCGTGTTCCGGCCGGCGTATTGGATGCCCTCCACGATCTGGCGGTGGGCCGGGCCTTTCGCCTCGCGCCGCACGGACGTCGTCCGCATCGCGAGAAGCGCGGCGAGGACCGGCAGAAACGTTGCCGCGTTGACGGTGAAGGCGAGCCCCTCGCCGACGGCGACGACGAGTAGGCCGGCGACGGCCGGCCCCGCCGTCCGCGCGACGTTGAATATCGTCGAGTTGAGGGCGATGGCGTTGGTGAGGTCTTCCTTGCCGACTATCTCGACGACGAACGCTTGCCGCGCCGGGACGTCGAGCGCGCGGCCTACGCCGAAGATGAAGGCCAGCGCCATCACGTGCCACACCTGGACGAAGCCGGTGACGGTGAGCGTCGCGAGCGTCGCGGCCTGGACGAACATCAACGTCTGCGCGAGGAGGACGAGGCGCTTTTTGTCGAAGCGGTCCGCGAGCGAGCCGGCCCAAAGGCCCATCGGCAGCGCGGGCACGAGGGCGACGAAGTTTACCAGGCCGAGCATCGCCGGCGAGCCCGTAAGGCGATATACCAGCCAGTTCTGCGCGACGAACTGGATCCACGTGCCGACGAGCGAGACCATCTGGCTGAACCACCACAGGCGGAAGTCGCGGTGGCGGAGCGAACGGAAGGTCCGCGGCAGCGTCACGCGGCGGCGCAGGTACTCGCCTACGGCGTTGTTTTTAAGAGTTCCCGCCATTCATTTTTAATTTACGGGCGTCGGCTCGGCGCCGGGCGAGGTCGTACGTTAGAATGCCGACCGCGGCGAGCACGGCGCAGGCCGCGCCGAAGGTGAACGTCCCGGCGCCCTGCCAGCGGTCCCATATCAAGCCGGCTATTATCGAACCCGGCAGGATGGCGAGGCCGCTCGTCATATGGAGCAGGCCCAACGCCGAGCCCCGCCGCTCGGGGGCGACGACGTTGGCGACGAACGCCGGCGGCAGCGCCATGAACGCCTGGTAGTAGAGCGCGTAGAGGGCGAAGAGCGGCCAAAGGGTCCACGCGTAATTCAGCGAGCCGGCGACGACCAGGACCGCAGCCTGGAAGAAGTAGACGCCCGCCAGCACCGGCAATATGCGCAGGCGGTCGGCGAGCCAGCCTAAGGGGAAGGGCCATACTACCTGCGCGACGGTGAAGGTAAGATAAACCAACGGGATCATGGCCAGCGGCAGGCCGAGTTCGTGGGCCCGGAGTATGTAGAACGCGTAGGAGAGCATGCCGAATGAATAGAGGGTGTGGCATATTAAAAAAGGCCACCAGGGCGCCGCGGCGGCGCGGTCGAAAATTTTGGGAGGCGCCTCCCGCGGAGCCTTCTTCGGTTGGCGGACCAGCAGCAGTATGACCAACGCGACGGCCAGCCCCGGGACGATGGTCCATTTGAAGATGCCGCGCGTCGTCAATTCGGTATAATTTAACAGAAAAAATAAAACGAGCACGCCGCCCACGGCCCCGGCGGAGTCGAGCGCGCGGTGGAGGCCGAAGGCGCGGCCGCGTTGCTTTTCGTTAACGTAACCGGCGAGGAGCGCATCTCGCGGCGACCGCCGGATTCCCTTGCCGATGCGGTCCGAGACGCGTAGCGCGAGGACCGGCGACGCCGCGTACGCGAAGGCCATAAGCGGTTTGCTCACGACCGACAGGCCGTAGCCGGCGAGCATGAGCCACTTGTGGCGGCCGACGCGGTCGGCGAGGTATCCGGAGAAGTATTTAAGGGTCGCCGCGGCGGCGTCGGCGGCCCCTTCAACGAGGCCGAGGAACGCCGCGGAGAGGCCGAGCTCCTGCGTTATGAAGAACGGCAACAGCGGGAATATTATCTCGGATTGGAGGTCCGCGAAGAAGGAGACGACGCCGAGTACGAATACGTCGAGCACATTAAATTATTATACTAAATAAAGAGGCGCGGGCGCGCAAGGGCGATATTCCTTGAAGGGTTCGCCGGTCGGACTTATAATTCAATTTAAATATGGCCGACGAGGTAGCGAGACGCCGGCGGGTTTGGCTTCGCCGGTTAATATTTATAGTCGTCGTCGCCGGGACCTTTACCGGCTCGTACTTCTGGGGTCGGCACGTCGAGCCGCCGCCCAGGGAGCTCGAGGCCGAGCGGGTGGCCTTGCTCAGCGGCGCCACCGAGCGGCCCGAGCGGGTCGGCGGCAAGACGCCCTATTGGCGCATAAGGCGGGGCGAGGAGACGCTGTACGCCGCGGAGAGCGCGGCGCTGGCGGGCGGGATTTCCGGTTACGGCGGGCCCTTCGACCTTTTGGTAATTGTGGACGAGAGCGGGATTCTTGAGCGCGTCGTTCTCGTAAGGCATAACGAGACGCCCTCGTACGTATTGGGCGTCCGCGATTTCCTGTCGTCGTTCGCGGGTCTGTCTCCTGCGGCGCCGCTCGAGCCGGGGCGCGACGTGGACGCGATTACGCGCGCGACCGTAACGAGCGACGCCTTCGCCGCCGCGGCGCGCGTCACCGGGCGGAAGATTTTAAACGCGGCACTCGGCCGCGACGTGCCGCTCGAGGCGGAAAAGGAGCGGTGGGATTGGCCTTGGGCGTTAGCGGCGGCCGCGTTTTTCGGGGGGGCGGTTTGGGCGAGCCGCCGGGCGACGGAGGTCGCGCGGGTGCTTTTCGCCGCGGCCGCGGTAGTCGTTCTGGGCTTTTGGGCCGGCCGCTTCATCTCCATCGGCGACGTAGGCCGTTTGGTTATGTGGAAATTTCCGCCGTTTGGGCCGCGCCTGTCGATCTACGCGTTGTTGGGGGGAGGGGCGGCGACGGCGCTGATTTTCGGGAACGTATACTGCGGTTGGATATGTCCCTTCGGCGCGCTTTTGGAAATTTTGTATAAACTTCCCGTCGCGAAGTTGAGGGTCGCTCCCGGGTTCGCCCGCCGCCTGAGCGGGTTGCGTTTTATAATATTGTGCGTCGTCGTGGCCCTGGTTATCGCGACGTGGGAGTTGGGCGTCGCGACGTACGAGCCTTTCGACGAGCTCTTCGCGTACGCCGCGGTGGGGATGTCGTTGTTGTACCTGGTCGCGGTATTGGCCGCCTCGGCCTTCCACTATCGTTTCTTTTGCCGTTATTTATGCGCCGCGGGGGCGCTGTTGGGGGAAGTGGCCGCGGTGGGCAGGCGGCCGCGTCGCCTCGAGTGCCGCGAGTGCGGCGAGTGTGCCGCTACTTGCCCGACGGCCGCGGTAATAGTAAACCGAGAAGTCATAGACCCGGCGCTTTGCCTCGAGTGCGGCCGATGTCGCCTCGTTTGCGAAGCCGAAAGGCAAGCCGCTGAGAACCGGCGATAAAATTTTTAGTTTGGCGCCGGCGCCACGCTATGGTATAAGATTGCCGATTTAATGGCAGTTATGAAGAAAAGCAAACTAGTCCTTTTCGTCCTGGCGTTAGCCGTGGTCGCCGCGGCCGTTCTCTATTATGCCGCGGTTGCGCCGGCGCTCGTCGGCGGCGAACGCGTGGCGGGCGTTTTTGCCGGCGCGTTGCGCGACGGCCCGGGCCTCGACGTCCGTTACGCGGACGCGACGTTCAAACTTTTCCCGCGACCCGCGCTCGAGCTGAGGGACGTAACTTTTATCGGTCGCGGGGGCAAGGAGATAATCCGCGCGGACGCGCTGCGAATCGGCCTTTCGTACGTAGGCTTCATAACGCTGAAGCCGAGCGTCGCCACGGTCGAGTTCGTCCGCCCCCGTGCCGACCTGGCGCCCGGCGACGTGAGCTTGGGGGAGGCGGGTAAGGCGCCTTCCTTCCGCGGGACCGTTACGATTACCGACGGCTTCGTCCGGTACGCCGGCGAGACGCGCACGGCCCTTATGGACGGCGTGAGCGGCCGCCTACGCTGCAAGGCGGCATGGGGCGAGGAGCTCGAGGTGCGGGGCAAGCTTAACGCCGATAAGCTCAGGTTCGCCGCGGCCGCGGGCGAGGCCGCGGGCGGTATGGCGGTAGCGGCGGAGGGTAAGTTGCGCTATCGGCCCGAGGCGCCCGGCGGCCGTTTGTTCTTCGACGAGCTCGACTTCTTGTTCGGCAAGGCGCGGCTGAGCGTGGGGGGCGAGCTGCAAACCGGCGCGGGCGAAAAAGAAGTAGAGCTCGCGCTAACGGGCAAACGGATGGCGCTCGGCCAGGTGTTGCCGGCGCTCGCGCCTCGTTTCGGCGACGCGGAACTGGAAGGCGAGTTGGATTTGAGCCTCGGGGTCAAGGGTAGGTGGGGCGAGGGGCGTCGCCCCGACGTACGGGGCAAACTCGAGGTCAAAAAGGGAGCGCTGAGGCCGGCGGAGGGCGAGGGGATATCGGGCGTAGCCGCGTCCGTGCGTTTTGCGGGCGACAAGTACGTCGTCGAAAATGTCCGCGGCCGAACGAGGGGAGGCAGCTTCAAGGGTCACGGCGTCGTCAGGCCGGCCGACAATTGGCCTTATAAGCTCAAGCTAGAGGGGCCGGTACCGCTCGAGGTGGTGGCCACGGCGCTCGGCATACCCGACGCCTATATGCTTGCGGGCGCGGCGCAATTGGACCTGGACGTGGACGGCGAGTTGTCTAACCCGGGCCGTACGTCGCTCGAGGGAACGATACGCCTTTCGGACTGCCGGGCGAGGCTCAAGCCGTTCGCAGTTCCATTCCAGCGTCTTAGCGGGACCCTTTACTGCGACGGCTACCGGATAAAGACGGGCAAGGTAAAGGGGCAGCTCGGCGGGGACGAATTCGAAATCGGCGGCAGTTGGCAGGGCTTCGATACGCCTCGCGTCGACTTCGTCGCGGTGGCCGACGAGCTCGACCTCGACGCGGCGTTGCCCACGGCGGAGGTGAAGCGCCGTTTCGCGGAACGGGGCTCGGCGCCGCTCGGCTTGCCGGGCAGGGATATTACGGCTAAGGGCCGGGTACGTTTTAAAAAATTTAAACTTCTATCGGTGAGGGGCAGCAAGCTCGAGGCGGATTTCGAGTACGGCGGCGGCATATTAAATATTAAAAAACTCGATTTCAACGCGTACGACGGGAAGGTGCGCGCGCAGATGACGGTCTACCCCGGCGCCCACCCGCGCTACACCTGTTCCGCCACGATAAGGGGCGCTCGCGTCGGCGTATTCCTTACGGAAAATAAATACCTGGAGAACGTCGTCACGGGCCGTTTCTCCGCGGACGCCACCTTCTCGGCCGAGGGAACGGCGTACGACGACGTCGCCCGTACTTTCGGGGGAAAGGGCTCGCTCGAGCTCGCGGGGGGCCGCGTCGCCGGCCTACCGCTCGTGGACGAGCTGGCGAAGTGGTCGCGAATAGACTTGTTCTCGCCGCTGCAGGTGTCGAAGTTGTGGGCGATGTGCGACGCGCGCGACGGCGTCGTTCGCACCGCCGAGTTGCGCGTCGAAAACCCGGATATGGTCGTCGAGGCCGCGGGCGAGGCCACGCTCGGGAAGAAGGTCAACTTCGCGGTGCGGACGAAGTTTAACGAGAAGGCCGCGGAGCGGCTGGCGCGTGCGGGCAAGGCGCTCGCGCTCGTGCGGGACGAGGAAGGCGGTGGCCACTTCAACTTCGTCGTTACGGGCGAGGCCGCCAGGCCCGCGTTCCAACTCGACGCCGCGTCTATGCTCGGGGCCGCGGGCGAGGAGGCGCCGCGCGGCGAGGAAGAAGAGTTGGTCGGAACGGGCGATTTGTTTTAGGCGGAGGTTTTCGGGGTTTATGAAACTACTCATCGTGACGTACGGCGACCCCCACGACGGGGGCGACGTCGTTTGGAACGCGCTCAGGGTAGCGGCGTTCCAACGGGACCTCGGCGACGAGGTTAACGTGTTCTTGATGTCGGATGCCGTAACGTTGGCTCACGAGGATACGCCGCAACCGAAAGGGCTTGCGTACGACGCGGCGGCGGAGTTCGAGGCGGCTTTGAAGGCCGGCGCAACGTTCAAGACCTGCGGGACCTGCCTTAAGAACCGTGGCCTGCCCTTCGAGAGAGTTCACCCCCGGGCGCCGGCGGCCACGTTGAAGGACTTAGCCGACTGGCTCCGCTGGGCCGATAAAGTTATTTCCTTCTAAGAGATAGCTAGCCGTTATGACGACGCCGATGATAAGGATGCGGAACGTAACGATGATTTACGAGAACGGCGTCGTCGCGCTGGACGACGTATCGGTGGACGTCGGGAAGGGCGAGTTGGCCTTTCTCACCGGGCCGTCCGGGGCGGGTAAGTCGACGTTTTTAAAACTAATAACCGCGGAAGAGAAGCCGACGGAGGGCTTGGTGGAAGTAGCGGGGCACGACCTAAGCCGGCTTAGAAGGCGGGACGTTCCGTACCTGCGTCGGCGCATCGGCGTCGTGTTCCAGGATTTTCGCCTCCTGAACGAGCGGACCGTTATGGAAAACGTGATGTTGCCGCTGACGATTTTGGGCCTCGCGTCGGGGGAGCAAAGGCGCCGCGCGCTGCAGGTTCTTGCCGTAGTCGGTTTGGGCCAGCGGAAAGACGCGACGCCGCTCGAGCTTTCGGGCGGCGAACAACAGCGCGTCGCCATCGCCCGGGCGATAGCCCTCGACCCGGCGATTCTGCTCGCCGACGAACCGACGGGCAACCTCGACCCGGATATCACCTGGCACATAATGAAACTATTTCGGGTCATAAACGCGCGCGGGACCGCGGTGGTTATTGCGACGCACGACTACGACGTGGTTAAGCGGATGGACGCGCGGATAATACAAATACTGAAAGGGAAGCTGCCGCAGGAGGTCGTTAGCTGAAGCACGCGGGCTTCTTTATCCGGGAGGGTTTTTTAAATATCGGGCGCGGCGGCATCCTCACCGCGGCCGCGGTCCTGGCAATAACTTTCGCGGCGCTCATCGCGGGAATCTTCGCCACCGCCTACCACAACCTGCGCGCGATATACGAAGAGGCTAAAAGCGAGCTATACGTCGACGTTTATCTGGATTACGAGCTCGACGAAAGGCGGGCCGCGGCGGTGGGGGAGCATCTGCGCGAATTGCGCGGCGTAGCGCGCGCCGACTACGTGTCGCGCGAGAAGGCGGCGGAGGAGTTCGTCGGCCTTTTTCCCGAGGACCGCGAGCTTTTAAACGCGGTGGGAGAAAACCCTTTGCCGGCGTCGTACCGCGTTTACCTCTCGGCGGAAGCGGCCACGCGCGAAGAAATAGAAAAATTGGTTAAGGATGTCGCCGCCGTGGACGGCGTCGACGACGCCGCGTACGGGCAGGAGTGGCTTTCCGGTCTGGAGCGCACGGCGCGCGTGGTGGGAATGGTGGGAGTGGCGGTGGCCGTCCTGCTCGGTGCCGCGGCCGTCCTTGTCGTCGTAAGCACGGTGGGTTTGGCGGTGTACGCTCGCCGGGAGACGATCGAAATAATGAAAGTGGTGGGCGCCACGGACGCCTTCGTGAGGGTGCCGTTTGTAGTCGAGGGCTTCGTAATCGGCCTCATGGGAGGCCTTATCGCGCTCGGCGCCTTGTACGGCGGCGTCGCGTTCCTTGGCGCCAAAGGCGTGGCAGTCTACTTTTTACCGGCGACGTACGTCGCCGCGGGCCTCGGCCTTTCCGCGCTGGGAGGTGCGCTGGGCTCGAGCGTGGCCGTTCGCCGTTTCTTGAAGGTTTGACCCCCCAACATCGGCGTTTGCTATCGGGTGAAACTTAACGGTCGGTTTCGCCGTATATATTTTTAGTTATCTCCGGGCAAAAGGAATTATGAAAAAGGCGGCGGTGTATTTTTATTTAATTTCGGTCGCGGCCGCGGCCGCCGTCGACGACGCCGCGTGGGTCGTGCGAGCGCTCCGCGTCGGGAAGCCGCCGGCGATCGACGGCGAGATGGAGGAGGTGTGGTTTAGGGCCGAGCCCGCGTCCGGCTTCCGGCAATTCCGGCCGGCCTTGAACGAGCCGGCTTTGAAGGATACGGAGGTTTATATTTTATATGACGACGATGCGTTGTACGTCGGTTGGGTGTGTTACGAGGACGACGTTGGAGATTTAGTTGCGTGCGCGACGGTACGCGACATGTTCATGAACGACGACGACTGCGTCGACCTTATGTTAGACGCCAATAACGACCGCCAGTCCGCGTACGATTTTATGGTAAATTGGCGCGGCGTGAGATACGACGGCGCGATCGCGAAGGACGGCTCGGTCGGCGGGCCGGCGTGGGATGGGTATTGGGAGGCGGCGACGTCGGTGGGCGAAGACGCGTGGTACTGCGAGATGGCGATACCGTGGGCCACCCTCCGGTACGACCGGAAGGCGGGATACTTCGGCGTTCAGTTCCTGAGGTTCCGCAAGCCGACGTACGAGGAGATGTACTGGGCGAGCGACGGCAGCTTCATTAACCGCGTTTCGACCTTCGGTCGCGTCGAGGGGTTCGAAAACTTACCGCGGCCGCGGCCGTTCGAACTAACGCCCTACGTGACGGGACGCGGCGAGGAGGGATTCGATACTCCCGGCTACGGTTTCGAGGCGACCGACGGGTGGGAGCTCGAGCCGCGCTACGGCCTGGATTTCGAGTACCGCGCCGGGTCCGCCGCCAGCGTGCTCGTTACCGTGTTACCCGATTACGCGTACATCGAGGCCGACCCGGCGCAGATAACGCTCGAGCCGACGGAGATTTGGCTCGAGGAGAAGCGGCCTTTTTTCACCGAGGGCTATGAGCTTTTCGACACGTACAGCGACGTCGTATATACGAGGCGTTTGACCGAGATCGCCGGCGGCGCGAAGGTTACGGGCCGGGCGGGGCCGATAAACTACGGCGTCCTCGACGTGGCGTTGAAGGACGACGACCCGCTTTACCCGCGCGACAACTTCGCCTTGGCGCGCGCGGCGTACGATACGGCGGGCGGCTCTTCCTTCGGCGTTTTGGGGGTGGGGCGCCGCGAGTTCGGGCCCGAGGTCCCGCTCGAAGAGGGCACCGGCGCCGACCGCGCGCGCTACAATAACGTAGGCCAGGTGGACGGCCGCGTCGTCTTACCGGCGCGACTCGGTTTTGTCTTCGAGGGTGCGAAGTCGCAAACGGCCGGGAACGGGGGCGACGGGTATTTGTACATACTGGGGTTTGGCGTAGGCGGGTTAACAGAACGCGTCGATACGTGGTTCGCCGAAATCGACGACGATTTCCGCGCCGATATGGGTTTCTTGCAAGCGGAGGATCTGGGCAAGCGCGAGGCCGGCCTGGACAGCTATAGGGAGTTTCAGGTAAACCGCGCGGGCGTGCGGTCGTTGAGAGCCGGTACTTATTACCAACACAATTGGAACCTTGACGGCGAGACGGTGTACAACTTCGCGTCGCCGTCGCTGAGGGTGGTATCGGCGAGCGATTACTTCGTAAGCGTAAGTTACCGCGGCGGCCGGGACCTCCGTTACGTCTCGCAGGGCCACCCGGACTTCCACAACGACGTCGTCGAGGTCGACGTAGGCCATTTGCCGGCGTCGTGGGGTCAGGCGTCCGTGGGGTATTGGCACGGGATGTGGTACGGTTACGTTTATAACTATTACACGGCGGCGTTGACCGTTATCCCGACGCCGCGGCTCGTGCTCAACGGCAACGTCGAGGTGGGGGACCGCCGGCCGAAGGAGCGCTTCGTCGTCGGGAACCTGAAAGTTACGCACAACCTCACGGACGATCTGTTCTGGCGCGTTATACTCCAGGGCAACGGCGACGACCGGACGAGCTCGGCGAGCGTCCTGTGGGGGTGGGATTTCCGGCCGGGGAGCACGGCCTACTTGGCGTACGAACAACGGCGCGACTCGAGCGGCCACTTCCTCCTCGCGGAACAATTGGCTTTTCTTAAAGTGTCTTATATGATACCTTTTTAGGCGGCGCGGTATCAGATGCAATAAAAGCTCCGGACGGGCTCGTTTTACGCGGGCCGTATTCGTAAGAGGTTAACGAGAAAGGCGTGAAGCGAGCAGGTATTTTTATCTGCGTTATTTTTTTAGGCGCCGGCGCGGCCCGCGCGTCGGGGGCGGAGGGATGGTCCGTCCGCGCGGCGCGCGTCGATACCGCTCCCGTCGTCGACGGCGTGATGGAGGAGGCGTGGTTCCAGCTGGAGCCGGCCCGTCTCGAGAGGCAGTTCCGGCCGGCGCTGGGCGAGGCCGCGGCGGCCGATACCGAGGTGTACGTCCTCTACGACGACGACGCGTTGTATTTCGGTTGGGTATGCCACGAGGACGACCCCGCGGGGCTCGTCGCTTGCGCTACCGTGCGCGACATGTTTATGAACAACGACGACTGCGTCGACGTCATGCTCGACGCGAACAACGACCTCCAATCGGCGTACGATTTTATGGTAAACTGGCGCGGCGTGAAGTACGACGGGACCTTCGCTCAGGACAGCGAGGTCGGCGGGCCGGCCTGGAACGGCTACTGGGAGGCGGCGACCTCGGTGGGCGAGGACGCGTGGTATTGCGAGATGGCCGTCCCCTGGGCCACGCTCCGTTACGAGCGCGACGCCGGGGCCATGGGCGTTCAGTTTTTGCGGTTCCGCAAGCCCACGTACGAGGAGACGTTTTGGGCGAGCGACGGCGGCCTTCTCAATCGCGTTTCGACTTTCGGCCGGCTCGAGGGGTTGGAGGACCTGCCGCCGCCGCGCCCTTTCAAGTTTACGCCCTACGCGACCGGGCGGGGCGAGGAGAGGTTTACGACCCCCCACTACGGTTACGAGCCGACGGACGCGTGGGAGCTCGAGCCGCGCTACGGCCTGGACTTCGATTATCGGGCCGGCGCGGCCGTAAGCGTTATGGCTACTATACTGCCGGATTACGCCTACATCGAGGCCGACCCGGCGCAGATCACGATCGAGCCCACGGAGATTTACTTGGAGGAAAAGAGGCCTTTTTTCACCGAGGGTTTCGAGTTTTTCGACAATTATTTCCTGTACACGCGCCGGTTTACGGAGATCGCGGGGGGCGCCAAGGTTACGGGGCGGGCGGGGCGGTTTAATTACGGCGGGCTGGATGTAAAGCTTTTGAAAGACGACCCGCGGTTCCCGGGCGATAACTTCGCGCTCGTGCGAACGTCGTTCGACGCGCCGGGCGGCTCCACGTTCGGCGTAACGGGTATGGGCCGCCGGGAGTTCGGGCCCGAGGTCCCGCGCGAGGCGAACTACTACGGCGAGGACCGCGCGCGCTACAACAACGTGGCGCGGGTCGACGGGCGCGTCGTTTTGCCGGCGCGCTTGGCCCTCAAGGCGGAGGGTTATAAGTCGCAGACGGCGGGGGAGGGGGGCGACGGCTACGATTATTACGTAAACTTCGGCCGCTCCGGCGTCGCGGACAACTGGGCGACGTGGTACTACGAGTTGAGTGAGGACTTCCGCGCCGATATGGCCTTCCTCCAGCCGGTAAGTTTATATTCGCGCGGCGCCGGCTCCTACGGTTTGAGGGAGTTACAAATTAACCGTAAAGGCGTCCGCTCGCTCCGCGGCCAATTTTCGTACGAACACGAATGGAACCTCGATAATGAGACGAAATATAATTACGTATCGCCCGCCCTCGTGCTCGCCTTCGAAAACGATTTTTACGGCAGCGTCGAGTATCGGGGCGGCCGGAACGTACGTTACGTACCGTACGGGTATCCCGATTACCACAACGACGTCGTCGAGTTCGGCGCGGGGCACTCGCCGGCGGCGTGGGGGAGCGCGCACGTCTCCTATTGGCGCGGCGTGTGGTTCGGCGATTACTATCATTATTACCAGGGAGAGTTTACGTTTATACCGACGGCGCCGCTCGTACTAAACGCCGACGTCGACGTGGGCAGCCCGCGCGCGGGGGACCGTTTCGTCGTGGGCAACTTGAAGGCCACGCACAACCTTACGGAATATCTGTTCTGGCGCGTTATCCTCCAGGGCAACTCGGCGGACAGGACGAGTACGGCCAGCGTGTTGTGGGGCTGGGACTTCCGCCCGGGCAGCACGGCCTATCTGGCGTACGAACAACGGCGCGATTCGACGGGTCACTTCCTCCTCGCCGAACAGCTGGCCTTCTTGAAAGTGTCTTATATGATCTCGTTGTAGGGGACGTATCGAGCGCGAAGGGAGGCGGCCCGGCGGGCCGCTTTTTTGCTAGTCGCTCTTCAAGGGGGGTTCGGTGCTGAGGGGTAGGACGATCGTGAACGTCGAACCCTCGCCTACTTTTGACGAGACGTCGATCCGGCCGCCGTGGGATTCGACCGCCCTTCCGGCGATGGTAAGGCCGAGGCCGGTGCCGCCCACGACGCGCGTGCTCGAGCCGTCGACCTGGTAAAACGTCGAGAAGATGGACTCCAGCTGGTCCTCGGGTATCCCCGGGCCGTCGTCGGCGACGGCCAGGGCCACGTTTCCTTCCCGAAGCGCGGTCGAGACGCGCACCTGGCCGCCGGGCGAGTTGAATTGGATCGCGTTCTTTATTAAATTTCCGAGGGCGCTCGCGAGTAGACTCGGGTCGACGTGCATGACGGGTATATTTTTTCCCGGCGTGAGTTCGACCGCGACGCCGTTCCTCTTTGCCATCTCCCGGTACCGGGCGAGAGTCTCTTCGGCCAGCTGGTTGACGTCCACCGCTTTGAGCTTGAGCTCGAGGCGTCTCGATTCCAAGAGCGAGAAGTCGAGAATGCTGTCCACCAACCCGCGAAGCCTGCGGGCTTCTTTTTCTATGATGCGGACGAACTGGTAATAGGGGAAGGAGCCGGCTTTTTGGTCCGCCATTATGAGTTCGGCGCTTCCGATTATCGACGTGAGCGGCGTCCGCAGCTCGTGGCTGACGTTGGCTATGAAGTTTTCCTTGAGGAAGGCCAGCTCTTTGGCCTCGGTCACGTCCCGGAAAGTCGCGACGTACCCCACCCTCTCTCCCGCGGGGTCCGTGACGGCGTTTATCAGAACGCGGTAGTAACTTGTTTTGCCGTCGCCGCCCCCGGCGTTTACCGCAAATTCGAATTCCGCGAGGTCTTTTTCCGCGAGCAACGCGCTCGCTTTTTCGAAGGTCTCGTGCAAGGCGGGCGTCTCGATGACCGAGCGGACGTGGCGGGCGACTATGTCCTCGGCACGTCGGCCCAACATCTTCTCGGCCGCGGGATTGACCTCGACTACGCGGAGCCCCATGTCCGTGACTATGATCGCGTCGGCGATGCTCGTGAAGATCGCGTCCAATTTCCGCCGGTGGCCGTCCGCGGTCGATATCGAAGATAACACGCGGTCGAAGAGGCGGGCGTTCTCGATCGAGCCCGCGACTTGTCTGGCGAAGAGGGTCAAAAGTTGAAGGTCCCGGTCCGCGAAGACGTCGCCCCCCAGCCGCCCCAGCGTCATAACGCCTATGGTCTCGTCGCGCGATAATAGCGGTACGCACAGAAGCGCCTCGCGCTCCTCGAAGGGTGCCCCCGCTATGTCAACGGCCCGTCGGTCCGAGCGCGCGTCGTTGACGTATTCGCCGACGCCCGTCAACGCGACGTGGCCCGTAATGCCCTCCCCGAGTTTCAGCCGGATTTTCATTACCTCCTCGGGGTGGGCGGTCAGGCTGACGATGGGCTCGAGAACGCCGGCCTCCCGGTCCAGTAGGAATACGGTGCATTCGTCGGCGCCGATAAGGTCTTTTACCTTCTGGGCGATGTTGTAGATTATCTCCTCGGTGTCGAGCGACGAGGAGAGCGTTTTTGAGGTCTCCAACAAAGTTACCAGTTCCTCCATCCGGCTGGCGTTCTGGGCGAAGAGGCGGGCATTCTCGATGAAGACGGACAGTTGGTCGCAGATGGTTTGGAGGAGGTAAGTGTCTTCGCCGTGGAAGGCCCGGTCTTTCCAGGAGAATAGCGTCAGCCGCCCGAGGACCTGTTGTTTCGCGAGCAGCGGCACCGAGACGTAGGACGGCGGCCCGCCCGCGGCGACGGGGGGCAGGCCGAGCGGGTCGGCGTCTTTTCCGCTTTCCTTGACGACTATCTCCTCCGTGAGGAAGGGCGAGGCCAGATGTTCTCCGATGGTTTCGAAGTTCTCCCAGGCTTTTTTCTTTTGCTCATCCAAGCCGGCGTCGGCCGTCAGGTTCAACGAGCGCCTTTTCTCGTCGTAGAGGTGGATCGCGCCGGCCTCGAGGCCCGCGAAGGTGCGGATCTTTTCGAGCGCGCCGCGGAGCAATTCGTCGATGGGCGGAAGGCGGCTCGCGTCCGCGGCGATCGAGCTCAGGATGGAAAGGTACTCCGTCTGCCGTTTTACGTTTTCCAAATGGAGCAAATTTTCGACCGCTATCGCGGCCTGGAAGGCTATACCCTCGAATAGCGCGAGGTCCGATTCCAAAACCGCGGGCCGTGCCTTTTCCCATATCGCGAAGAGCAAGCCGAGCAGTTGTTTCTTCTTGCGCAAGGGCGTGACGGCCAACGCGCGCGCGGGAAGGCCGACGAACAGGTCGCCCTTGAATTTTTCGGGCGCCGCGGCCGTGTCGGCGACGAAGACCGGTTTGTTGCTCGCCCTCGCTTCCTCGTAGATGGCGTGACTCGCGACGTCGAAATTCCCGGAACGCAAGAGGCGTTCGGTTTCCTCCGGTAAACCGGCCGACGCTTTGAAGCGCGTGGGTTTATCCTCGTCGTCGAGAAGGATTAACACGGACGCGTCGGCGTCCATCACCGTGCTCGTCTCCTCGACGAGGAACTCGAGCGATTTTTCGAGGTCCGGCGTTTGCCTTATGATGTGGCTGATGTGAAGAAGGGCCTGGGCGTCGTGCGTGGCCTTTTGTTCTTTGGCCAGAAGGTTTACGTTTTGAATCGCGACCGCGAGCTGGTCCGCGAAGGTGCGAAGGAGCGCTACGTCGTGATTGGTAAGCGCGTTTTTGGCGTCTTCTTGGACGTCGAGAACGCCGACCACGCGGCCGCCGACTTTGATGGGGACGGCGACCTCGGAGCGCGTCTCCCCCGCGATCGGGTCGGGAGCGTAGCGCGGGTCGTTGGTGGCGTCGTTGGAGAACGCGACCTCGCCCGTCTCCGCGGCCGAACCGATGAAGCCGCGGCCCAACGTTATCTTGGGCGGTTTCTTTAGGACCTTTTCGTAGGCGCCTTCGACGACGTCGGCGACGACGGTCCGGGGGTCGGTGGGGTCGACTAGGAAGACGGCCACGTTGTAGTATTTGAAATGTTTCCTGATGGCGACGGACACGGTTCTGAGCAGGCTCGGTACGTCGCCCGCCGCGAGGATCTCTTTGCCCAATTCGCCGACGAGCGCGAGCTCGCTCGTCCGCTGGCGTTCCTTGGACAGGAGGGCGGCGTTTTCGAGGAGTACGCCGATCTGGTCCGCGAGCGCCTCGAGGGCGAGGGCGTCGCTCTCCTCGAACGCGCCGACGCGTCGGCTCCGAACGTCGATTACCGCGGCCACTTCGCCGGCGCTTAATACGGGGACGCAAAGTTCGGATTTCGTATCCGCGGCCGCGCCCTTGGCCGCGACGAAACGGTCGTCTTTGGTTACGTCGTTGATCAGTATCGCGCGTTTTCTTTGGGCCGCGGTGCCGATCAGGCCTTCGTCGTATTGTTGGCGGTGGCCGACGGGAAGTTGGTCCGCATAGCCGCCTACGATGGCCTCCAGGAATAACTCCCGCCGGCGCCGGTCGGCCGAGTACACGGCTACGTTGTAGTAGCTAAATTTATCCTTTATGGCCGAGGCTATATCTTTGTAGAGCTCGCGCGTCGAGGCCGTGAGGAGCGCCGTTTTGCCGATTTCGGTTATCAAGCTCAGTTGGAGGGCGCGTTTTTTTTCACCCTCGAGGCGGCGGGCGTTTTCTACCGCGGCCGCGGTGCACGCCGCGAGCGCTTTCACGAAGGCCACGTCTTCCGGGTCGAAGGCGTTGCGCGCGTCGCTCCCAAGGCTGATTATGCCGAAAGTCTTCTCGCCGAGGGCGACGGGTATGGCGAGCAAGGAGCCGCCGCTCGTTTCGTCCGTCATTTGAGCGCTGCCCTCGGCCGAGATGTCGCCAACGTATATCGTTCGGCCGTCTTGCAGGGCTCGGTAGGCAAGGCTTTCCGCGAAGGTTTCGACGACCAGTTGCGCCTCCTCGGGGGTGTAGCCGAAGGTGGCCAGTTGCTTTACGGCGTCGGTTCTCTCGTCGTAGAAGTAGGCGGCGCCCTTGTCGAAGGGTACGCCTTTCCGGGCCTCTTCCAAAAGTTGTTCCAACGCCGTCTCCAGGTCTTGGGCCGACGACAGCTTGGGCGCGGCTTCGGTCACCAGCCGCAGTTGCTTGTTCTCCCATTTCAGGCGGTCGAGTTCCGCGGAAAGGCTTTCCCGTTCGCCGATGGCGGCCAAGGCTGAGGTTATCGCCGCGGCGAAGGTTTGGCTTTCCGCCTCGTCTTCGGGGGAGAACCCGCCCGCGGCAGCGGCCTTGATCAGAACGGCGACGCCGCTCACGCTGCCGTCCGTTTTCAGGGGAACGGCGAGTAGCGAAGCCCCCGCGTACCCCTCGAGGAGGGGAAGGCCTACGAGGTCGCCCGTGCGCGCGGAGGGGAGGTTTAGGATGCGGCCGTTCCGCAGCGTTTTGGTGACTACATTCTCGTTCTCGAGGGGGAATGAGAGTTGTCGGTACTTGCCCGACTTCTTGGTCGTCAGGGCTATTTCGATTTGGCCTTCTTCGTCGCGCGCGAAAATCGCGCAGGCCTCGGCCTCGAAGTATTCGGTCAGGCCGTTCGTGACGAGCGGGAACAACTCGGCGCGCGAGGCCGCCTCGCGGATTCGCTTTTTTAATCGGTGGGCGCGACTTTTCCGGGATAATTCCCGCGGCCCGTTATCGCCGGCGGTCATAGTTATCGTGATTGTTTACCTTGTTTTTATATATTTTAACCTTGCCCGGATAAATTTCAAGGCCTATTTTGACTGGCGAGGCGAAGGGCTTTGCCGTCGCCTATTCTCGAATTGGTTGAACTTTTATTTTATCGTTTCCTCGAGCGCGATAGTCGGCCGTAGCCCGGCCCGCTTTTAACGTCGCCTAGTATAAAATTTTGATAAATAACGATATATCGCCGTAGCCGAGGCCGCCCGACGGGAAAAAACTTGATTTATGGTGCCCGAAAGTATAACATAATCGGCCCCGCGATTGATAACGTTCATTATTTGCTAGTAGGAGGGTCGCCGTTATGCCTCATCACTTCAACAACTACGTCGCCGGCCGATGGGTGCCCGCGGCGTCCGGGAGAAGCGTCGAGAACCGGAACCCCGCCAATACGGACGACGTCGTCGGCGTTTTTCCGGCGTCGGGCGCGGAGGATTTGAACGAGGCCGTGGCCGCGGCCCGCGCCGCCTACGAGCGTTGGCGCAAGGTCCCGGCGCCGGTCCGCGCGCTCAAAGTGCAGCGGGCGGGCGAGCTGTTGCGCGAGCGCAAGGAGGAGATATCGCGCCAGATGACGCGCGAGATGGGTAAAGTTATCGCGGAGACGCGCGGCGATACGCAGGAGGGAATAGATACCGCGTTCTATATGGCGGGCGAGGGGCGACGCCTCTTCGGCGTAACGACGCCGGTGGAGTTGCCCGACAAGTTCGGGATGGCGTTCCGGCGGCCCGTCGGCGTCGCCGGCCTGATTACGCCGTGGAACTTCCCGATGGCCATTCCCACGTGGAAGGTTTTCCCGGCGCTGGTCGCGGGCAACGCGGTCGTAATAAAGCCCGCAACGTACACGCCGGCGACGGTTTGCGAGTTGGGTTTGATTTTGGAGGAGGCGGGCGTGCCCCCGGGCGTGTTCAACGTCGTGTGCGGCCCCGGCTCGACGGTGGGCGAAGCGATGCTCGAGCACCCGGGGGTCGACGTAATCTCGTTCACGGGCTCGAGCGAGGTGGGGCGGCATATCAACGAAGTTGCGGGAAAGAAGCTCAAACGGGTTTCGCTCGAGCTCGGCGGCAAGAACGCGCAGATCGTCCTCGCGGACGCGGACCTCGAGCTCGCCCTCGAGGGCGTACTCTGGGGGGCTTTCGGCACGACGGGCCAGCGCTGCACCGCGACGAGTCGCCTTATACTCGAGGAGAAGATACACGATAAGTTCGTCAAGAAGTTGCTCGACTCCGCGGCGGCGTTGAAGCTCGGCGACGGCCTCGACGAGTCGGTTCAAGTCGGGCCGCTGGTCAGCGCGACGCAGCGCGAGACGGTCCATTCCTACGTCGAGGTGGGTAAAGAGGAGGGCGCGGAGCTGGCTTTGGGCGGCGAGTTTTACGAGGAGGGGGAGTGCAAAAAGGGCTATTTCTACCGGCCTACCGTGTTCCTCGGCGTCAAGCCGACGATGAGGATCGCGCGCGAGGAGATCTTCGGGCCGGTGCTCTCGGTATTCAAAGTCAGAGACGCGGACGAAGCGATCGAAGTCCTGAACGACTCCTCCTACGGCCTTTCCAGCTCGATCTACACGCGCGACGTAAACCTGGCGTTCCGGGCGGTCGAGGACCTCGAGGCCGGCATCACGTACGTGAACGGGCCCACCATCGGCGCCGAGGTCCACCTGCCCTTCGGCGGCGTAAAGGATACGGGCAACGGCCACCGCGAGGGCTCTTTCACCGTCTTCGACGTGTTCACGGAGTGGAAGACCGTTTACGTCGACTACTCCGGCAAGTTGCAGCGTGCCCAGCTGGACGTGGAGGAATAACGGCTCGAGGCTCGAGGCGCGAGGTTTCGCGGAGGGGCGGCCGGGACCGCCCCGTTGAATTAAGGGGCCAACGAGATGGACGTTTTTATTTTTTTAACCGACATAATGGCTAAGCCGTGGCGCACTCACGCCGGTTCGCGGCTCGGCAAGGTCGTCGATTTCGCCGCCGACGGCGGCGAGACGTACCCGCGCGTCACGCACTTCGTCTGTCGGCGCGGCCGGCGGGACCGCGTGCGCGTGCCGTGGGAGGCGATAGCGCGATTGGACAAAGGCGGCGTTTACTTGCGCGAGCAAGAGGGCGGCCGGCTCGAGCCGTACGAGCGGCGCCCGGGCGAGATCCTCCTCGTAGCGGACGTCCTGGATAAGCAAATCGTGGACGTCAACGGCGCGAAGGTGGAACGGGTCAACGACATTCACCTTTTGAATACGGAACGCGACTTGCGCGTCGTTCACGTCGAGACGGGCGTACGGGGGATGTTCCGGCGGCTCGGCCTGTTGCGCGTCTTCGACGCCGTTACGCGGTGGCTGTTCGACTACACCGTCAAAGAGCGGTTCATAAATTGGCGGTACGTCCAACCGCTGGGCGAACCGCTCGCCGGGACGCCTTTGCACTTAAGCGTCGCGGGGCAGCGGCTGCGCGCGCTGCACCCGGCGGAGTTGGCCGACATCATCGAGGACCTGCCCCAGCCCCAGCGCGCCGCCGTCTTCGCCGCGCTCGACGACGATACCGCGGCGGAGATTTTGGAGGAGGTAGACGAACCCGAGATGGCCGTCGATTTACTCGAGGTCGTGGGCGAGGAGCGCGCGGGCGACATCATCGAAGAGATGGACCCGGACGAGGCCGCGGACGTGCTAGCCGAGTTGGACGAGAATCAGGCGCAAGAACTCATCGGCGCGATGGACGACGAGGAGTTGGCGGAGGACTTGCGCGAGCTGTTGGCGCAGAAGGAGGGGACCGCGGGCTCGATAATGACGACGGAGTACTTGGCCGTGAGGCGGGAGGATACGGTCGGCGACGCGCTCAGGCGGTTGAAGGCGGCCGAGGACGTCGAGGCCTATAATTACGTATACGTCGTTGACGACGACGACGTTTTATTGGGCGTCTTTTCGCTGCGGGACGCGTTGCTCGCGAAGAGGAAGACGCGCGCGGCCGAACTTATGGGCGAGAGGGTCGTCGCCGCGAAGGTCGACGACCGGCCGGAGCGCGTATTCGAGCTTTTCGGGAAGTACGGCTTCGGCGCGCTGCCCGTGACGGACGAGGAGGGTAAACTCAAAGGCGCGATAATGTTGTACGACGCCGTCGCGGCGATGTACCCCGAGTTCGAGAAGGAATAGAATTGGCTCTCGACTTCAAACCTCGCACCTGGCTCACGCCGCGCGTGAAGGGGTTCGCGCTCTTCCTCGCGCTCCTCGGCCCGGGCATCATCACGTCCAACGCGGACAACGACGCCGGCGGCATCGCCACCTATTCCATCTGCGGCGCCCGCTTCGGCTACGCCCTGCTTTGGGCCTTCGTGCCTATAACCGTTTTCTTGGTCGTCGTCCAGGAGATGGGCCTTCGGATGGGGGTAGTGACGGGCAAGGGGTTGTCGGACCTCATCCGCGAGCGCTTCGGCATCCGCGTCACGTTTTATTTGATGTTGACGATGTTGATAGTCAACCTCGGCAATACCGTCGCCGAGTTCGCGGGCGTCGCGGCGAGCTTGGGGGTAGTCGGCGTCAGCAAATACGTCGCCGTGCCGGCGGCCGCGGCGGCGCTCTGGTTGCTCGTCGTCAAGTGGGATTATAAACGCGTCGAGAAGTTATTCCTGGCGGCTTGCGCCGTTTACGCGTCGTACGTAGTGGCGGGTTTTATCGCCAGGCCCGCGTGGCGCGACGTGGCCTCGAGCGTCGCCTGGCCGGATGTCTCGTGGGACGGCGCGTACCTGGCGATGCTCGTAGGCCTGGTGGGGACGACGGTCGCGCCGTGGATGCAGTTCTACCTGCAGGCCGCGGTCGTCGAGAAGGGCATTAAGGTGAGCGAGTACCGCCTGTCGCGGTGGGACGTCGTCGTCGGTTCGGTGGTCGTGAGCGTCGTCGCGTTCTTCATCGTCGTCGTTTGCGGCGCGACGTTGTTCCCGCGCGGCATCGTGATAAAAGACGCCGTGGACGCGGCGCTCGCCCTCGAGCCGCTCGCCGGGCGGTACGCGTCGTTTCTGTTCGGCTTCGGCCTTTTGAACGCGTCGCTCTTCGCGGCCTCCATCTTACCGCTCGCGACCGCTTTCTTCATATCGGAGGCGTTCGGCTGGGAGGCGGGCGTCGACAAAAAGTTCGCCGAGGCGCCGGGGTTTTATTCTTTGTACACCGCTATCCTGGCGGTGGGCGCGCTGGCGGTCCTCTGGCCCGGCCTGCCTCTTTTCGAAATTATGTATTGGTCGCAGGTCGTCAACGGCGTCGCGTTGCCCGGCGTCATATTCTGTATGCTCGTCCTGATAAACGACCGGCGGCTCATGGGCGAATACGTCAACGGCCCGGTTCGGAATATTATTTCCGGCGTGACCGCGGCGGCGTTGGCGGCTTTGTCTATCGCTATGATAGCGACTTCCATTTTTTAAATGGAAGCCCTACGCCAAAACCTCCCGGCGACGGTGGCGCGAAATTTCACCGCGGACCCGGCGCGGTGGCTTTTGAGGGCGCGCTCGCCGCTCGTGAAGTACCGGGCCGCGGTGGACCTGCTCGGGTGGCCGCGCGAGAGCGAGACGGCGTCGTGGTGGGAGAGGCGTACCGAGGACCACGACCTCGCCGCGCTCGCGGAGGCGCAGGCCGACGACGGCCTGTGGTACGCGCCCGAGCGACTCTTTCGCCGGCGGGGAAGCCTTTACGCGCCGCGGCATTTGGCCGCCGTTTGGCAGCTGCCGGTACTCGCGGATTTCGGCCTTACGCTGGCCGAGCCGCTGGTGGCGCGGGCGGCGGGGGCGATGCTCGCGCGGCGTACGGCGGACGGTTTCTTCGACTTGGGCCCGGGCGGGCCGTTCGTCCGGGCAAATGCGTACGTCGTGAGCTCGCTCGCTGCGCTCGGCGTAAACGAGGGGGAGCTGGCGCGGGCGCGCGATTGGCTCCGCGAGCGTCGGCGGCCGGACGGCGGTTGGGCGGACCGGTTTGAGCTCGGCGGCGAGGGCGCGCCGAGCACGGTGGCGACGACGGCCGAGGTTCTGCGCGCGCTCGCTGGGGGCAAGGCCGCCGGCGACGACGCCCTCCAGGGCGGCAAACGTTACCTCCTCGAGAATCTCTTTACGGATTACAACGGCCGGTTCCCGCGTTCCGCGAGGGCGTGGCGCCGGCTAAGCTGGCCGCAGTACCGATACGACGCGTTCACGGTGGCGACCNNGCGGTGCGCGCGCGCCAAACGCGCCGCGGCTTCTGGCGCCAGCAGGTGCCGTTCGGCGAGCGGTGTTGGCTCGAGCCCGTGCGCGCGGGGCGGGCGTCGCGCTGGATAACGTATCGCGCGGCGTCATTTCTCCTTTGGTTCTGGCGCGCGCCGCGGTCGGAAATGGATTGCGATGATAACCGTTATTAATTATAATCGCCGCAAGCAGGTGATGCTTACCCGATGATAGCGGCGGTTGTTAAGTTGATGAGGCCCTTTCAGTGGACGAAGAACCTTATCCTCTTCGTCGCCGTCGTCTTCGCGGGTCGCGCGCTCGTTCCGATAGACGCGCTACGCGCGACGTTGGGGTTCGTAATCTTCTGTTTTCTTTCGAGTAGCGTTTACATCCTCAACGACGTGGTGGACGCGGAGCAGGACCGCCAGCACCCGGACAAGAAAAACCGGCCCATCGCCTCGGGCAAAGTTTCGCCGCAGGCGGGCGTCTTATTGTTCGCCGTCTTCGCCGCGGCGTCGCTCGCGTCGTCTTTTTACGCGCTGGGGTGGAAGTTCGGCGTTTCCGCGCTGGTTTATTTCGCGCTCAACCTCGCTTACTCGTTCGGCGTCAAGAAGGTCGTCCTCGTCGATTGCGTGACGATCGCGTTGGGCTTCGTACTGCGCGCCGTCGCCGGCATCTACGCCATAATAGTCGAGCCGGTCCAGATATCGGAGTGGCTGCTCATCTGCACGTTCTTCCTGGCGTTGTTTTTAGCCTTCTCGAAGCGCCGGGGAGAGATAACGGACCTGATGGAGAACGCCGCCGTTCACCGTCCGATATTGGCTTCGTATTCGCCGAAATTGATCGACGAGATGATCGGCATCACGACCGCCTCGTCGGTTATGTCCTATTCGCTGTACACGATTTGGCCCGGGACCGTCGCGCGGTTGGGCACGAACAAGATGATATACACCATCCCGTTCGTCGTCTACGGTATATTCCGTTACCTCTACCTTATCTACAAGAAAGGGAAGGGCGCGCAGCCGTCCGCCATTCTCGTACGCGACAGGCCGCTTCAGGTGAACATACTGCTTTACGTGGCGGCCGTGTTCATAAT
The DNA here is from genome assembly GCA_011773985.1 of Candidatus Zixiibacteriota bacterium. Lineage (GTDB taxonomy): Bacteria > RBG-13-66-14 > B26-G2 > WVWN01 > WVWN01 > WVWN01. Next base: position 28,390 of record WVWN01000017.1, on the reverse strand, counting down.
CCTTTACGTAATAAAGTAAGGACCCGCGTCTAGCCGTCGTGAGGCTGAGCAGAAGAGCGAGGGTTTTTTTAGGATTGGGCGTCAGCCTGGCCTCCGCGGTCTTCCTCGCCGCGGTCATAGACTGGCGCGAGTTCGGGGCGTCGCTGGCGCGCGTCAATTACTTGTACCTGATCCCGGCGGTCGCGTGCGTCTTGGCGTCGTATTACTGTCGGGCGCTGCAGTGGCGGTACGTCCTCCGCGGCGTGCGGCGGTTGCGGTCCTATCCTCTTTTTCGTATAACGATGATCGGCTACTTCGCGAATACGATCTTGCCGGCGCGGTTGGGGGAGGTGGTCCGGGCGTATGTGTTGGCCCGTAAGCAGAGCCTCTCCAAGGGTACGACCTTCGGTTCGGTGGTAGTCACCCGCCTTTTGGACGGCGCCATCTTATTTTTAATACTGGCGGGTTTTGCGATATTGATACCGGCGAAGATCGCGGGGGTCAAGGCCGGCGGCACGACCGGCTTCATAATTTACGTCGCGCTCGTGAGCTTCTTCGTCTTGTTCTACTTCAAACGCGGCACGGCGACGTCGATTATTAAATTTATTTTTGCACCTTTTTCGAAGCGCGCCGCCGTCAAGATCGTTCGGTCCCTGGATAAGTTTATCCACGGCTTCAGCTGCTTCCGCAGCCCGGCCGATTTGGGGAAGGCGTTCCTCTATTCGGGCGCGATATGGTTGTTGGTCGCCCTGTCGTATTATTTCATAAATCTCGGCTTCGAGTTCACGTCGCCGTTGCCACTGTACGCGCCGCTGTTGCTCGTCGCCATCGTGAGCCTCGCCGTCTCGATACCGTCGTCGCCCGGCTTCATCGGGACGATGGAGCTCGGCGTCATCGCGGCGCTGCATATAGTCGAGCCGGCGTTGACGCGGAACGAGGCGTTGTCGTACGCCATAATCGTCCACGTGGTCCAAGTTCTACCTTCCGCCTTCATCGGCCTCTTTTACCTCTGGACCGAACATTTGACCATAGCCGAGCTCGTGAAGGCGGAGGAAATGGGCGCGGAGGCCGCGTGACCGGGCAAGGGGGAAAGCGATGCCTAGCGGTTTAGTAGAGCGCCGGCGTTATCCGCGCGCGGCGATAGATTATCGGGGCGTCTTGGAGACGACCTCCGGGGACAGGGTGAACCTCCGTACGCGTAACATATCCGGTTCCGGTATTTACTTCGACGCGGATAAGAAGTTAACCGATTTTACGGAAGTATCGCTCACGGTGGCGTTGCCCCCCGCGGGGAAGGCTAAAGCGCTTTCCTTTCGCTGCAGGGGCGTTATCGTTCGCGCCGAGGCTGGCCGCGGCAAAAAGGATTGGCCTTTCAGCGCCGCGGTCCACTTCACGGAAATAGAAGCGCGTCACCGCGAGGCCGTATGCGCGTACGTGGACGCGGTATTGACGGAGCGGAGGAAAACTCGGCGGGAGGGCGCGCCGGGATAGGGGCGTGCCGGTCGCGCGAAGGCCCGCCCCCGAGCGGTTGCCGCGGAATGCGGGGTTCACGTTTTCAGGGAGGTGACGATGGGACGTTTTCGGGAAAAGGGTCGGTAACCCCGGCATCAAAGGAATGACGGTGAAGGGGTTTTAGCGGCGCGAGAGTTCAACGTAGCAGGAGGGATTTCCGATTATGGCGGGGAAGAAAACCGAGAGGTTGTTTAAACTCGTGAATATTTTACGCTCGGGCAAAGGCTTTTATGCCGCGGAGCTCGCGGGGACGTTGGGCGTTTCCAAACGTACGATATACCGCGACGTCGTGGAGCTCTCCGGCCTGGTGCCGATCCACTACGACCGGGGTTATCGCCTTATGCCCGGCGCGTTCGTCGCCGACGCCGACTTCACGCGCGAAGAGTTGTTGGCTATCAGGCTCGGCGTCAAGAATCGGGCGTTGGCCGTGGCGTCGCCCTACGCCGCGGCGACGCGGGCGGCGCTGACTAAAATCGATAACTGCCTGTTCCGCAGGTTCGCCGAGGCCGAAGGTCCGACGGAGAAAATATCGTTCCACGTCAAGGCCCACCCGCTCGGAGAAAAGACGGTCCGGATGCTGAGCGATCTGGAGGAGGCGGTGAGGTCGCGCCGAACCGTCGAGTTAAAATATTTTTCGTTAAGTCGAAACCGAACGACGGCGCGGGCCGTCGACCCGTACGGTTTGACTTTCCGGCGGCACAGTTGGTATTTGGTCGGCTTATGTCACCGCCGCAAAAGGCCGCGCGTGTTTAGGGCGGACCGGATTTCCGCGGTAAAGGTCACGCGCAAGAGATTCGAGGCGCCGCGCGATTTCTCCCTCGACGAGTTTTTTGCCGACGCGTGGGAAGTTTATACGTCCGCGGTCAAGTCCCGCGTAAAATTGCTCTTCGACGCGAGGCTCGGGCCCGTCGTGAGGCCGGAGCTCGAGGGTCGGGGTAAGTTTTACGACGACGGTCAAAGTGCCGGCCTGGTATTCGAGGGCGAGGTTCCGCTTTCGGAGGAATTTTGCCGGTGGCTTCTGACTTTCGGCAAGGAGGTCGAGGTGTTGGAGCCCGCGTCCTTGCGGGACGGGGTCGCGGCGACGTTGCGCGCGGCCGCGGCGCGTTACGGGTCGCGCGGACGGCGTAGCAAGAAGCGTAACGTAAAGAGGCGGGCGTCGTGAAGGCCGCAGTAAAATACGGCGTTTGGGCCGTGGCTTTTTGCGTGTTGTTCTCGCTTTCGTGCGGCCTCTCGCGGCGCTATCCGCGAGGTTATGGTAGGCCCGGCGCGTACCGCGAGGTCGGCGAGGCGTCGTATTACGCCCGCGAGGCCCACGGTAAGACTACGGCCTCGGGCGAAACGTTCAATATGTACGCCCTCACCGCGGCCCACAAGACGCTGCCCTTCGGGACCAGGGTCCGCGTTACGAATCTCGCGAATAAGAAGAGCGTCGTCGTGCGCATCAACGACCGCGGCCCCTTTGCCGCGGGGCGCATAATTGACCTCTCGTACGCCGCGGCCAAGAAAATAAAAATGCTCGACGCGGGCGTCGCCGACGTCGAGGTCGTTCTGGTGGATTGATTTCAGGCGGTTGTCGCCAACGCCGTCGCCAACTCGGCCAGCTTTTCGAGCGAGGCGGCGGCGATCCTTTCGTCCGTGGTGTGGGGGTTCTCCATGCCGCAGCCGATGACGATGGAGGGTATGCCGCGCGCATTTAGGACGTTGGCGTCGGAGCCGCCTCCCCCGGCGACGAACTTGGGCTCGAGCCCGGCGGCGCGCGCCGCCCGCCGGAACAACGCGACCGGCGGCGCGTCCTCGTCGAGGCGATAGGAAACGTAGGCCTGCGTCCACGATATCTCGGCGTCGCCGCCGGATTCGGCCGCGGCCTTTTTTATTTCTTCGTTTATATGGGCGACGTGGGCCGCGAGCTTCGAGGGGTCGTGCGAACGTACTTCGCCTTTGATTTCGGCACGTTCGGGGATTATGTTCGTCGCGCGGCCGCCGGATATGAGGCCGACGTTCCCGGTGGTCTCGTGGTCTATCCGCCCGAGGCGCATTGTCGCGACGGCCGACGCGGCCATTTTGATGGCGTTTATTCCCTTCTCCGGTTCGATGCCGGCGTGGGCGGCGCGGCCGTGGAAGGTTGCCGTGACGAGTTCGGACCCGGGCGCGGCGACGACGGCGAAGCCCGGCGGTTCCGAGGCGTCGAACACGAAGGCCATCTTGCCGGTTACGGCGGCGTAGTCGGCGTGTTTCGCGCCCAGAAGGCCAATCTCTTCCGCGACGGTGAAGAGTAGCTCGAGCGGCCGGCGCGCCCGCATTCGCGCCGCGGCCTCCGCTAGCTCGACCAAGGCCGCGACCGCGGCGCGGTCGTCCGCCCCCAATATGGTATCGCCGCCGCTCATCACGTAACCGTCCTCCACTTTTGTTTTTACCCCCGCGCACGGTTCTACCGTGTCCATATGCGCTACGAAGAGGACGGGTTCACCTTCGCCCTCGATTTGGACGAGCAAGTTACCGGCGTCGCCGTCTATGGCGTCGCCCGCGCCGTCTTCCGAAACCGGCCAAAGACGTTCGAGCCGACTTGAAATATAATCGGCTACGTCGCGCTCGCGTTTGCCGGGGCCGTAGATGGCCGCGACCTCTTTGAAGGTCCGTAGCAACTTACGCCGGTTTATCTTCGCCTTCACGTCTCGTTCAGTCGCCGTCCCAGGCCGCGAGCGCGCCGGGGCCGCTGAAACCGCCGAGCGTATTTATCAGTTCGCCGTCCCGGTCGTAGACGCGAACGTTTCCCGCGCCCATTTCCGCCACGTAAATCCGGCCCGCGTTTTCGTCGGCGAAGACGTCCTCGGGCTTCGCGAGGTTGCGAACGACGAAGGTCGCGACGGCCCCGTAATCCTTATGCGTGCCCGTTACGTTGCGGCGCAAGGCTGCCAATAGCCCCTTTTCGGCGTCCACGACGTAGACCGCTCCCGCCGGTTCGTCCACGGCGAGGGCCACCGGGTTGGCGAAGCCGCCCACGGAGGCCAGCTCGGCGGCTTGCGGCGATAGCTTTACGACGCGGCCTGCCTCTCGGCTGCACGCCCAGCCTTTGCCGTCGGCGTCCGCCGCCACCGCCCAAGGATTTTCCATCCCCGTAAAACGTCCAACCTCGACCGCGGCCACGGGCACGTCGCCCGAAGCCGTCCCCGCGATTTTCACGACGGCGTCGTTACCCTCGTCCGCCACCCACACGTCGCCCGCCGCCGGGTCCGCGGAGATGCCGCGCGGATATCTGAAGCCGGTAACTCTTGCCAAGACGCCGCCTTCGGCGCCGAGGCGCAGGACGCGGTGGTTCCCGCGGTCCGAAACCCAGCATTCGCCGGACGACTGCGATACCGAGAGCGCGACCGGGTTGCGTACGAGGAAGCCGCCCTCCTGCCCGGGCGTAGCGTAGAGCGGGTTGCCGCCCGCGCTGAACTTGCGGATGCGATTCGTATAGAAGTCGCAGACCCACGCGGCGCCGTCATATTCGTAAACGTCTATCGAATTCGGCTTGTTGAACATGCCGAACCGGCCGACGAGCTTGAGCAGGCTTCCCCCCTCGTCGTAGATGGCGACCTTGCTGTCGGGTTGGTCCGCGACCCAGATTCTCGTTCCCGTAATCGGAGCGCCGGCGCCGCCGGTATCCGGGCCGCAGGCCGTTAGGAAGCAACACGCCGCCGCAAACGCCGCAATATAGACCGGTTTTGAAAAGTTCATATTACTTCCACCTCTTTGGGCCCTTGGGCCCGCCGTGATTTTCCCGAGGGGTGCCCGACTTTATGACCCGTTTTAATTAAATATTATACCTGCGCGGTTTTTACGATACGGCCGCCGACGCGTCCGGGCGAGGCCCCGGTTTCACGGATGCGAAGACGAAGGCCGCGGCGACCTCGAGCACCGCGAGAGAAGCGACCGCGAGGCGATATTTTCCGACGGGCCAGGCGCCGGCAATGTATACTATAGTGCCCCACAGTAGCGGCCCGACGACCGCGGCTACCCGGCTCGAAAGCGAGTACAGGCCGAAGAACTCACCCTGCTCGTGCTCGCCGACGAGGCTCGCGAGGAAGGGCCGGGCCGCGGTCCAGGTGAAACCCAAGCCCACGCCGACGAGCGAGCCGCCGATCCAGAAAAGGACCGGGCGGTTTGCCGCGGCGATGAGGACGAACGTCGCCGCCCACCCCGCCGCGGTAGCAATCGTCGTCTTGCGCGGGCCCCACCGGTCCGTTACGAACCCCGCCACCGCGGCCCCCGCGACGGCGAACGTCGTCGCGACGATGAAGAGAGGGATTTTGGCCGCGTCGGGCATGCCGAATACTACGTTCGCGTAGACGGCCATAAAGACTATCGCCGTCGCCACGGGGTCCTGCAAGAGTACGTTTCCCACCAAGAACTTGAAGACGTCGGGTCGGCGCCGCGCGCGCTTGAGCGTTTGGACGACTTTGTTCAGCCCCCACCACGCGGACCGGCGTTCCGCGCCGAGGGCCGATTCTTTTACCCAAATGAAGACGGGTACCGAGAAAGCCAGGAATATGACGCCGGTCGGGATAAAGGCCGACGGCCGGCCCTTGACGAAGCCGGGGACCCATCCCTGGACGAAGGGCCACACGAGGAGAAGGCCGGCGATGGCGCCAACGTACCCCAGCGCGGTTCCCAGGCCGGAGACGCGGCCCGTTTGCCCCGGGGGAGCGACGGCGCGGAGGAGGGCGTTGTAAAATGTTTGGCCGCCGATGTAGAAGTAGTTGGCCAAGGCGAAGGCGGCCAGCGCCAAAATGCCTTTCCACATAATCGGGGCCGAGACACTCGCGACGTTGCCGATGGTTATTGTGAAGGCAACGCAAGCCACCGTGTAAACCAATAAGCAACGGAGGCGGTTCTTGCGGGCGTCCGCCATCGCGCCGACGGCCGGCATCGTCAGGCCCACGGCTATCATCGAAACGGAATAGGCGATGCTGTACGAGATGTCCTCGAAGCCGAGGTCCACGATTATCCACTGGGCGAAGTACATCGTGATGACGTTCATGGAGAATATCGTGTTGGCGAAGTCGTACGTCGCCCAGGCCCACGCCCGGCCCGGGAGCGTGAGGTAAAACGCGTCGGCTATACGGCGCAAGTTCACGTCTTTTGTGTGGCGGTCAATAATTAATCGCGGTGGACGGCGACGCCCCCTACGACCGTGGCCCACGCGCGCGTCGGGCCCCAGTCGTAAAACATCTCGCTTATATCGCCGACGTCGAAGACGGCGACGTCCGCGGCCTTGCCCGGCTCGAGCGAACCAATTCGGTCCGCGCGCCCCAGCGAGTAGGCGGCGTTAACGGTGACGGCGTGCAACATTTCGGCCGGGGTCATCTTGAAGTAGGTGGCGGCCGGCGTCAGGACCGCGCGGAGCGACGCGGCGTGGCAGGAGCCGGGGTTATGGTCGCTCGCGACGGCGACGAGGGCGCCCGCCTCTATGAGCGCCCGCGCCGGCGCGAAACGGCTCGAGCCGAGGAAAACAGTCGTTCCCGGTAGCAGGACCGCGACCGTATCGGAGCTCCCCAGCGCCCTTATCCCCGCGTCGGTCACGACGGCGAGGTGGTCGACGGAGGCCGCGCCCAGCTCCACCGCCAGTTCGGTGCCGCCCAACGCGTCGAACTCGTCGGCGTGGAGCCGTAGTTTAAGGCCCGCGTCGCGGGCCGCGGCGAGTACGGCGCGCGTTTCCGCCAAGTCGAAGGCGCCGCGGTCGCAGAAGACGTCGGCATACTCGGCGAGGCCCGCCGCGGCCACCGCCGGAATCATTTCCCCCGTCAAAAGCGCGACGAAGTC